>NZ_JBZYWF010000001.1:0-1036196 GCF_058932855.1 Pontibacter sp. LHS1
ATATTCAAACCTATAACAATTCTTTCGGAAGTTTTTTCTGTTTCAGCCCGATCAGCCGTGACAGGAGTTTGCGGGCTTCTTCGCAGCTGTCGAGGTGATATTTTGCTACGGAGTGCGTATTACCGATCTTTACAGTATAGGCCTCTCGCGGCATGGCTTTGAAGATATCCTCATCGCCCCAGTCGTCGCCGATGGCCAGCACGAAGTCGTGTGGGTACATGTTGAGCCAGTAACTTGTCGCTTTGCCTTTGCTGACCTCCTGCGCCTTGATTTCCACGGCCATTTGCCCGTCGAGCACCTGCAGGTTGCTGTTGGTAGCCAGGAAGTTGAGGTGACTCACCAGCTCACGGGCACGCAATTCACCCAAACCTGTCTCTACGCGGCGGTAATGCCAAACCAGCGAGTATTCCTTCTCTTCGATAAACGAGCCCGGCGTACGGTCCACGTACAGGTCCAGAATCAGGCGGATATCGCTTTTCCAATCGTCGATCAGGCTGGTCATGGTCTGCCAGCCAGTGCCGCGTTGCTTTATCCAAACGCCATGCTCGGCTATCAGGTCGATGTTCATGTGGCCCAGCCAGCGCTGCATATTGTCTTTCTCGCGGCTGCTGATCACCACCACTCTGTTCTTGGAATTGCTGCTCAATACCTGCAAGAGCTCCAGCAAATCTTCGTCTGGGGCGGCCATGAGCGGACGGTTGTGGTAGTCCACCAAAGCGCCGTCGTACTCCAGGAAGAACAGGCGGGAACTTGCCTCTTCGTAGGAATTGCTGAGTTCCTGGTAGGTTGCTTCGTCGAGGTAAGTCGTAGCCATGGACAGCTGCTTGATCTTCACATAAGAGAGGCGGTCCATAAACATGCTCACCCAATGGTGGATGTTATACCTGCGCAGCGACTCCTGCATGTGCTGCATGTGCTTCTGCTGCACTTCCTCCGGCATGGTCAGGGCCGTGTGCAGGGTTTCCACCATCTGGTTGATATCATTCGGGTTGATGAGCAGTGCCTCTGAAAGCTCTTTCGAAGCGCCTGCCATTTCGCTCAGGATCAGGACACCCTTCTGGTCGAGTTTACTGGCCACGTACTCCTTGCACACCAGGTTCATACCATCGCGCATCGGCGTTACCAGCGCCACATCGGCCATGCGGTAAAAGGCAGAAAGCGTTTCGAGCGGATATGAGCGGTAGAAATACTGGATCGGGTTCCAGTTCATGTGGCTATACTTGCCGTTGATGCGACCCACCAGTTCATCTACCTCCTCTTTCAGCTCCTTGTATTTCTCCACAGCATCGCGCGACGGCACCACCAGCATCACCAGCGTCACCTTCTCGTGAAACTCGGGGTAGCGCTCCAGGAACAGCTCAAAGGACTGCAAGCGCTGCGGTATACCTTTGGAGTAGTCCAGGCGGTCGATGGAGAGCACGATCTTTTTGGAGTGCAGGTTGTTACGGTATACCTTTTCTAATTGCTTTACCTCCTCACTGTCTGCCGTTTCTTCGTACTTCTCGTAGTCAATCCCCATCGGGAAAGAGTCGACAAGCATAGAGCGGGTGCCGGTGTTGATCCAGCCGTGCGTACTGCCGTGGCCTACCAGTCGGTTGACGGAGCTCAGGAAGTGGCGCATGTCGTCGTAGGTATGGAAACCAATCAGGTCGGAACCCAGCATACCTTCCAGCAGCTCTTTTCGCCAGGGCAGGAGGCGGAAAACCTCATACGATGGAAAAGGAATATGCTGGAAGAAACCAATCGTGCTATCCGGCAGTTTTTCGCGCAGCATAGAAGGCAACAGCAAAAGCTGGTAGTCATGCACCCAGATGGTGTCATCCGGTTCTGCCAGTTTCACCACTTCGTCGCAGTACTTCTGGTTTACCTCTACATAGGTTTCCCAAAGCTGCTGCTCGTATATAGCGTACTGACTGAAGTAGTGGAAAGTAGGCCACAGCGTTTCGTTGCTGAAGCCCTCGTAAAATTCTTTTATCTCTCTATCGGAAAGAAAGACGGGGTGCATGTTCTGCCCGTTCAGGTTATCGACGATTTGCTGCTGTTGCGTCTCATCTTCGACTACCATGCCAGGCCAGCCAATCCAAAGGTTGTTCTTCTTTTTATAGATAGAGCCTAACCCCGTTGCGAGGCCACCCTCACTCGGTTTAAAATCAAGCCGACCTTCGCTTTCCTGTAGCTTTACAGGGAGTCGGTTTGATACAATAATCAATTTTGCCATGTGATTACACCTTATGTCAGGCTTCTGCAGCTGCTAGCCCAGGGTGTGGGTCAACAACATTCAGTGTCCGGATTCAAAAAAATTCTTCGCCTATTTGTGGTACAGGCAGTCTTTATATCATACGGATATAGTTGCATGCACGTTTTAACTATATAGTCATTTTTCTATTAAATAAAAAACGCCTCCTGAAACAGAAGCATTTACCTGCCAGTATGGTACCCATCTTTATGAATAAGCGTATGTGAGAGGCGATGACAGGACGCCCAACCCGACTGTTTTTAGCTTATGCAACGATTATCTCAATTTATAGCCGAACTGGACCATCTTGCACTCGGACTACTGATTATGGGAATTGCCATACTGGTAGGACTGCTGGTGAAAGTGCTGCTCTTCTGGATGCTGAACCTCTACAACCGCAAGACAAGCCCGCAATTGATGGCCTCGGTTACACGCCACCTTGACCGGCCGCTCACCTTTTTTATACCGCTGCTCTTTGCCGCTTTCGTACTTAGCTCGACCCCTTTTACGCCCGATCAGTACTATTTTTTCAGACGCCTGATCGAGTTGCTCAACATTGCGGGATTTGGCTGGATCCTGCTGCAGTTGGTTTTTGTGGTGCAGGATATGGTGCGGCTCAAGTACAATATCACCAAAGAAGACAACATACGGGAGCGGCGCCTGATCACACAGCTGCAGTTTATCAAAAAACTGTCCATGGTGCTGATCAGCTTCATCACGGTATCGCTCATGCTGCTGTCGTTTGAGCCGGTTCGCAAGCTGGGTACTGGTATGCTTACTTCGGCAGGTATAGCGGGCATCATCGTAGGTTTTGCAGCCCAGCGCTCCTTGTCCAACCTGCTGGCTGGTTTGCAGATTGCCTTCTCGCAGCCCATCCGCATCGACGATGTGCTGGTGCTGGAGGGTGAGTTTGGCCGTGTAGAGGAAATTACGCTAACCTATGTGGTCCTGCGCATCTGGGACAACCGTCGCATGGTACTGCCGCTCAACTACTTCATCGAGAAGCCCTTCCAGAACTGGACACGCAGCAGTTCCGACATCCTGGCCACGGTATACCTACACCTGGATTACCGGGCACCGATCGAGAAGATACGGGCCGAGCTGGCTCGCATTCTTGAAAATACGCCGCTGTGGGACCGCCAGGTGCAAAACCTGCAGGTAACTGATGCCAAAGAGCGCACGCTGGAGCTGCGTGTGATGGTGAGCGCCCCCAGTTCCGGCGCAGCCTGGGATTTAAGGTGCCATATCCGCGAAAAACTTATTACCTTTATACAGGAGCATCACCCGGAAGCCTTGCCTAAGGTCCGTGCCTCCCTGGATCAGGAAACCATTTCTGGCCATTCGTAGTAACAGCTTACACATTTGCCAAAGGATAAACCAAAACATGGATTACTTCAAAGGAATTGACCCTGACCTTGTCAATTGGGTCATTATACCTGTGCTTATATTTCTTGCCCGTATTATGGACGTGACGCTGGGCACCTTGCGTATCGTTTTTATTTCGAAAGGTGACAAAGTAGTGGCTCCGCTGCTGGGCTTTCTGGAAGTGCTGATCTGGCTTGTCGCCATCACGCAGGTGATGCAGAACCTGAGCAATTTCGCTTCATACTTTGCCTGGGCAGCTGGCTTTGCGACCGGTAACTTCCTGGGCCTGCGTATTGAGCAGAAACTGGCCCTGGGCCAGGTAGTGGTGCGTGTTATCACCGTTGACTCAGGCGAACAGCTAATCGACCGCCTGGCCGGCCGTGGCTACCGCCTCACCGCCCTCGACGCCAAAGGCACCCGCGGCAAAGTCAATCTGCTCTTTATGATCGTCAAGCGCAAAAAGCTACAGGAGGTCATCCAGATCATCCGCGACTACAACCCCAACGCCTTCTATTCGATCGAGGACGTGCGGTCCGTGTCCGAAACGGATATGCCGGAAGAAGAAGGCAAGCGCAGCATCTGGAGACATCTCCCGCTGAGGAAGGGGAAGTAAAGAACCGGGGGTAGCTTAGACAAAAAGAGAGCGTCTGTTCAGTCAGAACAGACGCTCTCTTTTTTCATTGGCTTCACACCAATCCAATCATATAAGACTAAGCCGGCTGATACTTAAAATACACCACGGCCATAGGTGGCAACTTCAGTACAATAGAGTAATCATGCCCGTGGAAAGAATCAGGTATAGCCTGCAGTGTACCATGGTTGTGGAAATTACTACCTCCAAAACGGTTATCGTCGCTGTTGAACACCTCTACCCAGCTGCCTCCAAGCGGAACACCCAGGCGGTAATGCTCGTGCACACCCGGAGTGAAATTGCAAACTACCAACAACTGGTCTTCAGGTCGCTCCCCTTTGCGCAGGAAGCTCATCACGCTGTTGTGCGCATCGTTAAAGTCGATCCACTCGAAGCCTGACGGGTCAAAGGCTTTGCTATAGAGAGCAGGCTGCTCACGGTAGGTATGGTTCAGTGCGCGTATAAGCTCCTGAATACCGGCATGGTACTTAAACTCCAACAGGTGCCAGTCCAGGCTGCTGTCATGATTCCATTCAGTGCTTTGTGCCAGTTCAGCGCCCATGAACAGGAGCTTGGCGCCAGGATGCGCATACATGTAGGTATAGAGCGCCCGCAGGTTCGCAAAAGCCTGCCATTCGTCGCCTGGCATTTTGCGGATCAGAGAGCCTTTGCCGTGCACCACTTCATCGTGTGAGAGCGGCAGCATGAAACGCTCGCTAAAGGCGTAAATGATACTGAAGGTAATATCGCCCTGGTGGTGCCTGCGGTAGATCGGATCTTTGGAAAAGTAGGTCAGCGTATCGTGCATCCAGCCCATCATCCACTTCATATCAAAGCCAAGGCCGCCGTCTGCTACTTTACCCGTCACCTGCGGCCAGGCCGTGGACTCTTCTGCAATCGTGAGCGTTTCCGGGAACTGCGTGTGTACTGCTTCATTGAAATCTTTCAGCAAAGAGATCGCCTCCAGGTTCTCGCGCCCGCCAAATTCATTCGGGATCCACTCATCATGTTTGCGGCTGTAGTCCAGGTATAGCATGGAAGCCACGGCATCTACTCGTAAACCATCCACATGGTACTTATCGAGCCAGAACAAGGCGTTGCTGATCAGGAAAGAACGCACCTCGTTGCGCCCGTAGTTGAAAATGTAGCTGTTCCAGTCCGGGTGATAGCCTTTGCGTGGATCGGCATGCTCGAACAGGTGCGTGCCGTCGAAGTAAGCCAGGCCATGTTCGTCTGACGGGAAGTGCGAGGGCACCCAGTCCATGATCACGCCGATGCCTTCGCGGTGCAGCGCATCGATCAGGCACATCAGATCTTCCGGTGAGCCGTAGATGCTGGCCGCTGCAAAGTAACCCGTGATCTGGTAGCCCCAGGAGCCGCTAAAAGGATGGTACATCACCGGCATGAACTCTACATGCGTAAAGCCCAGGTTCTTGACATAAGCCGGCAGTTCCTCGGCCAATTCGCGGTAGGTTAGCGGCCGGTTATTGTCTTCGGGCTTGCGACGCCATGAGCCGACGTGCAGTTCGTATACCGAGTAAGGCTGCGGCTGGCCATGGCGCGCCCTGCGCTGCTCCAGCCAGTCATTGTCCTGCCAGTTGTGGTGCAGTTCGTGCACGACCGAAGCGGTTTGCGGCGGTTTTTCACGGCGCAGCGCAAAGGGGTCGCTCTTCTCTACATGGTACATGTGGTAGCGTGACCGGATGTGGTACTTGTACAGCATGCCGGCATGCACCACAGGTATAAAACCTTCCCAAATGCCGGAGCCATCAGCCCGGGCCAGCAGTTGGTGGCTTTCACGATTCCAGGAATTGAAATCGCCCATCACGGATACTTGCTCGGCGTTTGGGGCCCATACTGCAAAGTATGCCCCTTTGGTGCCCTGTCGCTCCATCAGGTGCGAACCCAGCTTCTCGTACAGGTTGAAATGACGGCCTTCGCGGAACAGGTAGATATCAAACTCTGACAGGCGGCTGATGTCGTAATAAACCGGCCCGGTCTGTTCCTGCTGCGGCTGCTCCATCACGGGGGCTGGCGTGGTAGACAAGCCCGTCTCCTGCGCCTCCGCCTCCTGTTGCTGCGTCACCGACTTGGCGGACCTGCCTCGTTTCGGCTTTGCTTCACCAGTTGCAGACGTCTCTTCGGCTGTGGTAGCCTTGGCTGCACGTCCCCGCTTTGGCTTCACCATCACTTCCTGCGCTGCCGCTCCCACTTCGGAAGTGTCCGATTTACGCGGTCTGCCCCTTTTGGCAGGAGCCGCAGCCGCACCTGACTGCACTTCCACGGTGGCTATACCTTCGTCTTTTTTGCTTTTCTTTCTGCCACCAGCCTTTTTCGTGTCCGTGCCTTCGTTCATGGCTGCGCCGGCCCCGGTTTCCATACCTGTTCCCGCCATCGGGTTCTGCTGTGTGTTCTCCTGTTCCTTTTTCTTAGCCATTCTGATATTTCCTCATGATGTACTTTATGCCCCTGATCGGGATGAGCACCCAATCCGGACGGTTGTTCAGTTCATATCCCAGTTCATAGATCGCCTTCTCGAGCAGGAAGGTTTCCATCAGTACTTCTATATCTTCTTCATTTTCGGGCACTACGCCCGTACCCTTGGTTATACCCAGGTAAGTATGCATAAAGAAGCCGCTCGCGTAGTGGTACCATTGCTCAGCCCACTGTTCCAGATAGTCGCCATCTTCTTTGCGGAAACTGTCCTGCTGGAAAAGCGCGTTGTAAGCCGCATAGTGGAATGAGCGGATCATGCCGGCCACGTCACGCAGCGGTGAGCGCTTCAGTCGGCGTTCGCTGAAAGAGCGGGCTGGCTCGCCCTCGAAGTCGATGATAATGAAGTCGCGGCCCGTGAAGAGCACTTGCCCCAGGTGGTAGTCGCCGTGGGTGCGAATCTTCATGGTATCGATCTTGCGGCGGAAGATCATCTTAAGCCGCTCGAGCACTTCCTGTCGCATTTGCAGTACCTCCTCGGCCTCGGCCCGCACGGCATCCGGCAGGTTAGGCAGGTGCTTGCGCAAACTGTCGAAGTTGCTGCGCACCAGTGAGGTGAGCGACGAGTAAAGCGAGCGCTGGTAGTGCAGCGAGAAGTCTTCCGGCGCAAAGTCCTTTGAGGTAGCCATGTCGGATAGCGCCAGGTGCATCTCGGCGGTACGTTGCCCCAGTAGCTCGATGCGCTCTACGGAAGCACCTCCCAGTTGCAGCTGCATGTGCTCCGGTGCCTCTGAAAAAGGCACTGGTTTTGCCAGCGTACCCGTGGTATCAATATGCTCAATATGCTCCTTGTGCGTCTGCAGTCGCTCAAAGAAACGCTTGAGCGAATCTTCCATGTATACCCAGGCATCGCCCTGGTTCGGCACCAGTTCCTGCAGCATCACAAGCACCATCGGTGTTTTGCCTCCTTCTTCGTGCTCTATCGAGCCCAGGTACATCGGCACATTCGGGAAGTTCTTCTCCGTAAGCGCCTGCACAATCTCCACGTCGGGGTTCAGGGTGCGGTCGAGCTTGCGGTATACCTTCAGGAAGAATTGGTTGTCGTACAGCACCGAGGTGTTGCTCTGCTCCGCCCCCAGAATCTTGGAAGAGAGCGGGTGACCAATCTCCTTTATTTTGGCGGCAATAGAACGG
Organism: Pontibacter sp. LHS1; assembly: GCF_058932855.1. Classification (NCBI taxonomy): domain Bacteria; kingdom Pseudomonadati; phylum Bacteroidota; class Cytophagia; order Cytophagales; family Hymenobacteraceae; genus Pontibacter; species Pontibacter sp. LHS1. The sequence continues at coordinate 7,860 of NZ_JBZYWF010000001.1, forward strand.
TTACCCGTACCCACTAACTCAGCGCTATCGACCTTGATGCACTTGCGTTTGGCCATCAGGTTGAGCAAGAGCTGGCGGTAGTCTTCGGAGTAGACAGCATCATACAGGATGCCTTCTTTCCCGTCCATGGTCACGCGGGCGATCACACTGTTCGGCTGACTGGCAATGAGCTCTTCTTCCTGCTCACCGACCGCGAAAGCGATTGGCAGCTGGTACAGCTCCGGCAGACCTTCGTTGTAGCTTACTTCTATGAACAGCAGCGAAGCGGCAAAGCGACCCGCCGTCATCGGCATGTTACTCACCACCTGCATGCGCTGTATCGTGCGGGCCTTGCCCCCGAACCAGCGGCGGTTCATCACGTATGGTGGCAGCACCTTGCTCTCAAGTGTTTTAAGCGCCCGGGCAGGTATAGGCTGGCTAAGCGGCGGCAGCTGCATGGCAGGCTTCTTCATGTCGAGGCCTTCGCGACCGCTCACTTCCTGCGGCTGCAACTCAAACCAGTAGTAACCATGCGCTCCCATCGTGAGCACGTAGCTTTCCTCTTTTATCTGCGGGAATTTGTTTTTGCTGAACACCTCCACCGGCACATAGCCTCTGAACTCCGGGAGGTCCAGTTCCACCGCCTCCGGGAAGCGCGACAGGTTGGCAATTACCAGGATGTTCTCGTCCTGGTAAGAGCGCACAAAGGCCAGCACTTTGGCGTTAGACGGATTCAGGAAGCGAATTTCGCCACGACCGAAAGCCTTGTAACGCTTGCGCATGTTGATGACGCGGCGCATCCACCAGAGCAGTGAGTTGGCGTTGTGCTGCTGCGTATCCACGTTCACCGACTCGTACTTGTACTCCGGGTCGATGATCACGGGCAGGTATAGCTTCTGCGGATTGGCCGTCGAGAAGCCGGCATTGCGGTTGTCGTTCCACTGCATCGGGGTGCGCACACCGTCGCGGTCACCCAGGTAGTAGTTGTCCCCCATACCTATCTCGTCGCCATAGTATACCACCGGTGTACCTTTCATCGAGAAGAGCAGCACGTTCATCAGCTCAATCTTGGCGCGGTCGTTGCCCAGCAGCGGCGCCAGGCGGTGGCGTATACCTAGGTTGATCTTGGCGAGCGGATCGCGGGTATATACCTTGTACATGTAGTCGCGCTCCTCGTCGGTCACCATTTCGAGCGTGAGTTCGTCGTGGTTGCGCAGGAACATGGCCCACTGGCAGGTCTCCGGTATAGCCGGTGTCTGGTCAAAGATGTCGATGATCGGGTAGCGGTCCTCCATCTTCACCGACATGAACAGGCGCGGCATGATCGGGAAGTGGTAGTTCATGTGACACTCGTCACCGTCGCCGAAATAGGATGCCGAATCCTCGGGCCACATGTTCGCCTCGGCCAGCAGGAGCTTACCCTCGTATTTTTTGTCCACGTGCGCCCGCAGTTTTTTCAAGAACTCGTGTGTTTCAGGCAGGTTTTCGCAGTTGGTGCCATCCCGCTCAAACAGGTAGGGCACGGCATCCAGTCGGAAGCCGTCCACACCCATATCGAACCAATAGTCCAGGGTCTTGAACACCTCTTTCTGCACCTCCGGATTGTCATAGTTCAGGTCAGGCTGGTGATGGAAGAAACGGTGCCAGTAGTATTGGCCCGCCACCGGGTCCCAGGTCCAGTTGCTCGGCTCGTAATCGGTGAAGATAATGCGTACGTCCTTGTACTGGTTCGGGTCATCGGTCCACACATAGAAGTCGCGGTGCTTGGAGCCTTTCTTGGCGCGGCGTGCCCGCTGGAACCAGGGGTGCTGATCGGAGGTGTGGTTGATCACCAGCTCGGTGATCACCTTGAGCCCCCGGCGATGCGCTTCCTTCACAAACAGCTTGAAATCCTGCATGGTGCCGTAGCTCGGATTGATGCTGAAGTAGTCGGCAATGTCGTAGCCGTCGTCTTTGAGCGGCGAAGGGTAGAAAGGCAATAACCAAATAGCGGTTACGCCCAGTTCCTCCAGGTAATCGAGCTTCTGCATGAGACCTTTGAAGTCGCCAATGCCGTCGCCGTTACCATCCATGAAGGCCTTGATGTGCAGCTCGTAGATGATGGCGTCTTTGTACCAGTGAATGTTGTCGTCGAGAAGGGTGTTGTCTTCTGCCATATAGTTTTTTCGGTTTTATTCGTGTTTGCCATGGTCATCAGGCAGCCAGGTGTCGTCCAGACTGTCGTGGCCCATGCCCGGGGTAGCGGATTCGATGCGGAAGACGTGCACAGGCATTTCGTGCGGACGGAGCTCCACGTAATTCCACTCGCTGTTCCAGGTATATTTGTGTTCGGTCATCAGGTCGTGCACCATGTACTGTTGGTTGCTGTCCATTTTGAGGGCGTGCAAGGGCACTTGTACCCAGCCCGCCTGCGTATGGTGCGGGTCCAGGTTCACGACCATCAGCATTTTGTTCCGGTAGCTGCTGTCCCACTTGGCGTAGCACAGGAGCTGCGGATTATCGGTATCGCCAAAGGCAATGTTCCAGGTGGTTTGAAGCGCCGGATTGACTTGTCGTATCTTATTGATTTTGGTGATGACCTCTCTGATCTTGGTGAGGCGGCCCCAGTCCCAGTGCATGACTTCATATTTCTCGGAATTCCAGTACTCCTCCTTGCCCTGTACCGGCGTGTTGATGCCGAACTCGTAAACGGGGCCGTATAGACCATAGTTTGATGACAGCGTAGCCGCCAGCACCACACGGGTAACATGCGCGGGCTCACCGCCCGATTGCAGTTCGTGAGGCAGGATGTCCGGGGTGTTGGGCCAGAAGTTAGGACGGTAGAAGTCGCGCATCTCGGTTTGGGTGAGTTCGCGCATGTACTCTTTTATTTCAGCGGCTGTGTTGCGCCACGTGAAGTAGGTATAGGACTGCGTGAACCCGATCTTGCCGAGCCGCTCCATCACACGCGGACGGGTGAAGGCCTCGGCCAGGAAGATCACCTGCGGATACTGCTGGCGTACCTCCCGTATCAGCCACTCCCAAAACGCGAAAGGTTTGGTGTGCGGGTTGTCCACACGGAAAACGTAAACGCCCTGCTCGATCCAGTGTGTGACGATGCTCTTGAGCTCACGCCAGAGGTTCTGCCAGTCTTCAGTTTCGAAGTTTACGGGCAGCACGTCCTGGTATTTCTTGGGTGGGTTCTCAGCATACTGCACCGTGCCATCAGGGCGCCACTTAAACCATTGCGGATGCTCCTTCACATAAGGATGGTCAGGCGAGCACTGAATGGCAAAATCCAGTGCTACTTCGATGCCATGCTCACGGGCAGCCTGCACAAAGCTTCTGAACTCGTCCAGGCTTCCCAGTTCCGGCAGGATAGATTTATGCCCACCTGACTCGGCACCGATGGCCCAGGGTGAGCCAGGCTCTCCCGGTTCAGAAGTTACAGAGTTGTTTTTGCCTTTGCGGAAAGCATAGCCGATCGGGTGGATAGGCGGTAGGTAGATCGTGTCGAAGCCCATTTCGGCAATGCGCGGCAGCAGTCGCTCGCAGTCCTGGAAGGTGCCATGGCGGCCTGCCTCCTGTGCAGCGGAGCGCGGGAAGAATTCGTACCAGGTACTGAAAAGCGCTTTCTGTCGCTCCACTTCCACGGTCAGTATTTTGTGATAGGTCGTTACGTTCTGGCGGTCACAGCAGGCGTGCATCAGGTCCGACACGTCTTCGCCTGTGGCCAGTGCTACGGCGTCGGCAATAGACCCCGGCTTGTTCAGTTGCTCTGCCCACTTGCGCAGTCGCTTCTGCTGGCCTGGTTTGGCAGTGGCGGCAGATTCTTCTAATAGCTGTGCGCCTATCTGTAGCTCGACCGTAATATCCTGATTCGCTTCAAACTTCTTCTTGAGCCCCTTCTGCCAGGTATAGAAATGGTCCACCCAGCCCTGCAAGGTATACTCATAAGTACCCATACTCTCAGGCGTGAAGGTGACTTGCCAGCGGTCGTTGCCCAGGAAAGTCATCGGTACTTCGGTCCACTTCTTCTTTTTGGAATGGCGATAGAGCAATACAGCTTTTACCTCGTCATGGCCGTCTCCAAACACATCTGCCGTCACTTCGACCTCCTCTCCCACAGTGCGCTTGATTGGATACTGCCCACAGTTTACCTGCGGTTTCACGTTCTCGATGACAACCCTTTTGGTTCCTTCCAGTGCTTCCATGTATGCTTTTTTCCTGATTTGATGTAGAATAGCTAATAGGTACTGAATGCACGCATAATAGGTTTCGGGTGAGTCTGCAGCAGGGCACCTACAGCTTATGTTAAGCGGCTCAGGGGACAACTTTGGAATCATAAAAGATTCAATTGCCTAAAAAAGAACAACCTAATGCCGTATAAGCCAGTTAGAAATCAGGCGTAAAAGGATACTATATGAGCATAACACGAGAGATTGGAGCACATTATACACCAGGTAAGGGTACGCTGTTCACAGTGTGGGCCCCAGCCGCCGCACAGGTGGATGTGGTGTTAAAAGATAATGATAACATAATACCGCTGCAGCGCGAAGCCTTCGGTTACTGGACCGCCCTGAGTGAAGAGACTGGACCCGGCACACGCTATACCTTCCGGCTTGATGAAGAGATGGAACGCCCTGACCCCGCCTCCCACTTTCAGCCCGACGGCGTGCATGAGCCCTCAGCCGTTGTGGACCATTCCTCCTTTGGGTGGACTGACGATAACTGGAAACCGCTGCCGCTGGAGCAGTATATTGTGTACGAACTGCACGTGGGCACTTTCTCTGAAGAGGGTACTTTCCAGGGCGTCATTGACAAGATTCCTGAATTGGTGGACTTAGGTATAACGGCGATTGAAATCATGCCGGTAGCAGCATTTCCGGGTTGCCGCAACTGGGGTTATGATGGTGTATATCCTTTTGCAACACAAAATAGCTATGGTGGTCCTGAAGGCTTGAAGAAACTCGTCGATGCATGTCATGCCGCAGGTATAGCCGTGGTGCTCGATGTGGTTTATAACCACATGGGGCCGGAAGGAAACTACCTCAATGACTTTGGTCCTTACTTCACAAGCAAGTATAGTACTCCTTGGGGAAACGCGCTGAATTTTGATGATGCACATTCTGACCACGTCCGCAACTTCTTTATTCAGAACGCACTGATGTGGCTCCGCGACTTCCACATAGACGCACTACGCCTGGATGCCGTTCACGCTATTTATGACACGGGTGCCAAACACTTTTTGCAGGAGCTAAAGGAGCAAACCAAGCAACTGGGCGAGCAATTAGGTAAAGAATTCATATTGATAGCAGAAAGTGACCAAAGCGATGTACGCCTGCTAAACCCGGTAGAAAAGGGAGGCTATGGCCTGGACTCGCAGTGGTTCGACGACTACCACCATGCCATACACACATTGATAACAGGTGAGTTGGATGGCTACTACGAAGACTTTGGCAAGCCCGAACATCTGAAAAAGGCACTGGAGCACACCTTTGTATACAATGGACTCTACTCTGAGCACAGAAAGCGTACTGTAGGTACGGATGCCACTGACTTACCTGCCAAGCAATTCGTTGTCTGTTCTCAGAACCACGACCAGGTAGGCAACCGCATGCTGGGCGAACGCCTGACCGAATTAGTGTCTTTTGAAATGCTAAAAACTGTGGCGGGCCTGATACTGCTCTCTCCCTATACTCCCATGCTGTTCATGGGCGAGGAGTATGGCGAGAAGAACCCATTCCTGTACTTTGTAAGCCATACCGATGAAGATTTGGTGGAAGCTGTCCGCAAAGGCCGGCGCGAAGAATTTAAATACTTTGCTTCCAAAGGCGACTTCCCCGACCCACAAAGCGAGGAGACATTCAACAAGTCTAAACTTACACATGGGTATAAGCAGGACGAGCAGCAAAACAAATTGCGCAATTTCTATAAAGAGCTGATACGCCTTAGAAAAACTGCACCTGCTCTGGCTAACCCTGACAAGCCGAACATGCGCGTGCAGATGGATACTGATAACCTGGTGTTACAACTGATTCATGCAGGTGAAAGTCCGTACCTCTATACTTTATTTAACATAAGTAATCAACCACAAAAAACGCAAATAGTGAAAGAAGTGGGAGCCTCGTGGGAATTGGTGCTGAGTTCAGATGAAGACAGGTATGGCGGGGCAGGTATAGACTTACCAAGGGAGCTGAGCGCAGGTCAGGAAATAGAGTTGCCAGCCGCTTCTGTCGCGGTATACCAAAGCAACGTCATTTTGTAAAAAGAGGTATGAGCATCATCAGGTATAGCCTTTATTCGGAGCTAAGCCTAAACGGGCTATACCTCGCAGTCTTTTGTCTAACGATCCTTTGTCCTATAATATATGAACAAGTATATCTGCATTCACGGACACTTTTACCAGCCGCCGCGCGAGAACCCCTGGCTCAACGAGGTAGAGCTGCAGGAGTCGGCGCACCCCTACCACGACTGGAATGAGCGCATCACCGCCGAATGCTATGCCCGCAACTCGGCTTCGCGCATCCAGAATGGCAAGGGCCAGATCGTGGACATCATGAACAACTACGCCCGCATGAGCTTCAACTTCGGGCCTACCTTGCTGGAATGGATGGAGAAAAAAGCCCCCGACATTTACCAGTCCATACTCGATGCGGACAAGGAAAGTCAGAAGCGCTTTTCGGGGCACGGAGCAGCCTTGGGTCAGGTATACAACCACATGATCATGCCGCTGGCCAACGAGCGCGATCAGCATACACAGGTGATCTGGGGAATCTATGATTTCCGCAAGCGCTTCGGTCGCGACCCGGAAGGAATGTGGCTGGGTGAAACTGCTGCCAATACCACCACACTGGAGGTGCTGGCTGAGCATGGCATCAAATTCACGATTCTTTCGCCCTACCAGGCCAAACGTTACCGCAAGATCGACGAGAAAGAGTGGCACAATGCCACGGGCGCCAAAATAGACCCAAAGCGGCCTTACCGCTGTACCCTGCCCTCTGGCCGCACGATAGCATTGTTCTTTTATGATGCACCCGTGTCGCAGGCCATCGCCTTTGAAGGACTGCTGGAAAGTGGCGAGAAGTTTGCTCACCGCCTCACCACCACCTTTGACGAGCATAGCAAGGAGCCGCAACTGATGCATATCGCCACCGACGGCGAAACTTACGGACACCACCACCGCTTCGGCGAAATGGCCCTTTCCTACGCCCTGCACCACATTGAGCAGGAAGAGCTGGCCAAGATCACAATCTACGGCGAATACCTGGAGCTATACCCGCCCAAGTACGAAGCTGAGATCATCGAGAACACTTCCTGGAGCTGCATGCACGGCGTAGAGCGCTGGCGCAGCGACTGCGGCTGCCACACCGGCGGACACGACGACTGGAACCAGGCCTGGCGGGCTCCCGTGCGGGAAGCCTTTGACTGGGTGCGCGACCAGTTGGAGCCGCTTTTTGAGCAGGAGATGCAGAAGCTGGGTGCCGATCCGTGGCAGACGCGCAACAACTACATCCAGGTAATCATGGACCGGAACGAGGACCACGTGCGGGAATTCATCTATTCACAAACCAACAGGGAGCTGAGCAAAGGAGAGCAGATTAAGTTTCTGAAATTGCTCGAAATGCAGTACCACGCCATGCTGATGTACACCAGCTGCGGCTGGTTTTTTGATGAAGTGAGCGGCATTGAAACCATGCAGGACATTTTGTACGCGACACGCGCCCTGCAGCTGGCCAAAGACCTGAACGGGGAAGACTATGAAACGAAATTTGTGGAGTTCCTGAGGAGGGCCAAGAGCAACAATAAAGAGTATGGCGACGCCTCCAAGGCCTACTACAAAATAGTGCAGCCTACGCAGCTGGACCTTTTGCGGGTGGGCGCCCACTATGCCGTGTCGTCCCTTTTTGCCGACTCGCCTGATGAACTGCCACTCTACAGCTACAAGGCCAGATCGGAGTATTTTGAAATGCTGGAGGCGGGACGGCAGCGGCTGGCCATCGGCAAGGCTTATATTCGCTCGACCATCACCTGGGAGGAAGTGGACATCTCGTTTGGTGTGCTGCACATCGGCGACCACCAGCTTTTCGGGGGCGTGCGCAAATTCGTGAGTCCGGATGCCTTTGCCACCCTGCACCACGAACTCAGCACCGCCTTCGACAAGGGCAATATCACGGAAGTGATCATGCTGCTCGACAAGCATTTTGAGTCACACAACTACTCTTTCTGGCACCTGTTCCGCGACGATCAGAAGAAGATTCTGGACCAGGTACTGGAGCAAACCATGCGGGCGCTGGAGCACGACTTTCAGCAGGTATACGACAACAACTACCCATTGATGGCTGCCATCAAAAACGTAGACATGAACCTGCCACGTCCACTGCAGATCACGGTAGACTATATCGTATCAGGTCGTCTGCTCGAAGCCCTGATGGCTGAACGGGTGGATGTGGACACCGTGCTCAAACTACTGAAGGAGGTGGAGCGTATGGGTGTGAGACTGGACGAGGAAGCCGTGAATTATGCTGCTACCATCCATGTGGAAGAAGCCATGCACAACCTGGAGGAAAATCCTGATGATACGGAGCACATGCTGTACCTGACAGAACTCCTGACGGTCATCAACGGCTCCAGTCTACAGCCGGAGTACTGGCAGTCACAGAACATCGCCTTCAGGATGCGACAAAGCACCTATGAAACTAACCGCAAAAAGCAGGATGAAAAAGCCGCTGCCTGGTGCAGGCAGTTCGAAGAGTTGTATAAAAACCTGAATCTGAAAATATGAAACTGCAATTACAGTTTGTGCCACAGCCGTAAATAACGGGACACCACCAAATTACCTTTCCCTACATAGCTTAAAAGAAAACAACATGGTATACATACCTTCCTCTACATACAGGGTTCAGCTCTCGCCGAAGTTTACACTACGGGACCTGAAAAACATACTCCCTTACCTGCGGGACCTGGGCATCAGCACCATTTATGCTGCGCCCTTTTTCACGGCCCGTCCCGGCAGTGAACACGGCTACGACGTGACGGATCCGCACCAGCTCAACCCCGACGTGGGCACTATGGAAGAGCTGCAGGAAATTGCCGACGAACTGAAAGTACATGGCATGGGCTGGCTGCAGGACATCGTGCCGAATCACATGGCCTTCCACCCAAACAATGCCTGGCTGATGGACGTGCTGGAGAAAGGTCAGAAGTCGCGCTTTTATACCTTCTTCGACGTCAACTTCAATCACCCCGATTTTGAGGGCCAGCTGATGGTGCCCTTTCTGGGGGAGCCCCTGGAGGAGGTAGTGAAGCAGGGGCAGCTCAAGGTCAGCTTCGATGAAGATGGTTTCCGGCTGCATTACTTCGACAACATCTACCCGATCAGCATCGACAGCTATACCTTCCTGCTGGAGCGTATTGCTGAGAAGCTGAATTCTTCAGAAGCCAGCACAGCACTAATGGAGCAGGTGCAAAAGCTGGAGCAACTGATGTCGCACGACAGGCTGGAGCCAAACGACTGGGAGCAGGCCAAACAGGCTCTTTACCAGACGGCGCAGGATCATTCTGAAATAAAGCAAGGTATAGCCAATGTGCTGCAAGGTATAAACGATGACAAAACAGCCTTACAGGAACTGCTCCGGCAGCAATACTACATTTTGAGTCATTGGCAGGAAACCGAAAAACAGATCAACTACCGCCGCTTCTTCACCGTCAACGACCTGATCTGCACGGCCATGGAGCGGGAGGAGGTGTTTCATCACTACCACCAGTTCATTAAGGAACTGTGTGTGCGGCAACTGGTGCAGGGGCTGCGGGTAGACCACGTCGACGGACTTTTCGACCCCGACAATTACCTAAAGCGGCTGCGGGAATTGGCAGGTGAACAGGTATACCTGGTGGTGGAGAAAATCTTGGAAGGCGAAGAAAACATGCCCGACTACTGGCCGATACAGGGCAACAGCGGCTACGACTTTCTGGCCTGGGTGAGCAACCTTTATACCGATGCTGAAGGTGAGAAAAAGCTTACCAAAATCTACCGTCGCCTGGTGCCCGACGCGCCCCTCGACTACGAGAAGCTGGTGTACGAGAAGAAACTGCTGATACTTGAAAACTACATGCAGGGCGAGCTCCAAAACCTGTTGCGCCTGCTGCGCGATTCCGAACTTATACCTGCTTCTTCAGGAGACAAGAACTGGCACCATGCCCTGGCCACTTTACTGGCCTCCTTCCCGGTGTACCGCATCTACGGCCATACCTTCCCGCTGCCGCCCGAGGCCATGGAAGTGGTGGACAAGGCCTTTGCCATTGCGCATGAAAAAGCACCTGAGTCCAAAGCCGAGCTGGAGCACTTGCGCACTTTGTTCGAGTCGGATGAGCAGGACAGCGAAGAGAGAAGGCGCGAAAAGCTATACTTTGTGATGCGCAGCCAGCAGTTTACAGGTCCGTTGGCGGCCAAGGGCGTGGAGGACACCACCTTCTACAACTACAACCGATTGTTGGCACTCAACGAGGTGGGCAATAGCCCGGATGTGTTCAATCTCGACCGCCGGGATTTCCACGAGCGCATGCAATACCGCATGCAAACCTATCCGCACTCCATCAACGCGACCGCCACCCACGACACCAAACGTGGCGAAGGCTCCCGCATGCGCCTGCAGGTGTTGAGTGAAATACCAGAAGAGTGGGAGAAAAATGCGCAGGATTGGATGCAACTGGCACGGAAGCAAAACAATTCCGATGGCCCGACAGCAAACGACCTTTACTTTATACTGCAAACCCTGCTGGGCGTAATGCCGATCGATGGCAAAGTGGATGACACGCTGGTGGAGCGGGTACAGGAGTACCTCGTGAAGGCTTTCCGGGAGGCCAAGGTCAATACCAACTGGTCGGAGCCGAACGAGGCCTATGAAACGGCGGTCAAGAATCTGGTGCAGCAACTGCTGCAGCAAGACGAAGCTTTTATGGCTTCGTTCATGCCATTTTTCCGGAAGGCAGCCCATTTTGGCTGGCTGTATTCCTTGTGCCAGACGCTCCTCAAAACCACCTGCCCCGGCCTGCCTGATGTATACCAGGGCTGCGAACTCTGGGACTTCAGCCTGGTAGATCCGGACAACCGCCGCCCCGTGGATTACGGGCAGCGACAGCAGTTTTTGCAGGAAATAAAGCAGAACGAAAACGGTGACGAGCTGCAGCAGGAGCTGCTCTCCTCCCCTACCGATGCACGCGTGAAGCTATACCTGCTACACCAGGTGCTCCACCTGCGCAAAGAGCTGAAATCACTTTTCGACGAGGGCGATTATATCCCGCTGAAGTTAAAGGGCCAGCACAGCCGCCATGCCATGGCCTTTGCCCGTCACCACGGAGAGGACTGGTGCATTGTGGTGGTGCCGCGTCTGCTCACGGGCATCATCTCAGAAAAGGAACTGCCACTGGGCGAGCAGGTATGGGGCGACACGGCAGTCGAACTGCCTGCCGAAGCGCCGCAAAACTGGCAGCAGCTTTTTGGAGGCCAGCAGGTTCAGGCGAAGCAGGTTATACCGCTGGCTGATATTTTCAAGACTTTCCCGGTTGCACTTTTAACCTCCTCCAACGCATGATTATACCTAAACGAAGCAGCGGCATCCTGCTCCACATCACCTCGCTCCCTTCCGCTTATGGCATCGGCGACCTGGGCTCAGAAGCCTATAAATTTGCCGACCTGCTGGCCGAGGCGGGCCAGCGCTACTGGCAGATCCTGCCGCTCAACCCAACTGAGATCGGCTCAGGCAACTCACCCTACAGCAGCCACTCCGCCTTTGCCGGCAACCCCCTGCTGATCAGTCCCGAACGGCTGGTGGAAGATGGCCTGCTGGACAAGAAAGACATCCGGGCCGGCGGCGGCTTCGACAAGGCCAAGGTAAACTACCCGAAGGTGGCGGACTACAAAGTGAAGCTGCTGCGACAAGCGTATGACAACTACAAAGACGGCAAGGCAAGCAAGCTGAAAGCCGCGTTTACCCGCTTTCAGGAAGCGCACAAGGCATGGCTTCCCGATTTTACCAGCTTTGTGGCTTTCAAGCATTACTACGATCAAAAATCCTGGGTGGAATGGCCTGAGAAGGTAAAGACACGGCAAGAGCACGCCATGGAGGCGCTTTCGGCGGAGCTGGCGGGTGAGATTGAGCGGGAGGCTTTTTACCAGTTCCTGTTCTACCGCCAGTGGGAGGCACTCAAAGCATACTGCACCTCCAAAGAGATCACGTTTATCGGCGACATGCCTTTTTACGTGAGCCACGACAGCGCCGACGTGTGGTCGCATCCGCATATCTTCAAACTTGACCGCCAAGGTAAGCCCACTGCCGTATCGGGCGTGCCGCCGGACTACTTCAGCGAAACGGGGCAGCTCTGGGGCACGCCGGTATTCGACTGGAAGGCTCTTGAAAAGCAGAACTTCGACTGGTGGCTGCAGCGCATTGCCCATAACCTGGAGCTCTTTGGTTTGCTGCGCCTCGACCATTTCCGTGCTTTCTCGGCTTACTGGGAAGTGCCCGCCGGGGAGGAAACCGCCATCAAAGGCAAGTGGGTGAATACCCCGGGAGCCGAACTACTGAACGTGGTACGCAAAAAATTCCCTGCCATGCCCATCATTGCCGAGGACCTGGGTGAAATAGACCAGCCGGTGCGCGACCTCATGAACCAGTTTGACCTGCCGGGCATGCGGGTGCTGCTCTTTGCCTTCGGCGAAGATTTGCCAGAAAGTATTTACGCCCCTCACCACCACATCCAAAACAGCATCGTGTACACCGGTACACACGACAACAGCACCGTAAGGGCCTGGTACGAGCAGGACGCCAGCCGTGACGATAAGAAGCGGCTGAGCGATTACAGTGCCCAGCGTCTTTCAAAGGAAAACGTGCACGAGGTGATGGCGCGCCTGGCTTACATGTCGGTGGCGCAGCTCGTGGTGCTGCCCATACAGGATGTGCTGGGTCTGGGCAAGGAAGCGATCATGAACAAGCCCTCGACCGCCAATGGCAACTGGCAGTGGCGCCTGCAGCCGGGCCAGTTTACCAAAACGGTGGCGCAGCGCCTGCGAAAGGAAGTAGCGTTGTACGGCAGGTAGCTTCGCCAAAAAAAAAGAAAACGGGTGCTTATTGCGCAACAGCTGTTGCGCAATAAGCACCCGTTTTCTTTTTTAATTCCCACAAAAATCTTACATTGATTCAGCTTTCAGGTATAGCCTGAAAGATTCTCTCACCTAATCTACAGCACTATGCCATTAGCTTCCACAGCATTACCACTGGGCACTGTAGCACCCAACTTTGCACTGCTCGATACAGTTTCCGACAAGCTTGTTTGTTTGGAGGACGTGGTCTCCACAAAAGCCACGGTCATTATGTTCCTCTGCAACCACTGCCCCTATGTGCAGCACATTCTGGATGAACTGGTGCAGGTGGCTGTGGAGTATCAGCAAAAAGATGTGCGTTTTGTAGGGATCAGTGCCAATGATGCAGTGGCTTATCCGCAGGACGGACCACAGCAGATGAGAGAATTGGCCAAGGAGTTAGACTTTCCTTTTCCATACCTGTATGACCAGACCCAGCAAGTGGCCCGCACTTACCAGGCAGTATGCACACCTGAGTTCTTCGTGTTTGACCGCAACATGCGCCTGGCCTACCATGGGCAATTTGATGACGCCCGTCCTAAAAGCGAAGTGCCTGTAACAGGACGTGACCTGCGCCAGGCACTGGATGCCCTGCTGGCGGCTCAGCCAGTGAGCGCCGACCAGAAACCAGGTATAGGCTGTGGCATTAAATGGAAAACTCCGCTGGCGGAAGCTGGGTAGGCTGCGTACTGGCCATATAGCCCGCTACGGCATTGGCATTGTCCAGGTAGTGCGAGGTATAGGTCTGGTCACCCGAGTGGATATACAAGGCTGTCTTGCCTTGTATGGCATCGATTATGCTTTCGTGCTCTCCCAACGGCACCGCCGGACATCCCAGACTACGACCCAGTCTGCCGTATTTGTTCATAAAGTCTTCGGTGGCATACTCAGCGCCATGCATCACCACGGCACGGTCACGGGCGTTAGAGTTGTAGGCTTCATCCAGCCCATCGAGCCGCAGCGACTTGCCATGCTTGCCATAGTATACCTCGTCGGTCACGTAAAAGCCCACACTGCTCATAAAGGACTTGTGCTCATTGGAGAACGTCTGTGCCATCACTTCGCCCGAGCCTCTGCCATGCGCCACATACGTGTTGCTGAGCACCTGCCGGTTATTCAGGTCGAGCACCCAGAGCCGCTTTTCACTGGAGGGTTTTGTAAAATCCACCACTGTAAGTATGCCTTTATCTGATAGGCGCCCTTCGTTGTACATGCCGTAATAGCCCATCAGGGCATTGTTAAACACATCGTAGTTCAGGCCCGAAGCGCTCAGGTTCATTTGGGTGTAGAGGTCAAAGGACACCTGCTCGAAGCGCATGACAGATAATGCTGTCACGTTAGGCTTCACCTTATGATTGACGGATACATATTTACCAGCCCCTATGGAGGCGGAGGGTGATAATATGAGCGGCGCAAAAAGAGGCAGCAGCCGTTTGCCCATTCTCTTTCCGCGGTTGCGCCACCGCTCTTTGATACTTTTCTTTCTGACGTTCGTTCTCACGATCCTTTCCCATTGGTACATCTGTTTTTACGTTCCTGCTCAGGCACTGTTCAGATTTGCCCAAAAGGTACAACATTGCGCTTAAATCATTCTATATCAAGTAAAAGGAATCAAATCAGGTATCATATTTGTATAGAAAGGGATACACATCTGAAATCCGGAAACAAAACCAAGCATGAACAGAAAGCCGATAAGCTATTCTTCTCTCTTATACTTCTTACTCGTCACCCTCTTCCTCTCCAGCTGCGGAAGCCGGGAAACGCTGCGTGGCGTGTTCAAAAAAGAGACGCCTTACGAGGCTTATGTCTCTTCCCTGAAGAGCGCTAAACTTGATCAAACTGCTGTGGGGCAGGACTGGCTGGAGGCAGGTCAAACGGCCTTGCAAACACCGACGCCGGTGACGCTGCCTTTCAAGGAAACAGGCTACTTTCCGGCCGACAAACCACGAGCGCTAGGTTACAGAGTAGAAGCCAAACGTGGCGAGAAACTGGTGGTGAGCCTGGAGATGAAAGCCCGCCAAACGGTGCAGGTCTTTATGGATCTGTTTGAGAACAGCACCGACCCTACCAAAGCTCCAAAACAGGTTGCCCACGCAGATACGACAGCCACTACCCTGACCTATGTGGTAGACGAGGACATGGCCCACCTGCTGCGGGTTCAGCCGGAACTACTCCGTGGTGGCACTTATACCATCACCATACAGGCACAGCCCACCCTGGCTTTTCCTATACCTGGTAAAACCAGCCGCCACATCGCCAGCATCTGGGGCGATCCGCGCGATGCTGGTGCCAGACGTCACGAAGGCATTGACATCTTTGCGCCGCGCGGCACACCTGTTATTGCCTCTGTTGACGGTGTGGTGTCGCGGGTAAATGAAACGCCCCGTGGCGGCAAGGTGATCTGGCTATCGGATATGAGCCGTGGGCAGAATCTCTACTATGCGCACCTGGACCAGCAGTTGGTTACAGCCGGACAGCGCGTCAGTGTAGGCGACACGCTGGGACTGGTAGGTAATACGGGTAATGCGAAGGGCACAGGTCCGCACCTGCACTTTGGCATTTACCGCTACGGCCGCGGCGCCACCAATCCCTACCCTTACGTGCACCAGTCTGCAGCACCTATACCTACCGTGAAAGTAGATGCCACGCAGATCGGCAACTGGGTAAGGGTGTCGTCCAAGATGGCCAATGTGCGGACAGAACCCTCAGCTAAAGCAGCACTCCATACCTCCCTCAGCAAACACACGCCGCTCCAGGTGGTGGGTGCCGCAGACAACTGGTACCGCGTTCGCCTGCCCGATCAGTCGGAGGCTTACATCATCAGTTCACTGGTGGAAGGTATAGCCAAACCCATCGCTGTTAAGAAACTGCGCCAGGAGCGTCCGCTGCTGGATGACGCGCACCCCGAAGCCGGGCAAATGGACAGTCTGCCGGCAGGAGCCGCTATACCTGTAGTAGCCGTGAACGGGCAGTTTGACCTCGTGCGACAGCCGGACGGCAGACTCGGCTGGGTGCAGGCTGCTGAGTAAAATTGCTGGATTAATTGGTAGCACCGATACTTTCTGCGTACAGCATTTATACCTATATTTGGGTTAGTAAAGCATGTTGTACGCTCTTAACCGGATAATTTTTGAAGTTAGCTGCTATTGATATCGGTTCGAACGCGGTGAGGTGCCAGATCTCCAACGTTCTGAATCAGAATGGAAACGTTATTTTTAAACGAGTAGAATATATCCGCTACGCCATCCGATTTGGAGAGGATGTGTTCAATGCCGGTTATATCAGCGAGCACAAAATTCAAAAATTTATCAAGCTACTGCACGCTTTTCAGCTGCTACTCGACGTGCACGACGTGGACCACTACATGGTGTGCGCCACCTCTGCCATGCGAACCTCCCAGAACGCTCCCGAAATTCTGGACCGTGTGTACCAGGCCATCGGCATGGACATACAGGTGATCGACGGGGTAGCCGAAGCCGACCTGATCAACAAAGTCATCGTGAACTTTCTGGACGAGCGCAATTACCTGCACATTGATGTGGGTGGGGGCAGCACCGAGTTCAACATTTATGTGAACCGCGAGAAGATGGCCTCGCAGTCTTTTGAACAGGGCTCCATCCGACACATGCACGGCGTGGATTCGCAGGAGCTCTGGAACAACATGCGGGTATGGATTGAGGAGAACGCCAAAAAATATCACCTAACCCGAGCCATTGGCACAGGCGGTAACATCAACAAAATTTTCGACCTCTCAGGCAAAGCAGTAGGCAAGGCGATTTTCCGCAAGCAAATCGAAGAAATCACGCAGCGGGTAGCGGCCATGACCATGGAGCAACGCATCACGGAACTCCTCCTCAACCCCGACCGCGCCGACGTCATTCTCCCAGCTGCTGAGATATACCTGTCCGCCATGAAATGGGCCAAACTGGAAAGCATGCTCGTGCCTGCCGTCGGCCTCAAAGACGGGATGATCCACGCCTTGTATGAGCAACATCATCAGGAGCGGTTTGTGATCAGCCAGATCAGCAGGTAGGCTTACACAAGCTCCACTTCCTGCGTTGTTTCCTCGAATACCTTCTTGTAGAACAGTTTGTGCACATCCACGATCTCTTCGTTAGCGGCTGGCTTTTTGCGGGAATAGGTACCGTCTTCGCGCATGATGTATGAGTTCTGGTTGTCGAGCAGGTTGTAGTACAGAATATTGATCGCCTCTTTCTTCAGCTCCTCATTCACGATCAGAAAAAGCGCTTCGATACGGCGGTCAAAGCTGCGCACCATAATGTCGGCACTGCCTCCGTATACCTTCGGGTCGCCGTTGTTGTGGAAGTAATAGATGCGGCTATGCTCCAGGTACTCCCCTACGATCGACTTCACCGAGATATTCTCACTCAGGTCTTCACGCCCAGGCCGTAAACAGCAGATGCCGCGCACGATCAGCTTGATCGGAACACCAGCCTTGGAGGCTTTGTAAAACTCGTCGATCACCTCCTTGTCTTCCAGCGAGTTGATCTTGATCACAATCCCGCTCTTCAACCCTTTCTTGGCATTGCGTGCCTCATGGCGAATCAGTTCGATCAACTGCTGGCGCATGGACTTAGGTGAAGTGAGCAGGTACTTGTACTCGTTCGGTCGGGAGTGACCGGTTATTACATTGAAAAACTCCGACACGTCATGCGCATATACCTCATTGGTAGTGAGCAAACTCACGTCGGTATACAGGCGGGCTGTCTGCTCGTTGTAGTTGCCGCTTCCAATGTGCACGTAGCGCGTTACCTTCTCCCCTTCCTTGCGGATGATCATGAGCATTTTGGTATGCGTCTTGTACTTGCTGATGCCGTAGATTACAAAGCAGCCAGCCTTCTCCAGGCGCTCCCCTTCCCTTAGGTTTCGCTCTTCATCAAAGCGGGCCTTCACCTCAAACAATACCGACACGTGCTTGCCGTTTTCAGCGGCTTTGAGCAGGGCAGCTGTCACGCGTGACTGGTCGGCCAGGCGGTAAATCGTCTGCTTAATACCCAGCACATAAGGGTCTTCGGCGGCACGCTCCAGCAGCTGGACCACCGGCTCCATGTTGTTGTAGGGGTGGTGCAGCAGTACATCATGCTCTTTCAGGTACTGAAACATGTCCACAGACTCGGCTGGGAGGCTGAGCGGCGTGACGGATGCGGGTTGCTTAAAGCCCTTGTCCTTGAACTGCCGGTGGTTGATGATCTGCCAGAGGCCACGCAGATCGATCATGCTGTTGATCGTGAAGACGTTGGCATTGTCGATGGTCCAGCGCTCCTTCAGCACCTTCATCATAAAAGCAGACGGATTGCGCTCAATCTCCAGGCGCACCACACGTCCTTTTTTGCGGGTCTTCAGCTTCGACTTGATCTCCTGCACAAAGTCCGCCTCAATGTCGTCGGACTCCTCCAGTGTAAAGTCTCCGTTGCGGGTAATGCGGAAGAGGTTCGCCGACACGATCTCCACGTTGCGGAAAAGCTTTTTGATCTTCCAGCGGATGATTTCCTCAATCGGCACAAAGATGATCTTGTCCTTTCGGTTGATCTCGTAAAAACGGGCCAGGTTCTGTGGTATCTGCACAAAGGTTACGCGGTCCTGCGCCTTCTGCTCCTCGGTGGTGCGGGTTACCACACCAAAGGTTAGCAGCTGGTTCATGAGTAGCGGGAAGCCATGATAATTGTCAAACACCATGGGCGTGAGCAGCGGGTAGATCGTATTCTTGAAGTAGCTGTCTACCTTCTTCTGCTCGATCTCGGTCAGGTCACCCACTTTGAGTATGTCAAAACCGCTTTTGTCAAACAGCTCGGCAAGTTCGTTGTTGAACGTGAGGTACTGATCATTGACGAAGCGGTGGGCGTAGTCGAGCAGCTTCTTGCGGAAAGGCAGTTCGCGCAGACCAGAGTAGTCCAGTCGCTCTTTGCCGTAGTCAATGTAGTTGTACAAACTTCCCACCCGGATCATAAAGAACTCGTCGAGATTGGAAGCCGTGATGGCCATAAACTTGAGCCGGTCGAAAATAGTGCGGCTGGTGTCGCGGGCCTGGTCGAGCACACGGTAGTTGAAACGCAGCCAGCTCAGGTCGCGGCTAATGTATTTACTTCGCTTTATTTGGTCAGAAACCTTATTGGTTAGCATGTTTTCAGATATTAAAGAAGCCTCAAGTCAAGTCGGAGAACAGAGGCTCCCTGACAGACGCAGGTATACGGACATTGGACTAAGTATGCCCAACTGCTAATATAATTTTTGTAAGTGAATTTGTCATGCCTTTTGACGAAAGCTTGCATA
This sequence comes from Pontibacter sp. LHS1, assembly GCF_058932855.1. Taxonomy (NCBI): domain Bacteria; kingdom Pseudomonadati; phylum Bacteroidota; class Cytophagia; order Cytophagales; family Hymenobacteraceae; genus Pontibacter; species Pontibacter sp. LHS1. The sequence continues at coordinate 27,250 of NZ_JBZYWF010000001.1, forward strand.
AATGTTTTCTAAAAGCTCCCTCCGGCACCAAAAAAAGTTCGCCTATACCTTGATCTTCACCAGAATCTCAGAACCAATCAGCCTGTGCCCGGTATAAAACAAGAGCAATTGAGAGAAGCTATGCAAGCAAACCCAATACCTGATACCAGCGAATTTGAGCTCCCTCCGCTGCCCCTGGCAGATTGGGAGGCCACAAAAAATACACTGCACCTGTACCTGCAGATCGTAGGCAAGATACGTCTGACGCTGATGCCCCCGCTCAATCATTGGTGGCATGTTACGCTGTACGTAAACGCACGCGGACTCACGACAGGACCTATCCCTTTCAGGTTCTATACCTTCGAGATACAGTTCGACTTCATCGATCATCAACTCAGCATCAGAACGAGCACCGGAGCCGTGGAGGAGATCAGGCTGCAGGACGGATTGAGTGTTTCGGAGTTCTATATCACTGTCATGAAATCCCTGGATGTGCTGGGTATCAAGGTAGAGATTCTGGCCAAGCCATACGACAACAAAAGCAAGATACCTTTTGCCGAGGACCATACCCACGCTACCTATAACTCCGAGCAGGTAAACACTTACTGGCGGGTGCTGACTGTGGCAGACGAAGTCCTGAAAGAGTTTAGCGGTCGCTTCTACGGCAAAACCTGTCCTGTTCAGTTCTACTGGCATCACACCGACCTGACGGTGACCCGCTTTTCAGGCAAGAAACTACCCATACGGGAAGATGCCAGCCTGGTAGAGCGCAATGCCTATTCGCATGAGGTGATCAGCTTCGGTTTCTGGCCAGGAGATGATAAGGTGCCCTTTCCGGCATTTTACTCCTATACCTACCCTTCTCCGGAAGGTATAGACAAAGAGCCCCTAAAACCCAAAGCTGCCTCCTGGATAGACTCCAGCGGCAGCCCGATGGCCTTGCTCCCTTACGATAGTCTTCGCAGAGAAGAAAACCCGCGCCAGGCCCTGCTTGACTTCCTGGAGAGCGCCTACCAGGCGGGCGCCAAGCTGGCGGGCTGGCCTGTTGAAGATTTAAAAGTGTCTTGAAGCTGCAAGTAAGGATGTAAAGATGACGAACAGTGGAAGACACTTTCATACCTGCTTACTATTATCCATGGCTTTGGTTCTGTCGCTGCTGTGTAGGCATGCACTGGCAGGTGCTGTGTGGCAAGGCGATTCCATCCGGTCAGCGATCAACATTGGCCTGACGGGGCACACAGGCTTCATTATACCGCATTCACGCGAAATACGTGATATTTCCGGCTCCAATCCCTGGGGTATAGAGGCTGATGTTAGTATGCACTTTACCAACGAGCGTGCCTGGCAGTACATACAGGGTTACCCCAGATTAGGTGCGGCACTGGCTTACTACAACTTCGACAATCCTGACATTCTGGGCAATGCCTATACCTTGCTTCTGTATGTAGAGCCTTTTCTCTCAGCTCACCGCCGCTTTAGCCTGTCTTTCCGTTTCGGGGCCGGGCTGGCTTACATGGACAACATCTATGACCCTGAGACAAACCCTGAAAATCTCTTTTACAGCACGGCCATCAGTTTCCCGCTCGAGATCAACCTGATGGGTAACTACCGGCTGAGTGAGCGCTGGATGCTACGGGCGGGTGGCACCTATAAGCATATTTCGAACGGAGGCTTGCGGCAGCCGAACAAGGGCATCAACTTCCCATCGGCCACAGTGGGGCTCAACTATGCCCTGCGCCCTGCCGCTTTCCCCGAGAGGCAGATGTCAGCAAGTATGCAGGAGCAGCACGAGCGCAATTTTCTGGTAGCCGTGTTTGGCACTGGCAAAGACCGCCGCGACGAACCTTCGCGCAAGCTGCCACTATTAGGTATAGCAGCCTATGTGAGCCAGCCCATTGGCCGCATCAGTGCCCTGACTGGCGGGGCTGAGTGGATAGCAGACTATACCTTGCGCAAGCACCTGCAGGACGAAGAAGATGGTCGTGATTTTCAACGCGGTGCTTTGTTGTTGGGGCACGAGTTGCGCATTGGGCGCTTCCGGTTCAATCAGCAACTCGGTGTGTACGTATACTCCCCATACAAAGCCCGCGACCCGGTGTACCAGCGCTGGGGCCTGGAGTACCATACTGGCGGACGTATGTTCTACGGCATCAACCTGAAGGCCCATCGCCATGTAGCTGATTTTCTGGATGCCCGTGTCGGTTTTAGATTTTAATAAGATGAAGCACCTTGTATCAGCATTTTCCCTGTTGATCTGCATCGCCTGTGCAGGTATAGCACAGCCTTCGCAATCGGAGCGTTTGATTACCAGACCCAGCGCCTACGGCATGGAAGAAACGCTGAACAAGCTGCGGGCTGCCATACAAGGGATGGGCATCAACCTGGTGGCAGAGGTAGATCACACTAAAGCTGCAGCCGACAAAGGTCTGGATCTCCGGCCAACGCATGTGCTTATTTTCGGCAATCCGCTGGTGGGCACTAACCTCATGCTGGCCGATCAGCGCACAGGTCTGGACCTGCCTTTGCGCCTACTGGTGTGGGAAGACGAAAAAGGCCAGGTATACCTGAGCTACCGCCACCCCAACGACCTGCAGCAGCACTATAAACTAAGCGAGCAGCAGGCTGTGCTGGATAAAATGGGGAAGGTGTTTGAGAAGCTGAGTAAAGCGGTAGGCAAGTAGGCCCCTGCCATGTGATAGTGTCCTTAATGTGCGTAAGTATACACCTGACTAAAGAACCATTTGTTTGACATTTACTCCTATCTACGCATTGTAAGTACCTATAATTTAAATTATTATTGTGGCTTGGGAGCTTCTAATGGCTCTTCGAACCAGCTATGCCTATACGTAGTCTACTCTCATTCGCTGCAGGGTTTTTCCTCCTGTTTGCCATTTATCATTTCCCTGAGTTTTTTACTGCTTTTTGGATAATGGCCCTTTTTAAAATCGGGTTTATAGTGGCAGCATTTTTCCTGGCCAGAGCGCAAGGGTGGACAGGACTTGGGGCTTATGGTTTGGGTCTGAAATCTAAATGGTTGGGGCAGCTTATGGTGGGGCTGTTGCTAGGCCTGACATTCTTCCTGCTATCGTTCTACCTCTCGGTTCTGTTGGAGTACGAAAGCATTGTTTCCAGCACAACTATCGCATCTTTTGCCGGACAAGTTCCCATGCTCCTGCTGATGACTGCGGTTCCCTCTGTTGCGGAGGACATTCTAACCCGGGGCTATTTATATGCCCATCTGGAAAAGTATATGAAGCCCGTTCATTGGGTGTTACTATCCGCCTTGGTCTATGTGCTGAATCACATTTGGAGATTAGGTGATGGTGCAGCAGTTCTCTCCTATCTTTTGTTACTAGGCCTGGTGCTGGCCTATGCCGTCATCATCACTAAATCACTCTGGCTTGCCTTCGGCATACACTGGGGTGCCAACATCGCCTACGAATCAACCAAGACACTATTCAGCACTACTCCGACTTCAAGTGATGCCAGCACCTGGATACTTGCAGGCTGTTGGGGCTTGTTATTAGTGCTGTTAATACTATGGCAGTACTACAGGAAGCCTCGTGAAGCCAGGTATAGCGCTGGCGCCTGATATATACTTCAGCGAACACGAAGGTTATAGAATAGTAGCGGCTGCCTTCTTCCGAAAGCAGCCGCTACTATTCTATCTTTACGCTTGTCTATCGTCTGCTTCTAACATAATTGCTAAAAAGGTTTTAATGCTTTTTAACTTTCGCTGGTGAATGGTTTTCATTCTTTATCAAGCCATAACTGCAAGCATATCAAAGACCTTTTCTCCTAAATTTTGCTTGCCTATAATCATCACTTTGTCTGCTGCATCGGTTATAGATATTCCTTTTGTAAACAACCGCCAAGCAATTTGTCCTTCAATTATTACTTCACAAACAGGCTTTTCAGAACAATCTGTTACTAATGTCCAATCTTTACCATTATTAAAAAGAAACCATTCTCCACCACTATCACCTGTGACACTGAATTTAATCAATTCCCCTTCTTCTCCTTTTGTGTCTCTGTAATGATAAGGCAGAGCGCGCATAGAAGTATTTAAGTGTGGATAGTAGAATTCTTTACTGTATAACGTTTTCTCCTCTCCGACCGCTAATCGGATCTGCTGTTGATGATGCCATTTTTCAGTATATTCTCTGGCAATATGAAACCAGTTATCCGATACCTTTTCTCCTGCCCAGGCTACTGAAAATGTTGCCTTTTCAAATGGGTCTAAAGTTTTGAGAAAGTCATTGTATTCCCTTCCTGTAATTGCCAAGAGCTCAGTAAGAACATTGGGGCTTACCCGTTTCATAGCTTTTACCCAATCTGAATTAAGCCTGTTCAAATAAACTACCAGGTTTTGGTAAGAATCAATATTATCAGCTTGATCTCCGAAATAACCATCTCTTAACATGGATAGCGTGCGTAAATTACCATCAAGGAGATGAGCAGCAACATCTTTCACTTTCCATTTAGGCGCAATAGTTTGAACTTCCCAATCCTCTGCTGAGAGTGATTTCAATAATGATATTAATTTCTCGTCAAGCTTTGGGAACAAGTCAATGGTTACTATAGGCTCTACTTGGTTCATGCTGTGCTGTATCTTTTTATACTTACGACCAAAGCTAATATATAACAGGAGTACCTACTCCCACCATTTGCACTATGTGTGGAGTATTCTCGTTACCCCAACAGCATAAACTACAACAGGAGTTACACTCATTTAAATATACACAATTCGCATAGTCACTTCCTATAACATAAATAAAAAAGCGGCTGCCTTCTTTCGAAGGCAGCCGCTTTTAAAATAGGATAGTCTAATAGAATTACACGTCTACACGGGCATACTTAGCGTTGCGCTCGATAAAGTCACGTCGAGGACCTACCTCGTCGCCCATCAGCATCGAGAACAGGTGATCGGCCTCAGCGGCTGACTCAATTGTTACACGCTTCAAGCTGCGGGTTTCCGGATCCATGGTCGTGTTCCAGAGCTGCTCCGGGTTCATCTCACCAAGACCTTTGTAACGCTGCACACCTACACTGTCTTCTTTGCCCTTGCCTAGTTCGGCAATGGCATCGATGCGGTCCTGCTCACTCCAGCAATAGCGCTCTTCCTTGCCTTTCTTCACCAGGTATAGCGGAGGAAGGGCAATGTAGATATAACCATTCTCAATCAGCTCTTTCATGTAGCGGAAGAAGAAGGTCAGGATCAGGGTACGGATGTGCGAACCGTCCACGTCCGCATCCGTCATGATGATGATGCGGTGGTAACGAAGCTTCTCCATGTTCAGGGCTTTCTCACCTTCTGACGTTCCGAAGCTCACGCCCAGGGCGGTGATCATGTTCTTGATCTCTTCGTTTTCGTAGATGCGGTGCTCCTGCGCTTTCTCCACGTTCAGGATCTTACCACGAAGCGGCAGAATAGCCTGAAACATACGGTTACGGCCCTGCTTGGCAGATCCACCCGCTGAGTCACCTTCCACCAGGTATATCTCGCAGTTCTCCGGATTATTGTCAGAGCAGTCAGCCAGTTTACCTGGTAAACTCGTGCTTGAGAGTACGTTCTTGCGCTGCACCATCTCACGCGCCTTGCGGGCTGCGTTACGGGCTTGTGCGGCCAGTATCACCTTCTGCACAATGATACGGGCCTCTTTCGGGTTCTCTTCCAGAAACTGGTTTAGCATCTCGCCTACTGCCACGTCCACAGCACCACCTACATCGGAGTTACCGAGTTTAGTTTTAGTCTGTCCTTCGAACTGCGGCTCCTGCACTTTTACCGAAATTACGGCTGTCAGACCTTCGCGGAAGTCATCACCTGCAATATCGATCTTCACCTTGTCCAGCATACCTGACTTGTCGGCATAGGCCTTCAAGGTACGGGTAAGGGCACGACGGAAACCACCAACGTGTGTACCACCTTCAATGGTATTGATGTTATTCACGTACGAGAAGATGTTCTCGGTATAAGAAGTATTGTACTGAAGGGCGATCTCTACAGGTACGCCGTTTTTCTCACTCTCAATATGGATTGGCTCCGGAATCAGGTTTTCACGTGTCTCGTCCAGGTAGGCCACAAATTCCTTCAGACCACCTTCTGAGTAAAAAGAGTCAGAAAGAGGCTGCCCGTCTTCACCGATCTCACGCAGGTCCGTCAGGTTAATGCGGATGCCCTTGTTCAGGAAAGAAAGCTCACGCAGACGGCTGGCAATTGTATCGTACTTATACTCCGTAGTCGTAAAGATCGAAGCATCAGGCTGGAACGTTACAGTAGTTCCTGTTTTGTCAGTAGTACCGATTTCACGCACCGGATAAGCCGGCACCCCAATGTTGTAGTGCTGCTCAAATACCTTTCCGTTGCGGTGCACGGTTACGTGCAAATCGGTTGAAAGTGCGTTCACGCACGATACACCTACACCGTGCAAACCACCGGATACTTTGTATGTGTCTTTATCGAACTTACCACCGGCGTGCAGTACCGTCATAACCACCTCCAGGGCCGAGCGGCCTTCTTTCTGGTGGAAGTCGGTAGGTATACCGCGGCCGTTGTCTGACACAGTAATGGAATTGTTAGTGTTGATGGTTACATTGATCGTATCGCAGTGACCGGCCAGGGCCTCGTCAATGGAGTTGTCCACTACCTCCCACACCAGGTGGTGCAGGCCTTTGATGCCAATGTCACCGATGTACATGGCAGGACGCTTGCGCACGGCCTCAAGTCCTTCCAGTACCTGAATACTATCTGCTGAATAATTGTTATGCAATTGTTTTTCTTCTACGTCACTCATGTGTGTATCTGGGTAGATTGAATAGGTAAAATTACCAATTTATTTCATTTTATCTATGCTTTTCGGAGCAGTACTTTACACCGATTGCTGCACACCCGGCAGGCTGCTCATAAACCGAGCCGGACGCACCTCAATTTAAACAAAAAAATAGCACCATTAGTGCCTGTTTTACAAATACTTATACCTTATAAATACAAAAAGACCACCTCTTGTGAAGGCAGTCTTTCTGATCAAGTCGAATGCAAATTATATTGGCAAAATAACAGGAGTATAATTACTCACTGATGTTCTACTTTGCCCTTAGGAGCGGCACGCAGGCCGGCCCGGTTTTTTTCATAGCTCAGTCAGGCATTGCATCTTGTTGTAAACGAACATACTGACTCGGCATTGTGAAGGTTGCTTAAAATTTATGCTGCCATCAATGCGCCTTATGTTAAATTTCGGGCATGAAAACGATCATTCTCCTCCTTATCTCCAACATCTTCATGACCTTCGCCTGGTATGGTCACCTGAAGTTCAAAGACACCGTGCTCTGGAAGGTGATCCTGGTGAGCTGGTTCATTGCCTTCTTCGAGTACATGTTTCAGGTGCCGGCCAACCGGATCGGTCACGGACAGTTCTCCGCCTTTCAACTCAAAACGATACAGGAGGTCATCACCCTGGTCGTGTTTGTGGGCTTCTCGGTGCTATACCTGCGCGAAGAGGTCAAGTGGAATTATATTGTCGGCTTTATCTTCATTCTGCTGGCCGTCTTCTTTGTGTTTAAAAAGTGGTAGTTAAATTGTTGATGGTTAAATTGTTTGGGGCGTTTACCATTGTTTCAGTGCTATTGGCGTGCTTGTGGGCGTACTCCCTTTTATCTGATAACCCTCTCTTGGCTGATTCGTTGTAAATAACAGAGTACATGATGTTTAACCATAAAAAAGGAGGTAAACATGTCCATGAATTTTGAGAATTATCAGAAGGAGGCGAAGACCTGGTTGTACGAGCTCTGCGACTACCTGGGTATAGAAGACGAGATGAAAGCTGCCCGCATTTTCAGAGCGGTGCTGCACGCCATCCGCGACCGTATACCTGCCGGAGAAGCGATACACCTGGCGGCCCAGCTTCCGATCGTCTGGAAAGGTATATACTTCGATGGTTTCACCCTGCGTGAAGAGCCTGTGCGCATACGCCATGAAGAAGAGTGGCTGGAGTTTATCCGCTCCAAAGACGCCTTTGCAGACATGGCCGATTTCCCGACGCTGGAGCACGCCCATTATGCCTTCCAGGATGTGATGAAGTTTCTGCGCAGCCGCATCTCCGAGGGACAGTACAACCAGGTGGCACACGCCCTGCACTCAGAACTGGCTGTGCCAGCCTAAACAAAACAAACTTATTCCAAACCAGAGCCTGGCCGCAGCGCCGGGCTTTTTAATGTCCTCTTCAAGGGATTCGCCCAAAACTTAGCACCTGACGGGCCATTATTCTGCCATATCCTGTACCTTTGCAACTATATCTGTTCTTATACCAAACCTTATCAGCTGAACGATGAAAAAGTGGCTGCTATACCTAAGTCTACCCCTCACCCTGCTTGCCTGCGAGGGCGGCGCCAGTGAAGCGGAGCGACAGCAGGCCCTGGAGACGGAGGTGATGGACCTGCACGACGAAGCGATGGCCGGCATGAGCAAGATCTACCGCCTGCGCCGCAACCTCACCAGCCTCCGCGATACCCTGCAGGCACAGTCTGCCGACACAACTACCATCAGCCTGCTCACGCGACGCATACAGGAGCTTGAACAAGCCGATGAAGCCATGATGGAATGGATGCGCCAGTACAAAGCCCCCGACACGCTGGCACACCAGCAGGCGATGCTGTACCTGAATACTGAACACCAGAAAATGGAGCGAGTGAAATCACTGATGGACAGCACCATCACCCACGCACAGGAAACTTATGCAACTTATGGAAAGAAATAAACTGAACACTTTTTTTTCAGCACTGCTGCTTGGCCTCTCTGCGCTCAGCTGGCAGGCCTGTTCGCAGGAGCAGTCCTCTGATGCAAACACGCTCCCCTACCTGGGTGAGCGGCAGCTGGTGCAGCGTGAAGTCGACGGCCAGCAGGTGACCGATACGATATACCACCGCATACCTGACTTCGCTTTCATCAACCAGGACAGCCAGGTGGTGACCAGCCTCACCGTGCAGGACAAGGTATACGTCACCGATTTTTTCTTCACTACCTGCCCGACCATCTGCCCCAAAATGAAAAGCCAGATGCTGCGCATTTACGAGGCTTTTGAAAATGATCCGCGTGTGATGCTCCTCTCCCATACCATCGACCCGAAACACGATACGGTGGCTGTGCTGCGCGACTACGCTGACCGCCTGCAGGTGAACAGCGACAAGTGGCATTTTGTGACCGGCGAGAAAGACAGCATCTACAGCATTGCGATGCAGTACATGGTCTCGGCGATGGAAGACGAAGAGGAGCCCGGTGGATTTGTGCACAGCGGCGCCTTTGTGCTCGTAGACCAGAACCGCCATGTGCGGGGCATTTACGACGGCACCGATCCCGCACAGATCGACCGCCTGATCCGCGACATACCTGCTCTGCTGCCTAAAAAGAAAAAGAAGGATGCTGATAAAAACTAAGTTCTTGCTTTATGCTGCCGGTATAGCTGCTTTGCTCACCCTGACCCAGTGCTTTTATACAGACAAGCAAAACGAAGGAGAGCAGCTCTATACCCAGTACTGCGCCAACTGCCACATGGACGACGGCAGCGGACTCCGCAACCTGATTCCGCCACTGGCAGGCGCCGACTACCTGGAGAACCATCGCGACGAGCTGGCCTGCATCATCCAGCAAGGGCAGACGGGCAACATTGTCGTGAATGGCAAAAACTACAATCAGGGCATGCCGGGTTTTGAGCACCTCAATAAAGGACAGATCACCAACATCCTCAACTATGTGCAGACCAACTTCGGCAATAATTACCCACGCTTCACCATACAGGAGGTGGAGAAGCAGCTGTTTAAATGCCGCCATTTGCTGGAGCAATAACAGTAGAAAGGGCGCTGCAGCTAAGCTGCAGCGCCCTTTCTATACCTGTCAAATACAGATCTTATCTCCCAAAGTCATCCTGCACGCGCACGATATCATCTTCATTGGAAGGGTTGGCCGCATCGGTGTGTTGCCAGATCTCGGCCAGTACGCCCCATTCATCGAGCCCCACCAGGCGGTGGCGCTCACCTTGGCGCAACGTAATCAGGTCGCCAGTGCGTAGCACTTTTAGCTCTCCTTCTTCATCTGTGTCGCTGGTCACGACGCCAACAGTGCCTCTCACTACTTTCCAGATTTCGGCGCGGCGGTGGTGGTACTGCCAGCTCAGTCGCTTGTGCGGTGCCACCAGCAGTATTTTGGGGCTCAGCTTACCTGATATCCTTAGTTCATCTACCGACATATTGTCGAAATAGGTGTTCGCAAAGTCCTGCGCCTGGGATTCGTCGATCACAAAAAATCCGCCCCAGGGACGGTCCTGGTCCTGGCTGCTGATGTTAAAGTGCTGCTGTTTTAGTTGCTGTTCTGTTTCTGAGAAAAGGGTGGCTTTATCTATCGTGTCGGTTGTCATGTTCAATTCAGGCTTTAAGGGTGTTAGCTTTATACTTGCAGGTATATGCTAACGGAAAATGCAGCTCGCCTGTTGAGGCGGGGCGCAAATTTAGTATAATTCTACAGAAGACAAGGCTGTACGCTGAAAGAGTTTACTTATACCTGAGGGGGTAGCACCAGTCACCGGCGATCTTAAGCTTCCCTGCTCTGTAGAACGCCTTGGAAGAATTGCTCGAAGTTTTTGTGCAGGGCTCCCCATCTGAATTCGTGATTGGGCGTCCGGTAGCTGTAGCCGGCAAAGGTATTTTTCATTACCACCGGAAATCTACTGATTTCTTTCCCAGCTATCCAGCCGTAAAACCCTACCTGCTTTTGCGCGAAGTCAACCCAACCCACGATTACATAATCTTTTGAAGCCGGCTTCTGCTCCTGCGGATAACCATAGGTCCAGTTGTCGTTCGGTGGCCTGTCAGTTGATTTCTTCGCTACTTTCACATCTATTTTGCAGCCGCCAATCAAAAAGTCGAACGCATCCGAATTCCTGTTTTCGAAGCCGGCACGATCCACCTCGTAGGTATAGCCTAGGGACTTAAGCCAATGTTCGAACGCATACTCTCCCATACATCCCAGCACCGCCTTCTCCAACCGCTCCTTCTCTGAAAGGCCAAAGCGGGAGTACAGGCCGTTGCGGACCATGTCTGCCGCACATTGCCGGGCTATGGAGAGGTTTGCATCAAAGTCGAAGTTTTGCACGAGCATTGCTTTTCATCAGATTGATTTAAAATCAATACCGATGTCCTGCAAGGTTAGTTGTAAATTAGTCCTGGCAATTTCGTTTAGCTGGAAAAGTGAGTCCGGACAGATGAAGGCTTTGGGCTTCAGTTCTATCGCTTTCTTCAGCACCTCCTCGTTGATCGTATCCAGTCTATACAGGAGCCCTTCCTGCACGACCTCATACAGCACCGTATCACCGACAGGTACTTTGCTTATAGTGGCAGTCAAAGGTATACCTGACCTGAGCAACAGCTCCCACAGCATGTGTTCTGAATGACCTTTCTGTTTTTCTACCTGCTTAAATAAGGTCAGCTGTTTTGCCTGCTCTGTTTCATGGCAGGTATCGTCTCCACGCCAGACTTTGAAATTGGAAGGAGCCAGTTTAAAATACCGGAAACCTATGTCTAGGCTCGCATCCCCCTCCTGCGTCTGCAGTTTTTCATGTAGTAAGAGCAGTCGTTTTCTGGTGATCTCTGAAATAGTACGGAAGCCGTGCTGGTAGGCTTTGGTCGTTGGGGCGATCTGCTCGTCCAGCTGCACGCAGATGTATTTCCGGTAACCGCCGTCCTGCTGGTTCATTTCGAGCACGGCCTGGGCAGTAGCACCCGAACCGGCAAAAAAGTCCATAAAGATGCCCTCCGGATCGTCAGAGAAGCCCAAGAGATACTTGATCAGACTGGGCGGCTTTGGAAAGTCAAACACCTTGGCCCCAAACAGGGCTTCGAGTTGGGCGCTTGCATTTTCGTTTGTACCCACACCGACCTTTGAGTTGATCAGGTTGGGCGGCACTTCTTTGTCGTACACCAGCTTTTCATACGAAGGGCTCAGCTTGATCGTAGGTATACTGATCCGGGTGCCCTTGCTTATTTCCTCGTCCAGCTTCGGCTGCGACCACTTGAATTTGGCCTGCAGCACAACGGGCTTCACAAACAGGCCGTCTTTCACCTCGGTATCCTCCAACAGCTCAATGGCATAACTTTCGGTACCGTAGCTGCCTTTCAGTAGCAGGCCGTCCTCCAGACGGGTGGTTACCACGCCGGCTGGGAAGGTCAGAGTGCCCAATTTATTTGTCTGGTTCAGCAGACCATTGGAGCTGGTGCTGTTCTTCCGGATGCCTTTAAACTTTTCCTTATCCTTATTCTTTTGGTAGCAGAGCACATATTCCACTACCTTCTTGCTCTTTCTGGAAAGGTTGGCAGGAGTCTCGGACTTTGCCCAGGAGAAGTAATCGATGAAGTTCTCTTCCCCGAACACCTCATCCATGACCAGTTTGAGGTTAGCCAGCTCGTTGTCATCGATACTCACGAATATAATGCCGTCTTCACGGAGCAGATGGCGGGCCAGGGACAGCCTCGTGAGCATCATGCTGAGCCAATTGGAATGACCGCTATGCCTACGGTCGTACTGAGAACGACCACCTTTTCCAGCAAAGTTATCAGCGTAGATGAAGCTATCGGAGCCGGTGTTATAAGGCGGATCGATGTAGATGCCCTTTACCTTTCCGGAATAGGCTTTCTGCAGCACCTTCAGCACCTTAAAGTTATCCCCCTCAATAAACAAATGCTGCGTTTGCTCCCAGTTGACGGAAGCTTCCGGAACAGGTATAAGTGTGTCCGTTACAGGCTCCTGGAGTTGCTTGCAGGCCTCCGCTTTGCCTGTCCAGGTCAATTGATAGGTCTCCGGCGCCGTATGCACCTGCTCCCCCAGCAATTGCTTCAGCCGGGCTAAATCCAACTTATTCTCATGGAAAGCAGCAGGTATAAGCGCCTTCAGTTTAGAAAGTAGGTCTTCCGAAACAGTACTGGAATCTCTGTTCATTGTAATTGTATAAATCTCGTCAAAATGCCGGCAGGCTCAGTCAACAAAGAGCAGCTCTAGTTTTGCTTGGCAGAAAACCCGTCAAATCTGAGCACCTGCCATACCTCATCGGCGCTATACCTACCCTGTGCACTTTTGTAAAATGATCAGCTGTTATTTATACCTGACTCTTTGAGGCAAAAGTTGAAGATAAGGAATAATGGGGAGATGCATGAATGGAAGTTTTCAAAAATTGACTTACTTCAGAGTCGGGCTTGCTGCCAGGACGGGTACTGCTGGCGAAGCACCACAGGCTGCCATGCCTGCAGTTATCAAGCCCAAATTTAATCAAACAAAAAAAGGCTTGCAAATCATTGATTTACAAGCCTTTTCAATTTCTGAAAGTGATCCCGTTTGGATTCGAACCAAAGACCTACTGCTTAGAAGGCAGTTGCTCTATCCAGCTGAGCTACGAGACCAGCGTCCTTAGGAGAGCGTTAGCTCTACCCTTAAACAAAAAATTTCGGAATTGCTTCCGAAATTTTTAAGTCGGGGTGGCAGGATTCGAACCTACGACCTCCACATCCCAAATGTGGCGCGATACCGGGCTACGCTACACCCCGAACTGTGCTTTCAACTCCGGTTAGCGATTTTGATGTCGCCGTTAATGTTGAACGCGGTGCAAAAGTAAGCGAAGAATTTAAATTGTCAAAACTTTTTCAATTTATTTTTTTCGCTTGCGGAGGAGGGGGGATTCGAACCCCCGGTACCGTTTCCAGTACGGCAGTTTAGCAAACTGCTGGTTTAAGCCACTCACCCACCCCTCCGGGTCTCTCCCTGCTGAAGAGATTGCAAACATACTACATTAAATTTGCCCACACAATAGCATACCCCAAAATTTTAGTAAACAAACCCGCCTGGCACACCTCTAAACTCCCTTTTCGAAAACTAACTACTTGATTCTATTCAGCTTTCTGAGGCGAAATTTTCAGAAAAAAATTTAAGCCCTCGCTCCCTTTTCTCCTCCCCGCCTCTTACCTCCCCTTCCTGCTATACCTGCATCCTTCTACAAGGTGCCTCAAAATCCCGTGACATTGGCTTTCCTTTCTTATATTTGTCATCGGGCGATTGCCAAAGCCTGCACAACATGACCTGGTACCAAACTTTAACACTGCTTGAGATTCTGTTCGGCATTCTCTTTATGGGACTGTACATTGGGTATCTGTGGCGGGTGCGGAAGGTGTCTGCCTTTTTTGGACAGCGTCCGCATGGTGTTTGGGTGAAGTTTGTGCTGCGACACGCCTATGTCGTGCTACTGGTCATCGCCATACTCGGGCCCTCTTTCGGGGCTATGAAAAAGGAGATCAAAACCATTGGCAAGGACATCTACATCGCCGTGGACCTTTCGGCCTCCATGGACGCCAACGATGTGCAGCCTTCCCGTCTGGAACGGGCCAAGCGCGACATCATCAGGCTGATCAGTCGCTTCAACTCGGATCGCATCGGCCTGATCGTGTTTGACTCCGAAGCCTACCTGCAAAGCCCGCTCACCTACGACCAGCAGGCGCTTACGCTTTATACCCAAACCTTGCGAACCGGTCTGTTACCACACGGCGGAACCAGTTTTATACCTGTGCTGGAGATTGTGTCTCAGAAATTTGGGCAGGCGGCTTCGCCGGAGGCAAGTGAGCAAAAGGCACGCATCTTGGTGCTGATCAGTGATGGCGAAGATTTTGGAGGCCGTACCTCTGACTGGGCTGACAGGCTGCGCGAGCAAAACATACGGGTGTTCGCGCTGGGCATCGGCACGACTGACGGCGCCCAGATACCGGTTGGCAATTCGTTCAAGAAGGACCAGCTGGGCAATCCAGTTGTCACCCGTTTACACCCCGAAGGGCTGGAGCAGTTGGCCGAGGCTACCGATGGCGAGTACTTTGAAGTAAATGGTCGGATCAGTGAAGTGAGCCGGCTGATCAATGCCATCAACAACATAGAAGGTGAATTGCGCGAAAGCAAAACCATTGATGTAACCGCCAACAAGTACATCTATCCGCTTGCGCTGGCCTTGCTCCTTATACTGCTGGATGTGCTGATCACCGTTAAACTGCTCAGGATATGAAAGCTCTTCTGGCAGCCATACTGTTGATCGGATTTCTGTCGGGGGGGCTGCGTACCATCTCGCTCATGAACGAGCATGCAGACCTGGCAGCGGCAGCTTATAAGCGGGGAGAGTACATAGAGGCAGTGGCGTCGTACGAGTACCTGCTGGAAGACCTCAACATGCAGGATGACCAGGTACGGCTTAACCTGGGGCACGCCTATTTCAGGCTGGGTGAACTGCAGAAAGCCCAGCAGCAGTATACCCTCCTGGCCAACCACGCCAGCCGCCACATCAAGGCGGTTTCGCTACTCCAGCTCGGTGCCATCTCCGCACAAAACAGAAAATACAGGCAGGCCCTCTCCTATTTCCGCCAGACACTCATTGTGGAGCCCGGAAACGAGGCAGCCAGGTATAACTACGAATTGATCAAAAAGTTTCTGGAAGAGCGTCCGGAACTGGCACAGACGGATGAAGAGGATGATCAATTCCCGGTAGACCAGCAGCCTGCCCAGAACCAGCCTAAGCCGCAGCAGCAAAAACCGGAAGAGGAAGAGCAGGCAGAACAGCCACGCAAAAACCCCGACAGTGAAGGTGACCAGGAAGCGGAGGTAGATAAGCCTGAACGTGATGACCAGGGACAGCAGCAGGAACAGGGAGGAGGTCAGCAGCCAGATAAAAACGGCAGTGACAAGGAGTCCGAAAAAACAGAAATTAGTGGTCAGCAGCCCGGCGATATGCAGGGCATGAACCCTGATAGTAATTTCGATCCAAGCAGGCCAGAGCGAAGCCGCAGTGGGGAGCCGCTCACTGATGCCGAACAAAGAGCGCAAACCCGGAACAACCGATTGCAGCAGCTCAACATCAATCCTGAAAAGGCACGTCTGATGCTGGAGGCGATGCGCAGCGCAGAGCAGCAGTACATCCAGCAACTTCCTAAAAAATCGACACGCAAGCCTGATCCTACCAAACCGGATTGGTAAGCCGTGATTTGGAAATTAAAAACCGATTGGTTTATTTTGCGTATTCAATTCTGAATGATGCAGACAACCTTATCTAAAGCAGAACGCACACGCCAGCTCATCATAGAGCGATCAGCCCCTCTGTTCAATCAGATGGGTTATGCCGGCACGTCGATGCAGGATATCATGACTGCCACCGGGCTGACGAAAGGAGGCATTTACGGGCATTTTGAGAGCAAGGAGGAGATTGCCCTGGCTGCCTTCGAACATGCCGCCGGCATCATTACCCGGATGATCGGAGAGCGAATTGCTACTAATGAAAGTGCTTCGGATAAGTTGAAGGCGATTCTGCAATTCTATAAAACCTACCTTTTCTCGCCTCCTGTACAGGGTGGCTGCCCTGTTCTGAACACGGCAGTCGAGGCCGACGATACAAACCCACTGTTAAGGGCCAGTGTTGTCAAAGTGCTCAACCGTCTGCACAAAGCGGTTGCCAATATTGTGCTGCAAGGTATAGAGCGAGGAGAATTCAGACAAGAAACAGACGCGCAGAGATTTTCTATTCTGTTTGTGAGCATGGTCGAAGGAGGCATTATGCTTTCAAAAGCTTACGGTGATAACAAGTACCTCAATACAGTTATTTCACAGCTGGAGCATATGCTCGAGACTGAATTGCAAACCTGATATTTTTTTATCTACAAATAAACCAATCGGTCTTTTTAGCACCAATTATTATGGAAAAGAACTATAGCAAAATTCTGGAAAGCAAGGCGCTGATCCGCTTTGAGGACTGCGACCCTTTCGGTCACCTGAACAATGGCCGTTACATTGACTATTACCTGAACGCCCGGGAAGATCAACTGCGCGACAACTACGGCCTGGACATCTATGCCATGGGAAAAACGACGGGCAGGGCCTGGGTAGTAGCCTCCAACCAGATTGCTTACCTGCGTGAAGTGAAGTTCATGGAGACGGTTACGATCAGGACCTGTCTGCGTTGGTACGGCAGCTCTGACCTGATGATGGAGGGCCAGATGGTGGACCCGGAAACAGGCGCGATCATTTCTGTGATCTGGACGCGCTTCGCCTACATCGACATCCGCAAGGGCCAGAAAGCGGAGCACAGCGAGGAACTGACTGAGCTGTTCGGCAAGGTGGCTATACTTGGAGAAGGGAGACCGGCAGAATATTTTGAAGACCGCGTGAAAGAGCTGCGGATGGCACCGGTGCTACTACCTTAAAAACAGGTGTTCTCGCTTAGCAGAATAATACTTCAACAATAAATGCTGACCTTGCCACAACATAGTTTTGCATTAGGAGTATAAGGAGTTCATAGCACAAAATATAACTATGAAAAACGGGCAGCTAGCACTAGCTGCCTTTGTTTTTTTCAGCTACTGCTGTACGTGTTTAAAGCTTTACCTCAGGAGTATAAGCCACCTCCAGCACAAAGCCATTCGGATCCCGAAAATCGACGGTATAATAACTCGCGCTATAGTGTGGCATCTCCTGCGGCCCACGTATGATTGCAGTATTTTGCCCCCGAAGCCACTCCCCTACCTGATCAACCACCTCCCGGCTAACAGCATGAAAGCAGATATGCCGCACACCCAGGCTATCGCAAAACGCAACTGGCATTTGCTTAAAGTAGATTTCGTGCTGGCCGCAGCTAAAGGATGTTTCGTTGAGCGCATGCCAGCCGATTAGCGGGAATAACTCTCCATAGAAAAGCACCGATTCCTTCAGGTCTTTCACCCAGAATTCGATGTGGTTGATGCCGGGGCCGTAGGGATATTCCATTTTAAAGGATGCTTTACTTAAAGTATAAGATCAGCTGTTCTCCAGGATTTCCTTTAGCTTTTTCAGATCCTTGCTATTGGCTTTACGCATCATGGTTGCCATAAAAGGAGCGAACACTTTAGAGAACCCGGATGGCTGCCCGGCATTGCGAAGGGTCATATGTGTGCTGCCGGCATCGATTGCCTCCCAGGTATAGGTGGTTTCCATCGGGAATGGCCCTTCAGCCGTTCGCATCACCATTTTTTGCCCAGGAACATAGCTTATGATTTCGTAGGTATAGGAGAGCTTCTTACCCAGGAAGTGAGCGACGAAAGCGACCTGCGAACCAACAACCAGGGGCATTGACTTCTTCCATTCCACCGACTTGATATTATCATACCACACCGGCGCATTATCCGGATCTGCAGCATAAGCCGACACTTCGAAAAGAGGTCTGTTAATGTCAATTTCAGTGAAGATATCTACCATATAATGCTGCCCCTGCCCGACTGTTTACACAGACTGATTAAGCTTTTCTTACAAACTCTGATTTAAGCCCCATAGAACCAAAGCCATCAATTTTGCAATCGATGTTATGATCACCCTCGGTCAGGCGTATGTTCTTTACTTTTGTTCCAGCTTTCACCGGTTTAGGAGCGCCTTTTACAGGCAGGTCTTTGATGACAACAACTGAATCGCCGTCCTGAAGAATATTGCCGTTCGCATCCACTACTTTCAAACCCGCATCCTCTTCCACTTCATTCGGGTTCCACTCATTTCCACACTCCGGACAAGCATAGAGCGCTTCTCCCATGGCGTATCCGTAAGGCGAGTTGCATTTCGGACACTGTTTCAATTCATCTGACATAATGTTGTTTTATTTTTTTCTGCTTGTGTATAGCACGTGAATAAAGGCAACTCCTTTCTCTATCCATCGCAATTTGTTCAGCTATACCTGTCAGCAAGCGAATATACTAACATTCCTGCAATCATTGCCTTTTCTTTCTTCCACAAAAGTTCAATCGCCTGATTAGCTTTGCGTATAATTGCACAAAAAAAACACCACATGTCGACCAAACCTGAAGCCCATCACCGGAAACTGGAAAGGCTATACCTGAGCGCCAATGTACAGCAGCTGTTCAGCGGCAGCAGCATCGAAGTGTCGCATAGCAAGGCTGAAATCAAACTACCGGTCGACTCAAAGCACTTTCACGGAGCACAGGCCATACATGGTGCTACCTATTTTAAGCTGCTCGATGATGCGGCTTACTTTGCCGTTGCTTCTCTGGTGCCGGACGTATTCATCGTGACTTCCTCGTTTCAGATCAATCTGCTGCGGCCTGTAAATGCCGGCACCTTAAGGGCCGTAGGTACGGTGCGCTCTATAAGCAAAAATCTCTTTGTGGCAGAGGCAACGCTTTACAATGAAAGGGGCAAAGAAGTAGCTTTTGGGACGGGGCAGTTTATGCGAACGAACCAGCCTTGGGAAAGTCTGGAGCATTACGAATTTGAATTGAATAAGTAAGCATTAGAAACCAAAGAAACCGCCAGGACTGACCAAAGCGGTTTCTTTAGTTTTAGATTAAGTCGTGATCTAACTAGCTTAAACAGCGTCTGACAGACTGCTGAACGTAAAGTCACGGACCTTGAGTGGTGGCAGAATATAATTGATGTTCGACTCCCCACTCACCACCCTTTCCGGACGTCCCATTTCCTCCAGGTTGTTCAGCATAATGATCGGACTTTCATTGAAGCGGAAGTTCTTCACCGGATGCTTTACCTTCCCATTCTCAATTAAAAAAGTACCGTCGCGTGTAAGACCTGTCAGCAGGAGGGTCTGCGGATCCACAGAGCGGATGTACCACAAACGCGTCACCAGTATTCCCCGCTTGGTGTTTTTGATCATGTCATCCAGCGATGCCTTGCCGCCTTCCATAATCGCATTATTCGGCATTGGGATTGACTTTGCCCCTTTATTTTCTGCCCAGTAGCGCGAGGCATACAGATTCTTCATCACCCCATTCTCGATCCAATTAGTTCTTTCCAGAGGCCGTCCATCTTCACTCCAGGTGGCTGTAGGCAAGTCTGGGTGAGTAGGGTCCGAGTAGATATTCACTTTTGAATCTACCAGTTTTTCGCCGATCTTGGTTTTGCCCCCTGGCTTGCTCATAAAGCTGCGGCCTTCGTCGGCATTGCGTGCATCCATATTAAAGAACATGTTCTCCAGCAGCACCGCCACGGCAGCAGGTTCAAGTATGACCGTATACTTGCCTGGCTCTATGGCAACTGCCTTGGCTGAACCTTCAGCTTTGTCCATGGCGATTTTGGAAGCTGTGGCCGTGTCCAGTTTGGTGATGTCGTTGTATCCGCGGGATGCATAGCCCGAACCTGTACCTGCTTCGTTGCGCACCGTTACCGAGAATCTTACATCGGTACTGGGATGGTAGGCAAACAAGCCTTTGGAATTGAGCATGGCCTGGAAACCATTATTATGTTGCAGATAGCCAGCGGCTATGAGCTTGCGTTGGCGGGCGGGCAGTATGCTCGCCGCCGCGGCATTGGCGCGTTGCTCGGGTGAGAACGCTGCCGTGCTCTTGAAATAAGCATTGGAGCTGCTGTATTTCTGCGGTCCGAGTATCGGCATATACTCCGGATTTTCGGGCGCCAGTTGAGCCAGTTCTTCGGAGCGGCGCACCACCTTCTCCAGCGAGGCATCGTCAAATTCGTTGATGGTGGCTATACCTGTTTTTTTGCCGAATGCAGATGTCACTACTAAACTGGTGGTACTATTTTCGCCGCTGGTAGACACAGCATTATTCGCATAGCGTATGTTCCCGCTGTCACTGCCCTGCAGGTTCACCACACACTCATCTGCTTTGGAGTATTGCAGCGTCTTCTGCATAATATCCCGTGCCTGTTGTTCCGTGAATAACATAGTTTGAGAGTTTAGATTTTACGAGCTGTATTGATCACATTCACTCCATTAAAGCGGGTGGTCGCGCTGCCATGGGACACGGAGCTCACTTGCTCTGGCTGACCTTTGCCGTCGAAGAAGGAGCCGCCTAAGCGGTAGTCACGCTCATCACAGATAGCGGTGCAGGAGTTCCAGAATTCCTGGGTATTACTCTGGTAGGCCACATCCCGCAGCTGACCGGCAATCTGCCCGTCTTTGATCTCGTAAAAAAGCTGGCCCCCAAACTGGAAATTGTAGCGCTGCTGGTCTATCGAGAAAGAGCCGTCCCCGATGATGTAGATGCCTTTCTTCACATCCTTGATCATGTCCTGTACGCTGAGCGGCGTCTTACCTGCCGCCAGTGACACGTTCGGCATGCGCTGGAACTGCACCGAGCTCCAGCTGTCGGCGTAGCAGCAGCCATGCGATTCTTTCTCGCCGATGATGTGCGCCTGGTCGCGGGTGGCCTGGTAATTCACCAGTGTACCGTCTTTTACCAGATCCCACTTCTTGGTCTTCACGCCCTCGTCATCATAGCCCACAGCACCGAGCGAACCGGGCTGTGTTTTGTCTGCAAACAGATTGACGATTTTGCTGCCGTAGTTAAAGTTTTTGGATTTCCACTTGTCCAGCGTGGCAAAAGAGGTGCCGGCAAAGTTCGCTTCGTAGCCCAGCACACGGTCGAGCTCCAGCGGGTGCCCCACCGATTCATGTATAGTCAGCCAGAGATGCGACGGATCAAGCACGAGATCATATTTGCCTGCCTCCACCGACTTTGCTTTTAGCTTTTCTACGGCCTGCTTGCCGGCTGCGGTGGCGTCTTCCAGCATATCATAATGATTGCCGTAAAGAGTCGTCACGCTGGCGATCTTGCTCTCTTTGCGCCCATCCAGGTACTCATACCCCATGCCCATCGGTGAGCTCAACGACTGACGTGTCTCGAACTTGCCCGTGGCAGGGTCAATGGCCGTAGCGATGAAAATAGGCCAGATACGGTGCACGTCCTGGTCAATGTAAGAGCCATCGGTTGAGGCAAAGTACTTTTGTTCGTTCACCAGAAAGAGGAGCGAGTTCATGTAATTGGCCCCGCTTTTCATAGCGGCATCGTTGACGGCCAGCAACAGATCAGCTTTCTCCTTGATAGGTATAGCCAGTGCGTTTTTCTCGATGGGCGTTTTCCAGCTCACTTCGCCATAGCCCTGCTGCGGCGCCAGCACGACTGGCTGCTCCAATAGCCTGGCATTGGCTTTGGCGATGGTAACGGCCTTTTTGGCCATGCTGGCAATGTTGTCGCGGGTGATATTATCGGCAGCCACAAAGCCCCAGGCACCGTCGGCCAGCACACGTACACCGGCACCGTAGGACTCCGTGTTTACAGTGTTCTCCACTTTGTTATCGCGGGTGATCACGTACTGGTTCAGGTAGCGACCGATGCGGATATCAGCGTAAGTCGCGCCGCTGGATCGGGCTGCGTTCAAAGCGACATCTGCCAGTTCTTTCTTCAGCGCCACATCCATTTGCCCCAGCAGGGCCTCCGGCGGCACATGATTCCCCATTACAGGTATAGGCAGCATCAGCGCTCCAGCGCCCATACCTGCCAGGTACATAAAGTCACGACGTTTCAAGCTTCTATTCCATTAGTTAACAGATAGTTGAAGCTAAACAATACCTTTCACAAATACAAGTTTTTATTGAATTTAAACTAATATATTTAATACTATGCTTATGATGGGATCAGTAAATTATTCTAAAAAAAACAGCGGCCGTTTCTTTGCAGAAACGGCCGCTGTTTTATACTGAATCAGGTATAAATTACTCTTTTGGTGCAGAAGAAACCTGCGGCTCTGTCAGTTCAAAACCATAGTCTTTGCCCTTCAGCAAGGTCGGCACGCCCTGGTCCATCCACTTAGGCGCCGGGGCGCCTTTCAGGTAGTGGTCAAAGAACTGCGACATACGCACCGACAGGTCTTTGCGGTTCTTACGCTGCATCAGGTTGTGGTCTTCGCCGTTATACACGAGCATCCATACCGGCTTCTCGAGTCGGCGCAGCGCCATAAAGAATTCGATACCCTGGTACCAAGGCACAGCCCCATCCTGGTCGTTGTGCATGATCAGGAGTGGCGTCTTTACACGGTCCGCGAAGAAGAGCGGAGAGTTCTCGATGAACTGTATCGGTTTCTCCCACAGCGTACCACCAATGCGGCTCTGTGTACGCTCGTACTGGAACTGGCGGCTCAGGCCCGTTCCCCAGCGGATACCACCGTATGCGCTTGTCATGTTGGACACCGGCGCTCCGGCCATCGCCGCCTTGAACATATTGGTGCGGGTCACCATATAGGCGATCTGGTAACCGCCCCAGCTCTGCCCCTGCAAGGCCATGTTCTTGTCATCCACGAAACCCTGTGCTACGATACTTTGCACACCCGGTATGATGCAGTCCATGGCGCTCTCACCCGGATAGCCTTCGGTATACACAATGTCTGGTACGAACACGAGGTAGTCGTTGCTTACAAAGTATGGGATGTTGATGGTAGAAGCGCTTGGAGCCGGTACACGGTGGTTGTGTATACCGTCAGAAGAGCGCTCGTAAAAGTATACCAGCATCGGGTATTTCTTTTTCGGGTCAAAGTTCTCCGGCTTGTACAGCAGGCCTTCTAAAGGCAATCCATCCGTCGATTTCCAGCTCACGAGCTCCACACTGCCCCATAGGTAGTCCTTCATCTGCGGATTGGCATCGCTCAGTTTCTCTACATTGGCAAAGCTCAGGTCAGAGGTATAGAGGTCGTTGTACTCACGGAAAGAGCCGCGGCGGAACGTAGTGCGGTCGCTGTTCTTGGCTTTGCGCAATGAGGTATAGCCATGCGGTGTCATCACCAGTTTTTCAGGCTGCGCAGTTTTGCTCACATGGTCGCGGAAGAAACCGGCTGACTTATCCGTCAGGTTAAAGGCGCTCAGGTATAGCGTCGCATCGGCAGGTATAAATTTCTCCTCGCTATCAAGCTGCTCGTAGCGCAGGCGAAGCTTGTTGTTACGGCCATACTTGTCGGTCAGGTTCTCAGGGGCTTTCTTACCGCTTGGGTCCAGCTTCCAGATATCGAACCGATCGTACACCAGAAAGGCATTGTCCTTTTCTATCCAGCCTGCTGCACCATAAGAGCCAGGCAGTGCCGGCACGTCGTTATCCTCTTCATAGAAAGCCTGGCCTATACCTTTGGTCAGGTTGATATTGGCACCGCCCTTGGTATTCATCGCGTGCCAGCTGCTGTCGGTAGGTTCGTACCAGTACACGTATTGCCCCTGTGGCGACAGACGTGGATAGCCTCTTGTTTCTTTCAGAATCTGCTTTGATGTTCCCTTTTTCAGGTCGATCAGGTAGGCATCCTTTCGGGTTGGCGTATCATACCCAATCGTCACTTTATACTTTTCGTCACTCACTGCCAGGGCCACGTCTGCCTGACCGTAAGCGTCCAGGTATACGTCGGGCATTTCGAGGGTGGCCAGCTGCTGCATTTTTCTGCCGCGCAGATCATATAGGGCCAGGAATGAGCGCTTCTGGTCAAGGCTCAGTTGCTTGAGCTGCATCGGCTGGATCAGCGGATCTTTGTAACCCCAGATGTCGAGACTCACCTTCTCCTCGTCGAGTTTGGTGGTGTCTTTTTCAAAGCGGGTCGGGCGCGGGAAGGTGCCGAAGAACAGGCGACGACCGTCTTCTGAGAAGCGCAGATTGCCGTGCTCGCTCACCATCCAGGCAGCTGGCATACCTTTGGTAACCGTATCAGCCAGCGTCACCGCTTTGTTGTCTTTCTTGTTCCAATGGTATAGGTTAAAGTAGCGTATCTCCGCCCCTGTTGAGTCGGTTGTCGCCACATAGGCCAGTTGCTCACCAGCTTTGTCAGTGCTGATGCCTTTGTAAGTCACTTTACCTGTGTCGATCGGCATTGCCTTCATGTCGATCGTGCTGAAGGCGTATACCCCGGCCGTGTGCAGCGAGTCGAGTTCATCCTTCACGAAGTAGAGCATGTTGCCCTTCTCGGAGAACATGTAATCCACCACCCGGTCGAAGCGCTGCTCCTGTCCCGTTTGCAGGTTACGCAGTACCAGCTCCGTACCTTCCGACTTCTTCTGCTTTGGCTTAGCAGCTGGCTTTGCTGCGGCTGTCTTGGCAGGTTCGGTTTTTGGCGCCTCAGGTAAAGCGGGCTCAGTTTTCGGCTCCTCTTTCTTGGCGGCCTCTTTTTTCGCCGGAAGTGGTTTCTCAAGCTGGTAGGCTACCCAGTTATTTCCCTCCTTTGGCAGTTTAAAAGACTTCACGCGCGGCACTTTTACCACGTTCATGTTCTCCAGCGTCACAATGGCCAGCGAATCCTTCGGCAGGTCATCGCCTTTCTTCTTCTTCAGCTTGAGCGCACGCACCTTGTTATATTCCGGCTTGATCTGGAACACAGCATAGCGACTGTCGTTCGTAAACTCCGCCTTGGTGCCACGGGAGAACTCACGCGTGGCCTTGGTGGCATAGTTTCGGATGTAGAGGGCGCCATCGCCTTCCTGCGGATCGACGTTAAAAAGCACGTATTGGCCGTTGTTGGAGAGCTTGTCGCCGCCTACGCCTTTCCAGCTGTCGTACACGTCGTGGGTGAGTGGTTTTTTGGTGGCTTGCTGTGCCTGCGCCTGACTGAGTCCGGCTCCAAACAATGCCATCAACAATAAGAATTTCTTCATTGTAAAAGGTTTGGCTATTGGTTAGCGGTTTTGATTGGTTTTCTAAATGTACAAATTATTTTGCGGCTGTGGCCGTTATACCTTTAGAGCTCACTTTATAAGGAAGGTTTAAAGGCAGATAGTTCCGCCGCTGCATGTGCATGCCGCCAGCTCCTGAATGGGAAGCTTAACAATTTAGCAATTAAACCATTAAGCTACAAAAGCCGCCATTTACCTAACGATTGTTTGGTTTTCAACCTGAATCCTGATAATTTCACACTATAAAACTATTAGACACAATCTTATGCAAACGAAGGAAGTATATATTATTTCGGCTGTGCGCACCCCAATCGGTAGCTTTGGCGGCGCTCTGGCCAGCCTTTCTGCCACGGAACTGGGTGCAGCCGCTATCAAAGGTGCACTGGAAAAAGCCGGTGTTGACAAAAGCCTGGTACAGGAAGTGATCATGGGTAACGTGCTGTCGGCCAACGTAGGCCAGGCGCCGGCCCGTCAGGCTGCCGTGAAGGCGGGTCTGGGTTACGAAGTAGAATGTACGACAGTGAACAAGGTATGTGCCTCCGGAACAAAGGCGATCATGTTTGCGGCGCAGGCTATCATGCTGGGTCACAAAGACATCATCGTGGCAGGCGGTATGGAGAGCATGTCTAACGTGCCTTACTACCTCGACAAAGCGCGCTTCGGTGCGAAGTTGGGTCATGGTCAGATGGTCGACGGCCTGATGAAAGACGGTCTGTGGGATGTGTACAACGACTTCCATATGGGCAACGCGGCTGAGAACACAGCCCGTGAAATGAAGATCACCCGCGAGATGCAGGACGAGTACGCGACACAGTCTTATAAGAAAGTAGCCGCAGCCGCTGAGGCCGGTCTGCTGAAAGACGAGATCGTGCCGGTAGAGATTCCGCAGCGCGGCAAAGACCCGATCGTGGTATCGGAAGACGAAGAATATAAGAAAGTGAACTTCGAAAAAATGGCTGGTCTGCGTCCTGTTTTTGACAAAGCAGGCACAGTAACAGCTGCCAACGCCTCTACCCTGAACGACGGTGCTGCTGCCCTTTTGCTGATGAGCAAAGAGAAAGCTGAGGAGCTGGGTTTGAAGCCAATCGCGAAGATCCGTGGTTTCGCTGACGCGGAGCAGGATCCGATCTGGTTCACAACAACCCCATCACTGGCTATACCTAAGGCGCTGAAAAACGCCGGTGTATCGCCTGAGGAAGTTGACTTCTACGAAATCAACGAGGCCTTCTCGGTAGTGTCGATTGCCAACAACCAGAAACTTGGTCTTGAAGGCGGCAACGTGAACGTATTCGGTGGTGCTGTATCCCTGGGCCACCCACTTGGTGCTTCCGGAGCTCGTATCGTGGCCACCCTGTGCAACGTGCTTGACAAAAAAGGTGGCAAGATCGGTGTGACCGGTATCTGCAACGGTGGCGGCGGTGCCTCTGCCCTGGTTATCGAGAAAATGTAATCTCCGCTTTGCGGTATATTTTTTGCAGGAAGCCTTACGTTATTTCGTAAGGCTTCTTTTTTATACCTTGGCCTGCAGATTAAACTGTTTGCCATACTTTTGGTGTTTATCCAATTTGAATCGCTTATGTCATTAGAAAACGAGCTAGCAAAGTTCTGGGAATGGGCCGGTATGACGCCCGATACTTATAATGAAAACAGAGGCTTAGGCGAGTGGGAAGCCGAATATCCCGGATGGGACGCACTCTACAAAGCAGCCAACGATGCGCTGGAGCAACTGAATCAGGAGTTCAACCATGATCTGGCGCAACTGCTGGTATATGCGCTGGCCATTGACAACGAAGCGGGTGTAGTGCTGAAAAGTGTAGAGGAGAAGCTGGAAACCCCATTGCGGTTTGTACGGAAGGCTGTTTTTTCTGACCAACCGCAGGCCAGGTGGCAAATGGCCGAATTGCTTGGAAGTGTAGAAGTGGAAGGTCGCGAGAAGATGCTCCTGCAGCTGATCAACAGCGAAGACAAGTATGTGGTAAGACGCGCCTTACTGAGCCTGAACAAAGTAAACCGTGCCAAGGCGGTTGAACTGGCGCAGCAATACGTGCGGGATACCGACCCGTTTATGAAATTAGTGGCAAAAGAGATCACCAAAAAATAGCTATGCATTAGAATTAAACGAGAAAAAGGCACTTTTTTCGTTTTGAACTGATTGTGCTGCTAAGTATAAAATTACCAGACAGATAAAGTACCCATGTCGAAATTCCTTTCAATTTTACCGGCTGCTTTGCTCTTCAGCGCTGTGGCTTATGGACAGACCCAACGCAAAGTGGTGACTTACCACGACGAGTCCATGACCACCGTGAAGGAGGTATATTACATGACACCTGACTCAGCCATTGTGGGCTACTATAACCGCTACTATCCTACCGGTGAGCGGGAAGCCTTCGCCAAATTTGTGGAGGGCAAAAAGGACAGCGTGTTCACGGAGTTCTACCAGAACGGACAGCCCCGCATGCAGGTAACCTACGTGCAGGATCAGAAACAGGGACCTTTCAAGGCTTTCCATCCGGACGGCCGTCTGCTACAGGAAGGCAGCTACGATAAGGACCAGCAGAGCGACGTATTCAAGACTTTTTATGCCGATGGCAAGGTACGTAAGGAGACCTCTTTTGTAAACGGCTTCCCTGAGGGGCTGGTGCGGGAGTTTTACCCGAACGGAAAACTGAAATCAGAGATCACTTACAAGAACAGCCAGCAGAACGGTCCGGCCAAAACCTACTTCGACAACGGCAATTTGGAGACGGAAGCCACTTACCGCAATGGTATGCTGGAAGGCTCTTACAAGACCTATTTCGACAATGGCCAGCTCGAAACCGAAGTGATCAATGTGGCTGGTCAGCGCAACGGCACTTTCAAGAGCTACTACCGCAGCGGCAAACTGAGCACCGAGGGAAGTTTCGTGTCTGGTAAAATGCACGGGCCTTCTAAATCATACTTCGAGAACGGCAACCTGCGCAGCATGATCAACTACCGCAACGGGCAGATACAGGGTCTTTCACAGGTATACTTTGAAGAGGGGAAACTAAAAGAAGAAGGACAGTATAGTAACAACGGCGACGACCGCAAGATCACAACCTACTACCCTTCCGGCAACATAAAAGCCGAGGAGCAATACAAAAACAAACTGCGCAGCGGCAGCTGGAAAACCTACTATGACGCTCCGGGCAAGAAGGTAGAATTAGCTGAAACCTATAACGCTAACAAGCTGACCGGGGAGCGCATTGTTTACTATGAAAATGGTCAGGCAAAGGCCAAGTATACTTATGGCAAAGGCGATGGCAAAATCGTGAGCAGTCAGGAGTTCTATGAAAGCGGCAAGCTCAAGTCGGAGACCAGCTACAAAGACGGTCTGCGCTTCGGTCCTTACAAGCAGTACTTCGAAGACGGCAAAGTAGAAGTAACCGGTCAGCACCGCAACAACAGAGCCACCGGTACCTGGAAGTACCACAACGACGAAGGCAAGGTATACAAGACCCGCCTCTACCGGAACGGTGAGGTTGTGGAAGAGAAGGAGAAGTAAGGTATAAAAACAGGTATAGCAAAATCCCCCGCTTGAGAAAGTGGGGGATTTTTTGTTTTTAGCGGTTCAGCACTTATTTAAATCTTCCTATCTTTAGCTATAAATCCAAGCCAGCTCCACCTCGATGAAAAAGCATTTCCTGCTATCACTTTTGGTTATTCTGTCATGTCAGGCTTTCGGTCAGGAAGCAATCAAAGAATATGTATGGTCACACACCATACCTATTCAATCTATAGAAGCTAATTACGCCAACGATGCTGACCTGGAAGAAATAGGAAAAGCGATAGGTGATGCCCGGGTTGTAATGCTCGGCGAACAGGACCACGGGGACGGCGCCACCATGCAGGCAAAGTCAAGGCTTGTGAAGTACCTCCACGAGAAAAAGGGGTTTACTGTTCTGGCTTTCGAAAACGATTTCTATAGTTTGACGAAGGGGTGGGAGGAAGTACCGAAAACACAACAGCCCGTAAAGCATTTTCTGCAGCAAAACCTGTTCGGCATTTGGAGTTTATGTGCCCAATGCGGCGATTTACTCAACAATTACATTCCCTCCACCTATCAAACCAACACTCCCTTAGAATTAGCTGGGTTCGACAATCAGTTAGTATTTAGGTATACCATCGATAGCCTGGCCCTTAACCTGGATCGCTACCTGCAGCGGCTGAACATTCCTTATGTAAATGAAAAAGAATATGCTTCTTCATTTAAGCCAGCGGTGCAAGCGTTGGTGCACCCACATTCTCGCAGGAAAATGACGGCAGAGAAAGCGCCACTTATCCAATTTGATGCAATGGCGGAGAAGGTACTATCTCAACTTAGCGGCAAAGAGAAAGACTCCTTTGAGTACATGCTGATTAAAAATTTGCAAACACATGCCAAGCAACTTGCTGTGATGGGGGATAACCGAAAGTCTGGAGAAATACGAGACAGGCAGATGGCGGATAACCTACGTTGGTTGGCAGATGTAAAGTATCCTGATGCCAAAATAATCGTATGGGCTGCCAATGCGCACATCATGAAGAATGCAAATACAGCATTAAAACACAAACAATATGCGCACGATTGGATGGGCACCGTTTTTACAAGTGACAGCCTCCGCAATGCACAAACCTATGTGATGGGATTCTCCTCAAAATCTGGGGAATTCAAGCGAGTTGGACAACCGAAAAACACCCGCGTCCTGAAGCCTTTGAAAAATAGTTTTGAGACATGGATAGATGACAAGCATGCATACGCCTTTATCGACTTCAAGCGCTTTAGAAAAGAAAACCCCTCTTTCTCTGAGTACTTCCCGATGAAAGGACACGGACAACAACATGGTATAGCAATATGGACCGAAATGTTCGATGGAATCTTCTACATCAGAGACATGACACCTTGCGAAGATATAAGTATACAATCAAAGTAAATTTCATTTAGTTAAACTGACAGCTTAACACCAATTGGATCTTCCTGACTGACTAACCTAGTTTACACCATGCGCTTCCGCGAAGCCACAACCTCCGACATACCTCTACTCCAGATCATCCGTCACTCTGTAAAAGAGAATATCCTTTCCGACCCGACTTTGGTGACGGACGAACTCTGCGCGTTATACCTGACTGAGCGCGGCAAAGGATGGGTATGCGAAGTTGATGGTCAGGTGGTTGGTTTCTCGATCGTTGACCTGCAGGAGCACAACGTATGG
This sequence comes from Pontibacter sp. LHS1, assembly GCF_058932855.1. Lineage (NCBI taxonomy): Bacteria > Pseudomonadati > Bacteroidota > Cytophagia > Cytophagales > Hymenobacteraceae > Pontibacter > Pontibacter sp. LHS1. The sequence goes on from NZ_JBZYWF010000001.1 coordinate 57,923, forward strand.
GCGTTGTTTATGCTACCTGAATTTGAAGGTCAAGGTATAGGCAAGCAACTGCACCGTATCATGCTCGACTGGTATTTTCAGCAGACGAAAGAACCGATCTGGCTAGGCACAGACCCTGGCACCAGAGCCGAAGCTTTTTACCGCCGGCAAGGCTGGCGGGAAACAGGTATACATGCTGGCTCCGAAGTCAAGTTTGAAATGCGCTACAACGACTGGCTGACTAAAAGTAAGGCATAATACTTCTAAGCTCCTTTCTCGCTTCCCTCCGACTTTCACAAGCTTTCTCCCGTATAGACGAATCAAGTTTTACCAACCAAAACCGATTCACTATGCTTGAAGAGCTCTGGTACAAAAATGCTATCATCTACAGCCTCGATCTCGAAACGTTCATGGACCTGAACGGCGACGGCGTAGGCGACTTTGCAGGACTTGCCCGTCGCCTCGATTACCTCAACGCCATGGGCATCGACTGTGTTTGGCTGGCCCCATTCCAACCTTCCCCCAACAAGGACAATGGTTACGATGTGTACGATTACTACGGTGTCGATCAACGGCACGGCTCCAGCGGCGACTTTGTAGAGTTCATGCACCAGGCCAATAAGCGTGGCATCAAGGTCATCATCGACCTGGTGGTGAACCATACCTCTGACCAGCACCCCTGGTTTCAGGATGCCCGCAGCAGCGAAGACGCCGAGCACCGCGACTGGTATGTGTGGTCTAAAAAGAAGCCTTCTGACTGGGATGAGGGCATGGTGTTCCCGGGGGTGCAGGAATCTACCTGGACCTACGACAAGAAGGCGAAGTCCTGGTACTTCCACCGCTTCTACGAATTTCAGCCCGATCTTAACATGGACAACCCCAAGGTACGTGAAGAGATTCAGCGCATCATGGGCTTTTGGCTGCAATTAGGGGTATGTGGCTTCAGGGTTGATGCTGTGCCTTTTATGATCGAGTCGCCAGTACCGGGTTCAGATAACCATGAACTCAACTTTGATTACCTGCGCGACATGCGACGCTTTCTGCAGTGGCGGCGTGGTGATGCCATTCTACTGGGCGAAGCTAACGTACTACCCGAAGAAACTAAAAAATACTTCGGTGATAAAGGGGATGGCATTCAGATGATGTTCAACTTTTATGTGAACCAGCATCTGTTTTACGCCTTAGCAACCGGTGAAATAGAGCCTTTGGTGGAGGCCCTGGAAGAAACACGCACCCACATGGCTACGGTGCAGTGGGCCCACTTCCTGCGCAACCACGACGAACTGGACCTGGGTCGCCTAACCGATGAACAGCGTGAAAAGGTCTTTGCCCGCTTCGCCCCGGATAAAGACATGCAGCTTTACGATCGGGGCATCCGCCGTCGCCTTTCTACTATGCTGGGCAACCGCCAGCAAAGTGAGTTAGCTTATAGCCTGATGTTTTCTTTGCCAGGCACTCCAGTTATCCGCTATGGCGATGAAATAGGTATGGGGGATGACCTGAGCCTCAATGAACGGGACGCCGTGCGCACACCAATGCAATGGACCGATGACCACCAGGCGGGTTTCTCTACAGCCAATAAACTGGTGCATCCTGTCATCGACAAAGGCCCTTACTCTTATCACCATGTGAATGTAGAGAACCAGCGCCGCGAGCCCGATTCACTCCTCAACTGGATGACTGCCCTGATTCGCCTGCGGCAGGAGTGTACCGAGATTGGCTTTGGCGATTGGCAAATTCTGAAAACGAATAAACCGAAGGTACTCTGCATGCATTACAGCTGGCAAGGCAGCTCTCTGATCATCCTGCACAACTTCGATGAAAAAGCGCACGAGGTAATTTTAGACTTAAAGCAAAAGCAAAACGGTCAAAAAGAAAAAGAGCGAAAGTTGGTCGACCTGATGGTTAACTACGAAAGCGAAGCTGACGAGAAGGGCAAACACTACATTACGCTCGATGCCTACGGCTATCGCTGGTTCCGGACCGGCGACCTGAGTCATTTGCTCAAGAAGAGCTAGTACGCTTAATAAATAACGCGAGCGGCCTCGCCCCGAATTACATTCCGAGCGAGGCCGCTCGCGTTATACAGATGGGCAGTAGATTATACCTTACTGCCCCTGCAGATCGATTTCGTCGGTTGGAAGCACCTCTACTTTTACTCCCATTTTCTTCTGGATGATCTTGAAGTGATGTGCATCTTCTGGTGTTATCAGCGAAATGGCTTCGCCGGAGGCTTCGGCGCGGCCGGTGCGGCCGATGCGGTGCACATAGTCTTTTGGGGAGCGCGGCAATTCGTAATTGATCACATAGGGCAGGAACTTGATGTCTATACCTCGTGAGGCCAGGTCGGTGGCGACCAGCACACGAAGCTTGCCAGCCTTGAACTGACGAAGCGCCTCTGTTCTGCCGCCCTGGCTTCTGTCACCGTGAAAAGCAGCGGCTTCTACTCCATGCTTTTTGAGTTTACCTACCACATTATCAGCCGTGCGGATGGACGAAGCAAACACCAGCACCTGCTGCATGTCGTGCTGCCGGATCAGGTAACGCAGCAGCGGCCCTTTCTTCTCAGGATCTACCTGGTAGGCTACCTGCCTGATCAGTTCCGGCACCGTGGCCTCCTCCTGCACAGTTACCCGCACCGGGTTGGTCAGGAGTTTGCTGATCAGGTCCTCCACATCCTGGCTCAGTGTGGCCGAGAACAAGAGGTTCTGCCTTCTTGCCGGTAACATGGCGAGTAGTTTGTTTACCTCCTCCTGAAAACCCAGATTCAGCATCTTGTCAGCCTCGTCCAGCACCAGCGTTTCCACCTCCGATAGGTGCACGGCTTTATGTTCGATCAGGTCGAGCAGTCGGCCGGGTGTTGCAACAAGCACATCCGTGCCGCTCAGTTTCATCATCTGGGGGTTGATGGAAATTCCGCCATATACGGCCTGTGTCTTCACCGGTCTTTCCAACCCTTTACCGAAAGCTCTGAACACCTCTTCGATCTGCACCGCCAGTTCGCGTGTCGGCACCAGCACCAGTGCGCGCACATAGCGGTTGCGGCCGGCCTGCTTCTGCTGGTATAGCTCCAGAATTGGCAGCGCGAAACTAGCCGTCTTGCCGGATCCCGTCTGGGCTATACCCAGCAGGTCCTTCCCTCTCAGGATGGCAGGTATAGCCTGCGTCTGTATAGGGTAGGGAGCGGTATAGCCTTGTTCTTGAATGGAACGCAGCAGTGGTGCCGAAAGGCCTAGTGAGGAGAATGACATAGATTCAGGTATAGAGTGCCGGGCAACTTGCCCGCGCGCCGGCAAAGGTACACATATTATACGTCTCTGTCTTTAGGAGCAATAATGACCTGGGTGTCATATCTTGTCAGGTAGTCGAGCAGCGCATAGATAAACAGCGCTACCCCTGACATTTCCATCAGCTCTTCCAGGCAGTAGAGGATGCGGTTGTACAGGTGGTCAAGCCCGTAGCGCTTGTACAGGTAGCCTTCAAAAAACTCCAGCCCGAGCGCGCCGCCCACAAACAGCGCCCCCGACAGCAGGATCAGATTACGGGTATAAGCGGGCAGACGAAGCACAAAGCCGATAAAATAAGCCACCACCGCCAACGTGAGCACGCCATAGGGCACCACCCAAGCCCAATGCAGCATACCCGACAGGTCGATTGCCAGACGCGGACGCACAAAATCCGCCACCCGCTCGTGTATCTGCGTGTTCTCATCGATGGCCATAAACAGGAAGATACACCCCAATATAAACCAGTGACGGGTATTGGTTTCCTGTACGGAGTGCTTATGTTGGCGGTGAACAAGAAAGAGGAGTCCACTAGCCGCTAACAACATCACCGAAGAGAAAAAAGCGGGTATGTTACTCTCGCCGTTGAAAGTAAAATAATACATCAATATCCGTGTCAACCTTGATTCGTAGTGCAAAACACTGTCCAGTACAATCCCGGCTATATCAGCCAGCAGCAGCACGAAAATTATTATAGCAAGCTTCCTAAGCACGTTATCAGGTGAAAGCAATAAGGGGGTGGTGGTAGGGGAAGTAGAGGTCAAATGCATATTTCAACAATAGGGAAGAGATCGGTACAATTTACAGATTCAGGTATACCCCAAAACCTCTTCTTCTGTTGCCCTGTACAAAGCCTGAGGCCACCCTAAAACAAGCCGAGCCTCAACTTCATTTCCACAGACTATGGGAGCCGCAATCCTACCAAAAGCTGCTTCCCAACAAATTAACAAACCATTTTTTCCACAGAAATAGTACACATGCTTAAATAGTTAACAAGTTATCCACTGAACATACCCCCAACCTTGATTTTTTATTCCTAAATCTTCAAATTATCTTCGTAATCCAAACCTGATAAACATGACGCAAGACGGACTAAACGCAGCCATACGTAACGACTGGACACTGGAGGAGATCAAAGCGATCTACTATAAACCGGTGTTGGAACTGATTGTAGAAGCAGCCAATGTACATAAGCAGTACCAGGCTACTGGTGAGGTACAGGTATGTACCTTATTGTCAGTAAAAACCGGTGGTTGTCCCGAAGACTGTTCTTACTGTCCGCAGGCTGCCCGTTTCCATACGGGTGTGGATGTGCACAAGCTGTTGAGCCAGGAGCAGGTGCTCACGGCTGCCCAGCGTGCCAAAGACGGCGGTTCTACCCGTTTCTGCATGGGTGCCGCCTGGCGCGAGGTGCGCGACAACCGCGACTTCGACAAGGTGCTTGACATGGTGAAGGGTGTGAACCAGATGGGTCTGGAAGTTTGCTGTACTTTGGGTATGGTGAATGAGTACCAGGCCGAGAAGCTGAAAGAAGCTGGTCTTTATGCCTATAACCACAACCTCGACACATCAGAAGAGAACTACTCAAACATCATCACGACCCGTACCTACGGCGACCGCCTAGACACGATCGAGAACGTGCGCAAAGCAGGTATATCCGTTTGCTCTGGTGGCATCATCGGCTTGGGCGAAACAGACGAAGACCGCATTGGCATGCTTCATACCTTGTCTACCCTGGTGCAGCACCCAGAGTCAGTTCCGGTGAATGCGCTGGTACCGGTAAAGGGAACGCCGCTTGAAAACCAGCCGCTTGTTACGGTTTGGGAAATGGTGCGCATGATCGCGACGGCGCGTATCCTAATGCCGAAAACCATGGTACGCCTTTCAGCTGGCCGTGAGCGCATGAGTGTAACTGATCAGGCCCTTTGCTTCCTGGCCGGTGCCAACTCTATCTTCACAGGCGAGAAGCTTTTGACGACTCCTAACCCGGATTTTGACGCGGATAAAGCGATGTTCGACCTGTTAGGCCTGACGCCACGCAAGTCGTTTAAAGAAGAGCCGCAGCACGTTTGCTAATCATTGATTGGCAAAAGATTATTCAACATAAGACAAAAGACTTTTCTTATTTTAAGGAACACATATAATTGGTTGTCCTTTGTCAAAAATTCCTTTGTCTACTAGTCCATTAACAAATAAACTACAGCAGAAGCTGGAGGAACGGGAGGCGCAGGATACTTTGCGCACGCTCAAAACCACCGCAGGACTTATTGACTTCTGCTCCAACGATTACCTCGGCCTTGCTCGCAGTGAGAAATTGCGGGCACTTATCCACAAGGAAGAGGAGCACTATAGACATTTACCATTGGGGGCAACGGGCTCCCGACTGCTATCCGGCAACCACGGCCTTTTCGAAGAGCTGGAAGGTATCATTGCGTCCTACCACAAGGGGGAAGCGGCGTTACTTTTCAACTCCGGTTATACAGCTAACGTGGGGCTGCTGTCAGCCTTGCCGCAGCGTGGCGACACCGTGTTTTATGACGAAGCCTGTCATGCTTCCATGAAAGACGGTATGCGCCTGAGCTTTGCTAAAACGTACTCCTTCCGGCATAACAGCGTGGATGATCTGCGGCAAAAGCTGAAGCACGCCACGGGGCAGGTATACGTGGTAGTGGAGTCAGTTTACTCCATGGATGGCGACCAGGCTCCCCTGCGGGAACTGGCCCAGGTATGCCAGGAGCAGGAAGCCGCTTTAATTGTGGACGAAGCCCATGCGGTGGGCTTGTATGGCGAGAAAGGCGAAGGCCTGACCGTGGCCCTTGGGCTACAGAATCAGGTATTTGCACAGGTCATCACCTATGGCAAAGCCATGGGCAGCCACGGAGCTGCTGTGGTGGGTCCAAAGGTGCTGCGTGACTTTTTGATTAATTATAGTAGAGCATTTATTTATACCACAGGTCTGCCGACGCATGCGCTGGTGGTCCTGAAGTGTGCTTATACCCTGTTGCCCGAACTCTCGCAAGAGCGCAAGCGCGTGCAGCAATTAGCGAACCGACTGTACCAGAAACTGAACAAACTTAGCGGCATACGCTGCACCCCGGAAGACAGTGTGATCCTGTCTGTTTTCCCGCAACAGCCACAGCAACTTAAGGCGCTGGCGGCTGCCCTGCAACAAGCTGGATTTGATGTACGCCCCGTGCTGCCTCCTACTGTGCCCGCCGGTACAGAGCGGCTCCGCGTGATCGTGCATGCCTATAATAGTGAAGAAGAAATTGACGGCCTCGTGCAGGCCATAGCGAAAGGTACATGAAAAGATATTTTGTAACAGGCATCGGAACGGACGTTGGCAAAACAGTTGCCGCAGCCATACTTACCGAAGCCCTGCAGGCCGACTACTGGAAACCCGTGCAGGCGGGCGGCCTTGACTTTACCGACACAGACATGGTTAAGAGTCTGGTTTCAAACGAAAAGTCTGTATTTCACCCGGAAGCATACCGTCTGAAGATGGCCGCCTCTCCGCACAAAGCAGCAGCGGCTGAAGGCATCGAGATCGATGTGCACGGACTGAAGCTGCCGGAGACGGAGAACAACCTGATCGTAGAGGGAGCCGGCGGCCTGATGGTGCCCCTGAACAAGCGCTACCTCGTGTTGGACCTGGTGCAGCAATTGGGACTGGAGGTTATTCTTGTTTCCAGAAATTACTTGGGCTCGATCAACCATACCCTGCTCACAGCGGAGGTACTGCGTTACCGCAAGGTTCCGGTGGCAGGCATTATCTTCAATGGTGAGGAGAACCAGACTTCTGAGGACTTCATCATTAAGTATACCGGTTTGCGCCGGCTACCATCTATCCGTCAGGAAGCCGATTTCTGCCAGGAGGCTGTTGCTGAGTACGCTAGGAATTTTACGCCATACCTGTAAGCCTGTATAACAAAGGATAAACAACCTGAAAGCCTATTGATTAAACTCTACTAAACGACATCCTCTTTCCAGGTTTTAACCAGAAACAGCACCAGTTCATGCGTCGTCATTATGTCTGCAGGCAAGGGTTTCTTTTTAATCTGGGAGGGCTTCATCGGAAGCATTAATTTCAGATAGGGCACATGAACGCAGAAGAACTGTTGCAGGTTTTAATTCACCCGCTTGGCAAAGTACAGGTACAGGAAACAGCAGCGCGGGTCAACTCAGGCAAACTGTCAGTTCAGGATCTTTTGTCCCTGTGTTTTCTGAAGCAAAACCCGGCCGTTGCCTTTCGGGCGGCTTGGGTGCTGGAGCATGTGGCGTATGTCTTCCCAAAGCAATTCGTGCCCCACCTCCCGGAATTTATCTGGCAGCTACCCGAGCAGCACAACCTGAGCTGCCAGCGGCACTTCACCAAAATACTGATGTGCTGCACCAACCCGGAGGCCAAGCCCATTTACAAGGTGGCGTGGCGTGCTATACCTGACCACGAGGTGGTGGTGGAAACGGTGTTTGAGTGGTTGATCAAACCAGTTACACCCGTTGCGGTAAGAGTCAATTGCCTGGACATACTGGTATACCTACAGGCCGAGTTTCCCTGGGTGAAAGACGAACTGAAGGCCCAAATCGAGTTCCTGATGAAAGATGGTTCGCCTGCCATTCTCAGCAGGGGCAAAAAGCTGCTTAAGCGCTTTTTCCAGAGCAATCCATAGGCAAATCCCCCAGCCTTTCATACTTTCGCACCATAGCTTTTCCCTTTATTATGTCAGCTTCCGATAACCTAGCCAACCGCGACCAGCAAGTGATCTGGCATCCGTACACCCAGATGAAAACCGCTGCCCTCCCTATACCGATCGTCCGGGGCGAGGGAGCGCTGTTGTATGCCGAGGATGGAAAGACTTACATCGATGCCGTAGCTTCGTGGTGGGTGAACCTGCACGGGCATGCGCATCCTTACATCGCGCAAAAGGTAGCCGAACAGTTGCAGACGCTGGAGCACGTGATCTTCGCCGGCTTCACCCATCCTGCTGCTGTTACCTTTGCTGAGCGACTGCTTCAAATACTCCCCCAAGGTCAGAGACGCATTTTTTATTCTGACAATGGCTCGACGGCGGTGGAAGTCGCACTCAAAATGGCGATCCAGTACTGGCAGAACAAGGGTATACCGAAGCGTAAAATCATCGCTTTCCGCAACAGCTATCACGGCGATACCTTCGGGGCAATGGCGGTGAGTGCACGTAGCGCCTTCACGGCACCCTTCTGGTCATATTTGTTTGAGGTCTGCTTTATTGATGTGCCTATACCTGGACAGGAGGAAGAAACGATAAAGCAGCTGGAAGCCTATACCCATGCCGGAGACATAGCTGCTTTTATCTATGAGCCGCTGGTGCTCGGTACGGCAGGTATGATTATGTATACCCCGGAAGTTCTGGACCAGCTTTTAAATATCTGTCAGCAGCACGGGATCCTGACCATTGCCGATGAAGTGATGACAGGCTTCGGCCGCACCGGCCGCACCTTCGCCAGCGATTACCTGCAGCAGCAGCCCGATATGGTTACCCTCTCCAAAGGATTAACTGGCGGAACCATGGCTTTAGGCGCCACTTCCTGCAACGAAAAAATCTATGAAGCTTTCCTGAGCGACGACAAGCGCAAGACCCTGTTTCACGGGCACAGCTATACCGGCAACCCGGTAGCCTGCGCCGCAGGTCTGGCCAGCATGGACTTGCTCCTGCAGGAAGAAACCCAGCAGCAGATCGCCCGCATTAGTCAGCGCCACGCAGCTTTTGCAGAACTGTTCAGGTCCTTGCCAAAGGTAGCGGAGGTGAGGCAGCAGGGCACTATCCTGGCTGTTGAATTTGAGGCGGACGGCACTTCCTACTTCAACAAACTCGGCGACACACTTTATAGCTTTGCCCTGGAGCAAGGCGTTATCCTGCGTCCGCTCGGCAACATCATTTATGTCATACCGCCCTACTGCATTACTGACAAGCAGCTAGACCAGGTATACCAGGCGATACAAGGTATGCAGGAGCTCATCACTGGGAATCGTTATTTTGAGCCGCCTACCAAAACCACGCTGCACGATTAAGCTTAAATTCTTCTACCTTTGCGGCTGATTTGGAATCTGCAAAAGAACATATCGTTATCAGGGGCTGTGGCGCTGTTTCATCGTTGGGTTCCGACAGTGAATCGATCTCACAAGGCTACCTCTCAGGCAAACCTGCAATTACCACAATGCAGCACCAGGGACAGCCCACCCCTGTGGCATCCCTCCCCGACACGGCAGAGGCAGCATTGCAGGCACTTGTCGCTACAAACCCAGCCTACCGCCAACTAGACCGCTCTGTGCATCTGGCAATTTTTGCTGCAACACAGGCCGCCACACAGGCTGGCTGGCTTAACGGGGATGCCACTCATCAGGAAGAAGATCTGGCAGTGAACATTGGCTCTTCCAGAGGAGCAACCGGCTTGTTTGAGCACCACTACGACGCTTTTCAGCAAGGACAACTTTCCTCCTCATCCTCTCCTACCACCACCCTGGGTAATCTCTCAAGCTGGGTAGGGCATGCCGTGAATGCCGGTGGCGCGCAAATCAGTCACTCCATCACCTGTAGCACAGCGCTTATGGCCGTTGCCAACGGAGTTGCCTGGCTACGAGCAGGTATGGCCAGTCGCTTTCTGGCAGGCGGCACCGAGGCGCCTCTTACTGATTTCACGATCGCTCAGATGAAGGCTGTAGGAATTTACTCCAGGCTCTTTACACATCCGTTTCCCTGCCAGCCTTTCGGCACATCCGCTCAAAATACCTTTGTGCTGGGTGAAGGAGCCGCCGTACTGGCACTGGAAAAAGCACCGGCAACTCAACTTAATAAGGGTGATGTGATAATCGAGGCTATTGGATTTGGTTTTGAGAAGATCCGTAGCAAAACAGGGATTTCAGCCGAGGGAGTAAATTTTCAACAAGCAATGCGGCATGCCCTGCTTCAACTCCTTCAGGAAAACCGAACAGTGGATGCAATCATTACCCATTCTCCCGGAACAAAGTCAGGAGACAGTGCCGAACTGGCCGCTATAAAGGCACTGTTTGGAGAGAGCATGCCCTGCCTGACCACCAACAAGCATCTGATTGGCCATACCTTAGGAGCCTCCGGAGCTTTAAGTCTCCAGTACGCGCTGCATCTGTTACAGTCTCAACAGGTCATATACCCTGACTATCCTACCTTACTCACAACCCCACCTGTTGCCCGCCTGCGCCGCATCATGGTCAATGCAGCTGGCTTCGGTGGAAACGCTGCCTGTTTAGTGCTTTCAGTGGTCTAGAAAATCAAGGTTTTTTTAAATTCTTGTTCCTACTTCTATTGCCTATATTTACTCGCCCTATATAGTGCAATTATTGTACATTTCCGCTCTGCAAGCTTTTACACTGCTTCAATAAAATTGCACTGTTTTTTCCTCAAATTCAATCTCCTTCTCTTACAGTGTTAGTACTCCCCATTCCCCTTTCAGCAAAAACGTCCATAACACAGGAAGCTACTGATTGTCTGTATATAACTAGATAAAATTATAGGTATATACCAGCTTTATAATACAATTCACATCAGCACACCTTTCATATTTTAGTCCAATTGCACACTAAAGTTTTGTAGCACAGGAACGTATAACCCAATACAATCTAATAGTGATCATAAGGTATCGACTGCCCAATTTGATCTATTAACAATTGTATTAATTACACTTTAACAGAGTACTTGCTATAACAAACTTTTACCTAAACTATGAAAAAATATATACAAGTCTCGTCACTGCGGAGTAGCTTATTGGCTCTAATCTTATTCGTGGTAACGATCGGAAGCGCTCTCGCACAAACACCTGGTCTGATTATTCGGGAAGCTATAAACAGTGGACAAGATATATTGGACCCAAACAATGACGGTTATATCTCCACAACTCCAGAAGGATTTGCAGGAACTTCAGATATTGGACCTGCGGTAAGTGAGATTCCTTACCGACCGATGCCCACACTTACAACTGAACCGGTCGGTGATATCAGAAGAGGGGCAGCGGGTGGACATACTGATTTTGTTTCACCTGCACCATTACAAGTCTTTTATAATGGACAGCATTTAATGTTCCGGATGCGGGTAGGTGGCACTTCCACCTCTCAGCGAGGGTATAGTGTTCTCATTGACAGCGACAACACTTTTGCCGGAACCGGGACCAACCCTGGTTTTGAGTATGAGGTAGTTTTCTCTTCAGGTTTCGATGTGAGCCTTATCCGGCATAATGGGAATTCGAGGCAAACCTTGCTAAGCGGCATATACAGTCAATTTTCTCAACGTGCCGTCGCAGCCAGTACAGCTGGAGGCAATGCCGACTATTTTGTAGACTTTTACGTGCCGTTATCTGCATTTGACGGACAGGTCACAGCAGCCACCCCGATGCGCATGGCAGGCAGCACACTAAACCTGGGCCAGCAAAGTGCACTACAGGATCTGAGTGTAGTGGCCGATGTAGCTGGTGTCAATTTCCAAAGTTATAATTTCGACGCACTAGCAGCTTATCGCGATATCATTGGGACATTCCCTCCTACTTCCCTCAACGACCTGGTGGCGGACGAAGTAGGTGAAATCAGAACATTCGCACCTGTTATAAACTCTCCTATTACGACTGCAGCTACAACGATAACAGGAACTTCCCGTGAGCCAGCCGGCACAACTATTACAATACTGCGTAACGGCACAGCACTGGGTACTACCACCGTCACAGATGCGGGCACCTGGTCCTTCACGGTGGCTGCAGGCACAGCACTCGCAGCAGGCAACCAGATTACAGCTACTGCTACTGCAGCAGGTAGACCTGTCTCAGAGACTTCAAATACTGTCGTGGTGACTGGTGTGGTTTGTACTACGCCTCCGCCAACAATAGGCCAACCAAACCAACCAAGAAGAGGCAGAGATTTGGTGGGAACCGGACAAGCCGGTGCGTTAATCAGAGTATATCGCGACGGAGTACAAATTCTAAACAGCACAAACAATCCCACTACGGTAGGCCCAAATGGTAGTTGGACATTTATAGTTTGCGACAACACAGGCAATTGTATACCTGATGGTACCTACACAGCGACCCAACAGGTTGGCAGTGGCTGCATATCCAACTTATCAAGTCCAATTTATGTGAGAAACGGTCAAATTGCACAGCCATCAGGACAGGCTCCTGCAATCACAACTACTCCAATCTGTGCTACCACCACCACTATAACCGGTACTGCGGCGCCGAATGCATTTGTTACGCTTTTCCTGAATGATCAGCCGCTTTATTTGACAACAACAACCTCGCGAGCTTACACTGTCACTGCAGGAACAAATGGCAATTGGACATTTACTGGTGATTTAGGCTATTCAGAAGGGGACAGGTTGTATGCAAGAGCATCAACTGGATCAGTATACAATGGTCAGTCTGCAGCAGTAGCAGTGACTACATGCCAGTCAGCTCCACCTGTGATAACAGGTGACTATTGTGGCACTACTACAACTGTATCAGGATCTTCCACAGAGCCTGCAGGTACCAGCATTCAAGTTTATGTGGGAGATGAGGCAGTTGGAGATCCGGGAACTGTGAATGAAAATGGCTTCTGGAGGGTAACAGGCCTCGAAATTCCGGCAGGTACTGCGTTTACGGCCACGGCCACTGCACCTGGTAGCTCTGAGAGCGAGCCATCGGAACCGGTAACAGCCACAGCACAGACTTCTAATGAAGCACTCACTATCAACGGACCTATTCTGGAAGGAGCCAACACGATAACAGGCACAGGTACTGGTGGCGCTGAACTGACGCTATACATTGGAGGCACACCTTTTACCCCAATAGTTATCCCTCCTGATGGCAACTGGAGCCTGACTGGATTCTCTTCTTCGGAGTTATTCCCTGGTGCAGAGGTAACCGTAACCGAAACCGCCACAGGACTATGTGAAAGCGAGCCTATCGAAAGTCTTTTTGTAGAATGTAACCCACTCACAACGACCTTCACTGTCACCTCAGACACAGAAGATGTACTGTGTGGAGGCAGTGGTACAGTTACCGTTAACCTTGCCGGCTCGGAGACAGGTGTAGCCTATACTATTATCCTGCCTGATGGCACAACCAGTGGTAGTTCTGTAATGGGAACTGGCGGACCGATTACGATAACTTCAGGCCCGATCCCGAACGAAGCTACTACTCAACAGGCTGTAGAGCTTTCTATAAGAGCCAGAAGAGTGACAGGCAGCCTTGGGGATGAACTGCCGGAAAGCTGCTCAGCCATCCTGAACGAAACAATTACCAGAACTATCCTGCCGCAACCGCCGACTGATTATACAATTATTCCACTAAGCAATAACATATGCGCCGGTTCGAACGTGCAGGTACAGCTATCAAGCTCAGCAACAGGCTTTACATACCAATTCCTGAACGAAGCAACCGGTGATTTGGTGGGTTCAGAAGTTGAAGGCACCGGAGGATCTATTACGCTTACCATTAACAACATCACTGCAAACGCTAACTATGCCGTTTATATCAGAAACTTGTCAAATGATTGTGAGTTTGTAGATGCAGCTCGTTATAATGCCACGATCTCAGGCCCGGCTATTGACAGACCGTTCTTCACGCCAACTACTGCCGTTTGCGTAGGCGGACCTGCCAATATCTTCCTGGCGACGCAGAACAATGCCTCTTACCTATATGATGTGTTCAGGGTAGGACCTGATGGAGTTGCAACTCAAATAGCTAATGATATACCCGGAAATGGACAAGTAGTAACTGTAAGTACCGGTACACTTACTCAAGCCGGCACTTACTCTTTCTATGCTGAAGTGATGGGTGGAAACTGCATGACTCCTGTAAGATTACTATCTGAGCCTAGCATAACAGTAGCCAACGAGCCGGGCGTTGCTGATGCCGGCGGTGACAGAACTGTATGCGGCAGCGAAACAATTCTTACCGCAGCTGTTTCACCAGACCCTGGCACCGGACTTTGGGAGTTTGTGGGAGATTCCAGAGGAGCTGTTATTACTAACCCAACCAGTCCTTCTACAACTGTGACTGGCTTAACCACTGGCGAATACACGATAACCTGGACGGTAACTACTGTCTGTGGGGGCACTACCTCAGAACCATCAGTAGATCAAATCACACTTACCGTCAACTGTCCATCTACTTATGTGATCGCTCCGCCTAAGTACCGCGACGAGTACATACCGGGTGACATTTTGGCTTCGGCCGTTGACCCTGATGGTGGTATACGAAACGCTGTATTAATAAATGGGACAATGCTTCCTCCTGGGGTGGAAATGAACTCTGAGAACGGAAATATTTTCGTAGGCGAAAATCCAGAAGCACTTGTAACCGGAATCTATACTTTCAGTGTGCGTCTGACAGATGCAGTAGGTAATGTTACAGATGTTAGCCTCACTCTCGAGATCCTTGAAGACTCCCCTGTCATCATCCCACTCCCAGTAGAGCTCGTTTACTTCACAGCCACTGTCCGCAACAACCAGGCGCACTTAGAATGGCTCACGGCTTCTGAACTCGACAACGACCGCTTTGAGATAGAGCGCAGCCTTGATGCGAGGAGCTTTGTGAAAGTCGGGACTGTGAAAGGTAAGGGCACCACCAGTCTGGAGACCAAGTACCAGTTCACCGACCTCACGCCGGTGCAGGGCACCGTGTACTATCGCCTCAAGCAGGTTGACACAGACGGACAGTTTGCCTACAGCAATACAATCGCTGTGTCGGCAGCCGGACTGGTGCGTGAGCTGGTAACGCAGGCTTATCCGAACCCATTCCGCGATGTGATAAAAGTAACGCTGACTGCGCCTGAGGAGCAAGCCGCTACCATGACGATTTACGACCTCAACGGTCGCCGTGTCATGACCAGCGATCTGAAACTTGATGCAGGTGTTAACAGCCTTGAGCTGAAACTCGACCAGTTACAATCCGGCGTCTACATCCTCAAAGTAGTAGGCGAAGGCATGGAGTCAACAAGCAGAATCATGAAAAATTAACTTTAAGACACCTCCTGCAGAAAGGGCAGCTTTAAAAGGCTGCCCTTTCTTTTTTACTTACATCAGGTATAACCCTACTGAAAATCTTTGCTTTTTACTAAATTTGCAGCCAGACTTTGCTCATCCTATACCTTGCAAAAGGCTATACCTGACCATCTTCTGACTATACCCTTTATTTGGAACTAATTAGATGAAAGTTTTAAAGTTCGGCGGCACCTCTGTGGGGTCGGCTGAAAGAATGAAAGCGGTGGCGGATCTCATCCATGATGGGACGCCTAAGATTGTGGTGCTCTCGGCGATGTCGGGTACTACCAACCAGCTGGTACAGATTGCTGAGAAGCTCTACCAGAATGCTAACCAGGAAGCAAATGCGCTCATAGATGCGCTGCACGATAAATATAAACAGGTAGTAGAAGAGCTCTACACCACTAATGAAAAGAAAAAACAGGCGCTTGAACTGATCGCCACTCACTTTGATCATATCCGCTCTTTCACGCTCGACCTCTTCACCATTTACGAAGAGCGTGCCGTGTTGGCGCAGGGTGAATTGCTGTCAACAGCTTTGTTCCAGTTCTTCCTCGAGGAGCAGGGTATACCTTCCGTACTGCTCCCGGCTCTTAACTTCATGAAGATCGACGAGAATGAGGAGCCAGACAATGCCTATATCAGCAAGAATCTGAAACTGGAGCTGGAGAAGCATCCGGACACGAACCTGTTCATCACACAGGGCTATATTTGCCGCAACGCTTTTGGTGAGGTAGATAACCTGAAGCGTGGCGGTTCAGACTACTCTGCTTCCCTGATCGGTGCGGCAGCCGATGCTTCCGAGATACAGATCTGGACTGACATTGATGGTATGCACAACAACGATCCACGTGTCGTGAAAAACACGTTCCCGATCGCAGAGCTGTCTTTTGACGAGGCGGCAGAGCTTGCCTATTTCGGAGCTAAGATCCTGCACCCGTCCAGCGTACTGCCGGCTAAACAGAAGAACATACCGGTACGACTTCTCAACACCATGCAGCCTCAGGCACACGGCACCACCATTTCGGCCCAGACCGGAAAGGGCGGCATCAAGGCGGTAGCGGCAAAAGACGGTATCACGGCAATCAAAATCAAGTCGGGCCGCATGCTTTTAGCCTATGGTTTCCTGCGTAGCGTGTTCGAGGTGTTCGAGCGGTATAAAACACCGATCGACATGATCACGACTTCCGAGGTGGCTGTTTCCCTGACCATCGACAACCCGAAATTCCTGGCTGAGATCACGCGTGAGCTTCAGGAGTACGGACAGGTAGAGGTTGACCAGGACCAGACCATCATTTGCATCGTTGGCGATTTTATTGCCGATCGCAGCGGCTCCGGCCTCAAGATTTTCGAAGCGCTTCGTGATATTCCGCTGCGCATGATCTCGTATGGCGGAAGCAAAAACAACATTAGCTTACTCATCAACACAACCGATAAAGAAAGATCTCTCATCCTGCTGAATGAGGGCATCTTTGAAAGGAACAACAGCAATGCTTAATTTATCTGTGCAGGAGTTGCAACAGCACGCCACTCCTTTTTATGTATACGACCTCAACCTGTTGCGCCAAACCCTGCAGCAGGCCAGCCAGGAGGCGGCTAAATATAACTTTCAGGTGCACTATGCGATGAAGGCTAACACTAACAGCCCGATCCTGAACGAGATGCGTGCAGTAGGCTTTGGAGCCGACTGCGTGAGCGGCAACGAGGTGAAATGTGCTATTGAAAATGGCTTTCCGGCGGACCACGTGGTGTTCGCAGGCGTGGGCAAGTCCGATGCAGAGATCAACTATGCACTGGACCAGAACATTTTCTGCTTCAACTGCGAGTCGAGCCATGAGCTGATCGTGCTGAATGAGTTGGCGGAAGCCAAAGGCAAAACGGCCCGTGTTGCACTGCGCATCAACCCGAATGTGAACGCCAACACACACAAGTATATCACCACAGGTCTGGAAGAAAACAAGTTCGGCATCAACGCCTGGGAGCTACCTGACGTACTGACGCTATTAAAATCACTGTCTAACCTGTCGCTGATCGGTCTGCACTTCCACATCGGCTCTCAGATCACCGATCTGTCGGCTTTCAAAAACCTATGCACCCGTGTAAACGAATTCCAGGACTGGTTCGAGTCGCAGCAGGTGCAGCTGGAGCACGTCAATGTGGGCGGTGGTCTTGGGGTGGATTACTATAGTCCGGACGAGCAGCCTATACCTGACTTTGAGGCTTACTTCTCGCTATTCAATCAGTTTCTGGAAGTGCGCCCAAACCAGCAGGTGCATTTTGAACTGGGACGCGCACTGGTCGCTCAGAGCGGTACGCTTATCTCCAAGGTACTTTACATCAAAAAGGGTGTCTCAACTAATTTCGCCATTCTGGATGCCGGTATGACCGAGCTTATACGTCCGGCACTTTACCAGTCGTACCACAAGATTGAGAATCTGAGTAGCAAAGGCACTGAGGACAAGTATGACGTCGTAGGCCCGATCTGCGAATCGTCTGATTGCTTTGGTAAGGCCGTGGTGCTGCCGGAAACCAATCGTGGTGACTTAATTGCGATCCGCACAGCGGGCGCCTATGGCGAGGTGATGGCTTCGGCTTACAACCTGCGCGACAAAGCAGCTGCCGTATACCTGGGCTAGTTTTTGCAACGCCTCTGATTAAAACGAAAGCCCCGGTTTCAGTAAAGGAACCGGGGCTTTCTCACTCTTAACCCAAAACCATCACAATCAAAAAATTTACATGTTGACCGAGACCACGAAGTCTGGTTCAGCATGTTTTATGAGTGGCTGCTTATGAAAGAAATTAGCCATCTCTAGCGCATTGCCCCGTGAATTTTTATCGGCTCGCAATACAAAAGTATCAGCATTCAGCTCAGTTACTAATTCCGTGCGGGTCACTGCAGCCAGGCGTTTGATTACCTGCTCTGCTGGCTGTCGGCCACTTTCCACGCTTACAATAAATTCATTCGATACACCCAATAACTTTCCTCCGGCGGACTCAAAATAAGGAGCCGCGTAGGCTACTGCCGGATCCTTTGAGACTTCGGAGATCGCTCCCTCTACCTGCTGGCAACTGAGTCCTGCCACTAATTTGGCAGGGTATAGGCGGGCCGAGTTTGTACGGATCGGCTGTCCCAGTTCTTCGATAAAAGCATGCTGCTCTGCTGCAGCTATAGCCTGTTCGTGGCTCAGCTCATGGCTAAATGACAGCAGTATCATACCGCTGTAGACTGTACCCAGCGGCTTTTCTGCATCATTATAATAATAGGTATGTGCGATACAGGGCATACCACCGCCAGCTTGTAGCGGATTTAGCAAACCGGGATCAAATCGAACGTTCCGAATAGGTGAAACATTGTCGTTTCTACAGGATGAAAATATAATTATCAGAAGTAGAGTGCTTATCCAGGGTATATAGGTTTTCATTGCTGTCGGGTATTATGTATCGTCCATAAATATTCATTGTACGATAGTAAAACCAGAAACAGATGAAAATGACAGCGTTATTTGCATAAATATTTTAAAAAGCTATTATAAAGGCTTTATCTCGATTTATCACAATACACTTATACAATTAATGTGCAATTCCAAATTGCTATTATTAAAATTATTTAATTGAATTTTTCTTATAATCTCATCCTGGAATAATTTTCACTTTCAGCGCAGATACACCCCTCCGATCTGAAGCCATACCTGCACACATTATGCGGGAATCGCCTCAGATCGAAGGAGTAGCTCTGGTATTTTATCAAGTGCGACACTTGCCGGGATAACCGCTACAAATACACCTTGCTGCTTGAGGGAGGCCTGGTGTAGCTCAAGCTGCTGCGGCGTCACCGAAAGTATAACTTGGTTTTTATCCGGAGACTGATAGTGCAGGGTCTGCTGAAGTAATTCTGTGAGCTCTGCAATGGGCCTCACCTGCCCCTGAAGCAGAACCGTCATCTGCTCGCTTCCGGAGGCAGTCGTCGTCTGGCTGGTGCAAAGCTTCGGATAGGTATAGCGGTATCCCCGTACTGCCGAAGTGATATCAGCCCACACAGCGGAACCAGTCGGGTGACTTCCAGCCCCACGCCCTTTCAGAAACTGCTTGCCCGCGAATTGAGCCTCTATTTCAAGACCATTGAATTCTGCTTCCACACCATATAGGCCGTCAGTTGCAGGTATAAGCGTAGGCAGCACCTGAAGCGCAACCTGCCCTGTAGCAGTAGCTTTTAAAGTACCGACCAGCTTGATGCGGCAACCTAAGGCGTCAGCCAGCTCTATGGCTTCAGTGTTTATGTGCTGTATACCAAAATGCAGCACCTCCTCCGGATGCACCAACAAACCAAAGGCATGCGCTGCCAGAATGCAGAGTTTATGCAGGGCATCTACTCCCTCTACGTCCAGGGAAGGATCCGCCTCAGCAAAACCTAAGGCCTGCGCCTGCTCCAAAGCTGATTGGTAGTTCCCCCGCTCAGCGTGCAGTTTACTTAATATATAGTTGGAGGAGCCATTCAGTATACCCCTTACTTCCACCAGCGACTCAGACCCATAGTAGGCTTCGAGTGTACGCAATACAGGTATACTGCCACACACAGAGGCTTCGTACAGCAGCACGCCCCCATGCCGCTGCTGAAGGCTGATCAGCTCTGGCAGGTTTTCGGAAATTACTTTTTTGTTGGCCGACACCACCGTTCTGCCCTGCTGCAGTGCTTGCCGGAGTATACCGAGTGCCTCCTCCGGATCACTGATCAGTTCGGCGATTACGTCTAGGCTCGGATCCTGCAGCACCTCCTGCACATTATAAGTAAAGGCGGAGGCTGGCAGCGTGCGAGGCTTTTCTTTGTCTTTCACGCAGATGCTCCCGATCTCCCAGCCCAGATGCCGGTTGGCTTCCACCACATCATATAAGCCCTGCCCTACGCAACCAAAGCCGATCAGCCCGATGCGTTTTTTAAACTTCTGTATTTTCATAGTGTATGTGCTTTACTCTTTCTGTTTCATAAAATTCCCGGATGGCCTGCGTGAGCTGTGCCGTTTCTACCAAAAAGCCGTCGTGCCCATAGCCGGAGTGGAGCAGCGCGAAATGTGAGCCCGGCACCAGCCGGTGCAGCTGTTGTTGCTCCTCTACCGGAAAGAGCAGATCAGTGTCTACCCCGACAAAGAGGGTCTTAGCCCGAAGCCGCTCCAGCGCCTTTTCAACACCTCCCCTGTCCCGACCAATGTTATGTGAATCCATGGCCTTGGAAAGCAGCCAGTAGGTATAGGCATTGAATCGCTGTGCCAGTTTCTCGCCCTGGTATACCTGATAGGAGGCTGCCCGGAAATCGTCGGTGATGCTGTTACCCGGCTCCTGCTGACTCGCTTCGTAGCAGGTATAGTGCCGGTAAGAAAGCATGGCGATAGCACGGGCCGTTTTAAGACCTGCTATACCTGCCTCGCTTGTGCTGGTCTGCCAGGTTGGGTCCTGCCGGATGGCCATGCGCTGGCTCTCGTTAAAGGCGATGCCCCAGGCAGAGTGCCGCGCATTGGAAGCCACCTGGATCAGGTTCTGGAAAACATGAGGTTGCTCTATAGCCCACTCCAGCGCCTGCTGTCCGCCCAGCGAGCCACCCAGCAGCGTATGCACCTGCGCTATACCTAAGTCCTGCCGCAATAGGTCAAAAGCCCGCACAATATCCCGGTTTGTCAGTTGCGGGAAGCTGTGGTAGTAGGGCTGCAGCGTTTCCGGATTAACTGCAAGTGGTCCCGTGGATCCATAGCAGCCACCCAGGGTGTTCGCACAAACCACAAACCAGTCCGCCGGATCGTATAGTTTTCCCTCGCCAAATAATTCGCCCCACCAGTCGGTGAAGTCCGAGCTGCCGGTGAGGGCGTGGCATACCCAGAGTACATTGCTTCGGTCTTGATTGAGTTGTCCATAGGTTGTATAGGCCAGTTGGAAGCCGGGGAGCAAGGCCCCCGACTCCAGCTGGAATTGTTTCTGAAAGTGAAATACTAATTGCTCAGGCATTATGCTTCATTCAAAACAGCTTGTTTTTCCTGCTGACCTACTTTGGCAAAGGCCTGTTCCAGATCAGCGATTATATCATCGATGTGCTCTATACCTGCAGAGAGGCGCAGTAGCGTTGGTGTCACACCCGCGCTCAACTGCTCCTGCTCCGAAAGCTGCTGGTGGGTGGTGGAGGCCGGGTGTATGATCAGGGATTTGGCGTCGCCCACATTGGCCAGGTGACTCACCAGTTGCAGACTGTTCACAAAGATCTCTGCCTGTTTCTTGTCACCTTTCAGGTTAAAAGAGAGCACACCACCAAATCCTCGCTTCAGGTATTTCTTTGCCAAGCCGAAGTACTTGCTGGACGGAAGTCCCGGGTAGTTCACGCTTTCTACCTGCTCGTGCTGCTCCAGCCACTCGGCCAGTGCCTGCGCATTCTGCACTGTGCGGTCCACCCGCAGCGAGAGTGTCTCCAAGCCCTGCAGCAGCAGGAAAGAGTTGAAGGGACTCAGTGCCGGGCCGAAGTCACGCAGGCCTTCTACCCGTGCTCTGATGGAGAAGGCGATGTTGCCAAAAGGTCCGTCGGTGCCGAAAACCTCCCAGAAGTTGAGTCCGTGGTAGCCCTCGGATGGCTCTGAAAACTGCGGAAACTTGCCATTGCCCCAGTTAAAATTACCACCATCCACAATCACACCGCCAATGCTGGTACCGTGGCCGCCGATCCATTTGGTGGCCGACTCCACTACCACATTGGCACCATGCTCGATTGGCCTGATCAGGTAACCGCCTGCCCCGAAGGTATTGTCCACCACCAGCGGAAT
This sequence comes from Pontibacter sp. LHS1, assembly GCF_058932855.1. NCBI lineage: Bacteria > Pseudomonadati > Bacteroidota > Cytophagia > Cytophagales > Hymenobacteraceae > Pontibacter > Pontibacter sp. LHS1. The sequence goes on from NZ_JBZYWF010000001.1 coordinate 80,003, forward strand.
ATCATGTGCCTTAGCTACTGCAGCAATCGCATCAAAGTCAGGTATGTTGAAGCGCGGGTTGCCGATCGTCTCCACATAGATCGCTTTCGTGTTTTCGTCGATCAGCTGGGCATAGCTTTCCGGCTCGTCGCTGTCGGCGAAGCGTACTTCTATACCTAGCCTTTTAAAAGAGACTTTGAACTGGTTGTAAGTGCCGCCGTAGAGGTAGCTGGAGGACACGAAATTGTCGCCTGCCTGCAGGATATTGTTGAGCGCGATGAACTGCGCCGCCTGCCCGGAGGCTACCGCCACGGCCGCCACACCACCTTCCAAAGCGGCGATGCGCTTCTCAAAGACATCGGTGGTTGGGTTCATGATGCGGGTATAGATATTGCCAAACTCCTTCAGCGCAAACAGGTTGGCACCGTGCTCAGCATCTTTGAAAACATAAGAGGAAGTCTGGTAAATAGGCACGGCGCGGGAACGGGTGGTTGGATCGATTTCCTGGCCTGCGTGTAACTGAAGTGTCTCGAAATGAAGTGAATTAGACATAGTCGTGCTGTTTTAGATTTTGAAAAATATAGAATAGATTAGCTTGTTCTAAGACAAGAAGAAAGAGTTGGCTACAGGAGTCTGCTCACAGGCTATACCTGTGGCTCGACGTAGTTGCAGCAATACAATGGGAGATTGGTCGCGCTAGCAACAGCAGCGACAACACATGCACATGGGGCTACACATGACAGAAGCATGTGCAAAGGCATGAGAGTTCTGTGGCAGACTAACTGCCGAAAAAGAATGAAATAATTGCGTTGGCTTGGTTCCCTTTTCCATAACGTTATCAATTTATATGCTTCCGAACTTCCGGAATCAGGAATTAGCACCTTGCCTGAGGCTGGTTGCTAGCGCTTCACAGAGCCTGTCTCTCCACGCTTCTTTATAAATCGATACCCACAAAGGGATATCAGACTTGATGATGCAAACTTAGAGCAGCATTTCAAATAATCCAAATTTTTATTTCAAATTATTTTTATTTCACCGAATAAGGCAATTTTATAGAACTGCTTATCAGTGACTTATATACTTTATTATAACCACTACCTATACCTGTTGATTTACTGTCTTTGAATAAGTATAATTGCCTGCGCATAACAATACGAAGCTATACCTGTTGTGCTGCTAGAGACTATCTGACAGACCTGATGAAAATACTCCTGACCGGCGCAAACGGCTATATTGGCAAGCGACTCCTGCCCGCGTTGGTAGAGGCACAGCACGAGGTAGTTTGCCTTGTCCGGGATCCGAGGCGCTTTGAGATAGCAGACAGTCTGCAGGACAAGGTGCAGGTGGTCAAAGGAGACCTGCTCAAGCCGGATAGTTTACGCAACCTACCGCGCGATATCGAGGCTGCCTACTACCTGGTGCACTCCATGGGTTCCGGCTCTGCGGACTTCGAGGCGGCCGAAGAAGCATCGGCTGCGAATTTTGTCAGCTACCTCAACACGACCAGTGCCCAGCAAGTAATCTACCTCAGCGGCATTGCCAACGACACACATTTATCCAAACACCTAACTTCCCGCCGACAGGTAGAGGATGTGCTGGCGCAGGGCAAAGCATCGCTCACCGTACTGCGGGCGGCCATTATCATCGGGTCGGGCAGCGCTTCTTTCGAGATCATCCGCGACCTGGTGGAGAAGCTGCCGGTGATGGTGACACCCCGGTGGCTCAAGTCACGCTGCCAACCCATTGCCATACGTGATGTCATGTTTTACCTGACTGCCGTATTGGGTCGCGGGGACTGCTACGGCAAACGCTTTGAGATCGGCGGGCCCGAGGTGCTCACTTACAAGCAAATGCTGCTGCAACTGGCCAGGGTCCGAAACCTGAAACGGCGCATCTATACCTTGCCAGTGCTCACGCCAAAGCTTTCCTCCTACTGGTTGTATTTTGTCACGAGTACCAACTACGCACTGGCACGCAGTCTGGTGGAGAGTCTGCGCAACGATGCGGTGGTGAAAGACAGCAGTATACAGCAGCTGATTCCGCACAAGTGCCTGCGCTACGAGAGCGCTCTTAATCTGGCTTTTACCAAGATGGAGCAAAACCTGGTAGTGTCGAGCTGGAAGGATGCACTGGTGAGCGGCAACATAAAGCTCAACTTCATGGATTTTGTACAAATACCAGAACACGGTGTACTTACCGATCGGCAGCGCATGCGCTTCGACAGAGCACCCGAGGAGGTGATGGATAACATTCTGCGCATTGGCGGTGAGCGTGGCTGGTATAAGACCGACTTCCTGTGGGGGATACGCGGTCTGCTCGACAAGCTAGTAGGCGGGGTTGGCCTGCAGCGCGGCCGTCGACACCCTTCAGATGTGCGTGCCGGCGATTCTATTGATTTTTGGCGCGTGCTGGCCGTTGACCATAAAACAGAGCGCCTGCTGCTTTACGCTGAAATGAAGTTACCTGGCGAAGCCTGGCTGCAATTCAGGATCTGCCGGGAGGCTGAAGGCAACTACCTCGAGCAACTGGCTGCTTTCCGGCCCGATGGCCTGGCCGGCAGGCTTTATTGGTATGCCATGCTGCCATTTCATTTTATCATTTTTAAAGGAATGGTGCACAACATCATTCATTACCGGGAGAAGGATACAGAAAAAATATTACCTCCAGCACAACATTCTAGATAATGTACAAACAATAGATTTCATAATATAAAACTATCACTATACTTAAGAGTATATAGCAGTGTCTGAACTCAGATAATCATCCTTTCGGAGAAGGCGTTTTACATTTATACTTATACCTATTAACTCGCACCGACAAAAAAATTTTAACTTTGCCTTTCTCTAACCCAACAGACCTAATGGAGGCCATAAAAGAAACTAACTTCTCCTTCGCCGGGCAAACCGGTTTTTATAGAGGCAAGGTGCGCGATGTTTATTATTTCGAGGACCGGCTGGCAGTCGTAGCCACTGACCGGATCTCGGCTTTTGACGTGGTGTTGCCGCGGGCTATACCTTATAAAGGACAGGTATTGAACCAAATAGCGAGCATAAACCTTAAATCTACTTCAGACCTTGTTCCCAATTGGGTGCTTTCGACACCAGACCCGAACGTGACGATCGGGTACCGTTGCGAACCCTACAAAGTGGAGATGGTGATCAGGGGTTATTTGGCTGGGCATGCCTGGCGCGAGTACAAGGCTGGCAAACGCAGCGTATGCGGTGTAGCGCTTCCGGAAGGGCTTCGTGAGAACGACAAATTGCCGGAGCCGATCATCACCCCGACGACCAAGGCTGACGAAGGACACGACGAGGATATTTCGCGTGAAGAAATTCTGGCAAAAGGCATTGTATCTGAGCAAGAATATATTAAATTAGAAGCTTATACCCGGGCACTCTTCGCGAGAGGCTCGGAACTGGCCGCAAAGCGCGGACTGATACTGGTGGATACCAAGTATGAGTTCGGCAGCTACAACGGCGAGGTATACCTGATTGACGAAATCCATACGCCGGACTCTTCGCGCTACTTTTACCTGGAAGGGTATGAAGCACGACAGCAAAACGGCGAGTCGCAGAAACAACTTTCAAAGGAGTTTGTGCGTCAGTGGCTGATTGAGAATGGTTTTCAGGGGAAAGAAGATCAGGCTATACCTGAAATGACAGATGAAGTAGTGAACAGTATTTCGGACCGATACATCGAACTTTACGAGGTTTTTACGGGCCAGCCTTTTCATAAGGAAAGTTACGATAATGTGCTCTCACGCATTGAGAATCACATAGTAGAAAACATTTTTAACGAGAAAAATTAGAATTATTAACGTGGATTTTGGTACATTCGCGTTTAAATCCTTTACTGGTAGATCTATGAAGTACACGATTGATAAGAAAGAAAACTACACGATTATCACGATAGATGAGAAGAAACTGGATACTTCAATCGCTCCGGATTTAAAATCTGAGTTCGTGAAATTGAATGCTGAAGGGATCACCAACCTGATTCTTGACCTCAACAACGTAAAATATACTGACTCTTCAGGCCTGAGCTCTATCCTGATCGCTAACAGACTTTGCAACTCGTCTAACGGTTTGCTTATTTTGACCAGCCTGCAGGACCACGTGATGAAGTTGATCACGATCTCTAAACTAGAGTCTGTGCTTAACATCCTTCCTACAGTGGAAGAGGCAATCGACCGCGTGTTTCTGCACGAGATCGAGCAGGACCTGACCAACAAGGAAGACTAGTTAAAACTACTTTGTGGATTTCGAACTCAGGATACTCGGTAGTTCGTCGGCCACACCCTCGGCAAACCGGCACCATACCGCCCAATTGCTGACCATAGACAATCAGCTTCATCTGATTGATTGCGGAGAAGGAACCCAAATGCAGCTGATGCTTTACAAGATAAAGCATCAGCGCATTTCTAATATCTACATCAGCCACCTGCACGGCGACCATTACTTTGGTCTGGCAGGCCTCCTCTCCACCATGCATTTGCAGGGTCGCCTACAGCCGCTGCACCTCTTCGGTCCTCCCGGCCTTTCTGAAATCCTCAGTCTTCAGCTCAAATACTCTGGCACCAACCTGTGCTACAAGCTTATTTTTCATGAGCTTGACACGACCAGCTACCGCAAAATTTACGAAGACAAGAAGATCACGGTGCATACCATCCCGATGGAGCACCGCATTCCATGCTGCGGTTTCCTGTTCCGCGAAAAGCCAAAGCCACGTCCGCTGATCAAAGAGAACCTGCCCGGCTTCCTGACTCCGCCACAGCTGGTGCGCCTGAAGTGGGGCGAGGACATACGCGACGAACAGGGGAATGTGCTGGTGCGCAACTCGGTGGTGACGCTGGAGCCGAAACGCAGCCGCAGTTATGCCTACTGCGCCGACAGCAGGTATAAGCCCGACCTGCTACCCTACCTGAAAGGTGTAGACTTGCTTTATCACGAAGCCACCTTTGCAGACGAGCTGCGCGAGCGGGCGCACTATACCTTCCATAGCACTGCACGACAGGCTGCTGAAATGGCCGCCGCCGCACAGGTGCGCCACTTGCTGTTAGGTCACTTCTCGGTGCGCTACAAAGATCTGACGCCCCTGCTCTCAGAGGCGCAGGAAGTATTCCCCAAAACCGATCTGGCAGTGGAAGGCAGCATTTTTTGTGTGCGTGAATAAGGTATAACTATACCTGGCTAGTGCGCCATTTGCGCTATTTTATCAAGTGGCAGACTGTTCGCCATTTTCAGGATATTATCCTCTTTTGCATTGTCGGCTTTTAAGGTCAGCAGCGTGTTCTGCAAGGGAATCTGCAATTCATAGCCAGCTGGAGCCCCTTCCATACCCTCTATTTTGTTCAGCACCGCTTTGTAGCCATGCACCTTCACCACCTTCTGACTTCCGTCGCCGGAATTGCCTATTAATGGCAAAGCCAATACAGCCTGCAACGAGTTGATCAGTGGTGAATTGTTAATAATATCCACTGTGACCTGATTGGTTGCTGGTCCGTAGCTGCGGTGCACATACAAGCCCATGCCTATACCTGCGCCACCTCCGGTCACGTCATCTTCTTTCAGGTTAGGGCTGCGATCCTCCATTTTGGCAGGCAGCATCTTGAGTATCTCTTTTCCTATTTCGGCATCAAGGCTGCGTAGCATTTGCTCCATGGCAAAACGTGAATTACTCAGATCACCTGAGGTATAAGAGTTTTTGGCCTCCGCCAAGCTTTTGCTGAAGTCCTGGCTATACGCTGCGACAGGTATGAGCGCGAGCAGGAATAGAGTGGCTATCGTTTTCATGTTGTTTTTCATCTTAAAGGCTTCTTACTTTTCACCCAGCATTTTCTTGATCCCATCAATGTCCACGGTGTTAGCCGCTGCCATCATCTCCGGCTCGTTTTTGAAGTTGACGCCCTCATACACCAGCAGCGACGATTGTCCCATGGGCACCGTCAGTTTGTACCCACTGGCATCATCATACTCGATCACAGCGCGATGCCCCTTTACTTTGGTCTGCTTCCAGTTCTGCTGCTCTCCTGACGTTTGGGTATAGCCACCGTTTGCCAGGTACATGTTTACAGCCGATAGCATCACCGAATTATTGGCCACCATCACCCGCAGTTCCTTCTCGTTATTGTCGGTATACTGGCGCATGATGGTCAGACCGGCCCATCCCCAGCCACTGCTGGCTACCTGCTCGACACTTTCGTCCTTGTTCAAACCGCTGATCGACTCCGGCAAGGACTTCAGTATCTTCTGCCCGATTTGAAGTTCTACTCCCAGCATGGCCTGCTGCACCGCATAACGGGCTTCGCCGTACGTACCGGCTTTAAAAGCTTTGTCAGCATCACCCAGGAATGCGTTTACATCAGGCGGTGTCGAAATCAGGCCTTCACCCCCTTTGTTTCTGGCCCGGCTTGTGCTGGAGTTACCAGCGGCTGTACTTGCATTAGGAGATCCACCGCCTATACCTGTTTTGTCCTCGATCGTTTTGTCCAGCGCTTTTTCGGCGATGTTGTTGGCTTTTTGTTTTAGCTTGTTGAGCATCCCGCCCTGTGCAAAGGCCTCTCCCGACCCAAAGCACAACAGCAGCAGCACAGCTCCTGTAAATAACTTTTTCATAGCAATAGGAATAAATTGAATTAGGAAATCAGCAAACACAAATTTAGCTTTTTACCAACATTAAATAAAACTATTTTTATAAATATTAGTAATCTGTATATTATATTTATTGAATGACAGGAAATATCTGGTAAAGGCACAGCGCAATGTTTTAGTTGGAGAATTGTCAGAAGTAAAGCTAAGGGCAGGGATATTTGATTTAGCGATCCATAACTTGTAAACTTGCTGTGATAAGAAAATCCGACCTATGGCGGCAGCCCCTTCCCTTGAGAAAAAACGCACCAACCTCTTCCTTGTCCTGAGTGGCATCTTCCTGGCCAATGCCCTTTTGGCTGAGCTGATCGGTGTGAAGATCTTTTCCGCGGAAGCACTCTTTGGTTTGCAGGGAGCACAGATTGGTATCATGGGCGAGAAGTTTGACTTCAACCTTACGGCTGGCGTTATCATCTGGCCTGTGGTGTTCGTAACCACCGATATCATCAACGAGTACTTTGGCAAAGAAGGCGTAAAAAAGGTCAGCATCCTGACCGTAGTCCTGATTTTGTACGCTTTCTTGGTGATTACCATCGTCACAGGGCTACCTCCTGCCGCGTTTTGGCTGGAGCTGAATAATCAGGATGCAGCGGGCAATCCCTTCAACATTGATTTCGCTTTCAATTCCATTTACCGGCAAGGGCTGGGTATTATCATCGGCTCGGTCGTGGCCTTTCTGGTTTCACAGTTTCTGGACGCAACAGTGTTTCACTGGCTGCGCAGCTTCACAGGCAGCAGCAAAATCTGGCTCCGGGCAACAGGCTCCACGCTGGTGTCGCAGCTGATCGACAGTGTGGTGGTGCTTTTTGTGGCCTTCTATCTTTTCGGAAACTGGCCCCTTTCGCTGGTCATGTCAGTGGCGGCGATCAATTATATCTATAAATTTTTCATAGCCGTTGCCCTCACGCCTTTGTTGTATGTAGCACACTATCTGATAGATGGTTACCTGGGCCGCCGCACCGCCGAAACCATGATAGAGGTTGCTGCTGAGGAGAGCAAGGAATAGCCTGTGTTACAAATAAATTTGCTTTTAAAAGAATTACAGCTTTATCTTTGCGGCCTTGCAAAACAAAATGGCTGCACACTTAGCACATACACAAATCTTCATTACGGGGTACGTCCTGCACGACCTCTAACAGTCCCCGCTTCCGCCATTTGGGTCTGACGGCCCACCCCTATACCTTATTTTTTACTGCTTATTTCAAAAGGGACATCTATGTTCAGAGGCATCCTTTTGGTATTTCTCGGAGCGTGCAGCTTCGGCATACTATCCACATTCGTAAAACTGGCCTACAAAGAAGGCTATACCTTGGGTGACGTCACCGGCACACAGGTCCTCTTTGGCTTTATCATACTCTGGAGCATCGTACTGGTGCGCCAGCTGATGGGGCGTCGCAGTTTTGGCGTTTCGGCCCTTGATAAACTCAAACTCGTGGCCATGGGTACCAGTACCGGCCTGGTAAGCATTTTCTATTACAAATGCGTGCAGGCGGTGCCAGCATCCATCGCCATCCTGCTGCTGATGCAGTTCACCTGGATGAGCCTGGTGCTGGAGGCGGTGATCAAGCGTAAAATGCCACAACTATCACAAGTAGTCATGGTGCTGCTGGTGCTGATCGGTACGGCCATGGCAGGCAGGCTGTTCTCAGGCGCTATACCTGATTTTGATCTGGCCGGTATCGGTTACGGATTGCTGGCGGCAGCCTGCTATTCGGTATTTCTGATGATAAACGGTGCGGCTGGTAACGACCTGCACCCTACCGCCAAAAGTGCCCTCTTGTTGACTGGCGCGACTATACTTGTGCTGAGCATCTTCCCTCCAGTGTTCCTGGTGAACGGGGCTTTGGGTGATGGACTACTGAAGTGGGGCTTACTGCTAGCCGTGTTCGGCACCGTCATTCCGCCACTGTTCTTCGCCTACGGCATACCGCGCACTGGCCTAGGCCTGAGTGCCATCCTGAGTTCGGCGGAGCTTCCGGTGGCGGTGGCCATGTCCTACCTCGTGCTGCAGGAAGAGGTATGGACGGTGCAGTGGCTGGGTGTGGCCTTGATATTATTGGCCATCGCGGTGAGCAACCTGAACAGGGTCTACCAATCGCAGAAAACTAAAAAGCTGGTATCAGCTTAAACTATACAAGATTGTTTTTTTTACTTAACCCGAGGAAGCCTATGATGTAATTAACTTTAAACTATAAGATTTGATTTGATTTTTTTGAATGACTGGGTGTCTGCTCTTAAGTGAAGCGCCTGGTCATTTGCTTTTTTAGGGGAATAGGTAGCACATTGCCCCCAAAATGATGCAATTTATACCTTAACTGTTCCCTCGCACCCAACTCCGCTGCCCTGCTTTCGTATCTCACATCCTGACCCATGGCAACTGGTTAACTGTCATGGCTTCTTCTTTGCTCCAGCACACAATAATTCACATTTGGCAACAGTTAAAACAGAAATAACCTATCCAAAAGTGTACTTCTGAAAAACTGGTATATTTTCTGATATGGTTCACCCTGAACGACAAACCCTACACGGCATGAGAACAATACTCGCACTTATCATCCTATTCACACTTACCCTTGCCCTGCAGCAAGTACAGGCGCAGTCTGGCAAAAGCTACCAGGAGTGGCTGGAGGAAAACCGTGGCGGAGGTAAAAAAGCAACTGCTAAAAAGGCTCCGGCAAAAGGCAAGTCCTCTTCAGCAAAAGCCGGCACCGCTAAGCCAGCAGAAGAAGCACCAACAGCAGCTCCTGCCCTTGCTCCTCCGAGCGGCACCTTTATGGGCACGATCGCCTGCAAGGACTGCCAGGGCATCAAAACAGAGCTCACCCTAAGCGGCGACTCCAAGGGATCCTTCACGATGAAGCAGGTATACATAGGCAAACCCGCCGACAAAAGCGTGGTCAGCAGCAGTGGCAAGTGGTTCCTGGCCAAAGGTAACAAGCAAAATCCTGACGCGGTGGTGCTGCAGCTTATACCTACCGCCGGCGACATCGACCCCATGTATTTTCTGCAGGTAAGCGACACAGAGGTGAAGTTGCTGAGCAATACACAGGACGAGATCAGCAACTCCAGAAATTACTCTCTCAAGAAACTTTAAAGCACCAGGTATAGAATTGTCATAGTCGGGCTAGGCGTGTTTTCAGCAATTTGCGTTATTTTGCAGCTGTAAACCATTTTCCCGACTATGGCACGATACCTTACGGGCATTCAGAGCACAGGCCGTCCACACTTGGGCAACCTGCTGGGTGCTATCCTCCCAGCCATCGAACTTTCGAAGGCATCCCAGGAACAGGCGCTTTACTTTATAGCCAACCTGCATTCCCTTACTACTATCCGCGATGCGCAAGTGCTGCGCCACAATACCTACTCGGTAGCCGCCGCCTGGCTGGCCTGTGGCTTTGATACCGATAAACATATTCTATACCGTCAGTCAGACGTACCGATGGTGACCGAACTGAACTGGTACCTCAACTGCTTCGCTCCTTTCCCGATGCTGGCCAATGCGCACTCGTTCAAGGACAAGTCAAGCCGCAGAGGACTTTCTGACGTGAATGCCGGTCTGTTCACCTACCCGGTGCTGATGGCGGCCGACATCCTGCTATATGACGCCAACATTGTACCGGTGGGCAAAGACCAGATCCAGCACCTGGAGATCACCCGCGACATTGCCAGTTCATTCAACCACATCTATGGTGAGACATTTGTACTGCCTGAGGCAAAGACGGATGAAACGGTAATGACTGTACCGGGCATCAACGGCGAGAAGATGAGCAAGTCCTATGGCAACATCATCGACATATTTGAGGCCGACAAGCCGCTGCGCAAAACGATCATGAGCATTGTGACGGACAGTACTGCGCTGGAGGACCCGAAAGATCCGGACGAAGACACGACCTTTAAACTTTACAGTCTGCTGGCCTCACCGGAAGAGATCCTGCAGATGCGCAACAATTACCTGAATGGCGGATACGGCTATGGCCATGCCAAACAGGCGTTGTATGAGCTGATCCTGCGTAAGTTTGCCAAGGAGCGTGAGCTGTTCAATTACTACATGAACAACCTGGCGGAAATAGACAAGAAACTGCTGGAAGGCGCTGAAAAAGCGAAAGCCATCGCCACACCGGTACTGGAGCGTGTGCGCCAGAAGCTTGGCTACTAAGAGCGCTATACCTGCCAAACAAGAAGCGGCTGCTGAATGGATTTCAGCAGCCGCTTCTTGTTTATAACTATATCTCTAATCAGGCCCCTGTTCCGATCGGGCGGTCGTTGCGTGACCATTCGCTCCAGGAACCTACATAAAGCGTTGGTATACCCAATCCCGCATAGTCCATGGCCAGCGCTGTATGGCAGGCCGTCACGCCGGAGCCGCAGTGCACCACCACATGCTCCGGATCCCGCTCGCCTATTGCCTGGCTATACTTGTCTCTCAAAGCCTCAGGCGACAAGTAGGTCCCGTCCTGGGCCAGATTACTTTGAAAAGAAATGTTGACAGCACCCGGAATATGCCCGGCCACCAGATCGATCGGTTCGGTCTCACCACGGTAGCGTGCTGCGTCACGCACGTCAATGACCACGTACTCCGGATCTTTTACAGCCTTTGCGACTTCCTCCATGGAGATGGTCGGCAGTTCCCATGCTTTGAACGGATATGGATCAACAGGCTTAGCCCGTTCCACTGCGCTGCTGACAGGTATACCGGCCGCTACAGCCGCCTGGTAGCCACCATCCAATACCTGCACCTGATCATGCCCCGTAGCCCGTAGCATCCACCAGAAGCGGGAGGCAGCATTCGCTCCGCTCATGTCATCATATACCACCACCTGGCTGTGAGTCGCTATACCTAGGCGGCCCAGCAGCCCGGCAAATCGATCAGGTTCCGGCAAGGGGTGACGGCCACCTTGTGCAGCATCAGCCTTTACATCAGCTAGGTCTTTGTCCAGGTCTACATGCAGGGCTCCGGCCAGATGCTCCTGTTCATATTTGGCGCGGCCATTGGACCCGGAGCGGGCGTCGATCAGAACCAGGTTGGTATTGTCTCGCAGTACAGAAGACAGTTCAGTTGCGTTCAGGATTGGTTGCATATGTGAGGGCTTATCAGGTATAACATGATGGCAGATGGAAGATAGCTAAAAGTTCAGACGAGAAAAATTTCCGCATGTGAAATACTGCCGGAGTAGGATAATCATCTGCGGTATACCTGCGATAACGGAATCAATTGGAGCGTGCAAACTCACTAAAGGAGCTGCTTGCATGTAATTCCAGCAGCTTTCTCACATTGCCTGACGCATCTTTTACCATTTCAATGCGCAGGTGAGGAAGCCCGTCGATGCGGAAAATGGTATCAGTGATCGGAATCAGTCTTCGCTGTGCTTTGCCTTTTTGCTGGTAATAAAGCTCGTTTCCCTGCAGACTGACAAGTCTTTCTCCATACCTGCCGGCATACTTCGACATCACATTCTTATCTAACTGCACAGGCTGCAGTTCACTTTTTACATGCTGCAGTTCCCATTCCAGCAAAGCTCTGTCTTGTGCGTCAGTACTGGCCAAAAGCAGTTTGTTTAGCGCCAACTCCTGCGCCTGTAGCAGTGCCTTGTCAGCCTCGGTTTTAATATCGGGCACCACACCGGTTCCTTCCCAATTGGTTTGGGTAATGGCATTGACTGATCGGGCAACAGGTATATCCAGTACAAGCTGATCGTTCACGATGAAGGGCTGTACAGGGTGTGCGCCACCGGCCGTTGTCTCGCCCACTATCGTCGCCCTTTTAAGTGACTGCAGGTTGTAGGTCAGTTCTTCGGCCGCAGAAAAGGTGCTGCTGCTGGTGAGTACGTACAGATCAGTTTTTGGCATTCGCTTTCCATCCACCTCTGCCAGGGTATGATACGCTTTAGTGGTATTGCGCGGGCGATCGTAGATGCTGTTGTAGTGAATCGGCTTCTCATCAAAAAAGTAGCTTATCACCAGTTGCACCATTTCAGGATGCCCGCCTCCGTTGTAGCGCAAATCGAATATAACCGCATCCGTGTTAGCGATAAATGCCATTGCTGCTGCTACTGTCTGGCGAGCTTGCTCACTGACCGGGAAAAACTGGGTGAAGTTGATGTAGCCAATGTTGCCAGGCAGGCGCTCCACCTTTGTAAAGCCAAAATTATTGCGCTCCGCCATCCGCAGGTGCTCCTGCATTACCTCCGGTCCAGGCTCTGAGGCAGATTTCCAGCTTTTCAGCATTACGACAAGTCCCGGGTTATATTTCAGATTTAAGTGTCCGTCGCGATGTGCTTTTTGGAGGTCGTTGGATAGCGTTTTTGCGAATTGTTCGTAGTTATTGATTTGATCGTATGCCTTCTGTATGTGTTGAGATTGGATGTACTTACCCATCCCTTTTGCCTTGTCCGGGAAGATATAGTTTTGCGCTAACAGTTCAGTAACCCGCTCTACAACCTTTTCTTTTTCAGCTGCCGTAATTGTAACCTGCTGCTGTGCAATGGCGCCGTAGCAGAGAAGATACATAAAGAATATAACTAAGCACTTTTTCATACGCGGCATTATACTTTAGAGCCATATCGATACAACATCAGACAAATGCCGGTCTTGAAAATTAATGAAGCATTTCGGGGCATTCTGTAGCAAATCTGACAAAGAATCATCAGAAACGAAATCTAAACTATCGTCTAATACTACTGAATACTAATAATATAGCTATTTGTTGCTTCCAGAAAACAGCCCCTTTATCACATTAGGCAGCAGGCAGATATAAAGCACAAAAAACCGCTTTACACTCTTGTAATTCAAGTGTAAAGCGGTTTTAAGTATGAATCTAAAACAGCTCAGATTTTATACCTGCTCATTGTACTTTTTCAGACCGGCATACATCATTCTGCTTTTCAGCATCACCCAACCCGTCAGCACTTTTACCATTCCACTCATGCCCTTATATGCGGATGCGTATTTAATAGCTTTAACAGGAGAACTTCTAAAGAAATACCTTCATCTTTTCAGCACCCTTTATTAAGTATTTATACTCCCATAAGGTTTGATCTTCGACAATAGCAAGAAGACCAATTTCTTCATAAATGTCTATCTTCATTTAGATTGTTGAAAATCGACAAGGCAGGTCGAGTGAATTCTAATTATACAATTTCTGTGTCATTTTTTTTCAATCAAAGCTTTACCTATATCTCCAAATATTCTATATTTACACGTGCTGTACTTTACAAATATGGATTTTACCTCTAAATAATCCTTTATAAAGAACCTTATGAACTATCTATCATATCAGCATGACTCAATAAACAGAGTCCTATACTCAGCATGGCTCCGACCCGTGTCAAGTAATGAATTTCATAGTGGTGTGAAGATACTTTTAAACATCATTACGGAGCATCAGGTATTACACTGGCTCTGTGACTCGAGTAACAGAGAGGCACTGTCAATGGCTGACAGAGCTTGGTTCAAAAGCGCCTATGTTGCTGCTGTTAAAAAATCGAGCCTCAGAAGATTTGCCACAGTCTCTTCTATTGATGTAGTGCTTGATTTTGAGCTTGAGCTTCAGATGTCCTACTTAAACCAGGTGTTTGAGCATAGGGTTGCTCACCAGAGTTTTGAAACGGTAGAACGTGCGCTAGAGTGGCTTCAGGACGGTAAAGAAGAGGCTGTATCCAGGTATGCATTTTGTGGCACCTTATTTCCTGGAATGAGTAGCGGACAGATTTTCTATTAAAAAATTAAATGCAATGAAAAAAAAACGCACCTACCCTTCCATTGAAGAGCAAGTGCGTTTTAGATAATAGTTTATATTTTGTGTCCTACACAGTAGGTTTAATTATTATTCCGCCTTCCAGAGCTCACGCTCCTGATCACCGATCAGTACCACGAAGCGGGCAGGATTAGCCGTCAGTACCAGGCGCATCTCTATACCCGGAAATTCGTCTGACTCTACCCATACGCCTTCACGCTCACCATCCGGTGTTACATGGTCGCCATTGAGCGAGCTAGGCAGGTAGGCGGTTGGCAGCAGGATGTCAGCGTCGGAGCGCAGCTTGCCGTGCACATCCTCCAGTACATCCTCCAGGTAGTCGCCGTACTCTTCGTTAAAATCGTCTTCCAGGTCGTGCAGTTCTTCTTCAATATCGTCGTAGCGCTCGTCATTATAATCAAGCGCATTCAGTTCTTCTTTCTTGCTGATGATGGCCACCAGCGAACTGTTTAGTGCATTTGCGTTCATAGCGTCATTCTGTTTTTTACAAAGTTGGAAACATGCCGTAGTAATTGCAAGAATTAACAATGATAATTTACTGTGGCACTATCCGGGTTTTGATAAACGCATAAAAGCTGTATTTTTACAGAATCTATGATTTAAACCATACCAATCCCTATGGCAACAGATATTCTGCCGCTGAACGGCACAGATCATATTGAGTTTTATGTGGGTAACGCCAAGCAGGCTGCTCACTTCTACCAGACGGCTTTTGGTTTTAAACTGATCGCTTACGCTGGCCCTGAAACAGGTGTAAGAGATCGCGCTTCGTATGTACTGCAGCAGGAGAAAATCCGTCTTGTGCTGACTACCTCCCTTGATCCAAACTCAGACATCGCGCAACATGTGCATCAGCATGGTGACGGCGTGAAAGTGCTGGCCCTGTGGGTAGACGATGCCGAGGCTTCTTTCCGCGGTACAGTGGAGCGTGGTGCTAAACCCGCCATGGAGCCGAAGACGCTCACCGACGAGCACGGCGAGGTAAAAGTAGCTTCTATCCATACCTATGGCGATACCATCCATACCTTTGTGGAGCGCAAAAACTACAGCGGTGTGTTTATGCCGGGTTACGTACCACGCCATAGCCAGCTTGACATTGAGCCAGTCGGTCTGAAGTATGTAGACCACTGCGTAGGTAACGTGGAACTTGGTCACATGAACAAGTGGGTGAAGTTCTATGAAGATGTGATGGGCTTCAAACTACTGCTCACCTTCGACGATAAGGATATCAGCACAGAGTATACCGCCCTGATGTCAAAGGTAGTATCGAATGGCAACGGTTACATCAAGTTCCCGATCAATGAACCGGCTGAGGGTAAGAAGAAATCACAGATCGACGAGTACCTGGAGTTCTACAAGGGTGCCGGTGTACAGCACATTGCCGTGGCTACCAACGACATTCTGCATACCGTAGCGGAGCTTCGTCGCCGTGGCGTAGAGTTCCTTTATGTTCCGGAGACCTACTACGAAGACCTGATCGAGCGCATCGGCCACATCGACGAAGACATGGCGGATCTGCGCAAACTCAACATCCTCGTGGACCGTGACGACGAAGGCTATTTGCTACAGATCTTCACGAAACCGGTGGAAGACAGACCTACTGTATTCTACGAAATCATCCAGCGCAAAGGAGCCAAATCGTTTGGAAAAGGCAACTTTAAAGCCTTGTTCGAAGCTATCGAGCGTGAGCAGGCGCTGCGTGGTAACCTTTAGGCTGCAAGCCAAGTATAGCACGGTGTAACCCGTGTTAGATACCTCAATTTTGATATAAAGATATCACACCAGTTCTCTAGACCGTTAAGCGGTAAATGAAGGGCTGGTGTGATTTTTTGTGCGATTGAAGGTATAGGGAAGTAGGTAAGTAAGTGAATTAGTGAATGTGTGATTGAGTGAGTAAAGTCCAAGTAGTCACATATTACTGGCAGGTATAGCAAGACTAACTCGCACGGGATCTACACAGCAAGCATCTTTGCCATGTGCGCCTAAATGACGCTCCACTGTTTGAGCGTTCAGCGAGTTTGGAGCGTCTTGACTTTTTTGCTTACTTTTTGTGTCAAGACAAAAAGTAAGGCCCGCCCGGCCAGGGCATACCGTGCCTGCCGCACAGGCAAAGCTATAGAACAACTCAGGTTGCTATACCTATAAAAGTACAGTTATTATACCTGGGCCAGAGGCCCCACCATAGCAGACACGAGCGAGGTCGCTCGCGCCATGCATGACATAAGAAAGACATAATCATCAATACATACAACACCAACAAGACTATGATTGAACCAGCTATACAGCATAAAATAGACGCCTGGCTAAACGGCAACTACGACAACGCTACCAAATCAGAAATAAACGGATTACTCGAGCGCAACGAACACGAAGCACTGGCCGATGCTTTTTACAAAGACCTTGAATTTGGAACAGGCGGTTTGCGCGGCATCATGGGCGCGGGTAGCAACCGCATGAACCGCTATACCTTGGGTATGGCGACGCAAGGCCTTTGCAACTACCTGAAGCAAAACTTCCCGGGTGAGCGGGTGAAAGTGGCCATTGCGCACGACTGCCGTAACAACTCCGATGTGTTTGCCCGCATCGCCGCCGACATTTTCTCGGCTAACGACATTGAGGCATACCTGTTTGAAGCCCTTCGCCCTACACCGGAACTGTCGTTTGCCATCCGTCACCTTGGCTGCCAGAGCGGTGTGGTCGTAACGGCTTCGCACAACCCGAAAGAATACAACGGTTACAAGGTATACTGGAACGATGGCGCACAAGTAACTGCTCCGCACGACAAAAACATCATTGCCGAGGTGAACAAGATCACGTCCATCGACGAGGTGAAGTGGGAGGCAAAGCCGGGCAACATCCACATGCTGGGTCAGGAAATGGACGAGGCCTATATAGCCAAGGTGCAAAGCCTTTCCATTTCGCAGGATGCTATTAAAAACCAGCATGACCTCAAGATTGTATTCTCATCCATACATGGTACAGGTATAACTTTGGTGCCGGAGGTACTCAAGCGCTTTGGCTTTACCAACGTGCACGTGGTAGAGGAGCAGGCTACGCCAGACGGCAACTTCCCAACGGTGGTATACCCTAACCCAGAGGAGAAAGAGGCGATGACCCTGGCGCTGAACAAGGCGAAAGAAATTGACGCTGACCTTGTCATGGCCACCGACCCGGACTCAGACCGTGTAGGTATAGCTGTGAAAAATCTGAAAGGCGAGTTCGAGCTGCTCAATGGTAACCAGACCGGCGCATTGCTGATGAACTACCTCCTGCTGGCCTGGCAGAAAGCAGGTAAACTCACCGGCAAGGAGTTCATTGTAAAGACCATCGTAACCACCGACCTGATCAAGGATATTGCTGACAACTACAACGTGAAAATGTACGAGACCCTGACTGGCTTCAAGTATATTGCTGAGAAGATCCGCGAACTGGAAGGCAGGGAAACATACATTGGCGGTGGCGAGGAAAGCTATGGCTATATGATCGGCGACTTCGTGCGCGACAAAGACGCTATCTCGGCTTGCGCCCTAATCGCCGAAATGGCGGCTGTGGCAAAAGACAGAGGACAGAGCCTGTTCGAGATGATGGTCGAGATCTATACCCAGCACGGCTTCTACAAAGAAGAACTGGTTTCTTTCACCAAGAAAGGGCAGCGAGGTGCAGAGGAAATTCAGCAAATGATGGCCGATATGCGTGCCAATCCGCCACAGAATATTGCTGGCTCCAAAGTGGTAGAGGTAAGCGACTTCAAGCACAGCACCCGCAAAAACCTGGTGACAGGCGAAGAGTCAAAGCTGGACCTGGAGAGCTCTAACGTGCTGCAATATCTGACCGAAGACGGCAGCAAGATCTCTGCCCGTCCGTCTGGTACCGAACCCAAGATCAAGTTCTATATCAGCGTAAACGAGCCTTTAGCTTCTAAAGATGACTTTGATGCTGTAAATGAGCAGCTGAGCCAGAAGATCGAGCAGATTCTGGTGGATCTGAAACTCCGATAAGCTTTTACAAAATAAGAGAGGCCGGCAATTTAAAATTGCCGGCCTCTCTTATTTTGCCCCTATACCTTTTGAAGCCTCTCGTCCAAACCTGATAAAATCTGGATAAACTGATCTGACCTGAAATCCACTTCCTTCAACCCATCGTGGGCCTGTTCAATCAGTCCCCTGCTGTAAAGCTTGTAAAGGTTCAGTGCAATCTCGTTCATTTGCTGGTGAAGCCGGATAAGCTGTAAAATTTCAGGTTCATGGGCGTAACGTATCTTACCCACTGTAGAGAACCAAATGTCTATTGGCCCTGCACTGGAAAAAAAGGTTGCATCGAAGGTTCCGCCATACAAAAACGAACGCACCTTCGACTTATACAGAATATGCTTTATCCTAAGTTGCTGGAAATCTAGCCGTGCTGCCTCCATCTACACAACATCCCTCAATTATTATTTTTTAAACGGACTTCAGATTAAAGTGACAAGAGGTCTTCTAACTTCTTTTTATACAGAATCTCATTGGTGATGTCGTAGCCAAAGGCCAGGATGCCTGTAATCTTATCTGCCTCGTATATGGGCTGGTAGGAGAAATTGAAGAATCTTTCCTCCATCTCGTCTGTGCCCGCCTTCGGTAAAATGATAGGCACACCCTCTGCGATGTAGGTTTCACCTGTCTCGTATACCTTGTCGAGCAACTTTGTGAAACCCTGGGCCTTGATATCAGGCAGTGCCTCCCCCAAGGACATCCCGATCAGGTTGCGACCCGGGTACAGTTGCTGGTACTTATCATTCATCAGCTCAAACCTATGCTCCGGCCCTCTCAATATGACAAACATGGCCGGGGCCTCCATGATGAGCCTTTCCAGTGTCTTGCGCTCTGATTCGGCTTTTTCATAGGCATGCTGCACCTGGTCTGAGAGCAGCGCCATCTGTTCGTTCGAATCCAGCAGTTCCTGCACCAGCTTTCTCGTGTCGTGTATGTCGGTCGAGCTGCCAATCCACATGGTAATGTTGCCTTCGGCATCTTTCATGGGTATTGAGCGGGAGAGGTGCCAGCGATAGGTCCCATTTTTGTCACGCATACGCAACTCCATTTGCATCTCGGTGCCCTCCTTAGCAGCTGCCTCCCATCTAGCCAGCGTGTTTTCCAGATCATCAGGGTGAATTATCTGGTCCCAGTTGATCTGCAATAGTGTCTCCAGACTTATACCGGTGTATTCTTCCCAGCGCTTGTTAAAATAAGAGGACTTCCCTCCTGGTTCTACAGTGTAAATCAGTTGAGGCAGGGCCTCTGCCATAACCTTGAACTTTTCTTCACTCTTTTGCAAAGCCACCTGTGATACTTCGCGTTCTGTCACATCGAAGGGCTTGTGTATGATGTATTCTACATTGCCCTCACTGTCGAGAATCGGCGTCTGGTCTACTTCCCAAAAACGCACCTCATATCCCCCCCCTTCCGACTCAGGTTTTTGAATGTCATAGCGCATTGCCTCCAGCCGGACAGTCTGCTTTGTTTGCAGCACCTGATCCAGGCCTTTTTTCACAGCATTATCCTGGTAAGAGCTCCCCCTCTCAGGGAATGCCTCTAATAAGAAATGTAAACCTATTAGCTGATCCCTTGTGCGCAGGCTGCTCTCGAGAAAGGCATCTGTTGCCGCAACAACTTTGTACTCCGGTGAAAGCACCACGATAGGTTCGGGTATACTATTGAACAGTTTATTAAAATCCATAGAAGGCTACTAACAAATAACGATAATCTTAAAGATAGTAAATCTTGTACAGATACTTTGCTGCTCCAGTTTTAGGAATAAGCTTTTTAAAGTAGATTTTTTGCTAGGGTGAGAGAAGTACGACTGGCGGTTGTGCGTGGGGTCAGTTTGTAGCTGGTGTAGCGTGGCTATAGGTATAGCAACCTGAGCTGTTTTATAGCTTGCCCTGGCCGGGCGGGCCTTACTTTTTTCCTTGATGAAAAAATCGAGGGCCCCTACCCCACTAAGCAAAAAATCAAGACAATTTTAAACTCGCTGACCGCTCAAACACAAAATCGTCTCTGGTGCACCTTGCACAGTGATCTTTTTCATGGCTTGGGTTGCAAGGATCTCTCTCAATGTGCGCCAGTGGTGTGTAACCTGTGCAACGCAGCTTATACCTTCTGATCGGCAGTGGCCGAAACTCCCCTCTCGGGAGCAGGGGTATGTTCATCCTGCACGAAGATCCTGCAAATCCTAATCCTGATTTAATTTCATTGTCCGTACTTTTGCAGTACCAAACAAGATCAGAACTAACTATATGCATACATCATTCTCAGAAATAAGTAACATTATCCGGAACCGCAGAACAACTAAACCCGACAAAATGAACGGGCAGCGTATACCTGACGAGCAGGTGAAACAACTGCTGGAGCTTGCCGACTGGGCTCCTACCCACGGCCATACAGAGCCTTGGCGCTTCATGGTATACGCTGGAGACAGGGTACAGGACTTTTGTCTGGCACATGCCGAACTGTATAGGAAGCACACCGAACAGGAGAAATACCTGCAGGAGAAGTATGACAAACTGCTGCACATGGGCAACAAGACCTCGCATGTAATGGTGGCCTATATGCAGCGCGGCAACCTGCCTAAAATTCCTGCTCTTGAAGAAATTGCCGCAACCTCCTGCGCCATCCAAAACCTGTTGCTGGGCGCTACGGCCTTAGGTATAGCCAGCTATTGGGGTTCGGGCGGCATGGCTTATCACCCTGCCATGAAAGAGCTGCTGCAGTTGTGCGAAGAAGACGTAGTGCTAGGCGTACTATACCTGGGCTATTCGGACACACCTGCCACAGAAGGAAAACGCACCGTGCCGATGGAGGAGAAAGTAGAGTGGATGTAAATAAATTAGCCGCTGGCTCTCGGGCTCAGCGGCTAATCATCCTTTGGCTTAGGATCTTGTCGACTCAGAAATTCAGTGAAAGTATAAGCAGACTCAAAATTCTGGTCTGATTGGGATACTTTCGCTTTGGCCTTATGTCAAGAATGTCTTTTGTCTGAAAAATTAAAACGGCGGCTCTTCGTCGAAACCAGAGGCAGGGAATCCTCCCCCACCGTTACTGCCGTCATTCATACGGCTACCTAGCCTGATGGCGCCGGGCGTTTCAGTGTCGAAGCTGCTGTTAGGCAGTGCATTGAATCCTCCGTCACCACCAAAATCAGAGTCCAGGTTGGTGAACTTGGTGTACTTGCCAATAAACTTCAGCTGCACATTTTCAAGCGAACCGTTACGGTGCTTGGCGATGATCACCTCACCTACACCGGCTGTCGGGTTGCCCATCTCGTCTTCGGTGATGCCATAGTACTCCGGGCGATACAGGAAAAGCACCATGTCGGCATCCTGCTCGATGGAACCGGATTCACGAAGGTCAGACAGCTGCGGACGCTTGTCACCACCACGGGTTTCCACGGCACGGCTCAGTTGCGACAGGGCAATTACCGGCACGTTCAGTTCCTTGGCCAGCATTTTCATGGCTCGTGAAATCGAAGCAATTTCCTGTTCACGGTTACCACCACCTTTGCCTTCAGCGTTGCCGCTCATTAGCTGCAGGTAGTCAATAATCACCATCTGGATGTCGTACTGCGCCTTCAGTCGGCGGCATTTGGTACGAAGCTCACGGATGGAGAGACCCGGCGTATCGTCGATAAAGATCGGCGCTTCGGTCAGTTTTGCAATCTTATGGTTCAGCTGCGCCCATTCATAATCTTCCAGGCTTCCTTTTTTGATCTTCTCAGAGTCAAGCTCGGCTTCCGAAGATATCAAACGATTCACCAGCTGCAGCGAGGACATTTCGAGTGAGAAGATCGCCACACCCTTTTTGAAATCAACAGCTGCGTTGCGCAGGCAGGAAAGCACAAAGGCCGTCTTACCCATCGCGGGACGAGCCGCCAGAATGATCAAATCCGATTTCTGCCAACCGGAAGTTACACGGTCCAGGGCCGTCATGCCGCTTGGCACACCGGTCAGACCGTCAGTTTGCTTGCGCTTCTCCTCGAGTTCCTTAATAGCCTGGTGCATCAAAGAGCGCATGTCATCGAAGTTTTTGCGGATGTTCGACTCCGACACCTCGTACAGCTTGGCTTCTGTTCTGTCGAGCAGTTCGAATACGTCGGTAGTGTCTTCAAAGGCACTCGAAAGCACCTCCGAGGAAATAGAGATCAGATCACGCTTAATGGAATTCTCCGTGATAATACGGGCGTGGTACTCGATGTTGGCCGCCGAGTTTACGCGGGTGGTTAGCTGCGTGACATAATAAGCGCCTCCTGCCAGTTCCAGTTCGCCGTTTTCGCGCAGCTCGTGGGTTACGGTCAGAATATCGATTGGCTCTGACTTATCGAACAGGGCCAGAATTGCTTTAAATATGCGTTGGTGGGCTTCTTTGTAAAAGCTGCTTGGTCGCAGAATGTCGATCACTGTGGTCAGCGCATCCTTCTCCAGCATCAGAGCGCCTAGCACGGCCTCCTCCAAATCTAGTGCCTGCGGCGGTTTTTTACCCAACTCTGCCACGGCAGGGGCTTTTTTGCTCCAGGTGCCACGGTTGCCAGTTGGCCGCACGTTCATTTTCATCTCCTCCATACCACAAATTTAAAAAGTAAGCCGCCCAAGTAATCCACAAATTACGGAAGATATCCACATATTAGCGTATAGCTATTTACATTTAAATAAGGAATTATAAATTTGTCGGTTCGCTAAATGGATAGCACGGATTATGGAGAGAACGGATTTTAAACATATTCACCTGATCGCCACCGGGGGCAGCATTATGCACAACCTGGCTTTGGCGCTGCACGATCAAGGTATAAAGGTAACAGGCTCAGATGATGAGATCTACGAGCCGGCCGAAAGCCGACTGGCCGCTGCAGGTATACTGCCGGCTGAGGAGGGCTGGTTCCCGGAGAAATTAGACGCCAGGCCCGATGCCGTGATACTGGGGATGCACGCACGCATCGATAACCCGGAGCTGCTTCGTGCGCAGGAATTAGGCATACCGGTTTACTCTTTCCCTGATTTCATTTACGAGCTGAGCAAGCACAAGCAGCGCATCGTGATCGGTGGCAGCCATGGCAAGACCTCCATCACCTCCATCATCATGCACGTACTCCAGCATTGCGGCCGCCTGTTCGACTACGCCGTGGGTGCGCAGCTGCAAGGCTTCGACCGCATGGTGAAGCTCACGGAGGAGGCCCCAATCATCATCATTGAAGGCGATGAGTACCTTTCCGACCCGATCAAGCGCGTGCCGAAATTCCACCTGTACCATCACCATATCGGGGTGATCAGCGGCATCAGCTGGGACCACATCAACGTGTTCCCGACGCCGGAGGTATACCGCGACCAATTCCGCATTTTCGCGGAGATGACGCCAAAAGCAGGCACCCTGATCTACAACCAGGACGACGAGCAGGTACAGCTGGTGGCCGTGCCGCGCAACCCTGCTGACATTGCCTACATTGGCTATACCGTGCACCCGCACAGCATCCGCAACGGCAAAACCATCCTGCACACTAAAAAGGAGGGTGATGTCGAGATTCCGCTGTTTGGGGAGCACAACCTGCGCAACATTAGTGCGGCCAAGGAGGTCTGCAAGAAGATCGGCATCAAAGCGCATGATTTTTACGAAGCGCTCAAGACTTTCAAGGGAGCTGCCAAGCGTCTGGAGAAACTCGGCGAGAGTGACAAAACCGTGATCTTCCGTGACTTTGCCCATGCGCCTTCTAAAGTAAAAGCAACGACTGAAGCCGTAAAAATGCAGTATCCGCAGCGCAGACTGGTGGCTTGTGTGGAGCTGCACACCTTCAGCAGCCTGAATAAGAATTTCCTGCCGCAGTATGCAGGCGCACTCGACAAAGCCGATGTGCCGATCGTGTTTTTCAGCCCTAAAACGGTGGAGCACAAGCGCATGGAAATGCTGTCTGAAGAAGACCTGCGCAGCGCCTTTGGTAACCCTCAGCTGCAAATATTCACTGACTCTAACTCCCTACTCGAGCACCTGAAAGGTATGGAATGGCAAAATGCCAACCTGCTGCTTATGAGCTCTGGCACTTATCAAAACCTTGACTTGGAGGCGCTCAAAAAAGCGGTTCTGTAAACCAACCCTGTATGAAGCTGAACCTGAAGCGCCCCATCGTATTTTTTGACCTCGAAACCACCGGCACCGACATCTGCAAAGACCGCATTGTCGAGATCAGTGTATTGAAAGTAAAGCCAGACGGCGAAGAGATACTCAAGACACGTCGCATCAACCCGACTGTGCCGATTCCGTTGGAGTCGAGTTTGATTCACAAGATTTACGACGAGGACGTGAAGGACGCTCCTACTTTCCAGCAAGTGGCCCGCAACCTGTACCAGTTTATGGAGGGCTGTGACCTGGGTGGCTACAACCTGGTGCGCTTCGATATACCTTTGCTGGCGGAGGAGTTCCTGCGGGCAGGTATAGACTTCGACATTGACAACCGCCACGTAGTGGACGCATGTCGCATTTTCCATATGATGGAGAAGCGCACGTTGTCTGCCGCTTACAAATATTACTGCAACAAAACACTCGACAACGCCCACAGCGCCGAGGCCGACACGGTAGCAACCTATCACATCCTGAAAGCGCAGCTGGAGCGCTATGAAAATACGGTAGTAGAAGTGGCCGAAGGAATAGAAGAAACGCCTATCCAGAACGATATGGCCCAGCTCCACAAGTTCACGTTTGAGAAGTCAGCCGACCTGGCCGGCCGCATCGTGTACAACAATGCCGGTCAGGAAGTCTTCAACTTCGGAAAGCACCGCAATGTGCCCGTAGAGGAAGTACTCAGCAAAGAGCCAAGCTACTACGACTGGATGATGAAAGGCGACTTCCCGCTGTATACCAAAAAGATCCTGACCCGCATCCGGCTACGAAACATGCAGAGTAGTGTGTCTTAGATCTTTAAATAGGGCCCCTACCCCAAGGATTTACAGGATTAAAAGATTTTCAGGATTTCGGATGGACTAAATCCCAACAATTACAAAAAAGAGCGGGCTGCCAGAAAACTAGCAGCCCGCTCTTTTTGTTTATCCGCTGGACTATTCCTGTCTCGAATTCTTCAGTCTCACGCCTTGCAGCAGGTTATTGCCTTCCTGCACCTTGTGGCGGCAGTCGTAGCCGGCGGCCCGGATCGAGCACTGGCAGCCGGTGATCCGGTTGTCCTCGAAGGTGAAGTAACAGAAATCGCAGCCGGCAGTAGCCTCACAAATGTGCTTCATTGACTTGCTGCTCAGGTATAGGCTGTTGTCTGAAGACACATCCAACTCCAGCGCCATGGAGCGGAAAGAGCCGTTGTGTATCCCCAAACCCACCAGATAGTAGGTAGCAGGTAGCTTTTTGTTGTCCTGCACCTTATGGATCGTCACTTTGTTCACCACCGTTCCGTTTCCAAACTCCTTTATAAAAGGCTGTATCAACTCCTGCTGCGGCACCACAAAGTCAATCTCGTCAAACACCACCTGAGCCAGCAGTTGTCCGTCATACTTTGGCCCGGCCTCTGCGTCGAGCGGCTCCTCCTCACTTTCCTCGGGGAAAGCTTCTCGGCGCGTACAGCCAGCCGCTACAAGTAGGATCAGAGTCAGGGCCAGCGTCCAGCGCAGGCAGGTCAGCAGCAAGTGCCGGCCATTGGCTAAGGGTGATGCAGTCATGTAGGTCTATCGGATTAGTGATTATTTCTTGTAGTATTTCATAGCCTCCGGCATATACTTCTGCAGGTTAGCACGACGGGTGCCAGCGCTCGGGTGCGTGCTCAGAAACTCCGGTGGTGCCTGACCGCCAGACTTAGCTTCCATACGCTCCCAGAAAGGGATCGCCTCCTGCGGGTTGTAACCAGCCATGGCCATAAAAATCAGCCCCAGACGGTCAGCTTCGCTCTCCTGATCGCGGCCGTACTTCAGCACGCCAAGACCAGATCCTGCGCCGTAGGCAGTCATCAGCAACTGCTGCGCTATACCTGGCTGGCTACCTGCAAGGGCAGAGAGGGTCTGACCGCCGAACTGCTGCGCTAATTGCAAGCTCATGCGCTCGTTGCTATGCTTGGCAATCGCGTGAGCGATCTCGTGCCCCATTACCACGGCAAGACCTGTTTCGTTTTGGGCAATAGGCAGTATACCTGTGTAGGTCACTGTCTTACCACCGGCCATGGCCCAGGCGTTCACCTGCTCATCCTCGATCAGGTTGTGCTCCCAGGCGAAGCCCTGCAACTGGTCTGACATGTTATTGGCAGCCATATACTGCTCCACGGCACGCTGTATGCGCTGTCCGGTACGCTTCACCATGGCTGTGGCCTGTGCATCGCGCGACAGCTTGTTCTCTTTCAGGAACTGATCGTAGGCGTCGTAACTCATTTGCATCATCTGCGCGTCTGACACGAGACTCAGCTGTCTGCGGCCTGTGATGGGCACTGTCGTACAGGCAACCATCATCACTACCGCTATTGAAAAGGCAATTAACTTCTTGTACATAGTTTTAAAATTTAATGACTCTTAAATAGGCTTTTCAAATTTTGAACCAATTTTTAAGAACCAAGATAGAGTGGGTCGTTTAATATGATAAAATTACTATACTTTAACCGATAAAACAAAGTGCAACCTGACACAAAACCGCAGCCTGCCACCTTGTCCGGTCTAGATTAGGTATACGAACGCTATATTATAAAATGTTGTAAGCGCCATGAACACAATAAAGCGGACCTTCTCTTGTTAAAGTATAAAAAAGGCCTGCAATAAATTCGGCTGCGGGCTGACAGAAAAAATTGTCCTGAAACTGATTCTTTTTGCGGAATTATGCTGTACTAAAACTGCAGATAGCCTATTTTTGAGAATCGATAAAGAAAACGCCCTTAATCTTTTATGAAAATTATAGCCATCGGCCGCAATTATGCCGACCATATTGCCGAACTCAAAAACGAAGTACCAGACGAGCCGGTGATCTTTTTTAAGCCTGACACCGCCATTCTGCGCAATAACGATCCTTTTTACTACCCGGAGTACAGCCAGGACATCCACCACGAGGTTGAATTGATTCTGCGCATCAGCCGCGAAGGCAAGAACATCGACAAAAAGTTTGCCCACAAGTATTACGACGCCATCGGCTTAGGTATAGACTTCACGGCCCGCGACCTGCAGACCAAGGCCAAGGCCAAAGGACTGCCCTGGACGCTGGCCAAAGGCTTTAACGGTTCTGCCCCAGTGTCGGAGTTCCTGCCGCTCGAGCAGTTTGAAGACCTGCAGGATATTAACTTCCGCCTCGATGTAAACGGCGAGATTAAGCAGCAGGGTAACTCAAAGATGATGTTGAACACCTTTGACGACATCATCGCCTATATCTCCCGCTTCATCACCCTGAAGAAAGGCGATATTATCTTTACAGGTACGCCTGAGGGAGTGGGACCGGTGCAGATTGGCGACAGACTGGAAGGCTATGTTGAAGATAATAAACTACTTGATTTTGAAATTAAATAAGCGCCTGGCGCTCCTTTTCGCTTACGTTTTCACTACCCTCGGACTGGCCGCTCAACCGGCGCCGGAACAGGGCTATTTTATGTTCCCCATCAAGCCGGGGCAGCGCAACTACCTGTCCGGCTCCATGGGCGAGATACGCGCCACCCACTTCCATGGCGGACTCGACATCAAAACTGACCAGCGCGAAGGTTTGTCGGTATACGCTGCCGCAGACGGGTACATCTCGCGTGTGAAGATGTCTACCTACGGGTATGGCAACATCATTTACGTGACGCACCCGAACGGACTCACGACCACTTACTCGCATTTGCTGGCTTTTTATGATCCCTTGGCAGACTACATCCTGCAGAAACAGTACGAGAAAGAAACATTTGAAATAGAGCTGTTCCCCGAGAAGAACCTCTTCCCGGTAAAAAAAGGCCAGATCATCGCTTTGTCCGGTAACACAGGAGGCTCCGGCGGTCCGCACCTGCACTTTGAGATTCGGGATTCCGAAGACCGTTTATACAATCCTTTGCGCTGGGGTTTCAAAGAAATCATCGACACCACACCTCCCGACTTGCTGGGTCTGGGTATACAGCCCCTGAACATTTATGCCCGCATTAACCAGGAATTTGCGCGTAAGGAGTATACCCCTAAGAAAACAAATGGCGTCCACACCTTGCAGGACACGGTGTATGCCCATGGCCTGATTGGCTTTGAGCTGCAGACCATCGACCGCTACGACGACACCCAGAACCGCAACGGCACGCAGGATGTGACGGTGTTTGTGAACGACAGACAGGTGTACAACCACCACATCGACCGCGTTCCTTTTGAGCTCTCGAAGCAGGTGTCGCAGCACGTGAACTACAACGTGTACCGCCGCACTGGCCGCACCTTCCAGAAGGCTTATGTAGATTATGGTAACGACCTTCCGCTTTATACCGCCCCCCAAAACCGGGGCAGACTCAATGTGCAGGCCGACTCGATCTATCACGTGCGTCTCGTAGCGAAAGACACCTACAACAATGCCTCTACCCTGACTTTTGTGGTGAAGGGGCAGAAACCGACTTTCACGCAGGCGACAAACGGCAAGGTGACCAAGCCGCAGCTGAGTTACGAGATCATCGGCAACATCCTGAAAGTAAACGCCTCTGACACGTCGGCTACACCGCGCAATGTGGAGATGGTAGTGAATAACCAACAGCTGATGCTGGTGCCAAGCTATACCAAAGGTGCTACCTCGGTGAGCTTATACGACCTGCGCGGCGGTTTGCCTGAGTCGCTGGAGTACTGCGGCACCTCCACCCCACTCGACCTGCAGGCTACTATACCTGCGGGGCAGGAGCACAGCTTCAGCAACCGCGACATGACCATCCGCTTCGCAAAGGAGAGCCTGTACGACACGCTATACCTGCAAGCCAAAAAAGAAGGTGATGTGTATACCATCGGCGATTATTTTACGCCCTTGCACAAGCCCATCAAAGTGACCATTACACCAAGTACGCCGGTAGCAGACAAGAGCAAAGCCGCTGTTTATTATCTGGGCTTGGGCAAAGGCCGGGGTATGCTGGGCGGCGCCTGGGACGGCAACAGCATCACCTTCTCAGCCCGGGCAATGGGTAAGTTTAAGGTACTCGAGGACGTAAAGGCCCCAACGATCAAGCTGCTTAGCAAAAGTCCGACACAGATCAGGTTTAGGATCGGCGATGACCTGTCAGGTATAAATTCTTTCCGCTGCGAGGTAAACGGCAAGTGGTTGCTGATGAAATACGAGCATAAAACTGCGACCATATACTCCGAAAAATTAGATAAAAGCCTACCTTTGTCGGGTAAAGTGGTCTTGAAGGTAAAAGACAACGCCGGAAACGAAGCGGAGTTTGTGACGACGATATAAAAACGTATCACGTATCACGATGCCTTCAGAGAGTATTTGACAAAGGAAGAGGGGTCTTATACCTATAATAAAAAGTCTTGATACTTGCTACGTGATACTTGATACGCAAAAAACCATGGAATTGAAAATCGGAGATAAAGCACCGGAGTTTGAGGCAAAAGATCAGCACGGTAATACAGTAAAACTGAGCGATTATCGCGGCAAGAAAGTAGTGCTCTACTTCTACCCGAAGGATAACACCTCTGGCTGCACCGCCCAGAGCTGCAACCTGCGCGACAACTACAGCGACCTGCAGGCACAAGGCTACGAAGTGATCGGGGTGAGCATCGACAGTGAGAAGTCGCACCAGAACTTCATCGGCAAGTACGACCTGCCTTTCACGCTACTGGCTGACACCGATAAAAAGCTGGTGGAGCAATACGGAGTCTGGCAGGAGAAATCAATGTATGGCCGCAAGTACATGGGCACGATGCGTTATACCTTCGTCATCGACGAGGAGGGCACCATCGAGGACATCATCACGAAAGTGAAAACGGCCGATCACGCCGCCCAGATATTGAAAAAGTAAACACAAGCGCAGCTGTCCTTCCAGACGGCTGCGTTTTTCAGTTTATATATTTGGTCTCCAGAAGAGACAGACTCTTGGCTACAGCAGGTAGGTAAAGAATGACCAAAGCGCTGTACGATAATACGGATGATTGTTATTCTGAATCAACAGTTTAACAATCAAAAATTTAGCAATCAAAAATCAACAATCTAACAATTCATAAAATCGTGAACCCACACAACAAAAGCATCGACGAGCTTAAGGAGATCGCGGCACAGGTACGCCGTGACATCGTGCGCATGGTGCATGCGGTAAACTCCGGCCACCCGGGCGGCTCGCTCGGCTGCACGGACTATTTCGTGTCGCTGTACTTCCGCGTGATGAACTACAAGCCTCAACCTTTCAACATGGACGGCGAAGGCGAAGACCTTTTCTTCCTTTCCAACGGCCACATCTCTCCGGTATGGTACAGTGTGTTGGCTCGCGCCGGCTTCTTTGAGGTATCTGAACTGGCTACCTTCCGCAAGATCAACTCGAGGTTGCAGGGCCATCCGGCTACTGAAGAAGGCCTTCCTGGCATCCGTGTAGCCTCAGGCTCATTGGGTCAGGGACTTTCTGTGGCAGTTGGTGCCGCACAGACAAAGAAACTGAACAAGGACAACAACCTGGTATATGTGCTGATGGGCGACGGCGAACTGGGCGAAGGTCAGGTATGGGAAGCAGCCATGTATGCCGCTCACAATAAAGTAGACAACCTGATTGCGACAGTAGACCGCAACTACCAACAGATCGACGGCGGTACCGAAGAAGTTCTCGCGCTGGGCGACCTGCGTGCGAAGTTCGAGGCATTCGGCTGGCACGTACTGGAAGCTGACGGTAACAATTTCGAAACGCTGTTGCCTGCATTGGAAGATGCGAAGAGGGCAACTGGCAACGGCAAGCCAGTGATGATCCTGATGAACACCGAAATGGGCTTTGGCGTTGACTTCATGATGGGCTCGCACAAGTGGCATGGCGTAGCGCCAAACGACGAACAGCTCGAGATCGCACTTCAGCAATTGGCAGTACAGCAAGCTTCAGATTACTAAGCATTAAAACACAGAGATGAAAGAGTATACATATACAGAGAAAAAAGACACCCGTTCTGGTTTTGGCGTTGGCTTGCTGGAGCTTGGCCGCACCAACCCGAACGTAGTAGCCCTTTGCGCTGACCTGATCGGTTCGCTTAAAATGGATGCCTTCAAAAAGGAGTTTCCGGAGCGCTTCTACCAGGTAGGTATAGCCGAGGCCAACATGATGGGCCTGGCAGCTGGTATGACGATTGGTGGCAAGATTCCTTTCACAGGCACCTTCGCGAACTTCTCGACAGGCCGTGTGTACGACCAGATCCGTCAGTCGATCGCCTACTCAGGCAAGAACGTGAAGATTTGCGCTTCGCACGCCGGCTTGACACTGGGTGAGGACGGTGCCACGCACCAGATCCTGGAGGATGTGGGCATGATGAAAATGCTGCCGCACATGACCGTGATCAATCCTTGCGACTTCAACCAGACCAAGGCCGCGACCATCGCGATTGCCGACTACGAAGGTCCTGTATACCTGCGTTTCGGTCGTCCGGCTGTTCCTAACTTCACGCCTGCCGACCAGAAATTCGAGATCGGTAAAGCCGTGATGCTGAATGAAGGTACCGATGTAACGATCCTGGCCACAGGCCACCTGGTATGGAAAGCCATCGAGGCGGGCCACAAACTGGCCGAAAAAGGCATCAACGCTGAGGTTATCAACATCCACACCATCAAGCCATTGGATGATGAGGCTATCCTGAAGTCAGTTGGCAAGACCAAGTGCGTGGTAACTGCCGAAGAGCATCAGATGAACGGTGGTCTGGGTGACTCAGTGGCACAGCTGTTGGGGCGTCAATTGCCTACTCCACTGGAGATGGTAGCTGTGAATGACTCCTTCGGTGAGTCTGGCACACCAGACCAGCTGATGGAGAAGTACGGCCTGAGCACTGAGAACATCGTAGCTGCCGCCGAGCGCGCCATTAGCCGCAAGTAACACAAAGGGCTATACCTTCCCTTTCCATAAAAAGAGAGGCTGCACTGTTAAAGTGCGGCCTCTTTTATTTTTATGGACTATATTGCATATTCAGACAGGTCCAATCGCCCTGCCCCTGCTACCTTATACGTGGAAGACAAAGAGATCCTAGAAAAATTCGCCAACCCTGATAGCCGTAATCTGGCCTTCAACCAGCTTGTCCGGAAGTACCAGCAAAAGATCTACTGGCACATCCGAAAGATGGTGATTGACCACGACGATGCGGATGACCTCACACAGGAGGTGTTCATCAAGGTATGGAAGAATCTGGAAAATTTCCGGCAGGATGCGCAGCTTTATACCTGGCTCTACCGTATCGCCACCAACGAGTGCCTTACCTTTCTGTCGAGTAAGCGCAAAAAATTCTTTTTACCTATAAACGACGTGGCTGCCGAGCTTACCGAGAAGATCGACTCCTCTCCGAACATTGATGGGGACGAGATCCAGCTCAAACTTCAAAAGGCTCTGCTGAGGCTTCCTGACAAGCAAAGGCTGGTCTTTAACATGAAGTACTACGACGAACTCAAGTACGAGGAAATGTCTGAAATTCTGGGCACTTCAGTAGGCGCTTTAAAGGCATCCTATCACCACGCAGTAAAAAAAATTGAAGAATTTATTAAACAGGATTAAACTATAGCACTCTATAGCTATCTAACTGATAAGTACATTAACCATGAAAAACGATTTTAAACTAAGCGACCTGCCCAAGCGCAACATCTACGAGGTGCCTGACAAGTACTTCGACAGACTGCCTGCGCAGATCATGGAGCGCACCGCCGGTGCCGGGTATAGCCCTGCCCCCTGGTATGCTGCCGCCTGGAAGCCGTTGAAGCTGGCCATGGCACCTTTGGTGCTACTACTGGTGGCAGGTGTCGTGTACTTCTCGGTACTGCGTCAGGAGCAAGAGGAACCAGGAGTTGTGCTGGCTACAGTAGGCGACGAAGCGATTATGGATTACCTGAGCACTTATGCTGTACTTGAGAGTTCTGATTTTGCCGAGATGAAATCGCTTTCTAACCCTGAAATGACTGCAGAATTTTTGAACGTGAGTTCAAAAGCAGCCGAAGAAGAACTCGAATACTACCAATTGGATACAATTGACTACTAATTCACACATGAAAAGATTGCCCTTTATTTTACTTCTTTTTTGCGCATTCACGTTTGGCAGCACGGCAGCCATGGCACAGTCGGGCCGCCCGCAGGACAAAAACGTGGAAGCAGCCAAAGTGGCCTTTTTAACTGACAAGATGGGGCTGACTACAGAACAGTCGCAGAAGTTCTGGCCACTTTACAACGAGTACGAGGCCAAACGTCGCGAACTGGTACGCTCCTACCGCAGCGGCTACCGCCAAGATGTGGACCAACTCAGCGATCAGGAAGCGAAAGCCCGCCTGGATGGTATGTTCAGCACCCGCGAAAGAGAACTGGAACTGGAGAAGGAGTATGTGGCACGTTACCAGCGTGTGATCTCTTCTAACCAGATCATCAAACTCTACCGCAGTGAGCGTGAGTTTACAAAGCTCCTCCTCAAAAAACTGGAGGCCAACAACAAAGCACAGTAGTTTTTTTGAATAGATAATTATAGTGAGAACAGCAAAAGGACCTGGCATTTTGCCTTGTTTTTTTTAAGCAAAAGCCCCTGCTAATGACATGGCAGGGGCTTTGCATTTTTACAGGGATTAAGTTTAGTATGCCTCCAGCAGAAAGTTGATATCATCGGCCGGCTTAAACTCCATCGCTGGCTTCCCCTGCAGGAAGATGCGCGCCGGGTGTGGCCCCAGCAGGCTAATTTTCTCCCCTTTTATACGCAGCATACTGCCTTCCCGCAAACCCACCACGGGCTGACGGTTGTGCACATGAAACTCCTGAATACGGGTTTCGCGGGTCTCGCCCATGTGCGTCGAATCAGGCAGCGGATCCAGGTAGTGCGGATTGATGTTGAATGGTACAAGTTGCAGCGCATCAAATGACTTCGGGAACACGATCGGCATGTCGTTGGTAGTACCGATTGTTTTGCCTGCTACGTTAGTGCCGGCGCTGGTGCCCATGTAGGGCATGCCTTGCTCTACCCGCTTCTGCAATGGCTCAATCAATTTATTGGCGTAGAGCTGGCGCAGCAACAGAAAAGTATTGCCTCCCCCTATAAAAACGGCCTCTGCCTGCTCCAGAGCTGCAACCGCGCTCTCGGACTCATGCACACCACTTAATTTGATGCCCATGGCTTCAAATGCTTCGCGTGCTTTGGCGGTATAGTCGGTATGAGAGACACCGCCCGGGCGGGCATAAGGTATAAACAGGATGCTCTTGCGGTCGCCCAGCAGTTCTTTTATCTCATTCTGGCAGTGCTCCAGGTAGCCAGTGCCGTGGGTGGTTGAGGTACTAATTAACAGAATATCTTTCTTTGGTAAGGCTTTTTTCATTTGTCTGTATTTTAGCGTATACCTGCAAAAGTATCAAATTCCGGCGAACCCCTCTCCTTTCAGCTTTTATTCGGCCGCTATACCTGCCCCACAGCAGCCAGGTCAGCTGTACAAGCATAGCATACCTACACCCTTAGCTCTTGCTGCTATACCTGTTATCAGGTCTTCACTCTTAGCTTAATCGTTTCCAGGTAAGGATCCAGGGAGGCCTTGTTAGTGAGGGCGCGCACCAGCCCGATGGTTTTGAGATCATATAGGAACCACACCTCCACATAGTAATTATGAAACCAGTACAAGTCAATTTTGCACCATCCGCGGATGATGTGATGCAGGTATCGCCCTTGCTCCAACACCAACGCGGCCTGCTCCCGGGGCGAGAGCGAATTAAACTCAGTAATATTCAACATAAATCTACTCCATACCTTTGGCAATGAAAAAAGGCTGCCGGGGCAGCCTTTTGGTTAACGAAAATATCAGCGGTTTTGATATTAATTCAAATGTAGCGTGTATAACTCAAACCTGGTGGAGGCAAAGCTCCAGTGCGAAGAAGAAGGATGAATCTCGACACCGTCCTCATCCATGATCGTCACGGCAAAGCCGTCACCCTGGTTGAGGGGCTCAGTAAAGTGCTTCACAGGATACACTCTCCCTTCCTCGATCCATTCTTCCGGTTCGAAGGCCGGCATCGACGCATCCACACACTTCGCGTAGACAGCCATATAGCTTGGGGGAACAAATAAATTTACCATGTGTATGTAACGTTTTCAGAAAGATAAATAATTCCTGCCAATCAGGAAACATTGCCCACATTAAATTTAGTGAAGGCCTGCATAGAATTAAACACAAAAAGTGTGCCTTTGTTTGGCATGGCACCTGCATCAGCACTAAGTTCTTTTCTGCCACCATATTGTCAGCAAAAGCAACTTACTGACACGTCAATTGTGGCAGTTAACCAAGCAAAGGCCTAATCTGCGTGTTTACTGTAGCCAATTACGATAGCAGCCGTACTATAGTATTCCGCCCGTAATATCATTTCACAAATAAAAAATGGTGCATGCCTATGGAAACTACTTATCGTACCTCAACACACGAAAGCAAAGAGGCCTTTCCGGTTGCTCCGGGAGTTTGGGGACTTAAGACCGTCTTTGTCAACCTCTTCTTTGTCACCTCCCCGGATGGTTCCTGGGTATTGGTAGATGCCGGCGTGTACGGTGCTGCCCCGAAGATCAGGAATGTGGTTGATGAACTGTTTGGGGGGGAGCGCCCCAAAGCCATTCTGCTCACGCACGGCCACTTCGATCATATTGGGGCTCTTAAGGAGCTGGCACACGACTGGGATGTGCCGGTCTATGCCCATCCGCTCGAAATGCCCTACCTGAATGGCAAGTCGTCTTATCCACCACCAGACCCAAGTGTAGGCGGTGGCGGTATGGCTTACATGTCGTTCTTGTACCCCAAAAAGCCGATAGACATCCACGAGAACCTTGAGTTACTGCCAACCGACGGCTCCGTACCCGGGCTTCCGGACTGGCGCTGGATCCACACGCCGGGGCACACAGCCGGGCATGTTTCCTTCTTCCGCGAAAGTGACCGCGTGCTGCTGGCAGGCGATGCTTTTATAACGCGGCACGGCGAGTCGATGCTGGCTGTGATGACGCAGAAACGTGAAGTGCATGGGCCACCGAAATACTATACCTCCGACTGGGGTGCGGCGCATCATTCCGTAGAAAAGCTCATGGAGCTAAATCCAAGTGTGGCTGCCACAGGGCATGGTTTGCCTATGGAGGGGGCGCAGCTTTCACAACAGCTCGAAAACCTGGTAAAAGACTTCTGGTCTGTGGCTGTACCTGGGCATGGCCGCTACGTACACGAGCCCGCTATTGCCGATGAGCAAGGGGTACTGTCTGTGCCGCCCGCTCCGGACAACACCATCCCAAAAGTGCTGGCCGCCACTGGTCTTGTAGCCCTGGCAGGTGTAGCGCTGGTAGCATACTCCCGCCGGAATAACAAGACTAGCAGCGGGAAGCAAACATCACCCGCTATGAGAGAGCGGCCTTTCTCGCACAACAGGCCGTTGCAAGGTATACCGCCTACCGTGCCAGCCACCCTGGAGGAGGATGATCCGCATGCACATACCAACAATTACCCATAGACGGGAAAGGCCGGGAGCAAACGCTTCCGGCCTTTCTTCTATACCTTTTAAATTCGAATTAATTACTTGCCTCTTCCAGAGCCGCTTTTCTTACCGCCTCCGTCCTGTTTGTTTACAGTAGCCCAGGCTCGCTTCTCAGCTTCCTCTTGGCTCACGCCTTTCTTTTCATAGCTTTCTTCGATATGCTCTGCTTTGCGTTTCTGCTTGTCTGTGTAAGACGATTTATCTCCTTGTGGCATTTGATCCTCCTTTTTAAAGTTCAACATCTGAAGCCGGCCTTTTTACCAGCCTCTCATTTTATACGCAAGGCAGAAAAGTATGAATGACCAGAAGAGGTAAAGCAGGCAAACCCGAGAGCGTCCATATTTCCGAACCTGCTACAAATTATTGCAGCGATTGAGCCTATTTCCCGTTATGATAGAGAAAAAATAAGCTATGGAACAGGTACAGTATAACTTTCAGGACAAGGTGGCGCTTGTGACGGGCGGCACATCAGGTATAGGACTGGCCACCGCCCAGCTGCTGGTGAAGTCGGGTGCACAGGTTATTGTGACAGGCCGCGATAAAGAACGTGGGGACACGGCACTGGCTGCGCTCCCTTCGTCCACGCTTCAGCCCATTTACATTCAGACCGACAACAGCAATAACGACACAATCTTCGCGCTCTTTCACGAAATACAAAACAGGTTCGGCCGCCTGGACATAGCCGTGAATAATGCAGCCCAGGAGTCAGGTATAGGCAAGCCTCTGCATGAGTTTGAACCACATGAATACGAGGATGCCATGGGGGCCAACTTACGCGGCGTATGGCTTTGCATGAAGCAGGAAATAAAGCTGATGCTCGAACAAAAACCCTCGGGAGGGGCCATTGTCAACGTGGCCAGTGTCAACGGACTGGGAGGTGCTGCCATGGGTTCACTTTACTCAGCAGCCAAGGCAGCAATCATTGCACTGGCAAAATCGGCCGCTCAGGAAGTGGCAACGGCTAATATCCGGATCAACGTGCTCGCCCCCGGTGCCCACCGCACACCCATGCTGCAAAAGGCATTTGAGTCGCAGGTAAACGGGGACCAATCCAAATTGCCGGAAATTGAGCAGATGTACCTTTCGTATATTCCTCAAAAAAGAATTGCAGACCCGCAGGAAGCAGCCGCCGCCATACTCTGGCTCTGCTCAGACGCCGCGAGTTACATCACAGGCCAGACCACGATAGTGGACGGAGGTATGAGTGCCATGCTGCGATAGCTTCCAAAATTGCCTACCTTTGCGGCATGGTATCATTGAGACAGCTGTTTTTGCAGCACCAGGCACAGACAAGTGACTTTCCACTGATGATCGAAGTGGAGAAGGCAGAGGGGATTTACATGTATGGCAGCGAAGGCCATCGCTACATTGACCTTATTTCAGGTATAGGCGTGAGCAACGTGGGGCACCGGCACCCAAAGGTGCTGCGGGCCATACACGACCAGCTCGACCGCTACATGCACCTGATGGTGTACGGGGAGTTTGTGCAGGCACCGCAGGTACAGCTGGCCCATGCCCTGAGCGGCATACTACCTGACCGACTCAACAACACCTACCTGCTCAACTCCGGGGCAGAGGCTGTGGAAGGTGCCCTGAAACTCGCCAAACGCTACACAGGCCGCACCGAGCTGATCTCCTGCTACAACGCCTACCACGGCTCTACACAGGGTGCGCTTTCGATGAACGGCAGCGAAAGCTTTAAAAATGCTTTCCGCCCGCTCCTGCCTGACGTGCGCCACATTCATTACAACAGCATCGCTGACCTGGAACATATAACAAAGCGCACCGCCGCAGTTTTGATAGAAACTGTGCAGGGAGAGGCTGGTGTTAGGGTGCCGGATCAGGATTACCTGAAGCAATTACGGGAGCGCTGCAACCAGACCGGCACGCTACTGATCCTCGATGAGATACAATGCGGCTTCGGCAGAACAGGTACCTTCTGGGCATTTGAGCAGTTCGGCATAGAGCCGGACATACTGGTCTGCGCCAAAGGGATGGGAGGTGGTATGCCGATCGGTGCTTTCATCGCACCGCAGGAAATCATGGCCGCTTTCAAGACCGATCCGATCCTGGGACACTGTTCTACCTTTGGCGGGCATCCGGTCAGCTGCGCTGCCTCCCTTGCCACGTTACAGGTCATTCAGGAAGAAAACCTGCTGGAAGGGGTCGCACAGAAAGCAGAGCTGATCAAGCAGCTGCTCGTGCACCCGCGCATCAAACAGATCCGCAACCAGGGGCTGATGATGGCGGCAGAGTTTGAATCGTTTGAGGTGCTCAAGGCAGTCATCGACCAGGCTATTTTGAATGGTGTGCTGACCGATTGGTTCCTGTTCTGTGACAACTCCATGCGCATTGCACCGCCGCTTACCATCACTGAGGAGCAAATACATGAGGCTTGCCAGATCATCCTGAGGTCTATTGACGAGGCATTGGTTTAGTGCTCCATACCTGACAGGTATACCAGCAGACTGCCATGATCAGGTATAGGCAAAAGGGTGTCGTAAATATTTTCCTCTGAGTGACTATCAGGAGCGGCTTTGTCACGTAAAAGCCGTTGCTACACCTTACATCCGGTGTGACTTCCCAATTATCCTCTATGGAAATAGCCATTGTACTGACCTTGCTGGTGATAGCGGTTGTGCTGTTCGCGACCGAAAAGGTGTCTGTTGAGCTGGTTACCCTGCTCATACTGATCATCCTGTCGGGTTTGCGCATCATTAGCCCCGAAGAGGCCTTTGCCGGCTTCAGCAGTGATTTCATCATCATCATCGCCTCTATCTTTATACTCAGTGCGGCCCTCGAAGAAACCGGTATCCTTGATTTTGCCGTGGTGCGGCTCGTGCGGCTGGCCCAACAAAGCAATAACCTGATGCTGCTGACCATAATGCTGGTGACAGGGGTGGTTTCGGCTTTCATGAACAACACCACTGTCACGGCTATGTTCATCACGCCACTCATTGGTCTTTCGAAGCGGATCAACATGAGTGCCTCCAAACTACTTATGCCGCTGGCTTATGCCGCCATCCTGGGGGGCACCTGCACGCTGATCGGCACTTCCACCAACGTAGCCGTGAGTGGCTACATTGCCAAGGCAGGCCTGGAGCCGATCGGGCTGTTTGAGATCTCAGGTATAGGCTTCATCATTTTCGCGGTGGGCATGGTGTACATGATGACCGTGGGGCAGCGCATGCTACCAAGCCACGTCGACCAGGAACTGGCCGAAGAGTACAAGCTGCAGAAGTATGTCACCGAGGTGGTGGTGCTACCCGATTCGCCGCTCGTCGGGCAGCTTGTTTTCGCCTCTGACCTGACTACGCTGAACCTGCGCATGCTCAATGTTATCCGCGCCAATGAGAACTTCCTCCCCGACTTCCGTACCCGTATCCGTGCCAACGACATTCTGCTGGTTGAAGGAGATGTTGATACGCTGATGAAGGTAAAGGAAACCAAGGGTCTGCAGATCATGGCCGATGCGCTCATCTCCAAAGACCTCGAAACGGAAAACATCCGGCTGGCAGAGATCATGATCACGCGACAGTCCAACCTGATCAACCGCACCATTAAGGAGTCGGAGTTCTTACGGCGCTTCGGCCTGGTGGTGCTGGCCGTGTCGCGGCATGGCGAAACACTGCGCAGCAAGATAGGCAGCATCAGGCTGCGCATGGCCGATGTACTGCTGGTACAGGGAGCGCCTGAGCGCTTCGAACAAGTCCGCAACTCAAACCACATTGCCGTGCTCGACGAATTTGAGCCGGTGCTATACAAAAAGAAGAAGGGGCTTATCGTGATCATCAGCTTTGCGTTGGCTATACTGGCCGGTACGCTGCAAGTGCTCCCACTCTCCATCGCTTTTCTGTCTGCGGCTGTCGTGAGTATCCTGCTACGGGCGATCAGTACAGAGAAAGCCTACAATGCCATCGACTGGCGCCTGCTTATTCTGATAGGAGGTATGACGGCTTTCGGGGCCGCCATGGAAAATTCCGGTGCAGCCGAATTTCTGGCGCAGGGCATTGTGCAGGTGATGGAGCCTATCGGTGGCAGAACAGGTATATTGGCGGGCTTTGTGATTCTGACCGTGCTGCTGACACAGCCCATGTCCAATGCGGCGGCGGCGCTGGTGGTTATACCAGTGGCCTTGCGGGCCGCCATGGAGCTTGGAGCCGATCCACGTTCCTTTGCCATTGCCATCATGCTGGGGGCCTCGGTATCGTTGGTCACGCCTTTTGAGCCGGCCTGTATCCTGGTTTACAGCCCGGGCAAGTACCGCTTCTGGGATTTTATCCGGATTGGCTCGCCACTTACCTTACTGCTGGTGATTGTGATACTGGTGCTGGTACCTGTGTTCTGGCCTATGTAAAAACTACTCCTGCAGTCCGCTGAGCGTCACGATAACTACTGCAAACAAGGCCGCAGAGAGCCCCACAGCCAGAATCAGTTTACCTGCCTGCATGGCCACTACCTTTTCAGGACGGGGCAGCCAGAGGTAGTTCAGGCTCAGGTTGAGCAGGTATACCATGATTGTCAGCAGAAAGCTGATGAACCAGAAGGCAAAAAAACGTAGAATGAAGTCTTCGGAAAGTAAGGTAGCCTCGTAGGAAATGAGGTGTAGCTCGTGGGCAAAAAAGAAGTAAGCCAGTAGTAACAGTGCCAGGGTATAAGCCCCCAGAATGGCCCCGTTCCACACACGAAGATTTTTCATGCGGTCATCTTTTAGTAATTCAGGAAGGCCTGCGCATCCTGCCGTATCTCCTCGCGGGAGAGCCCGTCTTTTACCCCAATAGAGATTTTGCGTACCAGCACCCCAACGATAGATTTCTTAAAACCGAGCCGAACAGCCATGTTGACGCAGAACTCCATTTCACTTTCATCGACTATGCCATCGGCCAGCATCATCTCCACCAGGTCGTATATCTGGTCGAAGCGCTCTGTATCATTAGAGGGCATTTGGGGTTTTACGGATTGCACGTTCGAAAGCAGGTCACGCACTTCGCTGGATTTCATGCCATGGCGCTCACCGATGGCTATTATAAAATCCATCTCAGTGGGATCCACATGACCATCCGCCTTGGCGAGAGCACCGAGGTTGGTTATGTGGCTCTTTAATTTTTTCTCTGCCTCGCTTTCAAAAAAACTAAACATACAATTCCCTTTTTTACTTGTTTACTATTTCATAACAAATTAATAACGAATGCACTAGGTATAGCTATACCCTGGCAGTTATTTTTGCAGCACCTATAGTAGAAACGCTTTTTTCTTGTCTGCAGTCTGCAAGCGATGATGCTTTTACATACGGTTTTTACTATCTTATTAGTTATGCTTTTGTATTCTTTTTTTATTTCCACTTAAATTAACAAATGTATACCTTGCAGATTCATTAAATCGCACACGCTACTAATGTAGCGATCGATCGAAAGAGGCCGCAACCGGGCCTCGACAGGGAACCCATTAAAAAGCAACTCTTTATGAAGAGGATTGGAGTATTTACATCAGGAGGCGACGCGCCGGGCATGAATGCATGTATCCGGGCGATCGTACGGACAGCCGTTTATTACGGATTGGAAGTTTACGGTATCAGAAGAGGATACAACGGAATGATCAAAGGCGACATCTTTAAGATGGAGTCGATCACTGTGAGCAATATTATACAGAAAGGCGGCACCATACTTAAGTCAGCTCGAAGCAAAGAGTTTCTGACAAAGGAGGGCAGACAGGCAGCTTACGAACAGCTCAAGGCCCACGGCATTGAGGGGCTGGTGGCTATCGGTGGCGACGGCACCTTTACCGGGGCCAACATCTTTTACGAGGAGTACGGCATCCCGACCATTGGGGCACCGGGCACCATCGACAACGACCTGTATGGCACAGACTATACCATTGGCTACGATACGGCCGTTAACACAGCCCTTGACGCCATCGACAAGATACGCGACACGGCCGACAGCCACGAGCGCGTGTTTTTTGTGGAGGTGATGGGCCGCGACTCAGGCTACATTGCTATACCTTGCGCTATTGGCGGCGGCGCCGAGATCGTGATGATCCCGGAAACCGATACGTCCATTGATTTTGTGATAGAGCAGTTGAGAGCTGGCTGGAGCCGGTCTAAGACTTCCTTTATCGTGATTGTGGCAGAGGGCGACGAAGAAGGCAGCGCCACCGAGATTGCCGCAAAGGTATCGCAGCAGATACCGAACATGGATGCCCGCGTAACGATACTGGGCCACGTGCAACGCGGCGGGGCGCCCACTGCGGCCGACCGTATGCTGGCCAGCCAACTTGGTATTGCCTGCGTGGAAGGCCTGATGGCTGGGCGCACCAACGAAATGGCCGGTATCATCAACCGCGAACTGGTATACACGCCTTTCATCGAGACGATCACCAAGCAGAAACTGATTAACCCGAACTTCACCAAAATGGTGGATATACTATCGGTATAACCAGGCCATACCTGAAAACAGCGCAGCCGGCTATTGTTATAGCCGGCTGCGCTGTTTCTATACCTTTCCTTGTGCTGCTTCCTGCATCTGCTGCCTGATAAAACGTAGTATCTCCTCCCACTGCCCCGGATGAAACCAGGTATAGTCGGCATGTTTGTGAAACCAGGTGAGTTGTCGCTTGGCGTAGCGTCGGCTGTTGCGTTTGAGCAGGCGCACCGCTTCCTCCCAGTCATACTGTCCCTCCAGGTAATCAAATATCTCTTTGTAGCCCACTGTTTGCAGGGCATTGTGCGCACGGTATGGGTATAAGCTTTTGGCTTCTTTCAGCAGTCCCTGCTCCAGCATCAGGTCCATGCGGCGGTCGATGCGCTCGTACAGCTCCTGCCGGTCGCGGTTCAGCCCGAGCTTGATGATATGAAAAGGGCGCTCCCGGGTACCGGCTTTCCGGAAAGCCGAGTAAGGCTGCCCGCTTGACAGGCATACCTCCAGCGCGCGTATAACACGCTGCGGATTAGCCTTATCTACCCGCTCATAATACATGGGGTCAAGCTCCCGCAACTGCTCCAACAGTGGCTGTAGCCCCTCCTGCTGGTAGCGGTAGGTCAGGCTTTCGCGTACGGCAGGATCTACCTCAGGCATCTCGTCCATCCCATCGGTCACCGCCCGCACGTACAGCCCCGAGCCACCTGTCAGGATCACGACCTCGTGCTGCTGAAACAACTGCCCGGCCAGGGCCAGCACATCCTGCTCATAAGCGCCCGCATTGTAGGTCTCCGTAATCGGGTGCGAATCCACAAAATGATGCCGTATACCTTGCTGCTCCTCCGGTGTGGGTTTGGCCGTGCCAATCGACATCTCCTGGTAGAACTGGCGGGAGTCAGCTGAAATGATCTCGGTGCCGAAATGCTGCGCCAGGCGCACGCAGAGGTCGGTTTTGCCCACGGCAGTAGGACCAACAACTACGATCAGAAAACGGGAGAATGGCGTTGCAGACATGGGCGGGACAGACAATATACTTCGTGATTATGCCACAAATTAACTCCCTTTCTTGTTATTCAGGAAGCAAAAGTGCCATTGCTTTTGTTTTTTTACTAATTTATGGGTTTAAACGACAACGGAACTACACCTGATGCCACTGATACCTAGCCAACAAACAACTGAAAGCCTGACAATGCTTGCTGAGAACCTGCTTCAGGTGCTTGGTCAGCTATATCCTGCTGACCATGCCCTGCTTGTTGCTTCCGCTGCAGGGGAGCTGCTTGCTGC
The DNA here is from genome assembly GCF_058932855.1 of Pontibacter sp. LHS1. Taxonomy (NCBI): domain Bacteria; kingdom Pseudomonadati; phylum Bacteroidota; class Cytophagia; order Cytophagales; family Hymenobacteraceae; genus Pontibacter; species Pontibacter sp. LHS1. Next base: position 124,693 of record NZ_JBZYWF010000001.1, read on the forward strand.
CAACCCGAAAGCCGAAACCATACTCCCTGTGGAGCAGGGTATAGCTATACGTCCGCTGGTTGGCCTGGCTGATGAAGATGATTTTGCCGCCTTTAAGGTTTCACTGGCTCAAAAAGATAAAGCGACAGGCAAAATACAAGACCGTCAGGGCAACCTAAGCAACTACCATTGTCAGCAACTGCAGTTTCAGGGGCAGACTTTCCTGTGCTTTGACATCCCGGAGAGTATAGCCGCAGAAGCCGATGACGCAAGCTACCACAACCTGTTTGACGACAGCGCGGAGCCTCTGTTTGTCCTCGATCGCGATGGTATTTTCATCGACATCAACCAGAGTGCTTCGGACCTGGTGCAGTTAAAGAAAGAAGATATCATCGGGAAGTCTCTTTTCAAGCAATTTGAGCTCAACCTGTTTGAGCGGGTTGCCCTGCGCAACCAGTTACAGACCACCCTGAAGGGTGAACCACAGCGCTTTGAGTGGTGGCTTCGTGAAACAGAGCAGGAACTGATGCCAGTGGAGATTTCGCTGAAAAAGGGCAGTTTCAATGGCCAGACCGTCATCTTCGGCTCTGCCAAGAACCTGTATGAGGCGGTTGGTGCTGAACGCAACGTGCGCTTCCGTAATCACCAGCTCGAATTCGTCAACCACCTGATTACGAATCTGTCGGGCTCCGAGAGCCGCGAAGATGTGCTGCGCTATACTTTGAACGAATTGCTGGACAAGACCGATGTCATCGGCGGTGCCGTCTATACCTACGATGCTGCAGCTGGCAAAGTGCTACTTTCCTATAACACAGGCGAGACGCCATCCGGCTACCTCCCGACCTCTATTCCATTGCCGGTGGCGCAGGCTGAGCAGCTTGCCAAACCTGACCGCCGCAAAGCGCTGCAGGATACGATTCAGCAATTAGAGGATTTGCTGGGCCAGCACCTGACCGTGCTGCCAGTAAGCTCAGAGGCCGGGCTAACGGCTCTCCTGCTGGTTTGGCCGGGGCATGATGCCAAAATCACACAGTCGTTTATGTCGCTGCTCGACTTTATCGGGGGCGCCATCGGCAACTACATCGCCAAGCACGATCTGCAGCTCAAGCTCTCCCATACCGAGGATAAGTATAAGATCATGTTCGAGTCTACCTATGACGCCATCCTGCTTTTCCGGGACGGCATTGTAGTCGACTGCAACGAGAAGGCACTGGAGTATTTCCGCTGTACCCGTGAAGAGCTTGTAGGCAAATCCCCTAATGACTATTCACCGGAGTATCAGCCCGATGGCATGCGGTCAACGGAGAAAACGGCTATGTTGACCGAGCAGCTGATGGCGACTGGGAAGCCGATAACCGTAGACTGGAAGAACATCCGCAAAGATGGCACCACCATGGACACGGAGCTTAACCTTAACCGGGTAATGATCGACGGTGCTTACCACATTCTGGTGTTTAAGCGCGATATCACCCAACGAAAGCAGGTGCAGAACTCCAAGCGCCGCGAGGAAATCGCCCGCGAGTCGATGGCTCATTTCCGCAGCTTCCTGGAGAAAGTAAACCTGATCTACTACAGCCTCGACAAAAACGGCAATATCGCCTACGCCAACGATTACTTCCTGACTTATGTGGAGTATTCCCGCGAAGAGCTCATCGGACAGAATTTCTATGATCTACTGGTGCCGGAAGCCGATCGGGAGTCTCGCTTTGCTGACTTTAAGCGATCCATCGAATCAAGGCAGCTGAACTCATACTATGAGCGCGACCTGATCACCAAGTCGGGACAGGTAAAGACGGTGCGCTGGAACTGCATGTTTGAGTACGGCCCGGAAGGAGAACTGATAGGCCTGACCAGCGTGGGCAAGGACATGACCGATAAGCGTATCGCCATGGAAGCCCTGAAGGACAACAAGATCCGTCTGCAGGACCTCTTCGACAATGCGCACGACCTGATCCAGAATATCTCGGTAGACAACAAGTTCATCTTCGTGAACAAAGCCTGGAAAGATCGACTGGGCTATACCGATCATGACATTGAGTCACTCACGCTCAATGACATCGTGCACCCTTATTACAAGGCCAAGCTCATTTACCAGCTGCGCAACCTGTACAAGGGCGAGAATGTGAACAAGATGGAAACCGTGTTCCTGACAAAGGCCGGTAAGCCCGTACACCTGATCGGTTCCATCACCTGCAGCTGGCAGGACGGTCGTCCGGTGGCAACGCGCGCCATCCTGCACGACATCACCGACCGCATCAAAGCAGAGCGCCTGCAGAAGGTATATTATAGTATTGCGAACCTGGCGATCAGCAGCAAGGACCTTAACTCACTCTACTCGGCCATTCACCGCGAACTGAGTAAGATCATTGAGACGCGCAACATCTACATTGCCCTCTGCGATAACGAGCACCGCCACCTGCACTTCGCCTATCTGGTCGATCAGTTCGTGGACAAATCGTCCAAGACGCAAATGCGCCGGCAGTTTTCACACGGTCTGTCAGAGTATATCATCGATACAGGAAAGCCGCTTTACATGCAGAAGTCGGAATTGCTGGACCTGGCCAGGGAACAGGACATCACCATACATGGCGCTATACCTGAAGTAATCCTTTGTTCCCCTCTCGCCATCGGCGATCGCATTATCGGGGTGATCACGCTGCAGGACTACCAGGACCCGAATGCCTATGTACATACCGACATCGAGATTCTGCACTTTATCTCAAATCAGGTGGCACTTGCTATTGAGCGTAAGCGCAACGAAGAACAGATCAACAACCAGAACGCCCGCCTAAACGCTATCTTTGAATCGGGCTCGCATCACATGTGGTCGCTCAATCGTGAGTTTGAGCTCACCTCTTTCAACCAGAACTTTGCTACGGCCTTCTTTAACCGAAGCGGGCAGGAACTGGAGCTTTACACCAGGCTCAACGATAACAATGTGGTGAACTTCCACGAGAACTCTTTCGAGTTCTGGAAAGAGAAGTATGTGCTCGCCTTTAACGGGCAACCGCAGCACTTTGAAGTGCACCTGCACAATCCGGAAAGCTGGCGGGAGGTATACCTGAACCCGATCTACCTGGAGGACGGAAGCTTTGAGGAGATATCAGGTATAGCCCTTGACATCACAGACAAGAAGCGCTCGCAACTGGCACTGGCCCAGAGTGAGGTGAAGTTCCGTAGTATATTCGAGTCCTTCCAGGACGTGTACTACCGCACGACCATGAGTGGCGCGTTTGAGCTGGTCAGCCCTTCTATCTATAATTTGCTGGGCTACAAAGAAGAGGAAGTACAGCGCATCTCATCTGAGCAGTTGTATGCTAACGTAGCGGATCGGGCGCTGATAAAAGAGCGGGTACTGAAGCAGGAAAGCATACGTGACTTTGAGGTAGAGATGATCTGCAAGGACGGTACCACCAAAACCGTACTGCTCGATGCACGCCTCACCTACGACCAGCAAGGACAACCTGCCGGTATGGAAGGTGTGCTGCGCGATGTATCCGAACTGAAGCGCACGCAGGTAGCGCTGCTCAAAGCCAAAGAAGAAGCAGAGAACTTGCTGAAGGTGAAAACACAGTTCCTGGCCAACATGAGTCACGAGCTGCGCACACCGATGAACGGCATCATCGGTATGATCGACCTGCTGAGCCAGATTGTCAACGACGAGGAGCAGAAAGAGTATATCGATACGCTGCGCAAGTCTTCGGACGCCCTGCTGGCGATCCTGAACGACATCCTTGATCTGTCGAAGATGCAGGCGGGCAAATTAGTGCTGCACGAGAGCGGCATGGATCTACACGACACGCTCAACAAGATTCACTCGCTCTTCGCGAACCGGGCCCAGCAAAAAGACCTGCACTTTACTTATACGATTACGCCGGAGACACCACGCTATGTGCTCACCGACGAAACGCGCTTCCTGCAGGTGCTTTCCAACCTGACCTCCAACGCCATTAAATTCACGAACGAGGGTGAGGTAAGCATACACGTAGATGCCGAACCACTGAAAAAGGGCCAGGAGTACGTCCTGAAAGTGCGGGTAAAAGACTCCGGTATAGGTATAACCGACGAAGACCAGAAACTGCTCTTCACAGACTTCACCCAGCTTGACAACTCGTCTACCAAAACCTTTGGCGGCACAGGCCTTGGTCTGGCCATCTCGAAGCAGCTCACACACCTGCTTGGTGGTGATATTGGGGTGGAGTCGAAACCGAATGACGGCAGTACCTTCTGGTTCACGATAAAAGTGAAGAAAGCCAACAGCGAAGAGGTGGAAGCACAGCTACAGCGCATGCATCTGCAAAATGCCGAAGCCGAGGTGCTGGACTTCACGCCTTATGTGCTGCTGGTAGATGACAACCAGATCAACCAGAAAGTAGCCTTTAAGTTGCTGGAGCGACTGGGCTGCCGCACCGACGTTGCCTCCAACGGCTACGAAGCCATCGACAGGGCGCTTAACAACGGCTACGACATGGTGTTCATGGACATTCAGATGCCCGAAATGGACGGTGTGACGGCAACTACCATTATCAAAGAAAAACTGGGCGATGCCAGTCCTCCGGTAGTGGCCATGACTGCCTACTCGATGCGCGAAGACGCCGAGAAGTTTATGAGCCAGGGCATGGACGACTACATTTCCAAGCCGGTGAAGAGTTCAGACCTGTACAAAGTGATCATGAGGTGGCACGAGCTGAACTGGAAGCGCGACAAAGCCGGTGGACTGACCGCTGCCATAGACAATGATTCGGAGGCCGATGCCATACCTGTGATCGACCTGGCCATAACAGAGCAGCTCAAAGAGATTGGAGGGGCCGAATTTGCACGTCAATTATATGTGGAATTTGAACAGGAAGCTGGTGAATTGCTCGAAGAGGCCAAAAAAGAGCTGGAGGCACAACAATACAAAAGTATTTTAAGTACATTGCATCAGCTAAAGGGAACCGGCTTTACACTTGGTATAAACCAGGTGGCCGAGCTAGCCAAAATCCTGGAACATGACATAAAACATGACCAGTACGATAACGTAGGAAATAACTTTGCAAAGCTGCTGGCCCAATACGAAAACTACCGCAAAACTTATAAAGAGATCATTTTATAGTTTATTAAACCCATGGCAGAAAACAAGACCATCCTGATCGCAGAAGACAGTTCTGTGATCCTGAACCTGACTAAGAAAATCCTAGAGCTTCAGAACTACAAGATCCTGACCGCCAAGAACGGTAGTGAGGTGATCAAGCAGGTAGAAAATAATAAGATCGACGCCATCCTGATGGACCTTAACATTCCGATCAAGAATGGTATGGAATGCTCTAAGGAAATCCGTGCGCACAAAGATGAGCAGATCTCCAACATTCCGATCATCGCGGTAACAGGCAACGCCAACAACTATACCATGGAAGATTTCAAGGAAGTAGGCATCAATGAGTACCTGCCAAAGCCACTTGATTTCGACATGCTAGTACAGACTGTAAAGAAGCACACCGGAGAGTTGTAAATGGAACTGAAGTACACGCGGCCATTTTTAAATAAGCTGGAGGATATTTTTGCGGAGTCGGATTTTGTACTGCGCTACGAGAAGGGGAATTTTAAAGCAGGCTACTGTGTGCTCAAAGACATGAAGGTAGCTGTCGTGAATAAGTACTTCAGCCTTGAAGGAAAGATCAATTGCCTGTACGACATTCTGAGAACCATTACAGTGGATGAAAACCTGCTGAGCGAGAAGAACCGACTGCTTTACCAGGATATCCGCAACCAGGAAAGAACCAATTGAAAGTAACGCTTTTAGGCACGGGCACTTCGCAGGGCGTACCGGTAATCGGTTGCTCCTGCGAAGTGTGTCGTTCTGTTGATTACCGTGACAAGCGCCTGCGCGTCTCAATACATTTGCAGGTCGGGGGTAAGAGTATCATCATTGACTCCGGCCCCGATTTTCGCCAGCAGGTGCTGCGCGAGCGCATTCGTACGCTCGATGCGCTGGTATTCACCCATGAGCACAAAGACCACACCGCCGGCCTCGACGATATCCGCGCCTACAATTTCTCTCAACACAAGGATATGCCGCTCTACGGTGAGGAACGTGTGCTGGAGCAGCTCAAGCGGGAGTTCGCCTACATCTTTTCAGGTATACAGTACCCCGGCATACCCCGTGTGGAGTTGCACCCTATTACCGAGGAGCCTTTTGAGATTGAAGGTATACCTTTCATTCCTATCCGGGTAAAGCACTACAAACTGCCCGTACTGGGTTACCGGGTTGGTGACTTTACTTATATCACTGACGCCAACTACATCTCGGAAGTCGAAAAGGAAAAGGTACGCGGCTCGAAAGTGATCGTGCTCAATGCCCTGCGCCAGGAGCCGCACATTTCACACTTCTCGCTGCAGGAAGCCGTCGATCTGCTCGAAGACCTGCAGCCCGAGCGTGCCTACCTGACTCACATCAGCCACCTGCTGGGCCTCCACCGCGAAGTGGAGCTCACCCTCCCTGACTTTATCCGACTGGGCTACGACGGTCTGCAGATTGAGGTATAGCCTTATCCTCTGACAAAAGATTGGTTGATAAAAGACAATAGACTTCATAAACGCAAGTAGAATCACACTTGAAAGGTCTATAGTTATATTTAAGATATTATCTATCGTCGGATCGAGTCTCTACTAATCTTATGTCCTTTTCCTAAGAGATCATGCACCAGAACTATTACTTTTTAAAGCAACTTTCTGAGCAGCTGCGGAGTCAGCTGGTGGGTATGGAAGTGGCTACTTGCTTCAGTCAGAACAAGGACGAGCTGGTGATTGGCTTTGCCGATGGGGAGCGTGAGTTATATATACGCGCCTCACTCACGGCGCACTTTTCATCGCTCTCTTTTCCGACAGAGTTTAAGCGGGCCAAGGCCAATACGATCAACCTTTTTGGAGAGCTTCTGGGGCAAACCGTGCAGGATGTGGTGCAGCACCTGAACGAACGCAGCTTCTACCTGAAGCTGCGCAATGGCTATACCTTGCTGTTCAAACTCTTTGGCAACCGTTCCAACATCGTGCTGTTTCAGGGCGAAGAACCGCTTAAGCTGTTTCATAAGAAGTTTGGAGCCGACCTGGAGCTGGATCCGCAGCAGATGGACAGACGTATCCGCCAGAATTTCGAGGCTTTTGCCGTGGCTGATGGTAATCTCAAGAAGGTATATCCGACCTTTGGCGATCTGCCTGCCCTATACCTGGAGCAGCAAGGGTATAGCCAGTGCGCACCCGAAGAGAAATGGGAACTGGTGCAGACCATGCTCGAGCTACTCGAAGCACCTGCGGCGTATTACCTGATCAGGCTGAACGGAAAACTACGGCTATCACTGCTCCAGCTGGGAGAAGTGGTGCAGGTATACGACAACCCGATGGAAGCCTTGAACGGCTTTACACGCAGTTATCTGAGCGAAACAGGCTTCGAACGCCTCTTTGAGCAGACGCAGCTGCAACTCCTCAAGAAGCAACGCGCTACACAAGCAATACTGGAGCAAACGGAGGCCCGCCTGCACGAGCTGCGCCATGGCCGCTCTTATTCTCAGATTGCCGACATTATCATGGCCAATCTAACCAATATTCCGCCCCGTGCCACTGAAGTGGAGCTCTACGACTTCTATACCGACCGCACACGTAAGTTCAAACTCAAGGCCAATGAAACACCCCAGAAGCAAGCTGAACGACTATACCGCAAAGCCAAGAAACAGCATGTGGAGGTAAGTCAGTTGGAGGAGCGGCAGGAGCGAAAGCTCGAAGAAGCCATTGTGCTGGAAGACGCGCTGCAGTCGCTGGAGGAAGTGAAAAACTACAAGGCGCTCAAGCTATACCTGAAAGAGCACGCCCACCTGCTCACCACCAAACAGCAGGCCCAGCAGGAAGCACCTTTCCGTCTCTTTGAAACCGAAGGCTTTAAGATACTCGTCGGCAAGAGCGCTCAGAACAACGACCTGCTCACGCAGCGCCATACCTATAAAGAAGACATCTGGCTGCACGCCAAAGATGTGTCAGGCTCGCATGTGGTGATCAAGCACCAGGCAGGCAAAACTATACCAACCTCCGTGCTTGAGAAAGCTGCCCAACTAGCCGCCTATTATAGCAAACGCAAGAGCGATTCACTCTGCCCGGTACTTTATACCCCGAAGAAATGGGTACGCAAACCGAAAGGTGCCCCCGCCGGTGCCGTGGTGGTGGAGCGTGAACAGGTGATACTGGTAAAGCCGGAAAATCCGTTTGAGCGAAAGGTGTAGACATAAAAAAAGCTCCATTCAGTTAAGAACAGAGCTTTTAGAGTGCGCGCGGGGAGATTCGAACTCCCACACCCGAAGGCACCACCCCCTCAAGATGGCGTGTCTACCAGTTTCACCACGTGCGCAGCTGATTAGGTTTGCAAAAGTATACTGCATAATTGAGAATTGCAACAGTCAGGCGCTGACAAAGATATTTTTTTAACACAGGATGCGCTTTACTATCGCATCCTATACCTTATCCCACAAGCACTCAAGCTTATAGCTCATTGCGGCAAGGTATAGCGAACACCCAGGAAAAACCGACGACCTTGCATCGGGGCATAGTTGTATTCCGTATCGAAGCTGTAGCCATAAGGGTTGTCCACGTCTACCTGCCGATCAAATGGATCAAAAGGGCGCATGAGCGGGTGCTTGGGCATGAAGTTCAGCAGGTTCTTAACCCCGCCGTATAGCTCCAGCCCCTCTCCTATCGTCTTAGTTGCTTGCAGGTTTTGCAGACTGAACAAAGGCGACTTCTCCGGTCTGAAATCATTCTCCTGAACCGGCAGGTACATCGGGCCTTTCACACTGCCCGTGTAGTCCAACGTAAGGCCGAACTGCCTGAACTGATACGATGCGGTGAAGGTACCCGAGAACCGGGGTGCGTGCAATTGCGGAACGCGCTCTTGCTGCTCCTCACCTGTGTCCTGCACCTGGTACACATCCATCAGCGTAACACCGGTGTGCAGACGCAGCGGAAAGGTAAAGGCCAGTTCCGTATTCAATGCTATACCTTTGGAAATGGCATGCCCACTCAGGTTGTCGTAGATGATCTGCGTGTTATTGGTCAGGAAATCAGCGATGATCTTGTTCGTGAAATAGGTATAGAACGCCGCTCCCTCCAGGTTCAGAAAGCCTCTGCCAAGCGGGATGTAGCGCTGGTAGTTCAGGTTGACGTTATAGGACTTCTCTGGCTTCAGTTCATTCCGAATGACAACTTCACGGGCACCGGTGAGGGCGGCGTGGTCTTCGGTGAACAGGTTAACCACACGATAACCATTGCCCATACTCAGACGAAAGGTATTATCTTCGTTTGGAGCCCACCGCATGCTAAGCCGCGGAGAAAAGATACCACCATGTGCCGAGTGGTAGTCGTAGCGCAGGCCGGAGAGCACTGTGAATTTATCAGAGGCTTTGAACTCGTGCTGTGCAAAAGCACCTGGCAGCGAAATGCGGTCTGGCCGGTTCTGGGCAGACTCCCCCTCTCCCGACTCAGTGGCAGGTGTGTTGTCATCGTACCAGGTATAGCGGTAGGTGGTTCCCAGCAGCAACTTCTGCTTTGCACCCAGGTCGCGGTCCCATACCAGTTGACCGAAACTAACCCGCTGATGTCCTTTGTAAATAGTCTCGCCGTAAGCGGCATTCTGCTGGTGATCGTTGTAAGAGAAGCTGAACAGTAGGTTTTCAGGCACTGGTAGCTGGTAGCTTCCCAGCATCTCATAGCGACTCGTGTAGACCGACTCACCGTATACCTGGTCACCGCCCCTGTGCATAGGCTGCCACTGCATCTCCCCACCAAAGCGGTCTTCATAGTAGTAGCGGGCCGCCAGGTTAGCCACCCGGTTTTCCGGACGATTCAGGCTCCATTTGTTAAAGATGGAAAAGCGATGCTGCAGCGGGATATCTGTAAAGTTATCCTGGTTCACGTCACGCCGGTCGGCAAACCGGAAATAGTTGGTGCTCAGCATGGTCGAGGCACGGCTCCAGCGCTTGCTATACCCAATGTCAGCATTCAACTCCCGGTGGGAGGTATAGAACAGGTCAGCAGAGAAACGTGGAGCCGTTGCAGGACTTTTGGTGATGATGTTGATGAGCCCTGCCACAGCCTCTGAGCCATACAAGGTGGAAGCTGGTCCCTTCACCACCTCCACCCGCTCGATCAAACTATTCGGTATGCCACTCAGTCCATAGACTGTAGACAGGGCACTTACGATCGGCATGCCGTCGATCAGCACCATGGTATAGGCACCTTCCATGCCGTTGATGTGGATGTCGCCCGTGCCGCACACACTGCAGTTGATCTGGGGCTGCACCCCATTCACAATTTCAAGTGCTTCGAAAATAGCCGGGGTCGGGTTCTTCTGAAAATATTTGGGGGTGTAGATCTCTACCGGCACAGGCGACTCCAGCAGGTATGTCTCTCGCATAGTACCTGACACCACCACTTCACGTAAACGGGCATCCTGAGGCTGCAAGGTTACCTTTACAGTACTCACTTCGCCTGCACTTACCGTCACTGCCAGTTCCTGCGACCTGTATCCGATAGCAGAAACGCTAAGTTGATGTGTACCTGCCGGCACCTGCCCTATCTCAAAGTTTCCATGCTCATCAGCGGTGGTGCCAATGCTACTCCCGGTCAGGCCTATACTGGCATAGGCAGCAGGAGTGCCTCCCGCCAGTGCCTGTCCTTTAATTTTTCCGGTTTGTGCATCAACCAGATACGGAACTGTCAAAAACACACAAAGCAGGTATAGGTACTTCATTTTCATTATTAAAGCTTATCATGCATAATACGAGACAAACTTAAATAAAAGTTTAGATGTATAGATACTTTATTTTAGATAAGTCTAAAAACATAAATTATATTTAGTTGTTCATGCTATAAGATTATGGCAAAGTTTTGGCTCTTAAAGGCTTGCGGGACTGATATCAAAAAAACGCAAAACATTTGAGAAGCACCGAAACCTTATGCACAGCTACCAATGTTGCTTTAGCACAGAAGCGCATAAGATTTCAGGGATGCCGATGGCATTTAGCTTAAGTTTCGCGCATAATGTTTGGACTATTTCGGGGGTATCACTAAATTTATACTTCTATAAAGAATAGTTATATTACTATATTTAGCCAGGGGAAAAATATGAGCATCGAGATAAAAGGACTATCGAAAGCGTATGGCAACAAATATGTGTTGCAATCGCTTGACCTGACAGTAGAACAAGGCCAGTGCTATTGCCTGCTTGGCAAAAACGGCGTCGGCAAAAGTACTTTCCTCAACAGTATTCTCGATCTCATCAAACCTGACGATGGCACAATATCGCTTTATGGAAAGGACTACCTGAGCAATGCGCTGGAAGTGAAGCAGGACCTTGGCGCTTTGTGCGAAGACAACCCCCTGATCGAAGAATTCACTGGTCTGGAGTATCTCAACTTTGTGGCGAAGCTTTACAAATTGCCCGAAGAGGAGGCACAGCAGCGCATCAACAGCCTGACCAATTACTTTTTCTCGGAGCGGGAGTCGCTGCACAAGAACATTGCAGGCTACTCTACCGGAATGAAGAAGAAGGTCGGCATTGTGGCCGCCATCTTGCACAAGCCACGCGTGCTCATTCTGGACGAGCCATTCACAGGTCTCGACCCAATCGCAGCTCAGCTGCTTGTGAAGCTGATCCGCAACTACAGCACCCCAAACCGCGTGGTGCTTATCTCATCACACGACCTGAACTATGTGGAGCGTGTAGCCACGCACATCGGGGTGCTGAACGACGGGCAGCTGATGTACAATGGCTCAGTACAGGAGTTCACTATGAACGGCGAAGCCCTGATCGACCAGGCCCTGTTCCAACTCCTCCAGCCACACCACACCACAACCGACGCCGACATCGACTGGATGTTGAATTAGTTTGAGGGTTTTAAAGTTTAGGAGTTTGAGATTGTAGAGCTCTCCTAAATTCCCCAACTCTCCAACTCCTAAACTCAATTACATGGATCTGATTTTATATTCCTGCAAGGCAAGACTGAATAGCTATTTCCGGCACAAGAAGATGCAGCGGGTACTCCTGCTGGCGCTTGGCATTGTGCTGTCGGCTTTTTATGCCTGGCTGTTTACGTACCTGCTCCAGCAGGCCCGTGAAGGCGGACTGAATATGGATGTCAGCCAAATGCTGGGCTACACCAACCTGTTGTTGCTGGCCTTCACGATACTGCGTGGCTTTTTCCCGGCTTACATCCCGAAAGCCGATTTCATTAACCGCATTTACCCCGTTAAACCGCTCAAGCGCTTCTGGACTGAGCTGGTAGTGGAGTTGGTATCGCCGTTCTACTTCGTGCTGCTCAACTTCCTGCTGTTGCTCTTCATGATGTCGTCTGACTATACCGTGCTGCACCTGGTCCAGAGTTTCCTGGTGTTTCTGACGGCGCATATTACAAGGCGTTCGCTGCAGGTGTTTATTGAGCGTCGCATCAACTGGCGCAGCAGTGCATTCTGGGGCGCCGTGATCATGGCAGGTGCGTTTATAGCTTTGGAAGCGCGTGCACCCATGTTTGAGCCTGTAAATTCGGTGATGATGCTGGTGGTACACCTGGCGTCGCTGACTTCATTTCTGATAGCGAATTACCTGTTGGAGCAGGCGGCCTTCGAACCAAAACGCCGCACCGTGAACTACAGCCACAATGCCCGGCGCAGCCTGGGCTGGCGTCTGTTCAAGAACCACAAGATGGCAAAGCAACTGCTCATGTTTGGTCTGGGTTTTAAAGTGCTCATGCTCGGCATAGACGCGACGGTGTATACGGCCAAAGGCATCCATATGCTTGACAAGAACGCAACACTCTGGTTCTTTGTCGGTCCACTCGTGATCTATACTTATGTGTTCAACAACGTGTGGGGCTTTTACAAAAACCTTTGGCTGACGACAGAGCGTGCTACAGGAAACTACAAGGAATTCCTGAAGGCCAGCCTGTTGCCACTTCGCATGCCTATTCTGATAGATGCGGCCCTCGTGGTACTGTATGTGGCTTTCTTTAACCACGAGCAGGCAACTTTTATTCTGCTGATGTACGCTGCTGCCGTAATGGTCCTGACTCCAATTGGGATAATAGCATCGTTCACCAGCCCTAAAATGGTAAAAGGCGGTATCCTGAGCTTCAGTGCCAAGACCTCATACCTGTACAGTTTCTTGTCCATGCTGCTGTTAGGTCTGCTGTTTTTGCCGCTCCTGCACCCGATGCTGTACATGGTATACCCTGTCGTGATTGCCCTGACCTTGTTTGCCATGGTCGCAGTGCTGCAGGAGTACAAGCAGTTTAAGTACAAGCTGTTTGAGACGCTTTATAAAACTGAGTAAAACGCTTATACCCTATACCTGAAATCCCCTGACTACCGCAGAGTAGCCAGGGGATTTTTGTTTGTTGGGGGTAAGTTGATGTTACTGCGTTGGTGATGAGCTATACCTGTGCGGAAGGTATGCTGAACGCAACTAACCTTGAGATCAAAATGAAGAAGAGGACAAAAAGCAAAAGAGGCTGCTTACTTGCGTAAACAGCCTCTTTCTTTTCAGTGATCCCGCTGGGATTCGAACCCAGGACCCATACATTAAAAGTGTATTGCTCTACCAGCTGAGCTACAGAATCAGTACTCGTGTTTCCCCGTGTTGGGAGTGCAAAAGTAGGGCTTTTTCCTTAATTGCCAAAACCCACCCATATTATTCGTGCTCCCAAAGGTATCTGTATAAAACGGTCCGACTCAATTTTGGTTTAATCTTCCTAAGCATCAACGATTTAACAGAGTAAGGAAAATTTCTATCACGAAGAAAAAAATATAGCTGCTATACCTGTATTAGTATCATTCCTGGCAGTTTGGCTCAGGTCAGGCGGGCAACAGTTCACTTAGGTCAAATACATCCACTTCCACTTTCGCCTGCAGCTCCAGGTTCAGGAACAATCGGTTTGATTTTGGCGTGATGTCCTGCACACGCACCTCTTCTACAGCACCTGTGAGCTTCAGCCCCTTCAGCTCCATACCTGTCTCCAGCATCCCGTTTGCCTTGGTCAGTTCGCCTGAGATGATTTCAGACAAGTTTACTCTTGCCTTCTGGATGATCTGGTTATAGGCCACTTTATTGACCAGCACTTCGAGCGAGGAATTATAAAATCGGCTGGAGGTTTGGGCCTGCATGTTGAACCTGCGGATGTACACCTGCTGCGTAGCATTGTCGTAGCCGGGCGTTGCCTGCACATAAAGGTCTACATTGTCACGCTTGAGTATGGTCCTTAAAACCCGGATCCTGACTTTGAGGATGATGTCGCCGGCGCCTGCGCTGCTTCCTGCCAGTCCGACATCCAGAATCTGAGCGTAGGGGTTTGCATCTGTATCCTCGGAGGGCTTCGGTATGTATTCGCCTACCAGCTGCTTTTGGAGTACGCTTTCCAAAGCAGGGTAAGAAATAGTTACCGGCACCTGAATCTTGACAAAGTTTTCCATTGATAGACTTTAGGTAAGCTATGGCATTTAAACTCGAAACTGCCCAAAGGGTTTGGATTTGGCAATAAGGGAAACAAAAAAGCCCCAAACATAGGTTTGAGGCTTTCTTGAAGTGATCCCGCTGGGATTCGAACCCAGGACCCATACATTAAAAGTGTATTGCTCTACCAGCTGAGCTACAGAATCGGTAATAAGTTAGTGAAATAAAGCACCTCCTTACTTAGAGAAAGGAGGTGCTATTTGTGATCCCGCTGGGATTCGAACCCAGGACCCATACATTAAAAGTGTATTGCTCTACCAGCTGAGCTACAGAATCTTTTTACTAACTTGCATTCTCAAGGGCGATTCCCTTAATTGCGTTGCAAAAGTAATATCTATCTGTTTAAATGCAAAATCTTTGGTTCAAAATCTCTGGTTTTTTGCTCCTTTTTTTGGCGCTAAACACCGAACCAGTTTATAGTCAGACAGATAATAGAGCCCTTTCTCAAGCCGATTCTCTCTTTAACAGCCTGCAATACACCGAGGCCTTCACACTCTACGATTCGTTGCTGCAGCACCAGCAGGTATACACGCCGCAGATGCTCCTCAAAATGGCCTACATTAAGGAGAGTGTGCGTGACTATACCGGGGCCATGTACTACCTGCACCTCTTCTACAAGAAACAGCCCAGTCGATCGGTTCTCAAAAAGATGGAGGAGCTCGGACAGACGCACCGCCTGAGCGGCTACGAGTACAATGACCTGCAGTTCTTCAAAACCCAGTTCAGCAAACACTACATGCGCATTCTGGAGCTGATGCTGCTCGTGGCTGTGGTGACCGTGACGGTTATGTTTGTGAGCTGGCGAAAAGGGCACCGTTTCAGCCAGACTTTTAAAGTAGGCTTTGTGCTATACCTGCTCTTCATCCTCTACTACATTAATTTTCTCGACCTGGGTGACGAAGGCATCATCCGCAACGATCAGGTGGCGATCATGTCAGCCCCCTCAGCCGGTGCTACCTGGCTGGCTACTGTTTCGCAGGGTCACAAGGTACCTATTACAGGGGAGCAGGACATCTGGTACGAGATCCGCTGGAAAGGCGAAAAGGCTTACGTGCGCAAGCACAATCTGCTGGAGCTGCCTTAGGTTCTCGTATCACGACACACGTATCAAGTAGCACGAATTTTTCCGGGAAAATGGCCGGACAGAAGAGTTTTTGTCAAGTACACACTGAAGGCATCGTGCTACTTGATACATAATACGTGATACGATCTAAATCACTTCTTCAACGGCGAATCTTTCTCCTTCGCCATCACATTGTACACCAGCTTATCGGCCAGGCTTGGGAAAAGCTTGTTTACCCACACTGCCATCTTGCCCTGGGTTGTCATCACGAGGTCGCGTTTGCGTTTGATAGTCGCCTGAAGGATGCGGTCGGCCACTTCTTCGGCACTCATCATTTTCTGCTCGTCACGTGGGGTCTCGCCTTGCTGTTGTCCATCAGCAGCCAGAGCCGTGTTGCGGATGTTGGAGGCCGTGAAACCCGGGCAGGCAATCAGTACATGCACGCCGGAATGCAGTAGTTCAGTACGGAGCGTTTCCAGGAATCCGTGCATGGCAAACTTAGAAGCTGAGTAGCCGGTACGGGCTGGCAGGCCGCGGTAGCCCGCTATAGACGAAATACCGATGATAGATCCTTTTGCCACTTGTATATAAGGCAACGCAAACTTGGTGCTATACACGGTCCCCCAGAAATTGATGTCCATTACCTTGCGCAGCACGTCCAGGTCCAGGTCTTCGAAGAGCGCCCGCATTGAGATACCGGCATTGTTGATGAGGATGTCCAACTTACCATACTTAGCCACCGTCTCAGCTACCATACGCTCGCAGTCGGCTTCCACACTCACATCCGCATGAATGGCCAGATTATCTATACCTGCCGCCGTCAGTTCCTGAGCGGTTTGGTCAAGGTTCTGTTGGTTACGACCTGAATAGGCCACCTTCGCTCCCGCCTTGCCAAAAGCAAACACCAGCGCCTTGCCTATACCTGATGTACCGCCCGTTACGAGCACTACTTTATTTTTCATCTTTGTCAAATCAGCTTATATCTTATCCGCTTTGCCAAGCAAACAAATATTCGGATAGCTTCCCGCTCTCTGCAGGAATCAGGTACAAAACTACTATTTCTAAGGTAAATATTGTGCAGGAATTCCGTAATGGGTGGATTACTCCTATACCTTATAAATTGCGTACCTTTGCAGGTATAAAGCAGAAACAAGATGAGTAACTATACCCCACTAAGTGAATTAGGTGAGTTTGGCCTGATCAAGCGCCTGAATGAAAAGATTGAGCTTACGCAGCCATCCACCATCAAAGGAATCGGCGACGATGCAGCTATTCTGGAGCCGGGTGAAAAACAGATTGTGGTAACCAGCGATATGCTGCTGGAGGGTGTGCACTTTGACCTCACCTTCTGTCCGTTGAAGCACCTGGGCTACAAAGCGGTGGCCGTAAATGTATCGGATATCGCGGCCATGTATGCCAAGCCGACCCAGATCACGGTGAACATCGCACTGGGTGCCAAGTATACGGTAGAGGCCGTGGAGGAGCTATACGAAGGTATGCGCCTTGCCTGCGAGAACTACGGTGTGGACCTTGTGGGCGGTGACACCACCTCTTCCCGTACCGGTCTGGTGATCAGCATCACGGCGATCGGTGAGGTGGCCAAAGGCAATGCGGTGCTACGCAGTGGTGCTAAAGAAAACGACCTGATCTGCGTGACCGGCGATTTGGGCGCGGCGTATCTCGGACTTCAGATTCTGGAACGTGAGAAGCAAGCTTTCATGGCAGACCCGGAGATGCAACCGCAACTGGAGGAAAAGCAATACATTGTTGGCCGTCAGCTTCGCCCAGAAGCACGTATGGATGTAATCCACGATATGAAGGAGCGCGACATCAAGCCAACCGCCATGATTGATGTGTCAGACGGACTGGCTTCAGAGCTATTCCATATCTGCGCCCAGTCAGGTGTGGGTGCTACCATTTATAAAGACAACCTGCCTGTAGACGAGCAGACGCTGGAAGCGGCTATGGAGTTCAAACTCGATCCGATCACCTGCATCCTCAATGGTGGCGAGGACTACGAACTGCTGTTCACGGTGCCGCTGTCGGACTACGACAAAGTGAAGAACCACCCGGACATCAGCATCATTGGCAAGATCACCGACAAGAACGAGGGCATTAACCTGGCCAATAAACACGGGCAGTCTTTCCCGCTCCAGGCACAGGGCTGGCAGCATTTTTAGCTTTTAAACGTATCACGACACACGTAGCACGACTTTATACCTAACAAGAAAGGAAAGCTCTACAGCTTTCCTTTCTTGTTGAATTACATATCTGGGAAATCGTGCAACGTGATACGTGTATCGTGATACGAAACTTGCTGTGCAAGTTTAATCCTCCGGAAAAGGTATAAATACGAAATTGGTGAAGTTCTCGCCGTCCACCACAAAGAGGCAGCAGAACTCATCCGGGTCTTTGTAGGCTGCCACGAAGTCCTCTATTTTCTCCGCATCTACCAGGCGGTGCTTGATGAAGTCCTCCAGGTACGATGCATAGATATGCCACTCCAATGCCAGCTCCTCTTTGGCCAAAAAGAGTGAACCGATGGGCACCTCCGTTCGGGCAAAAACAAAAATCGGGTATTTGGAAATATCGCGTTTGCGCACCTGATACGATGCCTCACGCAGGGTCTCAGCCACCACCACAAAGTCTTTTGAGATAGTGCCAAGGTATTTACCGTTTAATTCAGGATCGTTTTGCATTCGCTTTTATTTAGCTGTTAACAGAACAATATTTTCAACGTGGTGCGTCTGTGGAAACATATCCACCGGCTGTACACGTGTCACATCATATTTCTCAGAAAGCAACTCCAGGTCACGTGCCTGCGTGGCTGGGTTGCAACTCACATATACAATGCGATTGGCATGCACCTGCAGGAGCTTCGCCACCACCTTCTCGTCCATACCGGCTCGCGGTGGATCCGTAATCACCACATCCGGTCTACCGTGGCGCTCAATCAGTTCATCCGAAAGGATGTCCTTCATATCACCGGCATAGAAGCTCGTGTTGGTAATGTCGTTGATCTGTGAGTTGATCTTCGCGTCTTCGATGGCGCTCGGCACATATTCTATACCAATCACCTCACGACACTGACGAGCTACAAAGTTGGCAATGGTACCGGCACCAGTATAGAGGTCGTACACCAGTTCGTGCCCGGTCAGACCGGCAAACTCGCGGGTAAGTTTATACAGCTCATATGCCTGATCACCGTTCGTCTGGTAAAACGATTTCGGCCCCACTCTGAAGCGTATACCTTCCATCTCTTCGTGAATGTAAGGCAGGCCTTTGTAGCAAACTACTTCCAGGTCGTGGAAGGTCTCGTTGCCTTTGCCATTCACCACGAATTGCAGTGAGGTGATCTCCGGGAATGTAGTAGCCAGATGCTCCAGTAAACCAGTTAAAGCCTCCTCGTCCTCGTGATATACCTGCACAATCACCATCAGTTCGCCGGTGTTGGCCGTGCGGATGATCAGGTTACGCAACCAGCCATTCATACGGAGCTTGTCAAAAAACACCAGGTTGTTGGCGCGAGCGTAATCGCGAACGGCCAGCCGGATGCTATTGGAAGGCTCAGGTTGCAGGTAGCAGTTCTGGATATCAAGAATCTTATCGAAGCGGCCCGGCATGTGGAAGCCCAATGCCCGGCGCTCATGCTCCTCCCCCGACTTGATCTGCTCGTTGGTCAGCCAGCCGTAGTTGGAGAAGGTGAACTCCAGCTTATTGCGGTAGAACTTGTCTTTGGCAGAGCCCAGGATCGGGTCGAAAGGCGGAAGAGCCACCTTGCCGATGCGCTCCAGGTTATCCTGCACTTGCTTCTGCTTGTAGTACAGCTGTGTATCGTAGCCGATGTGCTGCCACTTGCAGCCGCCGCAGGTACCGAAGTGCTCACAGAATGGCTGCACACGCACATCGGAGTAGCTGTGGAAGTTGATGGCTTCAGCCTCCATAAAGCTCTTCTTCTTGCGGGTGATGCGCAGGTCCACCACGTCGCCGGGAGCCACACCGCCCACAAACACTACCATATTCTCGTGGCGCGCCAGGCACTTGCCCTCCGCTACCATCTCCTCGATTCGAATGTTCTCGAGTATTTCGAAATTAGTCTTCTTCTTATGCTTTCTCACAATACTGCAAAATTAGCTAAAATTCGGGAGATGTGGGAATGAACAAAAAAAGGCCGCCCCTTCTTGGGAGCGGCCTCTCTATACCTAAACAATTCGTCAATTAATACGGCTTGGCTTCGTGTGACTTGCTTTGCGCGTCCTCCACACCTTCTTCGCCTGTCACGTTGCCCAGCGGGCCATCCATGCCTTCGATCTTCTCGTGCTCCATCATCATCTTCTTCATCTCCTTCGTAGCACGGTCTATGCTTTCTCTCACTCTGCGGCCATAGTCTTCGTCGGCCTGCGTGAAGTACTCCAGCATTTTGTCCTGAATACGGGTATCGCATTTGGCAAGATCGTTGCCGAGGTTATTAATCAGTTCGTCACGCTCCCAGTCCTCGAAATTGCGGTAGGTCTCACCAGCCTGCCCAAACGGGTTCGGACGGTCGATTGGCTGACGCACCAGGTTCGCTTCGTAGCGCGGCGAATATTCCTTCGGCTTTTCAGCCTGCTGCAGGCCGCCCAGTATAGACGGCTCGTAGTTCACGTGGATGTTCTGACCTTCTGCAAAGTCTGTGTCAAATGCCATCTGTCCACCGCGCTGGTTTGTGGCCACGTGGGTCTTCGGTGCATTGATCGGTAACTGCAGGTAGTTGGCTCCCACACGGTAACGCTGCGTATCGGAGTAAGAAAAGGTACGGCCCTGCAGCATTTTATCGTCTGAGAAGTCCAGCCCGTCCACCAGCACACCCGTGCCGAAGGCGGAAAGCTCCACCTCGTTGAAGTAATCCACAGGGTTGCGGTTAAGTGTCATCTTTCCCACCGGGTGCCAAGGGAACTGCTCCTTCGGCCACAGCTTGGTATCGTCCAGCGGATCGAAGTCCAGCTCCGGGTGATCGTCGTCGCTCATGATCTGCACATTCAGTTCCCACTCCGGAAAGTCCCCGCGCTCGATGGCCTCGTACAGGTCCTGCGTGGCGTGGTTGAAGTTCTTGCCCTGTATTTCCTGTGCCTCTTTCTGGGTCAGGTTGCGGATGCCTTGCTTCATAGGCTCCCAGTGGTATTTCACCAGCACCGCCTCACCGTCTTCGTTCACCCACTTGTAGGTGTTCACGCCTGAACCCTGCATCTGCCGGTAGTTGGCAGGTATACCCCAGGGCGAATACAGGAAGGTAACCATATGAGTTGCTTCCGGCGTGCCGGAGAAGAAGTCAAAGATTCGCTCGGCGCTCTGTATGTTCGTTACCGGATCCGGCTTTTGGGAGTGGATCAGATCCGGAAACTTCATGGCATCGCGGATGAAGAAGATCTTGAGGTTATTGCCTACCAGGTCCCAGTTACCGTCTTCGGTATAAAACTTCACGGCAAAACCACGTGGGTCACGCAACGTCTCGGGTGAGTGCGTACCGTGACCTACGGTAGAGAAGCGCACAAACACGGGCGTTTCTTTTCCTTTTTTGAACACCTTGGCGCGGGTGAATTTTTCAATAGGATCATTACCCACCGTACCATACGATTGGAACACACCGTGTGCTCCGGCGCCACGGGCATGCACGACACGCTCCGGCACGCGCTCACGATCAAAATGTGATATCTTTTCTATGAAGTGGTAGTTCTCCATGGTTGCCGGACCACGGTTACCTACTGTTCTAATGTTCTGGTTATCAGTGACAGGGTGCCCCTGGCGGGTGGTGAGGGTCGTGCCTTTGCTGGCGTTACGGGATTTTTCGGCTTTGGAGTACTTCGACTTATCATGTCCATTGCCTTTCATGCTTTCGTTTTCTTTCATGACCTGCTGATTTTTGGTAGATTTACAGATAGTATTTAACGAAACCAATAATGAAGAGTTGGTATAAATTCGTTTAAATAGGTATCTCCCCTCTAAATGTCCTTCGTTCTTTATCCACGTATATCTTCTAAATAAGCACCCCCTCGTGAGACAATCTGATGAAAATAATTTCTGTTGAACTGCATACAAGCCAGCCCGGAGAGCTAAAGGCTTTTTATACTAAGATACTGGGGCTACCACTGCTGTCGGAAGAACAGCATGCTTTCAGTGTGCAGGTGGGGTATAGCACCCTTACTTTCCGCACGGACCGGGAGCGGCCAGCAGGTGGCTACCACCTTGCTTTTAGTTTACCAGGCAACCGGATTGTGGAAGCAGGCGAATGGCTGCAGGATCGTGTGGCATTTCTGTATGCACCCGGTGCCACTTCGCCTGTCGTACACCACGAGAGTTGGCAAGCCCAGGCACTTTATTTTTATGATCCGGAGCTGAACCTGCTGGAGTTTATCTCGCACCGCACGGCCCCAGCCAGCCTGGCACCCTTTGGGCCTGAGCAGCTCTTGGGTGTGGCAGAAGTAGGTTTGCCTGTGCGTGATGTGACATCCTTTGCGCAGGAGCTGCGAGAGAAGCTGCAACTGCCCCGCTGGAAATCGGCCAATGCGCTGTTTGAAGCTGTGGGAGGACCGGAGGGTATGTTCATCGTGGTGCAGGAGCAAAGGCCCTGGTTCCCTACCCAAAACCCCGCACAGGCACTGCCGCTGCGCCTGCTCGTGCAGACACCCGGTAAAGCACGCATTGAACACACTCCGTTCGAAATCACTTCTGCTGCAGCCGACACGCAGGTATAGCAGGCTTATTATCCGCCGCCCATACCTTACTATACCTGAGCTGTTTCACCG
This sequence comes from Pontibacter sp. LHS1, assembly GCF_058932855.1. NCBI lineage: Bacteria > Pseudomonadati > Bacteroidota > Cytophagia > Cytophagales > Hymenobacteraceae > Pontibacter > Pontibacter sp. LHS1. Next base: position 147,041 of record NZ_JBZYWF010000001.1, read on the forward strand.
TTTGCACCTATGCAAATGGCGCTCTAACTAAACACTGCGGCTTGATGCTCGTTTAAAAAGCATAGTTGAACTTGAATCCTAAAAACATAATACTATGAGACATAACGAAGATTTTGGCAGAAGCTACCGTGAGCAGGGGCGACGATCCGGCGATAGGTATAACCAATCAAACAATTTATCTAATTATCAGTCGCGCTACGAAAGCCGCGGCAACTACTACGGTATGCCGGACCAGCACCACGAGTACCGCAACGTAAGCAGCCAGGGAAGCACAAGCTACGGCACAAATGGCCCGGTGGGTGGCTACGGCGCCAGCAGCTGGCGCAGCAGCCGCGATCAGGATGACCGCCATACGCAGGGGCAAATGCACCAGAATGAATGGGGCGGCAGTGGCAGCAGCCAGCACAGCAACCGCGACAGAGACAATTATAACTACGGCTCCAGCGGCAGCTCACAGGGCGACCACTATCGTTACGGCGACCCGAACCCATACATGAACTACCAACGGCAGGGCGGCTACGAGAAAACCCGCGGCACCGGCTGGCGAAGAGAGAGTGATGTAGACCATGCCAACCGCCGCTATGACCGCCAGGAGAACAGCTACCGCCATACCGGCCACGGACGCCGATTCGACCAGTACGGACAGGACGAGCGCTATAATTATGCGCATGGCCGCCAGGACGGACGCCGAAGCGTAGAAGATCCTGAAAGCCTGGACGACCGCTATTACGACCGTGGTGAGCACAGCCGCAGCAGCAGCGACAACGACTATGGCCGCCACTACGGCGCAAATTACGAGCACCGCAACGAGAACCGCGGCTGGCGCAACGATCACCACGAGGCAAATCGCATGGCCAGACGAAGCGGTTCAAGCCACGACGACGAATCCCCGAGCCGCAGTCCGAGGGGCTATGGTTACCCTTCTGGACCTGACTACTCGGCCAGTACGCCCATCACCAATTATGGTCCGGGTGTACGAGGCTATCAGAAGTAAAACCTAAAAGCGAAGTCCACCTCCCTGGTGGACTTCCTGCTTTAGGGTGCCATGCTACCTTATTCTAATCTTATGCGTATGCAATTCCATATCTGAACAAGGCTCCCGATAAACTCATGCCCTTAACTAAAGACACTATGAAAAATATGGTACGCACTGGTTGGCTCTTGCTGCTACTCCTGTGCCTGAACGGCTGTAACCTTAGCGAGAAAAACAGGCAGTACGGCGTTGAAGGAGACACAGAACTGCAAAGCTCTTACTGGATTCTACTCTCTTTGCAGGATCAGCAGTTTCAGGATAATCCTGAAACCCGCACCGCTTACATCCGCTTCGAAGCCGGCGAAAATGAGCTAAAGGGGTACACAGGCTGCAACCGGTTGATGGGCAGGTATAGCATTGATAATGGTTCTCTAAAGCTCACCAATCTCGGAACCACAAGGGCGATGTGCCCCATTATTGAGCAGGAGAACCTCATGATGGCTATGCTCGAAAAAGCGGACTCATATCGCATAGCCGGTGAAATCCTCACCCTCTTCTATCAGAACAGGGCCATAGCCACTTTCAGAGCAGGCGCAGAACCCAACATGCCTCCCAATCCCTGAGCAAATAACTGCCAGATTATAACCCTATTACCAGTGATGCAGTATGCTAAAGGCACTGGCAACCATGTATAGTTAAACAAATTAAAACCACTTATACCTATGGCAACAACTAAATGGATCGTAGACCCGGCACATAGTGAGGTACAATTCAAAGTACGACACCTCATGATTACCACCGTGACCGGCTATTTTGAAAAATTCAATGTAGAAGTGGAGACAGAAGGAGAAGATTTTCACAACACCAGGAGCATTGTGTTCACTGCCGACGTTGACTCCATCAGCACCAATAACGAGCAGCGTGACACGCACCTGAAGTCAGCTGACTTTTTTGACGCCGAGAGCCACGGGCAGATCAGATTTGAGGGTAAGGACTATGAAGAGTTAAAGCCAGGCTTTGAAAAGCTGAACGGAGAACTTACCATACGTGGCACCACACGGCCTATTACACTTAATGTAGAGTATCATGGCACCGTGGTGGACCCTTATGGACAAACAAAAGCTGGTTTCAGTGTGGAAGGCAAGATCAACCGTAAAGAATTCGGTCTGATGTGGGACGCGGTAACGGAGGCCGGCAGCGTAGTCGTGAGCGATGAGATACGCCTGCACTGTGAGATACAGCTCGTGAAACAATAGCAAGTTAGCTGCACTGGCTTCCGGCCAGCGCAGCTATTTAATTTTCTCTGCACCTTACTCAACAGAATACTCCCGTTCGCTTAGCCCATCATCACAGGCAAGCGCCTCTACCGGTATTTCCTTTCCGGTCACCTTGCTCCTGCTTCAACCGGCTGTACGGCCGCCCTATACATCAGGCATGCCTGTTTGCATGAACCTCCTATTATTATGCAAAAGAAAAGCGCCAGAAAAGCAATAAAAGACACGTTAAACATTGAGCTAAGCGACAAGGCTGCTCAGGAGTTATACCTGAACATCTGCAACTTTCTGCTTCACAACGATGACAAGTGCTACATTAGCGTTATCAGGTATAAGTATCTGCTGTTGTGCGACGAGATCAGCACGGCTGTAAGCGACTACCTGGTCATGGAGCAGCTTATTGAACAGATGCAGGCCAAGCACCCGCTGGTTCTCTCCGCCATTGCCTACATTGCACGCTACAAGTCCTGACACAGAAAAAGGTATAACCTACCGTTGTGCTGGCAGGCTATACCTTCTCCTCGTTTGTGCGTGCAGGCTATTGTTTCAGCAGCTTTTGATAGTCCGGATTCTTGTGAATAAACTTCTTCACCACCGGGCAGGTAGCGATCACTTTCTTCCCGTTTTCCTCTGCATAGCACAGGCCTTCTTCTATCAGTTTATTTGCCACTCCTTTGCCCCGTGCCGACTCTGGCACGAACGTATGCGTAAAATCAATCACTTCTTCAGAGGGTGTGGCATAGGCCAGTTCAGCGTCTTCTTCCCCCATACTGGCGGTAAACTGCTGGTATTTTTTATCGTGCTTTATATTCAGTTCCATTGCTGTTTTATTTTAAGTGACATTATCCGCTCACCAGTTGCCCTGCCGGGTGATGCAGCAGCACAACAGAGCGACTTCCGATCCGTATAGTTTCGCCAGCCTCCACGGTAGGCCCTTCATCCTTGATCTCCGCGTAGTGGGTGTCCAGTATTTTGGTCCACTGTGTGCCGTATTTGGCCTCTGGCAAAGTGTAGTCCATGTCTTCGTGATGAGCGTTGAAGATCAGGTAGAAACTGTCGTCAATGATCTGCTCTCCTCTTGGTCCGACAGAGTGCAGGCCACGGCCGTTCAGGAACACCCCCAGTGACTTCGCAAAGTCGTGGTTCCAGTGCTCTTCCGACATCTCCGAGCCATCTGGCTGAAACCAGGCAATATCCTCTACGCCCACCCCTTTGATCGGCTGCCCCTGAAACCAGCGACGGCGGCAGAATACCGGGTGGTTACGACGCAACTCAATCAGTTTTTGTGTAAAAGCCAGTAGCGACTTGTCGGCGGTGAGCCAGTTGATCCAGGATATTTCGTTGTCCTGGCAATAGGCGTTGTTGTTGCCTTGCTGTGTTCTGCTTATCTCGTCGCCGGCTACCAGCATGGGCACTCCCTGCGACAGAAACAGGGTGGTGAGAAAGTTTCGCTTCTGCCTATCGCGCAGTTCAACAACTTTTTTGTCTTTCGTCGGGCCTTCTGCGCCGCAGTTCCAGGAGCGGTTGTGACTTTCGCCGTCGTTGTTGTCTTCGCCGTTGGCTTCGTTGTGTTTCTCGTTGTATGACACCAGGTCGTGCAGCGTGAAGCCGTCGTGCGCTGTGATAAAGTTGATGCTGGCAGTAGGACGGCGGTAGTCGTCGCGGTAGAGATCAGAGCTGCCCGTAAAGCGTTCCGCAAACTCACCCAGCATACTTTCGGCGCCGCGCCAGTAGTCGCGTATGCAGTCACGGTATTTGCCGTTCCATTCGGCCCAGCCCGGCGGAAATTTGCCCACCAGGTAGCCGCCTTCCCCGATGTCCCAGGGTTCGGCTATTAGCTTCACCTGCGAGATAACCGGGTCCTGGTGGATGATATCGAAGAAGGAGCCCAGTCGGTCCACCTCGTGCAGCTCACGGGCCAGGGTAGCGGCCAGGTCAAAACGGAAGCCGTCGACATGCATCTCCAGTATCCAGTAGCGCAGGCTGTCCATGATCAGGCGCAGCACTGGCGGCATCATGGCGTTGAGGGTATTGCCCGTGCCGGTATAGTCCATGTAGAAGCGCTTGTCTTCCTCTACCAACCGGTAGTAAGAGGAGTTGTCCACGCCCCTGAACGAGAGTGTCGGGCCCATGTGGTTGCCCTCTCCCGTGTGGTTGTACACCACATCCAGGATCACTTCTATACCTGCCCGGTGCAGCGCTTTCACCATGTTCTTAAACTCCACCACCTGTTCTCCCAGCGTGCCACTGCTCGAGTAGCGCACATCAGGCGCAAAGAAACCAATGGAATTGTAGCCCCAGTAGTTTGTCAGGCCCTGGTCGGCCAGGTGCCGGTCGGTGATGAAATGATGCACCGGCATGAGCTCGATAGCTGTAATGCCCAGCTCCTGCAGGTACTTGATGGTAACCGGATGACCGATGGCAGCATAAGTTCCGCGTATCTCCTCCGGTATGTCCGGGTGTAGTTTAGTAAGGCCTTTGACGTGCGCTTCGTAGATGATTGACCTGTGGTATGGGATCTTAGGTTGCTTCACTCCTTCCCAATCATAGTTCGGGTCCACTACCACACTGCAAGGTATAAACGGGGCACTGTCGAGTGTGCTCATCTTCAGGTCTTCTTCAGAGCTGCCTATTTCGTAGCCGAAAAGGGAGTCGTGCCAGTTTATCGTGCCTGAAATAGCCTTGGCATACGGATCGATCAAGAGCTTATTCGGATTGAAACGATGACCGTTGGATGGCTCGTACGGCCCGTACACCCGATAGCCATACAGCTGCCCGGGCCTGATCTCGGGCAGGTACGCGTGCCATACCTGGTGGGTACGCTCGGTCATCTTTATCTTTACTGATTCACTTTCATCTTCGGTCGTGTTAAAAAGGCAAAGCTCTACGCCTGTCGCATTGTCGGCGTACAGGGCGAAATTCACGCCTTCGCCGTCCCAAGTGGCTCCCAACGGATAGGGGGTGCCGGGGTATACGGTAATATTCATATGGATTTTGTAACTTAGGTATCTGATATGTCCTTTTCAGGACTTCTTCATCTACGCAGAAAGCTTGTAAAGAGTCGCGCCATACCTTATTTATTGTCAACTGCTGGTCAGGCCGGAACGGTTACCCCGTCATCTTTGCATGTCAACTGTCCGTACTACCTCTAAAAAGACCTGGAATGAACGCCCTTGATATTCTTCTCACCCTTATCGTGCTGTTCAGCGCCTACATGGGCTGGCGTCGTGGCTTTGCCTTTAGTCTGCTCGACCTGGTGCGCTGGGTAGGCACCCTGATCCTGAGCTTCCGGCTATACCCCTCACTCGCCGACTGGCTCAGCCGAGCCACCGATTGGAGTGTCTACTGGATTCCCCCTATCTCCTTTTTTATCATCGCGGTGCTATCGAGTATGCTGATCCAGTTTGTCGGGTCGCTCATACTGGATCAGTTCTCTGACGAAATGCATGCCCACCACGTGAACAAAGCGCTTGGCACCCTGCCCGGACTGCTGAGCGGCATCATCACCATTGCGATCATTTCAATTCTGCTGCTGTCTTTTCCATTCCCGGAGCGCTTCCAGGGCTATGTGCAGGGAAGCAGCATAGCAGGCAGATTCGGAACCTATACCCATCTGGCGGAAGATGAACTGGCCCCTGTGTTTGACCGGGTGGTGAAGCGTACCCTCAACAAATTGACCATTGCGCCGGAGTCGGGGCAGTATATTGAGTTGCCCTTCACGGCCGACGACTACCAGCCGAAGCCAGCACTGGAGGCCCGCATGCTGGAGCTTGTGAACCAGGAGCGCATCGCGATGGGTCTGCAACCCTTGCAGGCAGACACGGCCCTCACAACCGTCGCCCGCCGCCACGCAGCTGATATGTTCACGCGCGGGTATTTCTCACATGTAACGCCCGAGGGAGCCAGTGCTGCCGACAGAATCCGGGCTGCCAATATTCCGTTCAGAGCAGCTGGTGAAAACCTGGCCCTGGCCCCTACCCTGACCATTGCCCATAAAGGTTTGATGGAGTCGCCGGGTCACCGGGCTAACATCCTGCATGTGCGCTTCGGGCGGGTAGGTATAGGCGTGCTGCAAAGCAGGAGGCATGGCCTGATGATCACGCAGAAGTTCAGGAATTGACGTATACCTGAACAGGTCAAGGTATAGCCATGCAACACATGAACAGCAACTTTCTAAGCATACAGGTTGGCAGCGACAAAATGCGTACTGTCTTTCTGGTGGATGTCAGCAAATTGTGCTTTGCCTACTTCAAACCTGAGACAGAGCAGCAAACTGCCAAACTCGTGCTCGACTTCGGAGCCTCCCAAAAGATATTCGAAAAGCAGGAAGCAGAGCAGGTATACCTGACTCTTTCCAATCACCTAGCGAAGCAGGTATAGCAACCACAATAACACCTCTATTTGAACCGCGCATCCCTTGCAGCAGGCGCTGGCTTGTATACCGCAACTGATGACACTTCACTCTGGCAGCAGACTGGAGCATTGCCTCCTGTCCTTTACCTATACATTATTTGGTCTTTTTCGGACAGATGGAGCTATATCACATAAACACCTGACTCTAGACTATATACCTTATATCAAATATTTATTTAGAATAATTTGGTATTGATAAAACAATATCTACATTTGTAGTGTACTATTAAACTAATACACTAAAACAAACGGATATGATACAGATCAAGAACCTTAGTTTTGGGTATAGCCGCAAGTCGCTGCTGTTCCGAAACCTGAACCTTCAGCTGCAGGAAGGCCATATTTATGGACTGTTGGGCAAGAACGGAGCAGGCAAATCTACCTTGCTCAAAAATATGGTGGGGCTGGTCTTCCCTATGGAGGGCAGTTGCCATGTAAATGGCTTTGATGCCAGTAAGCGCTACCCCGCCATGCTGCAGGATCTTTATTTTATTCCGGAGGAGATTTACATGCCCTCGCTCACGGCCAGGCAGTTTGTAGCGAACACGGCACCTTTCTATCCGTTTTTCGACGAGGATGTATTTTACCGCTACCTCTCCGAGTTTGATGTGCCGCAGCAGGCTGTGTTTAGCAAGATGTCATTCGGGCAGCAAAAGAAAGCCATCATCGCTTTCGGTCTGGCTACCAACACCAGCGTTCTGATCATGGATGAGCCAACCAATGGCCTGGATATTCCCTCCAAGGTACAGTTTCGCCGCATCATCGCTTCTGCGCTGACCGAGAACCGTTGCATCATCATCTCCACCCACCAGGTACGTGACCTCGACAGCCTGATCGACACACTGGTGGTAGTGCATGACCGGGAGATCGTGCTGAACGAGTCGCTTGATGCGATCGGTGAACGTCTCACTTTTACCACCCTTTCTGAAACGGAAGCCCAGAGCGCACTTTACGCCGAAGACGCTTTACGAGGCAAGCAGGCCATACTACCTAACCTGATGGGCAACTACAGCAAAGTGGACATGGAATTACTTTTCAACGCCATTACCAGTGGCAATACATCTGTAACCGAAATTCTTCAAAGACCTCAATATGAAAAATCACTTTAACTTGAGCCGCTTCGGTCTGCTGTTTCGCAAACACACGGTGGAGCATTACAAAACTTACCTGATGTCATTGGCTGTGCTGATTGGCGGCATATTCGCCATCATGGGCTTTATCAACTACATAGCCTCCGGGCCACTAGGACCTGCGGAACAGACAATCTTTTTTGTGTTGTTTCTGCCGGGTGCGGGCATGATGTTCAGCAGTACGGTATTCTCGCAGCTCGGCGATAAGAAGAAGGCTATTGCTTACCTGACTTTGCCTGCCTCGCAGCTGGAAAAGTACCTGGTGGGCTGGATTTACTCTTTTCCTGTATACCTGGTCCTTTTTGTGCCGGCATTCTACCTCGTGCTCTGGTTGCTGCTCCACCTTGATCCGCGTGTGGTTGGAGAACCTGAAATATTGAATGTGTTCACGGCCATGCCACCGTTGCACGAACTGATTATCCTCTATGCCCTATTGAACGCACTGATGCTGATAGGCTCTGCTTACTTTAACAAAAATCATTTTATCAAAACAGCTTTTGCAGGATTTCTGGCCATCCTCCTGTTCTACAACCTGAACAAACAAGTTGTACAGGCTATGCTGGGGCGTGACCTTGTGTCAGCAGGACCATTTTCAACAGCCATGTTCATAGAAAATGAGCAGCGCTTCGAGGTGGGGGCCTATGAAGGAAACGAGCCGCTGATTTTATTGCTGCTTGTTACCCTGGCCCTTATATGTTGGGCAGTGGCGTATTTTAAGATTAAAGAGAAGCAAGTATAGCGGGGAGGATAAAATATGGAATTTAAAGAGAATGAACCCATTTACCTGCAGATCGCGGCGCACGTGTGCGACCAGATTCTGCTGGGCAAATGGACAACAGAAGACAAGATACCCTCTGTGCGGGACCTGGCGGTAAGTTTTCAGGTGAACCCCAATACCGTGATGCGCACCTACGAGCAGCTGCAGAACCAGGAGGTGATCTACAACAAGCGTGGCATCGGCTTTTTTGTGGCACCAGAGGCTGTCAGGAAAGTGAAGGCGCAGCGCAAAGAACGTTTTATGCAACAGGACCTGCCCGCGTTTTTCCGTAACATCTTTTTGCTGGAAATAGAGCTGGACGAGATACAGAAGCGCTACGATGTTTATAAAATAGAAAATTACGAATCAGAAATTGAGCAGAAACCATGAAAACCAGCAATAAATTATTCCTCTTCGCTTTAGTTGTGCTCCTGAGCGCATTGGCTACTTATAACATCGCCTTAAAGGCAGCTTACAAAACGGACAAGTACCGCGACCCTTTGCGTAACCACACTGCCCTCAGCCTGTCGGGTTTTGAAGAGGTGGATGTAAATGCTGCACACATGTTGAATGTGCTGATCGAGCCAGGAGATAAACACGAGGTATACCTGCACAATAACTCGAAGGAGGTGATCTCAGTTACGCAGGACGGCGGTCGGCTCAAAATTGATGTCGCACTTACAGAAGAGCATGATCGTGTAGCCTGGCAGAGCCAGCATATTATAATCAGAACACCTAACCTGAAAGTGCTTCGCAGCGATGCGGTTCACACCGAAAACGGAGAGACTGTCTCAAATCTGAAGCCTACATACAACGGCAACAGACAGATACATATAAAGGGTCTTCAGCAGGAAGAAATGCAGCTTCAACTCGACAAAGGCAGCATAGTAAAGCTCAGCCGAAATACTTTTGTTCGCTTGCAAGCAGTAACAGGGGCCACTTCCGAAAGCGAGCCTAAGCTGCTAATTCTGGAAGACAACAGCATAGAGCAGGCCAATCTGGATATCCGCAACCGCAGCAACCTGACGCTGCGAGGTGTTGCTATACCTGAGCTACAGTATAATATATCGGAGCAGGCACAGGTAGAGCTTTCTGGTGAAGCATTGGCGGTACTTCGCAAATAACTTCTGAGCCGCTATGAAAAAAACAGCATCTATTTTATTAGCTGGGCTACTCTTGGTTATCCTGTCAGATGGCAGAATCAACAGGGCAAGCATGCAGAGCCCTTGCGCTGCAAACACTTATCATAATGCGGAGATGTGCCACCTGAGCTATGAAACTTCTCATCACCTAGAATCAGCTACAACAGCAACATTAGCTGAAAGTGCGATGCCGGAGCAGGTAGAAGAGCAGAAAGTAGCGATTACAAACAGGTTGCTGCAGCTGATGGATGCATTTGGAAAACTTGTGATGGTAATATAAGCAGCTAACTCGTTCAAAAGAAGGCCTGGTCTTAAGACCGGGCCTTTTGTTTGCATACCTGATTACAAGGTATAACTCAGGCCCAGCATGGAGTTGATCGTGTGCATCGGCTGCTTTAGATTACTGCGGTTGCCCTGTGCGTCCATAATCTCAAAGGTAGGCCGGGTATTGAGCACGCCTATTTCTAAAGTAAAAAGTATACGACCGCCCACTATCCCAAAACCACCACCAACACCATAAGCGAGAGCCGCTGCTGTATCGGAGCTGCGGCGGATAGGGCCAAAGGAAGTATCGATCTGCACCTCAGGTGATTTGTTGTAAGCTGCACCTACAGATCCTTTCACAAAGCCAAACAAGCTGCCAGGTGAACTTTGCAGGTATAGGTCCGCCAAGGCATAGGTACTCTTCCAACCGCTTGCCTCCCGGCGTAGTACCAGCGCATCGTCGGGTGATGCAAAGGCATCCAGGTCAAAGCGATTGAAACGAAATCCTGCCGTTGCGCCTACTGCCAGATAAGGCCTTACATCTACGCGATAATTACCCTCCAAATTGATTCCTTGCATTGCCATAGGTGGATAATCATCTTCAAAACGATCACTCTTGAAGTCACCAATAGGTGTGGCACTCCCGATTCGAAAGCCAATGCGCTGGGTATGCTGCGCCTGCGCCACCAGACCAAAGCACATGAGCAAGATAAAGACGAGCAGAATACGAGGCAAAGGATGGAGCATAAGACTTGCAGTTTAGATAGTTAAAGCTACATTGACGAGTACTTTAATCGATCAGAAAATGGTGGGTGAAGGTTGTATCGCGTTTCAGCTCGTCCCAGTACAAAGTATAGCTTTGACAATGCACCTGACTGCAACCCCTCCCCTGCGGTGCTACCTCAATGTGCCCCTCCTCCATTTCATCATCGCGAAGCAGGAAACGCAAGGTATAGTTGCCGCTGTCATCGGTGTAGGCCGCGGCCTTTTTCCTGATAGTGCCGCCTCCACCACCTCCTTTGAATGTCCGCAGGTTTCGCCAGGTCACAAGTAATTGCATGTTTTTGATGGGCTGCCCATTGCCCCGCAGCACCTGCCCACTTACCTCGGTGCAGGAACCGGGGCAATATTTACTGATGAAGTCATCCTCTTCTTTAGTGCAGCCGCTTAGCAAGCAGACAAGAGCCAGTAGCAAAGCATACGGGTGTATCCTTGTTTTCATATTGTGGCGGGATTATACATCAAGATAATAAAAAACCACTATACTTCAACTACTTGCTATACCTGCTTCACCATTTTGATGTGATCGATGCCGTCCTCATCATATACATCACTTGACTGCTCAAAGCCGAAGCGCTCGTAAAACTTTCTGGCATAAAGCTGTGCCCCGATCCGGATAGGGCCCTTCCCGAACAAGCGATAACACTCCTGAATAGACATCTCGACCAGTTCTTTGCCTACCCCTGTGCCACGCACCAGCTGGCTCGTCACGATGCGTCCGATCGACATCATATCAGGGTAAGAAACCCCGGCTGGCACCAATCGGGAAGTGGCTATCAATACCTTCTCCTCATTGTAAAACAGCACATGATGACACAACTGGTCTTTATCATCCATATCGGGGAATACACAGTTCTGCTCCACCACAAACACTTCGCTGCGTAGTCGCAGCATGTCATACAGTTCGTTCGGGGTCAGTTCGTGAAAGGCTTTGCAGATTTTGGTTAGGGCCATATAGCAGGGAGGTCTTAAGTTATTCGTAATGTTTGGGCCAAAGATACTGCTGCCTGTCATTTATACCTATATTTGCAACATCCCCAATAAAATACAGCGTTACCCATGGCTAATGACATCTTCGAGATACTTTTCAATATCATTCCATTGGCGTTATTTCTATACCTGTCCCTAACGCTCATGGGCGTCATCAAGTACAACCAACATACTGCCTTTCTCTCCAACGCCTCTCCCATCACTAAATTTGCGGTGTATGGCGGTACCGTAGCCTTTGCCATCATGGCGATAGCCGACCTGACAAAATAAGCCCTAACTTATCCTAAAAAATCATCTTTAAGGAATAAATAAGGAAATTGTATATAACAATAAAAAGATAGAACCGTATTTATAGGCACACACCACTCAATGCTCCTTTTATTTAGCATTGCGCTCACCTGAAGTCCTATCTCGTTTTACATCTCCAATTTATTCTTTCATGAAGCTCTTAAACAGCATAAGATTTACCTTCATCCTGATTTTATGTGCTACCCTCACAAGCTGTGATGACGACGACCCAATTGTATGTAACACTATTGCAGTGCATGATGGTAACGACCAACTCGGTATGCCAGGCCAGGCCATGGCTTCACCCTTACAGGTAAAGGTAGCAGATCCCTCTGGCAAGCCGGTTTCCAATGCCCAGGTTAGCTGGGAAGTAGTAGAAGGCGGTGGCACTGTAAGCACGAACACGACTAGCACGAACGCCCAGGGGATAGCCGAAGTAAACTGGGTATATGGACAGGAAAACGGCAAAGTTAGGGCGACTGTCAACAATCACGGTGACTGCACTGCCAACTCGGTGGACTTTGCAGCGAGCGCTCCACAACTGAGTCTGTCACAAACCGGATCTAGTGTGGTGCCTAAAAGGCTACGATCTAATGGAAGCTGCTACGAGTACGACTACATTATCAAGTACTCATCCAATATCGATCTCAGCCAATACTACATCGATGTGAAAGGAGAGTTCCAATACGCCAGCGAAACTAAGACAACATCGTACTTTAAGCAAGGCATCTTAGATGCAGCCAACAATACCATTTCTTACATGGATTGCTATACCTTTGAGGATGAAGCGTATATCGATGACTGGTTTACTGTTGCCCTGTTTAAAAAGTCAGATGTGCAGGACGGTAAAATTGTGACGGGTGCTGTGCCAGTTATCATCTCGGATAAGATGGGCCCGATTCGTACTACGAAGCCTGATGGTGCGCCAAGGTTCGATACCGGAAATTCTGGTCCAAGAGTGGCTCAACGAGGTAATTAATCAATAATACACCCTCTAAAAAGGTGTCTCTTCCATACAGAGGCACCTTTTTAGCTTTTATCCCCATTCACCTTCTCGTACTTCTCAGCAATCTCGGAAGGCTCCACTTTACGTCCGTGGTTGTTGGCATATGCTTTGGTTACTTCGGCACCAAGCATCAGGATAACAGAAGAGTAGAATACCCAGAGCAACACCACAACAAACGATCCTGCCGCAGCATAGAAGCCAACCACTTTTACACTGCTCAGAATATAGTCAATCACCTCTTTGCCGATCAGAAACAGAATGGAGGTAATAATACCTCCGGCCAGTGCGTCCCGCCACTGCACTTTGGCATCAGGGAGTATCTTGTGGATGGCCGTAAAAAAGGTGAGCACAACCAGAATTGAAAAAGCTGTCTTGATCAGTTTAATGGCAGAGGTCAGGTGTTCCTCCAGCAAATCGTAAAGCTCGTCATTGAACACCATCAGCGCTGCATCAAACAGCAGACTTGTCATCAACAGGAATCCCAGGCCCGCTACGATCCCCAATGTCACAAGGCGGTGGCGAAGCAGCTTCAGGTAGTTGACATCATGCTTTACCCTGATCTGCCAGACTGAATTCAGGGCTTTCTGCATGATAAAGAAAATAATCGTAGCGCTTTTCACCACCACGGCCACCCCGATCAGGATGCTCCAGAAACCGACAGGTATCTGTGTTACATTGTCCAGTAGGTCACTTACTTGCTGGCCAACCTCCTCACTCATCAGCTCCTCCATTTGCATGACGATCTCTGCCTGCACGGTCTCTTCGGAGAAGAAGATGGAACCGGCCAGCGTCAGCACAATTAAAATAGCAGGGAGGGAGAAGATCGTGAAAAAGGCAATGGCCGCACTGTACACAATAGGCTCGTCCCGCTGAAAGTTCTTGTATGAGTCCTTCAGTATCTCCTTTATCTTTACCCAAAAGCTTTGTTTGTGCTCCATGTTAGTAATAGCGCCTGACCTGCATTAGATTAACGACCAGGCTCCACTTTGGTTAAAAGGCGGGAACTGCAGAATTGTTCAGAATACGATGATCAGGCAGCCTTCGCTATACCTCGTATGGAGCATCTGAGTCATAAAAAAAGCCTGTCCTTATGCAGAACAGGCTTTTGATATAATATTTGGTGCTAATTAGTAAGCGCGAACGGCCTTGTTTTCCACGAAGTTCATGAAGGCACGATTCACGACACGGGTACCTCCCGGAGTCGGGTAGTTGCCAGTGAAGTACCAGTCGCCTTTGTGGTTCGGGCAGGCCAGGTGCAGGTCTTCGATGCGCTGATAGATCACCTGTACTTCGGCGTTCACCTCAGGTGCTTTCACGATCTCTGATACTTTGGCAGACAGTTCATCGTGTGTGAAGAGGTCGAACAGTTCTTTCACGTAGTTGGTCTCCATGATGGCTGGCGTACCCTGCACGGCCTGTATCTTGTCGTATACTTCGTCTACTTTGTAGTACATGCCACGGTCTTTCAACAGAGCCAGCATGGCACGGAAAGCGACAAACTCTTTCACACGCGACATATCAATGCCGTAGCAGTCCGGATAGCGGATCTGCGGTGCGCAGGAAACGATGATGATCTTCTTCGGCTCCAGTTTGTCCAGCATCTTGATGATACTTTTCTCCAGCGTCGTGCCGCGCACGATGGAGTCGTCGAGCACCACCAGCGTGTCGATGCCCTTCTTTACCACCTCGTAAGTCGTATCGTACACGTGCGTAACCAGATCGTCGCGGCTGTCGTTGTCGGTGATGAAGGTACGCAACTTCACGTCTTTGATCACCAGTTTCTCGGCACGCGGCTTAAACTGCAGGATCTCGTCGAGTTGTTCTTCGCTTAGTTCCTGGTTCAGGATGGCTTGCTTGCGGTAGGCTCGCAGGTGGTCTTCTATCCCTTTCATCATACCTAGCCACGAGGTTTCGGCCGTATTCGGGATGTAGGAGAACACCGTGTTTTTCAGGTCATAGTCAATCGCCTCGAGAATCTGAGGGCACAGGCGGCGGCCCATGTTTTTGCGCTCTTCATAAATCTCCGGGTCGTTGCCTCTTGAGAAGTAAATGCGTTCGAAGCTGCAGGATTTCTTCTCGAGCTGCGGTAGAATCTCTTTCAGGTCCGCATTACCAGCCTTGTCCACAATCAGGGCGTGACCAGGCGTGATCTCACGGATTTCGCTGTAGTCTATGTCAAAAGCGGTTTTGATGGCTGGTTTTTCAGAAGCCACCACGATCACCTCGTCATCCATATAGTAATAAGCCGGACGTATGCCGTTCGGATCACGTACCACAAAAGAGGCACCGTAGCCAGTCAGGCCTGCCATGGCATAGCCTCCGTCAAAGTCCTTGCAGGCACGCTTGAGTACTCGCTGCAGACTCAGGTTATCTTCGATCAGTGCGGTGATCTCTTTATTGGAATATTCGTCTTTGTAAGACTCGAACAGCATCTGGTTTTCTTCGTCCAGGAAGTGGCCGATCTTTTCGAGTACTGTGATGGTGTCAGATTTTTGCTTTGGATGCTGGCCCAGTTCAATCAGTTTATGAAACTGCTCGTCCACATTGGTCATGTTGAAGTTACCGGCCACGGCCAGACTGCGGCTGCGCCAGTTGTTTTCGCGTACCATCGGGTGGCAGTTATCCACGCTGTTGATGCCGTGCGTACCGTAGCGCAGGTGGCCCAGGTATACATCACCCAAAAAAGGCAGGTTCTGCCATACCCAGTTCGTATCTAGGGCTAGCTCTGGCTGGTCTTCTTTCAGCTTTTTGAACTCCTTGCCGATCTTCCCGAAAATACTGTCGATGGCGCGGGTCTTTACAGAGCGGAAACGGCTGATGTACTCCATACCAGGGCCCGCATCTATTTTAATGCTGGCTACCCCTGCCCCGTCCTGTCCACGGTTGTGCTGTTTTTGCATCAGCAGGTATAGCTTGTTGACACCGTACATGGGAGTGCCATACTTTTCAACGTAATATTCGATTGGTTTTCGGAGCCTGATCAGGGCTATACCGCATTCGTGCTTAATTGAATCGCTCATAGGGTTGTAAAAGTATCTAGGCCAGTAGTTTCTCTATCCAGTGCAGCAACAGGTCAGGCTTAAAAAAGAAGACCAGCAGCGGCAAAGCAAATAAAACCAGCAGCAGCTTATTTGACAGTGAAATAACTAATTTTTCGTCAGTTTGATTCCTTTTCAGGAAAAGGTAATATGGTATTTTGATATAGTAGAACAAAGCCAGCCCTGTAAGCAGGATGCCAGCCACAAGCAGCACCAGTAGCATCGGCTGACTGGTTGAGGTATAAGCTTCCCATACATTGCTAAAGACAAGCAGCTTGCCCATAAACCCGGCCAGTGGCGGAAGACCTGTGAGCGACAGCAGGTATAGCAGCGCCAGAACCCCGGCAAACGGAACACGAGCTCCCATACCCTGAAAATCCCCGAGCGTACGCACCTGCCAGTTTTCCTCGGCCATCTGAAGAAACAGAAACATGCCGAAGTTCATAAACACCAATACGGTCATATAAAACAGCACACTCACGGTATAGTCGCTGCCAAAAGCCAGCAGCGCCATCAGCAAAAAACCGGCATGCGACACCGAAGAGAAAGCCATCAGACGACGAGGCGTGCGCTGCCAAAGTGCCGTGAAGTTACCGACCGCCAGGGTAGCCAGTGCCGCTATACCTAAGAAAAGCTGCACATCAGAAAAGGCACTGCCAATGGTCGGGTCGGCGAAGGCAGCCACAAAGCGCAGGATCACAATGATGCCCGCTATTTTAGGACCGGTGGAGAAAAGGGCCACGATCGGCATGGGTGCCCCCTGGTAGACATCCGGCGTCCAGAAGTGAAAAGGAGCAGCTGATATTTTGAATAGGAAACCCGCAAACATCAGTATCGCCGCCACCGTCACCATCAGCGGACTGGCATCGAGCAGACTGCGCCAGAAAGACACTAAGGTATAGTCCAGCGAACCGGTGAGGCCATAGAAAAAGGACATGCCGTAGAGCATCACCCCAGCCGACAGCGTACCGTAAAGCACATACTTCAGACCCGCCTCCACAGCACGTTTTTCTTCTTTCAGGGTGAGCGTCAGGATATATGAGGCAATGGAAACAAGCTCAATCGCCAGGAAAACCATCAGCAGATTCACCGATTTGGCCATCAGGTTGAGCCCCAGCACCAGCATCAGAATCAGGGCATAGTACTCGCCTCGGCCCTCGCCCTGTTTGCGCTTTTCAATTTTGGGGTTTTGCAGGGAGAGCAGAATCGTAAAGATGCCCGTCAAACTGAAGAGTATACTTGCGTAGCGCGCAATGCCGTCGGATCGCAGCAGGTTCAGAAACTGCACCTCAGCTAAATGCCTGTCCAGCACCAACAGCACCAGCACAGAGAAAAGCCCGGTGAGGGCCACCCACGGCAGCAGCCGCTTAATTGTTTTGGATTTGAAGAGGTCGAGCGTAACCAGCAGCAGGAAGAAAATGGCCAGCAGCAATTCGGGCAGCAGCGAGCCTGCTCCAGCTAATATGCTGTCGATGGCCTGGGTGAGGTATGCTGCCTGTTCTTCCACGTGTAGGTATAAGGTATAAGTCAAGGCGCCTGAAGGGACATCCCGTCAGGCGCATCTGTTATCTGTGTAAAATCGCTTGCAAAATGTTCAGCTGCTCCTGTCCGTTTCGCAGCACCAGCTCCGTAAAGCCTGTTACAGACATACCTGTTTTGTCGAGCAGCAGGTGCGGGAAAATACCGAAGACAAAAGCCAGAATAGCCAGCGGCACCAGCATCAGGTACTCGCGTTTGGTCAGGTCTGTGATAATGGCTTTCTCACGCAGTTCCGGGAAGATCCAGTACTTGCCGAAGAACATCCGCTGCAGCGCCCACAGGTAATAAGCCGCCGATAGCAGCAAACCAATTACGGCCACTATTGCCATCCAGCGCGGCAGCATGCCCGTTGCCTCCGGTGCACTGAAGCTACCCAGCAGCACCAGCAGTTCGGCGATAAAGCCCGAGAAGCCCGGCAGACCAAGCGAAGCAAAAAAGGCGATGACGACAAAGGCCGTATAAGCCGGCATACGCTTGGCAAGTCCCCGGAAATTAAGGATCATGCGGTCGTGCGCCCGGTCGTAGATCACCCCCACTACCAGGAAGAGCATCGCAGAGATAAGCCCATGGCTGAACATCATGTAAATCGCGCCGTTCACGCCTTCATTCGTCAACGAGGCCAGTCCCAACAACACAAAGCCCATGTGCGACACAGAGGAGTAAGCGATCAGCTTTTTGAGATCGTTCATGGCCAGTGCACAGAGGGCTCCATAGATAATAGAGAGCACTCCCAGTCCGCCGACAAAGGTCGAGAAGTAAGCACCGGCATCCGGGAAAACAGGGTATACGATACGGATCAGACCATAACCGCCCACTTTCAGCAGGATAGCAGCCAGCAGCACCGAGATCGGTGTAGGCGCTTCCACGTGCGCATCGGGCAGCCAGGTATGCACCGGCACCGAAGGCACTTTGATCAGGAAACCCGCCAGCACCAGCAGGAAAGCCACAAAGCGAATCGGAAGGTCAAAAAGCGAAACCCCAGAGAAAATATGCAGCAGGCTGCCCGGTATAAAGTTAGCCGGCTCCATCATGGCCGGGATGCTGAAGGTGCGCACCATGTCCGCCTCAGCGATCGCGCCCTGCTGCAGCATCTGCTGCACCTGACGGATCAGGTCCAGACTAGCGGGTACGTTCTGCCCTACCAGCCCCATCTGCTGCGCCGTCGCTTCCGGGTCGATCACAGAGGTGTAAAGCCCAATCATCACAACCAGGATAAAGAGGGAGCCGATCAGGGTGTAGATGAAGAACTTAAGCGCAGCATATTCCCGTTTCGGGCCACCCCAGATGCCAATGAGGAAGTACATCGGCAGGAGCATGAACTCGAAGAAGAGGTAAAAGAGGAAGAAGTCGAGGGCCAAAAAACAGCCCATCACGCTGGTCATGAGCAGCAGGTACAGCAGGAAGTAGCCCTTCACATTTTTAGCGATGCTCCAGGACGAAATCACCCCGATCACCCCGACAATACCGGTGAGTAGCACCATGCCGATGCTCACGCCGTCCACACCCACAAAATACTCGATCTGGAAGCGCCCCAGATTACCTAACGAGAATCCAATCCAGTTGAGCTTCTCCACAAACTGGTAGCCCGTCTGTCCGTTCGCCGCCGAAGCGCCGTCGAAGCCCAGGTATAGCCACACAGCCACTGCCAGTTGCAACAACGTGCCACCCAGCGTTACTGCTTTTATACCCCGCTCCATGCGCGACGGTAGCAGCAACACCACAAGCGCTGCCAGCAGGGGAAGAAAAATAAGGCTGGAAAGAGTATAATTCATCAATATGTTACGACACAAGTATCACGTATCACGATGCACGGCTACGCCGCCGCGCACATGGACTGGTATTCTATTGCCCGTTGCTATACCGGGACTTATTTGTTTTCAGCCACTACTCCTACTGAGCACGGGTGCAGACTTGTTTACTCGCTCCTCCAGTTGAAAGACTCGAACTGTGTGAAACAGTCAAATCCATTTCCAATCCTTCGAAAACTTTCATCTCACAGATCCAGATTGTCAAATCCAGATCGCGAAATTAACATCAATTCAGCATGATGTATAGTATTATCAGAATAAATCCGAAAAGAGAGTAGGCGTAGTAAGACTGTACCTTACCGTTTTGGAGTCCGCGTCCGAAGCGGCCGAGCACTTTTGCCATTGCCCCGATCAGCCACACACTGCCGTCAACCACCCACTTATCAAACCACTTCACAATCTTGGAGAACACCACCAGCCACTTGCTGGCATACTCCAGGGAATAGTCGATTACGCGTTTGTCGAAGCGGTAGAGCATGCGGGCCATCCACAGTACCGGCTGCACCAGCACCCTGTCGTACGCTGCATCCAGGTAAAAATGATGAAAAGAAAGCTTTGCCAAAGCTCCCTGCGGTTGCTCCTGCAGCAATGCTTCGCTGCTTTTGCCTCTATACCTGCCGATTGCCAGGGCTATACCTGCTATACCTAACAGAGCGGAAAGCAGCCCGATCACCAAATGGGCAGTTCCGTTGGCGGCGTCCTGCACCGTCACGGCCTCAATCAAATTACTGGCAAGCAATGCACCTTCCTGTGAGAGCTGGTTCAGGCTAATCCCCTGCATCACCCAACTTCCGGAGAAGGACAGCGGGTTGAGCGAAAAGAAGATGCCCAGCGACAGCACTGCCAGTAGCAGCACAGGTATAAGCATCACCCGCTCTATCTCCTTCCCTGCCGACAAGCGAAGCGCCTGCACATCGAATGGCAGGCGGAAAGTACCGAAAAACATAAACCACAGATGCCGCCCCATGTAATAAGCCGTGAGCAGCACCACTGTAAAACCAATAATGGGCACTATAAAGTATAGGCTGTTCCCATTGGCCTGGCTCATCGTCTGCGCCCAGGCCCAGCTGCCGGAAAGGATGGCGTCTTTAGAAAGAAAGCCAGAAAACAGCGGCAAACCCACCAGTGCCGCAGCAGCCAGCAGGTAGGTATAAAAAGTGAGTGGCATAGCCTTGCGCAGTCCCCCCATGTTGCGGATATCCTGCGGATCGATATCAGCAGGCTGGTGCGTATGATACAGGCCGCGGTGCATGGCATGGATGATGATACCAGCATTCAGGAAAAGAGCCGCTTTGAAGAAAGCATGCGTGGTCAGGTGAAAGAGCGAAGCGTCGTGCGCCCCAGTGCCCATGCCCATTACCATATAGCCCAATTGAGAGATCGTGGAAAAGGCCAACACCGCTTTAATGTCATACTGCGTGAGTGCTGCCAGCGCCCCAAGCAGTGCCGTGATGGCCCCAATAATGGCAATTACCGTGAGGGCGTCTACTGTAAAAAATGCGTAGCAGCGCGCCACCAGGTATACGCCCGCCGCCACCATGGTCGCAGCGTGTATAAGTGAGGACACAGGCGTCGGGCCCTGCATAGCATCAGGTAGCCATACCTGCAGCGGAAACTGCGCTGACTTACCCACGCAGCCCATAAACAGGCCAAGACCGGCCAGCGTCAGGAACAGTGGGCTCAGCTCCACCAGCCAGGGCTGCCCCTGCAAGGTGTAACCAGTTACAAACGTTCCGTTCAGCCACTCCCCTGCCCCCATCAGCGTGCGCAGAGCCTCTAAATCGAATGTCCGGAAATAGGTATAGAAGGCAAATAAACCGAGCAGCAGCCCGATGTCGCCTACCCGGTTGACCAAAAAAGCTTTTTTGTTGGCCGCAATGGCAGCAGGGCGTTCGTACCAGAAACCGATGAGCAGGTAGGAGGACAAACCAACCAGCTCCCAGAACATAAAGAGCAGCAGCAGGTTATCTACCAGCACAATGCCCAGCATGCTAAAGGTAAAGAGACCCAGGTAGGCAAAGTAGCGGCTATACCCTTTGTCACCGTGCATATAGCCCACCGAAAAGAGCTGCACCAGCATGGAGATGAAGGTAACGATAACCAGCATCAGCACCGTCAGGTTATCGATCAGTATACCTGCTGTGAAGTCCGCTATAAAGCTGTTAGGCAAGCTAAACCAGGTGGTCCGGCTATGGTGTACTTCTGTGTTCCAGGTTTGGGTATAGAGGTAGATCGAACATGCAAAGGCCAATCCGGTGGCGCCAATCCCCAGCCAGTCACCTTGCCGGGGCAACTTACTGCCCGCCAGGTATAGCACCACAAAGGCGAGCAGCGGCAGTAGGAGCACCACCAATGCCAGGTAGGTTTGGGGCGTGCCGGCCAGCGGTTCAAGAAGTGCGGAAAGCTCCAAAATATAGGCTATCTATTGGGTTCGATCTCAGGAAGAGGACAGCCTGTGGCCTTCCTCTGTTTCAGGCTGCCAATTTACATATATTGTTGCAATAATATAGTGTCTGATGGCCCTCCCAGGCTGCGTATACCCCATATTTTTCAATTTTTGCAAACAATCATGGTTCTATTTCGTTTTGTATGGTATTGTACCATCTAAACAAAATAAGAACTATGGACACACAAGATCTTAAAAGAGACGCACAGGATTTGAAAAACAAAGCTGACAGAACTAATCCACAGCATAAAGAAGGACCAGTGGCTGCAGCCATCGAAGACTATACTTCCCGTATCCCATCAGATGTATTCCTATGGGCAGCATTGGGCTCTATGGCCGTTTCAGCAACACTGAAGATTATGAAGAAAGACGAAGAAGCTTTGTTCGTAGGTCAATGGGCTCCTTCCTTCTTACTGTTGGGTAACTACAACAAGATGATCAAGCTGGTTGGCTATCAAAACGACAAGTAAGAAGCGTCTATTATACTCTCTGCATGAGAAACAAAAAGAGGGTGCCAAGGCTCCCTCTTTTTGTTATGTTCTCCAGTCGTTAGCCCGATTCAACCTCAGCCCTTAAGCATCACACAAATCAGATTAAATAACATTACAACAGGAAAGTTCAAAAATATTATTTTTTTTCACCAATAGCACCGGATATAGGTATAATTATCTCTATATTTGCAGCGGCTAAAAGTTGAAGGTTGCCTATGTGGCAATCCTTTGAAGAGGCAGGGCTCCCCACAAAGGAGCCTTTGCTTTTTTTATGGGCTATACCTGTCCTGGGATCACGCTTTGGAGGCTGTTCTCGCTGAGAATTTTAAAACTCGCCAGGCAGTTCAATCGCTAGACCGGCTCGCTTGAATTTTCCGCCTTTACCCCTTCGCTTGAGTGCAGCACTTCACAATATCTTTTTCGAAGGTTTTGCACCCCATTCCAATCGATCACATCTTCCTCACTGCTGAGTAGTGTCAGGTTTTCTTTTACAGAGACATCTGATATAAACATTCTGTCCTGGTAAAGGCCATTCGCATAGAAACGACAATATGTTCGGGTTTCGTCCGCTTCTGTCAATACAATCAGATCGCAAGTTTGCAGCTTGCTGGTAAAAAGAGAAAATTCATCCATAATTGGCAATCGGTAATCTGGAAGCACACTATACAAACCGGATAACTTATCCTGCTTTGTTCATGTAATTGGTGCTTATTAATCTCAGAAGTTACGATCATGTTAACGAAAGGTTACGGAACAGATCAAAATTTCTGATTTTTTTTAAAAAAAGCTGTCACAGGCATTTACAGCCAACCCTTAATTATTTTTTCTTGATCACCTCCTCAGAGTAAACCAGCCACAGCGGTACATTGATATCTGAGTTGTAGATCTCGGTAGGCACACTTCCAAGACTTAGGGACGGAATCGGGTTATTACCTTTCAGGCCCAGCACCAGCATGCCATGCCTTCCTTTTTCGAGATGAATGCTAATACGCTCAGCTACACTCTTATTAGCCGCTCTCACCAGGGTATAAGGTATACCAACTATCTCCGGGTGCTGCTTCTGCAGGACATTGAACTTCTCTTTAACCACTTCTTCTGCCTTTTTCACAGCTTTTTCTTCCGAGATCAGGGGAAAGAACTGACTCGGCAGGCGGTAAACGTGCATGATCTCAAGCTGCAAGCCTAACTGGTCAGACAGGTTCTTGCTGAGCCTTAGTGCGTGCACGGAGGTATTGGAGAAATCGATGGGAACCAGCACCTTTTCGATGTGGAACGCACTAGCCTCCGGAAAGACCAGTATACTGCACGGCAGGATGCGCAACAGTTTGGTACCTAATGCATTTGTACTCTTACCCTTCGACTTTTTGCCTAGCAGCGTCAGCTTTACTTTATAGCGTTTGACCAGATCAGCCAGAATTACTTCTGTGTTGGGTTCTTCGCTGACCAGGATCTCGTATGGGGCGACATTGGCAAATTGCTCGCTCACGATATCAGTTATGTTCCCCTCGATTTCACTTGCCAGGTCCACCTCGCCAAACCACTCTCTGAAGTCTTCGCTCAGCTCGGATGTTTTGATATTGTGCACGAAGTATACCTTGTCAACAGGTAGCCGTTCGCAGATCGCGCGTGCAAAAGCGACCAGCTTTTCATCTATATCACTAAGGTCCAGGCAGACCATCATGGCGTTAATTGCAATCATAGCACTTCTCTATTCTAATGGTTTATTTGGAGTACCGTCGCCTCCTGATGTTTTTGGCGCATGTTGTTTCTGAGCCCTTTTGGCCAGCATTTCGGCCACCAATTGCTGATAAGCCTTCCGCTCACTCGCCTGTCCCAGTTTCAGCTCTTCCTCCAGTTCTTCGCTTAATCCCCGGTACAGACTATAGCACATCAGCAGCAGAATAATGGCGAAGGGCAACCCCGTGATGATAACGGCAGTCTGCAGGGCCTGTAAGCCCCCTCCCAGCAGCAACACCGCCGCAATAGCGCCTCCTGAAAGCGCCCAGAAGATGCGCGTGCCTACTGGCGGATTGGGCATACCCCCAGAGGTCAGGCTCACGACTACTAAAGAACCGGAGTCTGAAGAAGTGACAAAGAAGCCTGCGATGAGCAAAATGCCGATTACGGAGAGTACGGTCGAAAAAGGAAGCTGCTCAAAGAACACGAAGAGAGCTGTTGAAATATCGGCTGCCACGGCATCGGCTATGGCGGTGTTTCCAGACAGTATATCACGCAGCGCGGTGCTCCCGAAAGCGGTCATCCACAGGAAGGAAAGTAGCGATGGTGCTATAAGCACGCCGAGCACAAACTCTTTAATGGTACGCCCCTTTGAAACCCGCGCAATGAATATACCGACAAACGGCGCCCAGGAGATCCACCAGGCCCAGTAAAACACCGTCCAGGAGCCCTGCCAGTTATTCGTTGAGAATGCTTCGTTCCAGAAAGAGAGTTGCAGGAAGTTACCCAGGTAATAACCGGTGTTCTGCACATAGGAGCTCAGAATAAAAACCGTAGGCCCGAGCAACAGCACCGCGATCAGGATCAGAAGCGCGATGCGGATGTTCCACTCACTGAGAATACGCACGCCTTTGTCCACACCCGTCACCACCGACACGGTGGCTATACCTGTAATGACCGCGATCAGGATGATTTGGGTCGTGATATCGTTTGCGATGACTGGAAACACGTGGTTGAGACCTGCAGCTACCTGCTTCACTCCCAGGCCCAGGGAGGTAGCCAGACCGAACAAAGTCGCAATCACTGCCAGGATATCGATCACGTGCCCGATAATGCCGTGGATGCGCTCCCCCAGGAAGGGATAGAAGGCTGAGCGCACTGTAAGTGGCAGCTGCCGGTTATACGTAAAGAAAGCCAGGGCCAAAGCCACCAGCGCATAGATCGCCCAGGCATGCAGTCCCCAGTGCAGAAACGTAAAGTTCATGGCCTGTCGTGCAGCTGCCGGTGTGCCCGGCTCGCCCATCGGCGGCGTCTGAAAGTGGTTGATCGGCTCAGCTATACTCCAGAACAGGAGCCCTATACCCATACCTGCACTGAAAAGCATTGCAAACCAGGCAGAGGTCGAAAACTCCGGCTTGGCATCCTTCCCGCCCAGCCTGATACCCCCAAACCTACCAAAGGCGATAAAAAAACAGAATGCCACAAACAGGTTCACACTCAATATGAACAACCAGCCTGCATTGGCCGTCACCGCCGTCTGGGCAGCGGAGAAAAAGGTCTCTGCTCCTTTCCTGAAAATGAGTACAAGCGCAATGATGATGATCAGGATCACGATAGATGACCAGAAGACAGGTCCGTTTACCTCTAGTCCGAAAGATCTCTTAATATGACTTTTAACTTTACTCATGCTGTTTGGTTTAAGTCTCAGAAGTAATACCCCATGTTGATATTGAAGCGCATATGCCACTTTGTATCACCTGGGGTTCCGGTGGTGAAGGCATTTGTCCACTCCGGCCCCAGCCAGGGATGGTTGTAGCCAAATGCCGCATCGGTGTAGATGTACATGGGCCCTGCGGTAAACAGCGCTCCCAATACGTTCATGTGCGCGTTTTCAAAGCCGCTTTCCCGCTTATTATAGTACCCATAGTTATTGTACAGGTCTATACCTTGCAAAAGTTTGGTTTCAACAGGTATATGATAGGCTATACCTGCCGTGTAGATCTCTCCCCGGTTTGCCACATTGTAGTTGGCGCCATAGGCCCCCATCTCCACAAAGTCGAGGTCGGCACCATCTGCGTAGGCTGGCTGAAAGCGGTAAAGCATGGCCTGTAGTTTGATGTTCCAGGGGCTGTGGGATGATTTGTATTCATAGTGCACCGCTCCGGCATAACGTGTGCCGTTACGCTCGGTATCGATGTTGTAAAGCAGCCCGCCCTGTAGTGAATAACCTATTTCGTGTGCCAGGCTGTCGCCGAGCCGGCGCACCAGTTTGAAGTCAAGCTGGTTGTTCTCCTTGTTGCGGCCCGTTACATCGTAAGAGTAGCGGTTGGGGCTCGGCTCTGCCAAGCCAAACACAAACTCTTCGGCACTTTTATAGTAGGCCGCCTGCCATTGCCAGCGGCCGCTGTCGCGTATGTATTTCACACCCATGTCGTGGTCATCCTCAAAACCGACGTAATAGGTCATGTTGAAAAACCAGTTGTTGGAATTGTATTGCTGGATGCCGAAAGGGACCTGGTTAAGCCCGAGCTGTAGTTGGGAACCTTCATCGAAATCGTACTGGAACCAGCCTTGCTTTAGAAAAGCGCCACCAAATGCCTGGGAGTAATGGCGAAACTCGGCATTGAGCTTAATGCCTTTGTAGGCGGCTTCTGCATTGATGCGAAAGAGATCGAAGCCAAAGTCACCGGCCCGCTCCAGCTGATCCTTTTTCCAGGTAGAGAGATTGTAGTTAAAACGCAGCGCACCTCCCAGCTTGAGCATAGGTTTGTCCTCCGGCTTCTCTTCAGGCGCCTGCGCCAGACCCGCCTTGCTGAAAACAAGCAACAGCGGCAGCAAAATTAGCATGCAGTATCGTAGCGGTTTCCTCAATAAAATCTGCGGTCAGTTAATGTACAATACACTTATGACGATACATGTGGTTAAAGGTTGCTCGAGTAGTAAAAGGCTTGCTATACCTGATAATTGCTCTTTACAGATCCACATTCGCCAGAGCAGGTACTACACAAAGATTGACAGATATTATCCTATACCATTATGAAATAAAAACAGCCGGAGCCACTGCTATGCAATGCCCCCGGCCGTTTTTATATTGTCTGGTAAAGCTTAAGCCTTACCGACTAAAACTTACTTCTTGCCTTGCTGGCCTGGTACCGGGAAGCCACGGTCGCGCATCAGCGCATCGATCTTGGCATCGCGGCCACGGAACTGACGGTAAGCGTCTGCCGGGTCCATCGAGTTGCGCGGCGCAAACAGGTACTTCACCAGCCTGGCGGCCACTTCGGCGTCATAGAACCCGCCTGGTGCTTCCGCAAATGCTTCTGCTGCATCAGATGTCAGCACGTCGGCCCACAGGTAGCCATAGTATCCGGTGGCATAACCCTCACCGGAGAACACGTGTCCGAAATGTGGTGAACGGTGACGCATCACGATCTCCTTCGGCATACCTAGCTTAGACAGCGTTTCTTTCTCAAACTTGTCCGGGTCCAGGTTGTTCGGATCGGCCAGGTGGAAATGCATATCCATCAGGGCAGAGGCCAGGAACTCAGTCGTTGCAAAGCCCTGGTTGAAAGTAGAGGCTTTCTCAATCTTAGCCACCAGCTCTTTCGGCATCGGCTCGCCTGTCTTGTAGTGCTTCAGGAACTGGTTGATCACCTTGTCAGTAGACAACCAGCGCTCCAGCAACTGCGACTGGAACTCGGTATAGTCACGCACGCCGCTGTTCAGCGTAGGGTACTTCACATTCGAAGCCAGGAAGTGCAATGCGTGTCCGAACTCGTGGAAGAAGGTCTCGGCATCATCCCATGACACCAGCACCGGCTCACCTGGAGCAGGCTTCACGAAGTTAGAGTTGTTTGAGGATAGCACAGTCTTCTTGCCATCGAAAGTAGTGTGGGCGCGGTAAGTCGTTGCCCAGGCACCAGAGCGCTTGCCCTGTCGAGCGAATGGATCAAGGTACCACAGGCCGATGTGGTCACCGGTTGTTTTGTCGGTTACTTCCCATACCTTCACGTCTTCGTGGAATACTGGCACAGAACCTTCTGGTACTGGCGTGAAGTTAAAGTTAAACAGCTCACCCGCCGTGAAGAAGATCGCCTGCGTCAGGTTGCCCAGTTCCAGGTACTGCTTCACCTCGTCAGAGTTCAGGTCATACTTCTGCTGACGCACTTTCTCGGCGTAGTAGCGGTAATCCCAAGGCTCAATCGTGATCTTGGTTTTGCTGGTTTTGTTCGCCAGCTGCTGCATGTCGGCCACCTCTTCTTTGGCACGGGCAATGGCAGATGGCCATACCGCCATCATAAGGTCCATCGCAGCCTCAGGCGTTTTGGCCATGCGATCCTGCAGTCTCCACTCTGCATAATTGTCGTAGCCCATCAGCTGTACGCGCTCACGACGCAGTTTCAGGATGTCCACGATGTTCTGCTTGTTGTCGTTCTCGTCGTTGTTGTCGGCACGGGAGTAGTAGTTCTTCCATACTTGCTCGCGCAGTCCACGCTCGTCAGAGTAAGTCAGGAACTGGTCCATAGAAGAGCGCGTGTTGGTCACGGCATACTGGCCTGGCTTACCACGGTCAGCAGCAGCTTTGGCAGCGGCCTTCACAAACGACTCAGGCAATCCGCTCAGCTGGTCTTTGGTGAAGTATACCACATACTTCTCCTCATCAGCCAGGATGTTGTTGGAGAACTTGGTGTAAAGCGTCGAAAGCTCCTTGTTGATATCGGCGTAGCGCTTCTTCTTCTCAGGGCTCAGGTTAGCACCTTCCATCTCAAAGCCTTTGTACACCAGTTCCACTACACGCTGCTGATCTGCTGGTAGCGGGTTTTTCTGGGCATTGTCGTACACCACCTTGATGCGCTGGAAAAGCTTCTCGTTCTGTGAGATTTTAGAGTTGAACTCAGAGATCTTTGGCGCCATCTCCTGCTGAATGGTGCGGAACTCCGGCGTAGACACGTTGCTGCTCCAGATGCCGTAGTAGGTGAACACGCGGTTCAGCTCCTTGCCGGCACGCTCCATCTCCTCGATGGTGTTCTCGAAAGTGGCAGGCTGTGTGTTGTTGGCAATTTTTTCAATCTCGGCCAGGTTCATCGCCATCGCCTTTTCCATAGCCGGTTTCAGGTCGGCCAGGTTCATTTTGTCGAAGGCAGGTACACCGCCATAAGGGCCGGTCCATTCCTGCAGCAATGGGTTGGTTTCAGCGGCCTGTTGCGGTTGGGTCGTCACCTGCGTATCCTGGGTCTGAGGCGTCTGCGACGAGGTACAGCTTGCCAGCGCCAACAGGACCGCGACACCGGATGCCTTACCGGCTAATATGATTTGGTCTTTCATAGAGGTTTAAATGAATGAGAAAATTTCAGCCCAAGATACAAAAAATTGACTACATGCCCCACACAGCAATTATTTGACCTCGCAGCTATACCTGACATGCTATCCGCATACGTTTGTAAAGTATCCTTCTGGCAGGGTGGCAGAAACTGCAGCCCGCTCGTATAAGAAGGTCTGAATACCCCTTTACCATGCAAGAATCCCCAACAAAAGACAAGCAGGCTTTACGTAAGCTCTATGACACTGTTCTGCCCGAACTGGCGCAGCACATTCACCAGCACCTGGCGGATGTCATTCCGCTTTTTCATGATTTCAAACTAGAGAAATTAGTTGACACCTGGACGCGTGAGCCAGGCTCAGATGCCACCACCGAGATCAGCCTGGAGAAGGGCAATGTAAACCAGATGGGGCTGCGCCTGCGCCTGGAAGGATTTCAGCGGGTGGGTGCCGACAACTTCGACCTGACCAAAGATCTGCTGTTTAAGCTGGACCGAAACTTCTATACCATCGGCCCGAACCAGGACAATGTATGGCTCGAAAAGGACTACCTGCAAAACTGGGATGAGTCTGATTATGAACTGGTGGCTGAAAAGTGGACGGAACAACTGATAGATGACCTAACCCAGCGACTGGAGAAGTACACGGTATGATAAAATACATAGGATTTCCAGGCTTCACATTTGTTTTTACCTTTCTGGTCGCCCTGTGCCTGAGTAGCTGCCACGCCTGCCAGGCCCAGCAACCTGACACCAGCACGCAAACCGACGGCTATACCTATAAAAGGCCATCCTCAGGAGGTACAGGGAAGGTATACATGGGTCGGGAGATTGCTGCTATCATGACAGCCACAGGTGGCAACTGGCTAGACCGTGACACTCGTCAGGAAGAAGAGAACTCACCCCGTACCATCGAAAACATGAATCTGAAGCCCAATTCTGTGGTGGCTGATATTGGGGCTGGCACTGGTTTCTATACCTTTCAGATAGCGCCCAAAGTACCAGCGGGCAAGGTATACGCTGTGGAGGTGCAGGACCGGTTTATCAAAGTACTGGAATCCCGTCAGGGAAAAGAAGGCGTTCATAATGTGACTGTCGTTAAAGGCGACAGCCTACAGGTAAATCTACCTGCCAATTCAGTGGACATTGCTCTGATGGTGGACGTTTACCATGAACTTTCCTACCCGAAGGAAATACTACAGTCTATTCACAGCGCCTTAAAGCCTGGCGGCAAGCTCCTGCTGCTGGAATACAAAGCCGAAGACCCGGATGTACGCATCAGGGCATTGCACAAGATGACGGCCGAGCAGATCAAAAAAGAGCTGGAGGCAAATGGATTCCTTTTGCAGCAAAAGGAGGATTTCCTGCCGATCCAACATTTTATGCTGTTTGAGAAGGCCAGGAAAATTGAAGGCAATTAGGCTATATTTTGCCATACAGGTAAGATTACAGCAATCACTCACTCACAAGCTTCAGCACTTGCTGCTGATCAGCCGTAGTGACTTTCAGAAAGTAAATGCCGCTTGCCAGGTCGAGTTCCGTCAGTGTGATGGCATTAATTCCTCTTCTCAAAGTGATCGCCTGCGACTGGACAATCCGCCCCTGTGCATTATAGAGAACGAGGGTGCCAACCTGCTCTTCATTGGAAGAAACTTGCACCTGCAAGTAGTTATCAAAGGGACTCGGGAATGCCTTGAGTGTGATGGCATCTGGAAGACCAGGCGCACTCACATACCTGATCGGGCTGAACTCAAACTCACCCGAATAGTCGACTTGCCGTAGCCTGTAGTAAATGCCCTCCGCCCTATACCTGGAAATATTCTTGTCCGTGAAGGAATAGTGTCTTTGCAATTGAGTTGTTCCATTGCCAGTCACCTTACCAACCGGAGTAAATGTTCGGCCATCTGTGCTCGACTCCACACTGAAGTAGTCATTATCCTGCTCAGAGGCTGTTCTCCATTCCAACACCGCATCGTCAGCAGACAGCCTGGCAGTAAAGCTTACAAGCTCAACTGGGAGCGGGATGATTTCTGAGGTTGCTAAGACGCTGACGGCATAATATGGGGCTGGCGCATTTCTTGAGGTAGAGGCCATGATGACAATCTCGTCGGTAAAATTATCCTTGGTACTGGTTACGTTGTTGTAGAATCCTTCTATTAAGGTGTGCTCTCTGTTAGATGCTTGCCCATTAGATCTATTCACAGTCTCATTAAAATCCTCTGGAAAATTGATTACATCAAGGGGCGACTCTTTATAGACTATATTTCCACCACTTTCATTATCTGTATACACAACCCTTATAATCTCTTCAACTTCATTCAGAATGACAATTGGCCTTGTTCTTGAGCCCGCTTTGGTTATGCTATACAGATTATCCCATGTACCAGTTGGCCTTCGCACAAAAAGGCCTAGCAGTGGCTGATCTCCACTATAATAACTAGTTTTAATGGCGCAATATAAGGTACCGTCACTGGCGACAGCCATGTTCATATGATCGTCTGCCAGCCCCCCGTCTATATTCCCAGAGGTATTATGTACCACATCCTCTATTGCTGACCAAGTACCAGGGTTGCTCCCATCTACATGCGTTTTAAAACCAAATTTTGTTGAATTCTGGTTTGACCAGAACACACCTACTTTCCCTGGCAAAGCAATAACGGCACATATGTCATCACTTTTCAGTCCACTTGCAAGTTCAATTTCATCACTCCAATTGCTATAAGGTGTATCGCTATACCTAACCCGTACTTTTTTATCTCTTGCGTAGGCTAGCCACATTCTACCTTCGCCATCAATATCAATTGTTGCTGTCTCAACCCCATTTCCAAGTGATAAATTGGAGGCTGCTCTATGGTCTAAGTAGGTCCCATCAGCTGATTCGTACTTTAATGTAACAATATCAAAAAACGCAGGCTGATTTTGGCTGGAAGACTCATGAAAGAGTAAAACATGCGTCACATCTCCTACTACTTTGCAATCTACTTTGGAAGTAGTCTTATCTGAAATTTTCAGAACCCGTGACCATGCCGTTCCATCCAGCCGCCAAAGATGAGTCCCTACATTTTCTGGTAATGCACTAGGCAGCACCGTCCAGAACGTACCGGCATGTGCCCATACTTTCGATTGGGGCTTTTCACCAGTGTTCGCAGAGATCGGGATTTGGCTTAAGGGAGTTACAGAATTGAATTGAGCAATAGAGGGGTAGGCGCTTATCAGGAACACAAATAGAGTTAAGATTCTAATCATAGGGTGATCTCCTTCATGATCTTAGAGGAATTCGCAGTGCAGAAAATAAGTCGCTAGCACCCTATTACGTTTTATATATTTTATTGTTCTAATTAAAGATAACACTATATTAAATTTGGTGTATTCACTATGATATCAACTAATTAGCACTCCGTACCGCCTCCCTCAGATAAATCTTCAAAAACTGAGCTTCAAATCATAACAACTTACGTAGTATAAGGTATAGCTGTAAAAATTGTAGTTTATGCATACTACCACATTCAAATTCGAAGAAGGGAGCCCGTATATAGGGAGCCGTCGCCCTGTAGGACAGGAAATACATGAGCGGTTAATGTGGCAGGCAAGGCGTTTGCATCGGGAAGACATGCAGAAAGTTGGATGGGAGCTGATCATCTACACGCCTATACCTGCGTACCTGGATAAACCTGCTACTATCGAGGTTTATTGGGATTATGACAACCCCGACGACCCCAGCAAGGATTAAACCTACTTTTTCACCCGAATACTTTTAGCACAGCATGAGTCTCAGTTTTTTTAACACCCACACACTGGCTGGCAGATTGGAGATGATATGGGCACAGGGGACTTTTCTGGCTGAGCGGGGTCGCCGCGGCTATCGCATACAGCTATACGACATGGGCGAATTCTTTGCAGAAGTGTGGAGCAACCCTGAGACCAACATCATCGGACTGATCAGAGGGCTTGCCACGAAGCGGGCACTTGAACCCTACACCAATAAGATCAACCTGGTTGATATGATGTGCTGGTAAAGTTTTATATCCTATTTTTGAGGCGTGAATTCAGTCAAGCTTAGCTCCTACTGCCGCCTTTACGCTTTTTCGGACTACCGCAGCATGAAGTCAGCCCTCCCCTACATGCGCCAGGTAGTGCTTGCCAAGGCCCTCACCGAAGTACAGGAGTCAGACGCCCGTCGCATCGTGATGCGTCTCCCAGGAAGCGGCTTCCAGAACTACCTCCGTCCGCTTGGTGGGCAGCAAACCAAATCCACAGGTATAGCCTCCCTTATTACCGCCCTGCAGCTGCTTTATAAACAGAACGGTTTCTCAGCCAGGTACATCGTAGTGGAGCGAAACTAAGCGCATCACAAAAAGGTAACATCCGGATCTTGCTACAGCCTCATATTAATCGTAATATTGCAATGAATATTTCATGAATACGACACCATGACCAAAATAGCTCTCTTCAGTGACATACACGCCAACCTGCCTGCCTTAGAGGCCTTTTTTGCAGACGTAGACGCCCGCAAACCCGACTTCATCTATTGCCTCGGTGACCTGGTAGGGTATAACATCTGGCCAAACGAGGTGATCGACGAGATACGTCGGCGAAACATCCCTACGATAGCCGGCAATTATGATTTTGGCATTGGCAGAGAGAGCGACGACTGCGGCTGCGCTTACAAAACAGAACATGAAAAAGCCAATGGCGCCGTTTCTATTGCCTTCACTAACAAAATGATAAAGCCTGAGCAGCGTCGTTACCTCCGTACACTCCCTGCCCACATCAAAGTCGAGTTTCAACTGAACAATGATAAACTGAATCTCTTGCTAGTGCATGGCAGTCCGCGCAAAATCAACGAATATCTGTTTGAGGACCGCGATGAGAAAAGCCTGCTACGCATTATGAAAGACGCCGATGCCGACATTATGTGCTTCGGCCATACTCATAAGCCTTACCACCGCATTTTAAACGCAGCCGCAGAGGGACAGCCCCACTTCAGACATGCCATCAATATTGGTTCTGTAGGCAAACCCAAAGACGCTGACAATCGGGGAGGCTATGTGATGCTGACCATAGACGTGCACAGCTCGGTGCTGAACAAGGAGAGCATAGAAGTGGAGTTTATTCGTTTCGCCTACGACTTCGAGAAAGCCGCCAGAGCAGTCGAGGAGTCTGAACTGCCAAACGCCTATGCTGACAATCTGCGAAGAGGCTGCTAAAATACTGATAGTGTTAAGGCCAAATCTAAAAGAGACAGGTGCATAGGTGTAGATCGGTGCCTTTGTCTTTTTAAAGAAGCCTGGTATTGTGGCGTAGCAGGAAGAAGGATGCTTAAAAAATGATCGTGAAGGTGGTGCCCTCGTGTAGTACACTGTGTACCTTTATTTCTCCCTGCACTCTATCCACTATTCTTTTTACAATGTACAGCCCGATGCCGCTGCCCTCTATATGGTCATGCAGGCGCTTGAACATTGTAAAGACATTGTCCTGTTTGCTGGCTGGTATACCTAGCCCGTTGTCCTGTACCGACAAGTATGATTTGCCCTCAGACTTTTCGAGTTTCACAATTACCTCTGGCGTTCTGTCAGGAGAGCGGTATTTGATGGCGTTGCTGATCAGGTTGCTGAGTATGCTTTTGAAATTCTTCAGGGAAAGGCCTGTTAAATGACTATCCGAAGCCATCACCTCAATGCGTGCATTGGACTCTGCTATGAGACTTTGCAAGTCCTGTTTCACCTCTTCCACGATCACATAAAGATCAAGGGCCGCAGTGTTTTCATCTGACCCCGTTTTATCTAGCTCCACAATGGTGGTAAGGTCCCTTATTGTGGAGGAGAAACGCTTGAGGGAGGTCTTCATCATGGCGGTGATCTGTTTGATCTCTTCTCGGTCCAGTTCTTCTTTCGAAACAGCATCAGAGAGGACAGAGATCAGGCCTTCGATATTGGCAACGGGGGATTTCAGGTCATGCGAAGCAGTAAATACAAAGTTATCAAGATCAAAGTTGGCATCCCGCAGCATGCTGTTCTTTCGCTGCAGTTCCAGGTTCACAACGTAGCTGCGCTCAAGCACACTCCGACTCTGTAAATGGAAGGCCAGCAGGTCGGCGAACAACCTAAAAGTATTTACCACCTTGGGGTTGTTGACTTTGGCCGGTTTAGCGTCGATAGCGCAAAGCGTCCCGAAAAAAGTGCCGTCTTTCAGAATGATGGGAACCGAAATGTAACTTTGGAGGCCATAGATCCTGGGGGTATGGTGATCTTTGTATGCCGGGTCTTCTGAAACATTGTCAATAACGATGGGCTGCCGGTGATCCCTGATCTCGTTGCAGAGGGTAGTTGCGATCTCCAGTTCATCACCCTCTTTCAACCCGAAATGTACCTGATCACGCACGCTGCAGGCCAGCCATCTGTCCTCTGTTACACGTGCAACTGCCGAAAAGCCCATGCCCGTAAGCTGACAGACAGTTTCAAGCATGTTTGGTACAATGGGGATTTGCCTTATGGCTTCCAAGTCTTTCAGGAGGTTGTCTTGGATTTCAATCATATAGAAAAGCCTTTTTCTGATTAGCGGATTTTCTAAGTGCCAAAACCGCTCGTTCTTAATTCTTTAAAATTAAAAAAAAATAGTTAAAACAGAATTAAAACACAGAATGATTGAATCGTCCCTCTGCTACAGAGTAAGGCGGTGCAGGCGCCAGGCTGCCAGTGAGCAGAACAGCCAGGCACCTATACCGTTTCTTATCTGGTAATCTGGCCTCTCAACTCGCCATCAGGGTACTGGCTGCTGTGTATGTTGATGTACCACTCTCCCGCCAGCAGTTCTGCCTCCTGCGCAGCTGTGAGTGGAGGCGTTGAGCCAACCAGCGGGCTCATATAAGGGTTATTGCTGGAATATGGGTCAGTGCCCGGATTGATCGGTATAGTGATTGGTCCGGCCACGCCTACAGCGCCCCTGTGAAAGTGCATGGCAGTTGGTGTGATGCCCTGAAAAGTGACGGTGTAGTTCATAACTTTTGTATCCATGTTGTAGGTCCCCCTGAAGGTGCCTGTTGCCTGCGTATTGACAGGCGGCACCTCGTCAGCCCCGGTCAGTGCCACTTCGTTGAGGGTCACAATCTCAGCGTCAGGTATAACGGTGGTATCATCGTCGTCGTCACAAGCGGTAAGCATAAATGTCATACTCAGCAGTGCGCCAAGCAGTATTCCAAAATTGATTCGATACGTTTTCATCTTCATTAAATTAATTGATGTGATTTAAAAATATAAGCAAAGAGATTCTTCCTGACGCAGCCGCAGCTGTGTCATATCGTGGTGCGTTTAAGTCCCCCTAAACAGTTGATCTTTCTACCTAAAAGTAAAGCCGGCTGTAAAAAACACTCCTGCACTGGTGAGCTTCACCCGCCCTTCGCCTATACTCGCTAGCGGAATCTTGACGAAAGGCTCTGCCCCGATCGAGAAGGCAGGAGACAGTTGGCGCGTATACCCTACCGATAAGTTCTGAACTCCGAACCAGTGCCTGTTTTCGTTAGAGAACTCCCGGGTTTTGCTGTAAGGCTCTCTTCCATTGTAGTTGTAGGTATAGGTATATGCTTCGTTGAGCATCAGGTAACTGGAAAGTCCAGCTTGCACCGTCAGCATGTTCCTGCCCCAGCCCAGCACCTGGTACTGCAGGTTGATGGGTATGTCGAGCACCCTGCATTGTGCCGCAATCAGATCAGGCAGCCTTTTGCCATCCCAATAGTCCGGGGAAGGAGCGTATTCCGCGGGTGTGGCATTGTATAGTTTGTTAGCCCATACAGCCCCTGACACCAGACTTAGTCTGCGGGTGATAGGCACACTGAACAGCACACCGGCGTTGGCACTTACCGCATCCGGATCTTTGAAGCGCACAGTGGTGATATCCGGCGCCACTACCAGGGCCACCCTGACACTGCGCAGAAACACGCGCTCCCCTCCCGCACCACCCTGATTGCCCTCGTCTTGCGAATCTCCGAGTATAGGCTTCGCTTCAGGTATAGGCGGTGCCATTCCCTGCCAGGCTATACCTGCAAGCAGGCGCGATGCTTTTGGCTGAGACGGCAGCAAGTGCGTTTGAACTGTTTGCAGGGGATCCTCTAGCGTCAGTTCGCGGACAGCAGGTGTAGCATTACGTTCCCGCGCAGGCTCTTTCGCAACAGTGGCCACTGCACCGGAACCTTGCTGCACAGCGGGGTATAGTGCAGCGGGTGAGTCAGGCTCCGGTAAAGCAGTATGCGCTACTCCTTTGGCATGGTCAGGTATGGCAGCATTTCCAGGCTCCTGAACCACCGCCTGTTCTGCAACGACAGGAGCACTTTCCTGAAGCGGCGCTTCTCTTTCCATAAACTTCCAGACAGTGCCTACCGTCACCAGCAATACCAACAACACGAGGGGCCACAGTCGTTGCAGTCCGGCCAGGCCGCCCTGGGCATGGTCCAGTTTCTGGTCCATCGCCTTCCATGCCTCTTCATCAAAGGGAGGGTCGTAATGCTCAGCTGATTTCCTGAACAGGTTATCCAGCTCCTCGTCAGACATATTGTTTGTGCTCATCGATTTTGCTACTTTGTAATGCCTCCCGCAAATTTGCCCTTGCCTTGGCCAGGTTTGACTTCGACGTGCCTACTGCTATCCCCAGCGCTTCCGCTATCTCTTCATGGGTATAGCCATCTATTGCATAGAGGTTAAACACGGCCCGGTAGGCAGGCGATAGCTGCTGCACCAGTGAGATCAGGTACTCGTAGTTGAGCTGCTGCTCTACATCGAAAGGGCCTGACGCCGGCTCCGCTGCCTCAATGTCCTGCAGGTGATAATTTTTCAGGTTATGCCGGTAGTTGTCCAAAGCTGTGTTGATCATGATCCGCCGCACCCAGCCCTTGAATGGCTTGTGCGGCTCGTACTGCTTCAGCTTGGTGAACACTTTCATAAAACCATCGTTCAGCACATCCTTTGCTTCTTCTGCAGTCGTGGAGTAGCGGACGCATATACTCATGGCATAACCGAAGAAGAGCCGGTACAGCTCTCTCTGCGCCCCGCGGTCCTGTTTCAGACACTGACGGAGCAGCACGTCCAACACTTTGCTTTCTGTCTTGCTCACTGTTCCAGAATTTGCGCTCCCATCACGGACTTGGATCAAAAAGGGTTGCCTCGGCATATAAAAAAAACAGCAGCCCATACCTAGGTTTTACGTTCATAAACTATTGTCAATCAACTATCAACACAAACATCAAGTATCGTACAAGGAAGCAGATGCCAAACCACTCCATCAAGTAATCCCAGCGCCAAAAAAAATCCCTGCAGATTTTCATCTGCAGGGATCGCTTGCTCCGGAGGAGCCTATAAATTCTAACTTTTCAGAAACACTAACTAGGGTTGCATGAAGTAAGCTCTTACTAAAGCAATGACGGCAACAAGCAGGAAGATCGTATTCAGCACCGAGCTTGCATGGGCTTTTTTAGATGCAGCATACAGGATCATAAAAAAACATCCGACGATGTTCATCCCCAGGTACTCCAGCGACTGTCCGTGTGTAAGGCCCATGCTGTTCAGGCTAAAGGCCGAAAGCGAAAAGAAAGCGCCAGTCCAACCGACCGCCTCTCCCATGTATTTGCGTAGTGATAGCATAGCTTTTTTACTAATAATTTATGATTGCAAAGTAAACTGGTGCAAATCGGCTTAAAAATGCTTTTATTCGCTTGACTAATGCAAAAAATGAATCACAGCGGATGGAGCTACAGCAGATCAAGTACTTTCTGGCACTGGCGCAGGAGTTGCACTTCTGGAACACGGCCGAGCGCATGTTCATCACGCAGTCAGCCCTCAGCAGGCAGATCAAGGCGCTGGAAGACGAACTGGGGGTGCAGCTTTTTGAGCGAACGAAGCGAAGCGTGAAGCTCACCGAGGCAGGTGCTTTTCTGCGGGACCAATGGCTGCCGCTACTCGATGAGATAAACCGCATTCACCTGCAGGCCCGGAAAATACACGAAGGTGCCTATGGCTTAGTGCGCATCGGGTATCCCGGCTCCATTGTCTATGGTTTTATGCCAGACCTGATCACGAGCATCTCCCACGCCCTGCCCGAACTGAAGGTGGAGCTGGTGGAACCTACTGACATCAGCTTTGAACAACTGCTACTCAACTACCAGATGGACATGGCCTTCCGCCGTGACCCTGCCGAGAACCCTGCGCTGCAGTCAGAGTGCCTTTACTCGGAGCCTTATGCATTGGCTGTGCCGCAAAGTCACCGACTCACCGAGCAGAACTTTAAAGGACTGCACGACCTGGAAAACGAGAAATTCATTCTGTCTAACCTGGCCCAAACGACGTTTTATACCGCCGGCCTGCGTCAGATTTTTGAGGATCATCACTTCACACCTGATGTGCGCATCGAGACAGATTTCGGGGGCATGGTGCTGGGACTGGTTTCCAAGGGGCTCGGCGTGACCATACTCCCCTACTCCTATTCTTTCAGCGCCTTGCCCAATGTGCGCTTTATCAAACTGCCCTACCAGATGAACCTCTATGTCACCTGGCGGAAGAACGACAATAGTCCTGTCCTGAAAAACATCCTGAAGCTGGTATCTGAAACAGCACACAAGTATATGCAAGAGCATATTTAGTCCCTGCGCAGAAGTCTTTCTGATTAGTTAGCTTGTTTCCATTCCCATTATGGTCACGGATCCAGATATAGTGGTCCTATACCTGCATGAGCTATACCTCGGAACAGATAATCATCTCATCGCTTGGGGCTAATTTCCCATGTGAAATTGCGTTCACATTAACACAGTCCTCCCTCTTGTTTTGTCCTTTTATTCAGCCTCCAGGACTCTGAAAAACTGCTTTATACTCATTTATTCACTGCAGGTACTGAGCATCTCTTTATTTGTTTAGAATTATTCTAAATAATTTTGAACCTTAAATTTTCTGTCATAGCTTTGCCTCAATTTAAAATGATTCTAAATAATACAGGCATTGCAGCAGTTAATCAAAATAATCGGTGCGATTGTAAATGTTCTGGTGCTGGTATGTTTTACCAACGCAGCCTGGGGACAAGAGCTGACCAAAGCAAGTATCTCCGGTAGCGTGAGCACTGCCGCCGGTGAACCGCTGGCAGGCGTGAGTGTGGTAATCAGAGAGACCCAAAAAGGCATTACCACGGATGCCGCTGGCCAATATGAAATAACCAATGTATCCCCGGGTAATTATACCTTGCTGATCAGTTTCCTGGGCTTTGAGACGCAGGAAAAAAGCATCTCACTCAAGCCATCTCAAACATTAGAACTAAATGTCAGCCTCCGCGAGAAGTCCTTTGAAATGAAGGGCGTGGAGATCATAGGCAAGTCTGCCACACGTGAGGTAAACGAGCAGCCTTATGCCGTTACTGCTATTTCAACGAGAGAGCTGCAAAACAGTACATCCGACGCCAAAGAGGTCCTGAACCGGGTGGCTGGTGTGAGGGTACTGGAAGAAGGTGGTCTCGGCTCAAACCTCAGCTTCAGTCTCAACGGCTTTTCGGGCGATCAGGTAAAGTT
Organism: Pontibacter sp. LHS1; assembly: GCF_058932855.1. Classification (NCBI taxonomy): domain Bacteria; kingdom Pseudomonadati; phylum Bacteroidota; class Cytophagia; order Cytophagales; family Hymenobacteraceae; genus Pontibacter; species Pontibacter sp. LHS1. The sequence goes on from NZ_JBZYWF010000001.1 coordinate 187,911, forward strand.
TTTCCTGGATGGCATTCCAATGGACAACTTTGGTTCTTCGCTGCAGATGAGTGACATCCCTGTTAATTCCATCGACCGGATCGAGGTATACAAAGGGGTGGTACCGGTGTGGCTGGGTACGGATGCACTGGGCGGTGCCGTGAACATCATTACTAACCGGAAAGCTAAGTTTCTGGACGCCTCCTATTCGGTAGGCTCATTCAATACACACCGTTTGTCGCTGAATGGCGCCTATACCAACCCGACCAACGGCTACACCTTCAGGGGCAATGTGAACTATAACTATTCGGATAACAACTACCGGGTACTGGTTCCGATCAGGGAAGGAAGCAATATTATCGACACTACCGAGGTTGAGCGATTCCACGACCGCTACCGCTCCGGTACAGTCAAGCTGGAAACAGGCTGGGTCAATAAAAAGTATGCTGACAATCTCCTTTTTGGCGTAATCGCTTCGGGTAACGACAAACAGGTGCAGACGGGCGCGACCATGAACAGCGTGTACGGTGGCATTATGCGCAACAGCCGCTCAGTGGTGCCTACCCTCCGGTATAGCAAAGACAACCTGCTGGTAGACGGACTGAACGTGAGCCTTTACACAGCCTATAACATCACCAAAAGCGAAGTTATTGATACCCTGCGCGGCGTCACTTACAACTGGCTGGGACAAGCTACTTATACGCCGGGCTCCAATAACGGGGAGTTGTACCGCACCTATACTACGTTTGACGACAACGACTTTAACAGCCAGCTGAATGCGGGCTATACCCTGAGTCCCAAACATTCACTGGCATTCAACTACGCTTACTCCTATTTCCGCCGCAAGGCTTTCGACTCCGAGAACCCGGACAGAATTGAGAACCAGTTTCCGAGATCGCTGAACAAGCAGGTGCTGGGGCTGGCTTACAAGTTTGACCTGAACGAGAAGTGGAGCACGACGCTGTTCAGTAAAGCGTATTTCCTGCATGCCAGAACAAGCAAGCAATATGACTTTGCACTTGAAACACAGCGTACCGAAGCCCTGGAATCGAGCAAGCAGAACTTCGGTTATGGCCTGGCTACTACCTACTTCCTGTTGCCTGACCTGCAACTGAAGGCTTCTTACGAACACACCTACCGCATGCCCTGGGCCACCGAAATTTTTGGAGACGGGCTTTTTGTGCAGCCAAATCCTGACCTGGGTCCGGAGCAGAGCGACAACTTTAACGCCGGGGCTGCCTATGGCTTCAAGCTAGGCCAGGATCACCAGATTAACCTCGAAAGCAGCTTTGTTTACCGCGAAGCAAAAGACCTGATCTACCAGGTAGTAAGAGTAGCCAGCCCGCAGACTTATTATGACAACCTGAGCGAGACAAGAACGCTGGGTGTGGAAGGCAGTCTACGCTACCAGTGGCGCGACATGCTGCGACTGGGCGGCAGTTTCACCTTCCAGGATATCACCGACCAGGCTGACTTTGTGTACAATGAATCCTATACCAACACTGGGTGGCAGCGGAACTTCCAGAAAGGCTTCCGTCTACCTAACACCCCTTATATGTTTGGCAACGCCAATGCCGGCCTTACCTTCCGGGATGTGCTGGTACCAGGGGCTGTCTGGAATGTCAACTACTTTTACAACTATGTGGAGCAGTACTTCCTGAGCTGGGCAGAGCTTGGGTCCAGAGACTCTAAAAAAGTGATCCCGACACAGTCATCGCACAACCTGGAGCTATCCGGCAGTTTCCGGGAGGGCAGGTACAACGTCGCGATTGAATGCCGAAACCTGACCGATGCCCTGCTTTACGATAAATACTATCTGCAGAAGCCCGGCCGTGCTTTTTACCTGAAATTCCGATATGTCCTTTAACTATCATCTAAATTCAAACAAATCATATGTTTTCATTTAAATACGCCAGCAAGCTGGCATTGCCAGTCCTGAGCCTTTGCTCAGCCCTACTGTTCACCTCCTGCGACAGCAACGATGATAACCCGACACCAGATGCGGACAGCTCTTTTGTGATGTCACTTGCCATCAAGGGCAGCGACGGGGGCTTTACGTATTATACTGTTCCTTTTGGTGACCTGATGACTGGCCCCCTCTCTGCCAAAGGACAAGGTATAGAGCAGCCGGGTTACTATGACTTCACGCAGATCGACAACACTATTTATAGCATTGGCGGTCTGGATGACGTGAATGTGGTAGGCATCTCCAGAACGGAAGCTGGCGGCTTAAGACAAATCGGTAACGTTTCTTTCCCGAACAGCCTTTCTGACATCGTGAAAGCCGATGACAATACGCTGGTAGCTGTAGAGATGGCGCCGACATCCGATGTGATTAAGTTCCACACCATCAGCGCCAATACTGTAACGGTCACCAGCACCAAGCAGCATCAGGTTGCCAACGTCACGAACCTGAAGGCTCCGTCCTACTCAGGTATGGCCATCAGCGGCAATAACCTGTTTTTGAGCTATTACATCAGCGATCCGACTACCTATGCAACGCCGCATACTGACAAGGCCCAGATCGCCGTTTACTCTTATCCTGGTTTAGAATTCCAGCGCGTGATCGAAGATACCCGCACGGGTCCGATCGGTGGCTTTAACACCAAGTCTGGCCTGATAGAAGATGAGCAAGGAAACATATATGCCCTTTCGCACTCCAACCCGGCTAACGGCTATAGCCAGGTGACCAACAAGCCAGGCATCCTGCGCATCAAGAACGGTGAGTCTACTTTCGACCAGACTTACTTCTTCGATGTAGAGCAACTCACCGGTGGAAAAACCATTTCGCACCTGAAGTACCTGGGCAACGGAAAAGCTTTTGCTGAGATCAACACAGCTGCCAGAAACCAGCAGGCAGCCTGGACAGACGGACCGCTGCGATCAGCGATCATCGACCTCAACAACAAAACCGTCAGCTACATCGACGGACTGCCGGAGCACGCGGGCAGTGGCCGCAGACTGGCGGCATTGCAGGACGGCAAGTATGTGTACATGAGCATACCCGAGGGCAACGCCATTTATGTATACAGAATAGACACCGAGACCAGCACAGCTACCAAAGGGGCTGAGGTAGAAGCCAACTTTGTGGCAGGTATATCAAAGCTTTAATAGACATTGACTCTTATACCCGCTTCATCAGCGTACGATGGAGCGGGTATTTTCTCTTTAAAATTCCTTTCTGAATAAGATGAAAAGCAAGAAGAACAGCGGCAAAAGTGTTTTGAGGCGGGTGAATGACTGGCTGCACCTCTGGCTTGGCCTTGCATCGGGCATTGTGGTGTTCATCGTCAGCATTACAGGCTGTATCTATGTTTTTGAGCCCGACATCAAAGATGCCCTGGAGCCCTGGCGCTTTGTAGAGGCGCAGGATAAACCCTTTGTACCGCCAAGTCAGTTGCTGGACACAGCCCAGGTTTACATGCCGGGTCAAAAGCCAACCGGACTCACCTACAGTAACAAGGAAGGGGCCGCTGCAATTGGCTACATGGGTTTCGAAGATGGAGGCAAGAGCTTTACCGCTATCTTTATCAACCCCTATACCGGCGAGTTCCTGAAAAAGCAGACCAGTGGTGACGGACAATTTGACTTCTTTCATTTTATCATAGACGGGCACCGCGCCCTGTGGCTGCCTTACGAGATCGGACGCCCGGTGGTAGGTATAGCCACCCTGATCTTTGTGCTGCTGCTTTTCACTGGTCTTGTGATGTGGTGGCCTAAAAAACTGAGTAAGTCTGAGCTAAACAAGAGCTTCAAGATCAAGTGGAACGGCAAGTTTAAGCGGGTGAACTACGACCTGCACAATGTGGTGGGTTTTTACAGCCTGATCCTGGCTTTCGTGCTGGCCGTGACGGGCCTGGTGTGGAGCTTTGAGTGGTTCGGAAACGGCTTGTACTACCTCACTTCAGGCGGCGAAGAAAAGCCCGGACACCACCATCCGCATTCCGATGTTTCAAAGGCAGGTATGTTTGCCGATGATACCGTTTCGATGCTCGACAAGGCCTGGTACAAGACGCTGGCCCTGGAGCCAAACGCACAGGGCTGGTATATGACGCCGATCCTGGAAGATGAAGAGGATGCGATCGAACTCACGGCTTACCAGGACTTTGGCACCTGGTATAACCGGAACGAATATTACTACGACCAGCACACCCTGGAACTCTACCGCGTGCAGGGCGACAGGTACTCAGAAGCCAGTCTGGCAGACCAGCTGATGATGCTCAACTACGACATTCACATAGGCATCGTGTGGGGGTTGCCAGGTAAAATCCTTGCCTTCTTTATCAGCCTGATCTGTGCCAGTCTCCCGATCACCGGCTTCCTGGTATGGTGGAATAAAAAGAAAAAGAAACCAAAGACAAAGGATGGACAGGAAAGGCCCAAACTAGCCAAAACGGCCAGGGCTTGATAGCCTACTTTATCTGGAAAAGCAGAAAGGTCGCCTCACCAGGGCGACCTTTCTGCTTTTTATAAAACGGGTGTCTTAGGGAGCTACCTTTTCGGCCGGGCGTTTGAATAGCTTCTTGCCAAGGGTCACAATTTGCGCGATCACCGCTCCCAATAGCAAACCACCCAGAGCCAGCACCAGCACCTTCACCAGCCAGCTGAGCACAGGTATATCAGGAAATAAATGGTCCAGTGCCTCCATGGGGTGGTGCATAAACGGCAGGCCATGCGCAATGATCTCGGCCCCTACCCACAGCATAGCCGCTGTCCCTACGTAGCCAAGTATAGTCAGGAACTTCGGCATGGACTTCACAATGCCGCGCCCGATCTTTCGGGTAGTCGGATGGAACTTGTCCTGCGCCATGTGCACCCCGATGTCATCGGCCTTCACAATCAGGGCGACAAAACCGTACACGGCAACGGTAATAAAGATGGCCACAGCAAGCAGCACCACGATCTGGTTCATCAGCGGACTCTCAGCCACGGTAGCGTAGGCAATGGCCATGATCTCTGCCGAAAGTATAAAATCTGTGCGTATGGCACCGCTCACCCGCTGCTTCTCCAGCTCCTGCGGGGTTATCACCTCCATTTCCGCTGTAGGTTCATCTGTTGGTTCGTGCGTTTTGCTGAACATCGAGTGCACTTTTTCATAGCCCTCGAAGCACAAAAAAGCCCCCCCTATCATCAGCAGGTAAGGTATAACCACTGGTAAAAAGTAGCCCAGCACCAGGGCGGCTGGTCCCAGAAATACCGCTTTGTTGATCAGCGATTTTTTAGCGATCTGGTATATAATGGAGAGTTCGCGCTTTGGGTCAAGGCCCACCACATACTTTGGTGTCACCGCTGTGTCGTCGATCACAATGCCGGACACTTTGCCGGTTGTTTTTGCTACCTGCGTAGGCACATCATCCAAACTTGCCGCACTGACTTTTACCAGTGCTGCTACGTCGTCTAAAAGCGCAAGAAGTCCTGTCGCCATGGTTGTGTTTTTGTTATAAGGTAAGTGTAATGCCTACTCTTTACGAATTACACGCAGGAGCGGTCTTTTGGAGGTATGTAATTTAGGAGAAAGCCCCCGGATTGTAATATAGAAGAGTCGTTATATTGAAAAAAAATGCAACAGCTGGCTTGAGTATAGAAAGGGAGGCTTTTGGAAGTTTAAGCTGCAGCACGCTCATTCTTTTATAACACCAAATTAAAAATCCTGCAAAAGATGATTCTGCAGGATTTTTAATGCGGTGCTTTAGCTGGAGCTGGCTATTTACCTCAGAACCGGAAAAGAGAATTTTGTCTACCACCAACTTTGCCGCCAAAATTGCGGATGTTATAGGTAAAAGTGAGCATTCCGTGCCGTGTTAGCATTTGGGTCTGATAATCCTCAATCAGGTTTTCCCTTATAAGCCTGTTGGCTGAAATATTCTGATCTAACAGATCGTAAACTGAGAGTTTCAGTTGGGCACGGTCGTTTTTCAAGAACAGCAGCGTAACCCCTGCGTTCAGTCTGCCATAGCTGTTCTGCAGGCCAGGCGCCACGTTGGAATTATACCAGTAGTCGAAAGTAGCTTCCCAAACAATTCTTTTCGGCATTCGCACAACTATCTCCGATTTAGAGATTCGGGTGCTGATGCTTAAGTTATTAAAGGCATTATTTTCGTAAGTACTACGTCTATGGCTCAAATCAAAAGATTGGCTCAATTCCAGCTTATCATCCAGGTTCATCCTGGCCTCCATTCCAGGTCTGAAATTCCAGCTCTGGCTGAAGCTTTGAGAACCGTTTAACAATATAAATGATCTATCATAGTTAACCTGCATATTGCCTCCGATCGAAAACTTATTCTTGTCATACTTAAAATCTTTCATCAAACCACCTCTTCCACTCAGCATCCAGTTACCGTCTGTGTTAACAGGTCTGCTCGTCTGCACACCGTTTTCATCAATTATTCTGGCTCTGGTTATGAAATTGTTTCGGACAGTGCCGTACACGTTCGCATTATAGTTGATAGACTTCTTGTTGTCGAATTTTCTGTAGTTCATGCTAAGCGTATTGGTTACTGTGGGCTTTAGGGATGGGTTTCCATAGGAAATAAACAGCGGATTAGTATTATCCACTACGGGTTGCAGGTAGGTTGCCATGGGTTCCTGCAGATTTACATTATAGCTAAAATTTAATTGCTTCCAGTTTACATTGAGGTTAGGAAATACATAAAAATAATTCTGCTTAATGTCTGGGATCGTCTGAAACCTGTTGTTGATGTTTAATGCAGTAAAGCGGATACCGGGTTGAAGAGTTACATCCTTTATCTTCCATCTAAGGCCTGAGGTAAAATAGTTTCGCCATCCGCTTCTATCGAGCCCGTTAGACAGCCCCGGCACAATAGTATCATACTCTCCGGTTTCGGGATCTGCAAGGTACGTGACTAACACATTGTCATTGTTAAAATACTCTGAATTTAGCGTGAAGGTAGCGCTTACGGCCTTGTTGAGAGGCTCCGTGTACGAGAGCGTATTGTATACCTCAAAGTCGTTCTGATCAGTATTCCGCAACTGATCAAGTAGCGTTGCTGTTGGGTCGGGCTGGTAAAAAATGTTTTCCGCTTCGTTAATTTGATCCTGTAAAGAAGAATACTGGTTCATTCTGCTGAATAGTGTCAGTCGCCTTCCTTTCTTTTCGAAGCTGCGTTCGAAACTAAGGAGATTCCCAAAGCCTATGCCCTCTCCGCTTATTTTTTCTTCATTGGTACTTTCATTCAGTAGGTTTCCATTGTTCCGGAAGGTGTTCGTATAAGCGTTTTGGTTAGCGTTCTGGTAAGAGAATTGAACACTTGGATTTATACTTAAGGTAGTAAGGGGGCCGAGTTTCCACTCTATCTTTCCGCCAATGCGGTGGCTTTCGCTTCTGCTGATTTGCATTCTGTTTCTACGGCTGTTGAGGGTGTCGCTTTTCAGAAACTGCTCTGAATTAACCACCTGGTTCAAATCTTCTCTGCTGTCGCCAAAAAAGTACTGCAGGTTCACTTTAGTGCCCCGCTTTGTTACCGTATTAAAGTTGGCGCCCCCACCCGAAGACTGCTGTATACCCTGACCCATACCTCCAAAAGAAATCCCATTAACCGAGATTCCTCCATTACTATTCATCCCAATACTGTTAAAGCCGCTACGGGCAAAACCTCCTATTCTCCTGATGTCGGCAAAGTCAAAACTGGCCCTGTTAAGGTTATTGGAGTACCCAATTATACTTACCTGCGAGGTGTCACGGAACATATTGACAATCCCCCCCACTTCATATCTTTCTTTTGTACCTGCACCGCCATATAGTTTGCCAAAGGCCCCCTTCTTAATTCCCTTTTTAAAGGTTAGGTTAATTACCTGCGGGATTTCCATAAAAGGCATATCGGGGTCGCGGCGTAGTGCTTCCGGGTCGTTCATTACCTGTACTTTATCGATCACATTTGCCGGCAGGTTGCGTGTGGCTATTTTAGGGTCGCTGCCAAAGAACTCTTTCCCATCCACGAGTATCTTCTGTACTGACTTGCCATACACCATGATGTTGCCCTGCTGGTCGACCGTAACACCTGGCAATTTGCGTAACAGGTCTTCCACTAACGCGGTGGGCAGGGTTTTGAAGGAGGAGGCATTAAATTCAAGTGTGTCGTTCCTGACCAGAACCGGGGGAGTTTCGGCTACAATCAGCACTTCATGGAGCAGGTTAGACGACTGCTCCATGTTGATGACACCAAGGTCGAGGGATGCCTTGTCCGGTGTGAGCTTGAATTCTTTTCTGTATACTTTAAAGCCCATCATAGTAATTACGACCCGGAGCTGCTGATCCAGCGGAAGACCGGGTACACGGAAGCTGCCTTTCTCGTCACTCATCCTGTATGTTACCATGACTGTGTCTGCAGCTGTATAAACGGCGACTGTGGCGTAAGGGAGAGCCCCTTTGGTTGCTTCATCAAGGAGGAGGCCTTTTAATTCCCCTTTCTGGCTTTGAGCCTTCAGTTCCGGAATAAAAAACGAGAACAGGAGTAGGCCTGAGAGCAGCACGTACTTCATAGAAACTAAATTAAGTTTGTTTTGCAGGCAGACATAAAATCTGCATTCAAACATTACCGCAGATCTAGTGACAACCTAAAAAGTACTACAAAATACATATATTTTATATATATTAAAAATAAGATATCGACGCTTTGCTTTCTTAGAAAGGGTAAATTGAAGTTTTCAACGCACCAGGGTTGTCAATTACAGGTAGAGGTACTTTCAAGTATAAATCTGATCCAGAAAGAATTTACACTTCCTGCTTGTGTACGCTGCACGGATTACGTGTAAGAGCAGTCTTTTTGAGACAAGCCTTGCCACATAAAAAAAGCAGGAGGCTACTTCTTTGAAGAATAACCTCCTGCATTCATATCCTGCTATTAAAAAATAATGATGCGCTATTGCAGCAGGTATAGCTCCGTTTTGCGATGTGCTTTGCCCTTGCCCGGGAGTACCTCGCCCTCCACTTCTACCTCGAAGGCCTTGTCCGCAAAGTAACGCTGGATGTAGGCCTTTACGCTCTGAGCGCGCTGCTCACTCACCCGCTGCTTTGCCGCAGGCTCCCCGTAGCCGTCGGAGTAGCCTTTGATTACAAAGGATGCTCCTTCCGGCTGCAGACGCAGGAAGCGGGACAGACCGGCCAGTTCGCTCAGGCTCAGGTGCACCCGGTTAAACTCGTTGTAGAGAACCAGCGTAGGTGTAGCGGCTCGCACGGGAGCTTTAACGGCCGGTTCCTCAGAGATCGACTCCACTGTTTGCTTAGGCGCTTCCTCTACCGTTGGTTCAGAAACAGCTTTCTCAACTGGAGCTGGCTCAGCCTCCTCAATAGTGGCTGTGGCAGCTGCCGCAGGTCGTTCGCCCAGCATGTAGGCAACGTAGCGCGGCGCCTCTTTACTGGTTCCGGTCACCCACAGGGTATAGTCAGCACGCTTGCTGAAGTAGGCGTTATACGTCTCCTTTCCATTTACCACACCTGGCAAACGCACAGCCTCTCCCGGCTGCCCGTTCTGCAAAGCGGCTCCGTAAATGTAGGCGGCCTCCCCCTCCTGACGGGAAAAATACAGTGAATCGTTGCGCACAAAAGGAGCGAACTCTGCCTGGTCGGAATTGACCTGCTTGCCCAGGTTGCGCGGGCGGGACCACGACTTGCCGTTCCACTCGCTCAGGTATAAATCGTCGTAGCCCTGTGAGCCAGCCAGTTCGGCGGCGATATAGAGCTGGCGTTGGTCTTCGGTCAGGTACAGGCCCAGGTTGTAAGAGTGGTTGCGCATGCGCGGCACGGGCAGCTCCTCCCCCTTCACAAACTCCCCGTTCGTCCACTTGTAAACGCTGATCTTCTCTGTCTTCCTGCCAGATTTGTGGTAGACGAACACTTCACCCGCCGCCAGGTTTCCGCCGATCACGGCGTTGATTTGGCCGGCGTTCAGGGCAAGCGCTCGCGCTGCCGCTTCCGGCTCTCCCCGTTGGGCGGTGTAGAGGTACTGGCCGCCTGCCTCTTTTTTGGTGACGAGCAGCATGTCCTCCCCTACCAGGGCCACACCGGCCATTTCATCATTGGTCTCCAGGAGTTTCGTCTGGGCCTGGCCTACTGTCATGGCCCCCAGCATCAATCCGATGGTGTATACGATCTTCTTCATTGTCTCTTCGCTTTACCAGATGGTCACTTGTTTTCCGTACTTGGGATACTTCACCGGGATCAGGTTATAGGTGAGGGAGATCTCGTTGGTGCTCCTGCTCACATGGCGGGCATTCTGCACCGGTAACTCATAGGCATAGCCGATGCGGAACTGATCGAGGCGGATGCCGGCGGTCGCGCTCCAGGCCAGGTCCTGGCGGTAGCTGCCCCCCAGCCAGAGCATGTTCTGGTACACCGCTTTGAGCTGCACTTCGGTGCTCTCTTTCAGCTGATCGTCATACTGCAGCATGCCGTTTGCCACCAGCCCGAACTCTTCGGTCAGGGCGGTGCGGTAGCCCGCCTGCACCAGGTGCTTACGGGTATAGAGGTCCTGCAGAAACTCGTCTCCGCCCGACACGATGCCGCCCTTGGTCACGTCCTGCATGGCATAGCCGATATAGAACTGATCGGCGGTCAGCGTCCAGCCCAGGTTCAGGTCCAGCTTGCCCTGGCGCAGGCGCTGGCCCAGCACCCCCTGGAACTCGGGATCGTTCTCATTGTCCACCGTGAGCCTGTTGCCGTCCAGGCGCTGGGCGCTGTACGTAAGCGCTCCGCCCCAACGCAGGCTCAGCTTTTCTGACAGTCGTACGCGGGAGCCATAGCCCAGGTGCACCTGGCTCTCGGAGAAGGGGCCGAATGCATCCTGTAGCACGGTCAAGCCAAAGGCATGGCGGGCGCCTCCCTGGCGGTCAAAGAAATCGTGCTGCTTGGTGCGCAGCACATCATTCTTCTGCCAGGCCGACAGGTCTGCCAGGTCAAGCTCCGCCGAGGCGAAGTAGGTTCTGGGAGCCCCCTCAAAGCCCGTCCACTGGTTGCGGTGGAAGCCCTTGAGCATGGAGCCCTCGTAGCCCGTCAGGGAGGGGTTGTAGTATTGCTGAAACAGCTGAAAGTTGGCGATGTGCTTTCTGTTCTGGGCACTCACGCCCAGAACAGCACCAACTAGTAATATGGATAGGATTAACTTTTTCATTTTAAAGATTTTCTAAGCGTTGCCGACTTATTTACCCAGGATGGTCACCACCCCGCGCTTCACCCAATTGATATCCCGCACTTCTACTGTGAAGAGGAAGGGCCCCTTGAGGATCTTTCCGTTCGGGCCGCGTCCGTCCCAACCCTTTTCCGGGTCCGTCGTCTCGAACACGCGCACGCCGGAGCGGTCGAACACCTGGATGTAGACCTCGTTGTAGAACCGCAGCTCAGGTATGGTCCAGTTGTCGTTGATGCCGTCGCCGTTCGGAGAGAAGGCGTTCACGATCTTGAGCTGGTCCACCGTGCGGTCGTAGGCCTGCTTGGTGAGCGTAAAGGTGTGCTCGATGCTGTTCTGGTACGGGTCGGTGCTGCGCACACGGATCGTGAAGCTGGTCATACCCGACAGTCCGTTATTGGACTTGAGGTAGACCTTATCGCCACGGATCTCAAAGAGCGCATTATGCGCGTCTCCATCGCCGCTTGCCAGGGTATAGACAAACTCGGTGTCATCCGGATCGGTGGTGGTCAGCGTTCCGATCACCTCCTCTGCTGTGGCTTCCGGCTTGAAGGTGGTGGCGCTGAAGGCAAGGGCAGTTGGCGCAATGTTCGGCTCTACCTCCACGATCACCTGGGCGGTCAGGCCTCTCAGGTTTGTGGTACCGTCAGCAAGTGTTAACTGGCCGGTTAATGGATAGATGCCTGCGATAAGGCCGTTGTAGGTCCCCTGCGCCCAAACCACACCGATCGCCTCGGTTGCACCGTCCGAGTAGGTGACCATGACGGTACCCGGAAGCGGTACGCCTGGGTAGGTAGTTCGGATCGGCACGTTGATCTGAGCCGGGCTTGCCACTGACACGATATCGCGTCTCACGGTTACCGTCTGGGTGGCAGTAGTCGAGTTGCCTGAAGCGTCGGTCACTGTCCAGGTCACAGTAGTGGTGCCGGTTGGGAATTCGACTGGCGCATCGTTGGTAACAGAAGCTACCGAGCAGTTATCTGAAGTGGCTGGCTCACCCAACGCTACGTTGGAGGCGCTCGTCTTGCCTGCGTCCACGTTCACTACAACAGCTGCGGGAGCCGTGATCATCGGTGCTACCTTGTCTTCTACTGTCACCGTGGCTACTGCAGTGGCTTGGTTGCCGCTGGCGTCTGTCACCGTCAGGGTCACCGTGTTCTCGCCCAGGTCTTCACAGCTGAAAGTACTCTTGTCAAGCGACATGCTGGCGATGCTGCAGTTATCGGAAGAGCCATTGTTCAGATCAGCAGCCGTAATGGTGGCATTGCCTGCGGCATCCAGTTGCACGGTGATATCCTTCACCAGTACCACAGGTGCCAGCTTGTCCTCTACTGTTACTGTTGCCGTGGCGGTGGCAGTGTTGCCGCTGCCGTCTGTTATCGTCAGCACCACCTCGTTGACGCCTACATTGCTGCAATCGAACGAAGTCCTGGACAGGGTCATCGCAGCAATACCGCAGTTGTCAGAAGAGCCTTTGTTGATGTCAGCTGCCGTAATGGTAGCCGCACCGCTAGCGTCCAGTTGGATGGTGATGCTCTGCGTGATCACCACCGGCGCCGACTTGTCTTCCACGGTTACAGTGGCCGTAGCCTTTGACTCGTTGCCGCTCTTGTCTGTTACAGTCAGCGTCACCGTGTTCTCGCCCAGATCCTCGCAGCTGAAGCTGGCCTCATCCAGGCTGAGCGTTTCGATGCCGCAGTTGTCTGTTGATCCATTATTGATCTGAGCCGCCGTGATGCTGGCTACGCCGTTGGCATCCAGTTGCACGACCAGGTTACGGGTAACTACTGTTGGGGCAATTCTGTCTTCCACGGTTACGATGGCCGTCGCCGAAGCCTGGTTGCCGCTCTTATCAGTCACAGTCAAGGTCACCGTGTTTTCGCCGAGATCCTCGCAACCAAAGTCCGTTTTAGATAGCTCTACTGTGGCAATGTCGCAATTGTCGTAAGAGCCATTATCGATCTGGCCGGCTGTGATCGTGGCTTTGCCTGTTCCGTCCAGTGCTACTGTGATGTTGCGTGTCAGCACCACAGGTGCAATGCTTTCCAGGACAGTGACAGTGGCAGTGGCAGAAGCAGAATTGCCATACTTATCGGTTACTGTCAGGGTCACCGTATTGGCACCTGTCTGGCTGCAGTCGAAGGCTGCTTCATCCAGCGTAATTGTCTCGATACCACAGTTGTCAGTAGAGTTGTTGTTGATCTGATCGGCTGTGATCGTCGCCTTGCCTTCGGCATCGAGCTGCACGGAGATATCACGGGTACGCACTACTGGCGCCAGATTATCCAGCACGGTCACCGTAGCCGTCGCGGTGGACTGGTTGCCACTGGCATCCGTCACAGTCAGTGTAACTGTATTCTCCCCGATGTTGGTGCAGTCAAACGTCGCTTTGTCCAGGCTCAGGGTTACGTCGCCGCATACATCCTCGCTACCACCGTCAACATCCGCTGCTTCGATAGTAGCAGTGCCGGAGGCGTTCAGGTATACCGTGATATTTTTGGTAATGGCCGCTGGTGCCACCTTGTCTTCTACTGTTACTTTTGCAGTTGCCGAGGCTGTGTTGCCGTTCACGTCTGTCACGGTCAGCACCACTTCGTTAGTACCTACATGGCTGCAGTCGAACGTTGTGTTCGAAAGCGTCATAAAGGCAATGCCGCAGTTATCGGTAGAGCCGTTGTTGATATCAGCTGGTACAATCTCAGCGTTACCATTGGCGTCCAGTTGAACCGTAATGTTTTTAGTCACCACGACAGGCGCCGCATTGTCTACTACGGTCACGACCGCTGTTGCTGTCGACACATTGTCGTTCACATCCGTCACGGTGAGCGTAACAGTGTTTTCGCCAATGTTCGAACAGTCAAAGCTTGTCTTGTCAAGCGACAGTGATTTGATGCCACAGGTACCGGTGCTTCCGTTGCTTATGTCAGCTGCGGAAATAGTAGCCTTGCCATCTGCATCCAGCGCTACTGTGATATCCCGCGCTTTGGCTACTGGCGCCACATTACCCACCACGGTCACAACTGCTGTTGCAGTGGAGCTGTTGCCGCTTGCGTCGGTCACGGTAAGTGTTACTGTGTTTTCACCTACCTGCGAGCAGTCAAATGAAACCTTGTCCAGGCTCAGCGAAGCAACGGCGCAGTTGTCAGATGAATTATCATTCACCTGCTCTGGCGTCAGCGACACAGTGCCGTCAGCGGTCAGGTAGAGCGTCACATTTTGTGCACGGGCTATCGGAGCGATTGTATCCACTACTTTCACCACTGCCGTTGCTGTGGCTTCGTTGCCGTTTACATCCGTTACTGTCAGAATTATGGTGTTGTCGCCCAGATCTTCGCAGCCGAAGTTCTCTTTATCCAGCGCTATACCTGCGATGCCGCAATTGTCGGTTGAGCCGTTATCGATCTGATCAGCTGTGATGGTGGCCTTGCCTGTTTCGCCCAGGGCTACAGTTATATTGCGCGTCAGCACTAAAGGCGCCAGCTTATCTTCTACTGTTATGATTGCAGTGGCTGTTGCTGTATTACCGCTAGCGTCAGTTACTATCAGTACCACCTCGTTCGTGCCCACGTTGCGGCAGTCGAAAGTAGTTTTATCCAGCGCTAGTCTCACCTCGCCGCAGAGATCAGAAGAGTTGTCATTCACCATGGCCGGTGTGATTGTTGCTGTACCTTCCGCATTTAGCTGCACGGTCAGGTTCTTCGCACGTGCAACAGGAGCTGTTTTGTCCTCTACCGTAACAGTGGCAGTAGCAGTGGAAATGTTACCGTGCGAATCTGTCACAGTCAGGGTTACTGTATTTTCACCTACGTCAGAACAGCCAAATTCAGTCTTGTCGAGCCCAATGGATCTGATGCCGCAGTTATCTGTGATGCCTCCGTCCAGCTGCTCTGCTGCTATTTCGACCTGACCGTCGTTATCCAGCTGTACCGTAATGTTGCGGGTTACAACTAATGGCTTCTGCGTATCCGTCACTGTCACCTCAAAGCTGATCGTGGCGGAATTGCCGGCAGCATCTGTGGCCACAAAGGTGTTGGTCGTTTTGCCTACCGGGAAAAGCTCTCCGGACGCAATTCCTACCGTCTGTTCGATGGTAACCGGTGCCGAGCAGTTATCTGTTGCAGTTGGCAGGTTGAAGGTCACCACCGCACCGCAGACGTTTAGATCCGTCTCCTTCGCCACGGCATTCACCGGCGCAAAAACAGGTGCTGTCACATCCCGCACGACAACCTGCTGCGTCTGCGTACTTTGATTGCCGGCCGCATCCGCATAGGTCCAGGTGATGGTATAGGTTCCCTGCGTCGTGTACTCAACCGGATCTGTGGTAGTGGCTGTCACGGTTCCGGATACGTTATCGGTGGCAGTTGGCGCTGTTGCTCGTACTGAACATTCACCGGTAAGTGTAGGCAGTGTGGCCACTACTGGCACAGGCGCCTCTTTGTCCTCCACACTCACCAGTTGAGTGGCGGTAGCCGAATTGCCGGCTTCATCGGTCACAGTCCAGGTCACGGTAGTCTGCCCCATCGGGAACAGCGCCGGCGCATTGTGCGTCACAGTTCCAACCTGACAGTTATCCGCAGTCACAGGCGTTCCGAGTGCTATACCTGATGCCGTGTTTTTGCCGGCATCCGTCGGCACTGTAACAGCAGCGGGAGCCGTGATGGTTGGCTTCACATTATCCACGACCGTTACGCGCTGGGTATAAGTGCTCTCGTTTCCGCTCGCATCTCTTGCCGTCCAGATCACTTGCGTGGTGCCCACCGGGTAGACCCCACTGGCATCCGCCGTATTTGTAAAGCTGTTGGTCAGGCTCACCGTGCCGCAGTTGTCCGCAGCAGTTGGGGCTGGCACGCTGACAGTTGCCGCGCAGGCATTGGCTCCCAGGGTATAGCTGATCGTGATAGTCGCCCCTCTGAAGTAAACCCCGTTCCACCAGGCGTAGAGGGTCAGGTTGTTGGTGCCCCCGTAACGGTATGTCGGGATGTTTCCGTTGAACGTAACTGTTTTGGTCTCCTGGTTCGGGTAAAAATCTCCTATCGCCGTGCCTGAAACATGAGGGCTAACATGCGACAGATGTGGGGCCTGTACTTTGAAAACAATGGAGAATGCAGTCATCACGGCCCCTGCCGGGAGTGGATCCTGGAAGCTGAACACGCTACCCCCTGACCCGATGTAGCGATTATCATCCGGTAATGTGACTGTCTTCGTTTCAGCTAATGGTTTTGTGATATCAGCCGGAGCTGTGATCACTGGCTTCACAAGATCCTGGGCCGAGAGTGTGGCCGCTGCAGAGGTCACTTCCTGATTGGCTTCGCCCTTCACCACAGCACGGTACTTTCTGTTATGCAAACCGGCTGTGTTGGTAATTGTCAGAGCAGATGTTGTTGTACCACTATACACGCCGCCATCGCCGATATCCTGCCAGGTGGTGGCAAATTCCTGCCATTGGTAAGCGATGGCATTGCTGGCGGTAACGCTGAAATTCGCCTCACTTCCCGGGCATACGTCCTTGTTAACCGGCTGCGCTGTAATGACAGGTACCGGCGGCGTGGCGCGCGTTACTGTAACAGTATAGGTTCTGGTCGTACCGTCTTCAGCTGTCACTATTACAGGGATTGCATTCGAGCCGATTGTGAGCGGAATAGCAACAGGCTGCCCGCTTGTGGCTATCGCTCCTTTCACGGATAGGCCGGATCGGGCATCTGCCAGAAATGCGCTGAGATCCAGTGACGACACGGTATGCGCTACGGCCGCAGTGTAGGAAATCGTACCAGTCTGAAAGGCCGGCTGCAGGGTTCCGGCAGACAGTGTCAGGTTAGCCAGATTTGCATTAGAAGAGAGTTCACCGGTCACTGACACGGCCATGATGTTAAGCTTTCCCCACGACGAACTTTTATCAAACCTGATGCTCTTAATCTTCTTGCTCTTGTTACCTGGCGAGAGAGCGAGTTTTACTTCATACAGACGTGGGTCCGACGTACTGTTCTCAATATAATCTGTACTTCGGGCAACCCTGCTTATACCCTGTACGGTAAAGTTGTCATTATAAAACCAATCAGGAAATGACCGGTCGGCGAAAACCTGCTCGGTACCGTCTTCAAACTCAACAGCTATGGTGACAGTACTGTTACCGTTTCCGGTAGTGCCTAACACAAATACGTCATCAGCTCTTCTAGGAAATACAAAGTTTAGTTTCTTTGTTCCTGTCTTTAACTGAAGCGCGTTGTTTGCAGTGTAAGGTGCAAGTTGGAAGGCTAGGCCGTTTGTAAAGGCACTGTTTATTCTTCTATTGGCTGGCAGGTAAGTCGTAGGTGCACCCTGGCTCCCTCTGAAGTCCTGTGCTACAAAAACGTAGTCTACTTCATCCACAATAGCTGTAGTGGAATACACGGCTGCCCCACTCCCATTAGCTACCACATCCGCATCAAAGCCTGTTACCTCGATTGGGGAGGACACAATAGGTGGTGGTGCCAAACGTGTCACAACAACAGAATAGGTCTTGGTGGTGGTGCCGTCCTGTGCCGTCACGACTACGGGAATCGTGTTGTTTCCAACATTCAAATTCACTGAAGAGGAAGTAGCGCCGTTCGTCAGCACAGTGCCATTTACACTTACAGAGGCATTGGCATCGGCTTTGGCAGGCGTAACAGCAACCGAAGACACCGCATTGGATACGCTGGCTGTATAGCTTACTGTATTGGCATTGAAGGCTGGAGATAAAGTTGTGTTAGATAATGTCAGATTTGACAGATTAGCATTGCTAGATGGTGGAGCTCCTACTACTAAATTGTCTAAATTTAACTCCAGAAGCCCCGAAAACATAAACGTGACTGAGTTCACCTCTACATCCTTTGATATAACTAGGCTCTGCCGGTTGCGTTCATAATACTCTTCCTGCGGCAGAGTACTTCCATTATAAGATATTCTTAAATATGGGGGTAAGTATAATCCTTGATCGGAGCACTTATAAGTAAGCCATAGGCTATAGAATCTGAATTTCTGGTTGTCTTTTCGCTTTATGGTAAAGCTGGTTGTCGCAGCGGTATTAAAATATAAACTGGCGCTATTATTGGCACCTCCATTACTTTTATTCTCCCAATTACCATTTATAAAACCTGACAGTTCATACTCTATCCCCCCAATATCAATTGTGGCAGTTGTATTCCAGGGCCAGTTATCCGTCTTGCCGCTTAGAGCTGCAGGGGTGGAGAAATCGTAGGTGAGTTGGCTCTGGGCATTAACGTCATGCGACAGACAGAGCCCTCCGCAGAAGACAAGAAGTATCGGCAGAAATTTCAAATAAGCTTTGAAAATGTCATAGCCTCTACCTCTCCTCCGCGAGTTGGAGAAAGCAATACTGGGGTTCATAAATTAGGTTGGTTGGTAAAACTATATCAATAAAAAGTCTATGTTATCCCAGCAAATTTAGGAGCTTACTATATAGTTTAATAACTATATTAATAATTCATTAGAAAATTATAATAGCTGAACCCAGGTTATTAACTCCTCCAAAAGTGATTAATCCATAAGTATTACTAACTATGCATAATCGGACTACTGGTGCAACATGACTGAACGAAGTTTTAACAGCGAAAACATTATGAAACTTCCAGAAGACACTCCTGCCATTCTCCTAAAATCACAGTCTCAGCACCAAGACTTTATTCTTTGAAAAATATATAAATTGAATACTTACAGCACTTTAAAGCAGCAGATGGTCTTCTTATACCTTTGTCTCAGCATCGCCAACGAAGGCATTCAGAAAGCCACACTCACCATCTTTAAAGGCATTGTCAAAATGGAGCCTGACCTGGATATGGCAGCCCTGTCTAAAAATCCTGCCCTAGCGAAATCTGGCCTACGTTTTTAAGGTCATTCAAGTCTTTATAGAAATGCTTCAGGTTCAGATTTTCAGGCACAATCACGTAGAGCTGAATTTTGGAGTTCTGCTTGTTCCGGGACTGAACGACATTGATATTCTTCGTGATGACGTCATGTTGCTCCAGTATGGATAATACCTTACTTGTCTCAATTTTATGGGACTGAAAGCTGATCTTCAGTGTTTTCAGCGTGCCTCCAATAAAGACCCTTTTACCGATCTTGTCCAGAATGGCGAGTACAAACAGCAAAAGAAAAGTAACCAGAACTGCCGCTTCATACATACCGGCACCTACCGCCAGTCCCACGGCAGCCACTGCCCATATGGTAGCTGCCGTCGTGAGCCCATGCGTGTTTCCTCCTAGCCTGAAAATGGCCCCCGCTCCCAAAAAGCCTATACCTGACACCACCTGTGCTGCAATACGGCCGGGGTCTACGTTGGGGTAGTCTGAGAATGTCTGCGGGATGTATATGGAGATGAGCATCAGCAGGCAGGAGCCTACTGAGATGATCATGTGCGTTCTTAATCCGGCGTTTTGTCGTCGGCTTTCTCTTTCCCAGCCTAGTAAACCACCTAGCAGGGTGCTCAAAAATAGTCTGATTACAATGCTGCTTGTATTGATCTCAGCTGATTCTAAAAAAGAAAAATCCATAGGGTGTCAGTAAAGGCAATGTGTAGTAGATTGCTTTACCTTCAGACCCTCCCGAAGGTTTGCCACTTCGGTATGGATATGCTGCAATATTTAAAGAATTAAAGCTCTTGTCGTGCTACACGAGCCAGCCCTTCCTCCGGAACCACAGGTAGATGAGGAGCGTGACCAGCCCCATCACGGCCAGCGTAGCAGGATAGCCGTAGGTTTTATCCAGCTCCGGCATAAACTCGAAGTTCATACCATAGACACCCGCTATGAAGGTGAGCGGCAGGAAGAAGGCCGAGAAGATGGTGAGCACCCGCATCACCTCATTAGTTTTCTGGGAAGAGAGCGAGATGTAAGTATTGATCAGGTTGTTGGTGCCATCGTTCACCTCATCGAACTGCGTCTCCACATGCACGAACAGGTCCTTCAGGTCCTGCACCTCCGTGGACTGAAAACCGTTCAGCTGCATGTTGTTCAGGATCACCTCTGACAGGCGAAGCACGCGTCTGCAAACGGTGGCCTTACGCTTCAGATGGTAGAGGCCTTTGGTGAGCGGTGGTATCCGCTTGTCCAAGAATGTCTTCGCTTCGTACATATCCAGCTCTTCGGCCAGGGCATGAGACGGGGCCTCGTACGTTCTGAATACGGCCTTGATCAGCTTGATGAGCAGGTCTGCGGGCGTCTTCACACGTTTTGTGTCCACGTACTTTTCCTGCACTTCCTGCATCAGTACTTCGGGGTTGCGGTGTATGGTGATGATGTACTTCTCCGAAAAGAAGATCGCGATCTTGTTGGTAAGTTCCTGTATCGTGTCGGCCTCGGGGTGGGCGCCTGTGTCGTAGACGCGGGCAATCATAAAGGCGGTGTCTCCGATGATCTCATACTTGGGCAGGTGCTCGGGCTGCAGCGAGTCAATAACGGAGGAGCGGTGCAAGCCATACTGTACGGCCACCTCCTGCAGCTCTTCTTCTGTGGGGCTCTCCAGGTCAATCCATTCCCAGCCTGCTGTCTCAAAAGCTATTAATGTTCTTTTCACTTGATGCGCTATCTGTCCTGTGATAGCAAGCAATATAAGGCTAATTGAATTCTGAAGGTACAGCTAAGTGAAATTAACGCCGTTGGTGTTTCCTGACTGCATCCACTTTCACATGCTTATGAACAGGGATCGAAACATGAAGTAGTTGTGGACTTATCAATTTGGCCCTCAGTAAAGTAACACCTCTCCCAGCTGAGATTAAAACCCAAGAGCTACCCCAGAGCATGATGAAGAATACAGGTATGCGAAACTGAAACAGACACGTTTGTGAATGACGATCATTATGAAACAAAAGAAATGGATAAGTTTTTGCTAATATTTAGCAAGACTAAATTCTATCACTATGAGAAGAATATTTATAGTATTCGCCCTAGCCATGTTCACATACTCTTCGAGTATTGCGGAACCAGAAACCATCCTAAAAAGCACTCCTAGAACAGAGGAGTACTGTGAGTTAAAAATTATACCTAGAGCATTGTTCCGAAACAGTATAACGGCGCGAGTTGACTTCGGTGGTGGTGATGATCTTTTGAAAGATCGAACAGGAAAGCAGGTACAATTTGCCTCTAATATGGCTGTCCTGAATTACATGAATAGCCAAGGGTGGGAACTGGTTGCCGTTCATACTAAACTCTATGAAGGTGACAGTAATACCTATTATGTAATGAAGCGAAAATTGGAATAGAGTCCAACGCAACACTCAAATGCTGTTGAGCAACTCTTATTAAACGAAAAAGCCCTGTAAACATATGATTTACAGGGCTTTTCATTTACTAAATGTACCTTGGGCCGGAGTCGAACCGGCACGAGTGTAACCTCATTGGTGTTTGAGACCAACGCGTCTACCAATTCCGCCACCAAGGCATTTTGTTCTATCTGATCGACTATCAGGAACGGGTTGCAAACTTAGATAAAGTTTCCTGAATACGCAACAAATATTTTTTCTTCAAATAGTAGGTTTTTACCTCCTGCAGGGCCTCTTCTTTGGTAACTCCATGAAGCTCAGGGTATCGCTGCAGCACCGGCAGAATATCATTTTCCAGTTGAGCCATGATGCCCGTGCTCTTCTCCCCTATTTCGTGCAGCTTGGCGGCGTCGAAGTCAAACTCCAGCTCCATCAGCTCCTCATTGATATCCATCATCTCCATCAGGAAATCGGCGGGCAGTTCGTTCTTGCCTTCTTCCAGCAGGCCATGCTCTTTCAGGATGTACTGCATGCGCAGGTCGGCATCGCTGAGGGTGCGGTAGGCGTTGGTGTTGAGCGTCGAGAGCTCCAGTATCTTCTGCTGTGTGCCCAAGTCTTCGTTGGCGTAAAAGTCCGGGTGGTACTCCCGGCTCAGTTCGTAATAGCGACGCTTGATCGCTTTCTCGTCCGGCAAAAAACTCTCAGGTATATGGTAAAACTCGAAGTAATTCATAGTTGGTAGTGTTCTGTTAGCAGGTATAAAGTAAACAGTATACGTAGCAAAGGTACAGGAATTACTGTTTGTTGGGCTTTAATTCGGTACTGCTATTTGTCTATACCTGCACCGACCGGTGTGACCAGGCTTGTGGCTTATCAGCAAATAAAGCTTTAGTGGCTTTCCATACCTGCCCGAACAGCTCGGAGTCGCGGTAGTTGTTGAGGTGTTCTTCGGAGTCCCAGAGGCTGTAGGTACTGTAAATATTGGGGTGGTTGAGGTCCTGCAGCAACTCCACGTGCTGGCAACCTTCAAAGGCACGAATCTTATCTTTTGATTTGCGGAAAATCTCCAGAAAATTTTCTGTCTTCTCTGGCTGAAATGTCATACGTACTATTCTGATCAACATAGCTTTGTTTTGGTAACAGCCCCAAATATAACAAAGACGTCTGACAGGTTAATTCGCTGCGCCTTTTCGTCTGGCAAAAGTGACAATTGCCAGTACCAGGTATGTTATAGCAGACAGACCGAAAACATATGGCAGATATTGCTTGCCCTCCTGATAAAAAGCCAATGTTATCACAGCAAGAGCTACCGACTCGATCAGCAGGCAGGATATCCTCACGCTGGTATGGGACCAATGATAAAGCTTTTCCAAAATTAATAAAGCCACAATAAGCAAACCCAGTCCAATAAGAAAGCTACCGGAAATGTAGCTGGCTTTCGATAACTTATCTGCTCCTTTCAACAGCAGCACCAACACAGTCAGCAGGTGCACCAATAGTCCGAATCGATGGCTTCTATCTTTCATACAAATCACTCATTCGCTCACTCCAGACTAAGCCCCCGGGTAAAATCGCACATCTACCTGCGAGTCGAAACCAAGGCCGAGCAGTTCGGCGGCGTTGCCCTTGTTGATGCCGATGCAGAGTTGGCCGAGGTGGTTGTAGAGGCAGCAGCAGTCGCCGTCTTCTACCTGGGTATAGTTCTGGTGGATGCGGCCGACAGTTTCGCGGCCGAAGTGCACGGTGTAGGTACGGCCATGGGCGATGGTCTCGACGCTGTCTTTGGTAATGTTGGTGATCAGGTTGCCGTAGCGGTCCACATGAATGACGTGCCCTGTTATGGAGTGGTCGTTGAGGCGCAACTGGCGGTTCAGCAGCTGCTTGTAAGAGGTGGTTCGCTCGCCCAGCACATCGATGTCGCCGCCTTTGGCCAGGTATAGCGCAGCAGGAGCCAACAGGTTTTTGGCTGGGAAAGGAAGCAGTTCCTCGTCCGTTTGCAGCTCCACCACTACCTCTGGCTCCCCGTCTGTCAGCAGCGAGAGCAAACCGTTGTCAGCGAGCAGAAAGTAGTGCCCTTTGTATTTTGCAGCATGGTATTTGCCTTGTTTACAACCGTGCGTGTCTACGGCCACCAGGTGCACCGTGCCTTCGGGGAATTCCCGGAAAGCGGATCCGATGACATACTCTGCCTGCGGAATATTAAAAGGCTCGATCCCATGGGAAATATCCACAATATGGGCCTGAGGCTGCAGGGACAGCATGGCGGCCTTTACGGCAGCTACGTAATGATCGGTGTAGCCAAAGTCTGAGGTAAACGTAATTACAGCCATAGAGCGAACTATAATTTGAGTAGATTTGTAATCTATATGTAACAATTTTAGCTAATTTACAGAATATATTACCAACGTACTATATATAACATAAACATTTGGTAGAGAAAGTAATAACATTAGAGAATATCTCTCTTATCGATTTTCTGGGGACAGAGAATCAGAATATAAAGCAGCTTGCAGCCGCTTTTCCGAGCAGCAAGATCATTTCCAGAGGTAACGAGATCAAGATCCAGGGGCAAACGCCTGAGATCACCAAGATACATGAGATCCTTTCTTCGCTGATCGATCACTATCACAAGTTCGGGAAGATTACGCATAACAGCGTAAATAGATACCTTTCTTCTGATCCTTTTACGGATGAGGAGGTAATCGTGACTTCGCCGGACGTGATCGTGTACGGTAGCAAAGGGGGCATCATCAAAGCCAAGACGCCAAACCAGAAAAAACTGGTAGACCTGGTAGAGAACCATGACCTGGTGTTTGCACTGGGACCTGCGGGTACCGGTAAGACCTACATCTCGGTGGCTATGGCCGTGCGTGCACTCAAGAACAAGGAAGTAAGGAAAATCATCATCTCCCGCCCTGTGGTGGAAGCCGGCGAAAACCTGGGCTTCCTGCCAGGCGACATGAAGGAGAAGGTGGACCCGTATCTGCGCCCGATCTATGACGCCCTGGAGGACATGATCCCGATGGAAAAGCTCAAATACTATCAGGAAAACAAAATTATCGAGATCGCACCGCTGGCTTACATGCGTGGCCGTACCCTGAGCAACGCCTTTGTGTTGCTGGATGAGGCACAGAACACGACACCAGCCCAGATCAAGATGTTCCTGACCCGTATGGGCCCTACCTCGAAGGTGATGATCAACGGTGACCGCTCGCAGATTGACCTGCCGCGCCACCAGCGTTCCGGCCTGATGGATGCCCTCCATACCTTGCGTGATGTGAAAGGAATTGGTTTTATCGAGATGCAGCCGGAAGACGTGATGCGTCACCGCCTGGTACGCGACATCGTGGATGCCTACACCAAAGCCGACGACGAGCGTCTGGCTGCCCGTCTGGAGGCTGAAGCCGCTGAAGAAGGTAAGCCTGTTTCGGTGAATGGCCGCAAAAAGAAGGTATAGTTGCTGATCGGATAACACAAGATGATTGAGGTAATACGTGCTGAACGCGAGCAGGACAGATCTGCCGCGTTCAACATACGTGAACAGGTATTTGTAGAAGAGCAGCAGGTACCACGTGAGGCAGAGCGTGATCAGTTTGAATCGACTGCCCGTCACTACCTGGCCACTTGCGAAGGTATAGCCTGTGGGGCTGCCCGCTGGCGACAGACCGACCAAGGCATAAAGCTGGAGCGATTTGCCGTGCTGGCAGACTACCGCAACCGGCAGGTGGGTGCTGCGCTGTTACAGGCCGTACTGCAGGATGTGCAGGCTGTCCATGCGGACAGCAAGGTATACCTGAATGCGCAGTTGCCGGCTGTCAATTTCTACAAGCGCCACGGCTTTGTTGCCGAAGGTGATATGTTCACAGAGTGCGACATACAGCACTACAAGATGGTATATAAGGGCTGATGAAACGGTGGGCTCCCTACCCATTCGTTCGCATTGTCCTTAGCTTTATAGCAGGTATACTCGTGTACCTGCACACAGGCAAAGAGTTCAGGTATAGCCCGGAGCTCTTTGCCTTTTTTGTTGCCTTATACCTGGTGCTGTACCTGATCGCACGCAGGGTAAAAACGGTAGAAGCCAACACGCTGGCAGGTATAGCCGGTCTTCTATGCTTCGTGGCCGGTGGTATGTGGGCCACGCACCTGCACACCGATTCGCATCACCCGCAGCACCTGAGTAATTTATCAGGTCAGCCCGCTTATTACGCCGGTGTGGTGGATGATTACGTGGTGCAGAAGCCTGGCTACCAGAACACGGTGCTGCGGGTAGAGCAGGTACAACTGAATGGTGTCTGGCAACCGGCCGAAGGCAAGGTACAGCTCTCCGTTCCTCATGATTCACAGCGGGAGTACGAGCTTGCCTATGGCGATCGGCTCCTGATCAAAGGAAATCCTATACCTGTCGCGCCACCTGCCAACCCGAACCAGTTTGACTACCGCGCCTTTCTGGCCAACAAACAGATTCACCACCGCCATTTTCTGCAGGCACACCAGTTCCAGAAAATCGAGTCTGCCCCCTCGAACCCGGTGCTGTACTTCAGCATCTACCTGCGCCGTAAACTGGACGCTTTGCTGAAGGAGTCGATCAATGAGCGGCGGGAATACGGCATTTCTTCTGCTCTGATTCTAGGTGTAAAAGACGAGCTCGACAACTCCATCCGGGATGCCTATGCTCAGACCGGCACCATGCACGTGCTGGCGGTATCGGGTCTGCATGTGGGGCTGATTTATGGGATACTGGCTTTTCTGTTGGCTGGCTTTAAGCGAACAACTAAGCAACGGGTGATATATGCCGCTGTGATTCTGGGTGTGCTCTGGCTTTATGCTTTTATTACAGGGCTCTCTCCTTCTGTGCTACGGGCAGCTTTTATGTTCAGTCTGATCACGCTGGCAATGGTTTCCAGGCGGCAGCACAACATCTACAATACGTTAGCCATAGCCGCTTTTGCACTGCTTTGGTATAATCCTTATTTCCTGCTGGAGGTAGGCTTTCAGCTTTCGTTCCTGGCGCTACTCGGCATCGTATACCTGCAACCCAGGTTCTATAAGCTGCTGGAATTCGACAACAGGATCCCCGACAAAGGCTGGGCACTTTTCACGGCGGCTTTGGCTGCTCAACTGGCCACTTTCCCGCTGGGGCTCTATTATTTCCACCAGTTCCCGGTCTACTTCTGGCTGGCCAACCTGCTGGTGGTGCCTGCCGCTACGCTGGTGCTTTACTCGGGTGTAGCCGCTTTATTCTTTTCCTGGGTGCCGCTACTCAGCACGGTGCTGTTCAAAATACACTTCGCCATCACCTGGGGCATGAATGAATTCAACCTGCTAGTTCATCAACTGCCACAGGCTGTCATCAACGGCATCGACATCAGCGCTTCCCAAACCTGGCTGCTCTATACCTTGCTACTTTTGTTTATTTTGTTCTTCGCCTACAAACAGCTGCGTTACTTCGCCTTAGCGACTGTAGTTGTGGCTGTATTGGCGCTGCAGGAGGTTATGGAAATAGCAGCGCAGCGAAACCAGCGCAGCATGGTGGTATACAACATGCGCAACGCTACCGCTTTCAGCTTCCTGCAGGGGCAACAGGCGACGGTGGTGAGCAACCAGCCGCTGGCCCCACAGAACTACACCTTCAACATACAGCCCTACCTCTGGCACAAAGGCGTGCCGCAAGCCGACACCTATACCCTCACAGATGCTTCAACGACAGGTATAAACCACGTTGTACTGCCCGACAGCAACAGTCTGCTGGTATGGCAGGGCAAGCGCCTGCTGGTGGTTTCCAAGCCGATCAAAGTACAGCCGCTACCCGATTTTGAAGTCGATTACCTGCTGCTCACACAGAACGTCCGCGTAAAGCCAGAGGAGCTACAGCCTTTCCGTTTCAAGCAACTCGTGCTCGACTCCTCCAATGCCCTCTGGTACCTGCAGCGCTTGAAGCCGCAGTTGGTAGAGGCGGGAATTGAGTATTATGAGGTGACGGAGCAAGGGGCGTTGGTGGTGGAGTTGTAAAACAAAAAGCGCCGCCTCAGACGGGCAGCGCTCTTTCGTTTAAGGTGAGAGTGGATATTTTAATTCTGAGCTTTCGGACCTGTTGTTACAGGCTGCTCAGTCTGGTACTTGCCATTGAACTTCTCATACAGATACTTCTGCTTGTCGTTCAGATCGATCTTGCGACCCTGAATAAAGGCGTGCGTTACGTTGTTCGTACGCATGTCCAGAATGTCGCCAGCCGATACCACGATGGTCGCGTCTTTGCCAACCTCTACAGAACCAACCTCTTTGTCTACACCCAAAATCTTAGCTGTATTCAGCGTGATCGCCGACAACGCCTGCTCTTTGTCAAGTCCATGCGCTACGGCTGTACCGGCAATGAACGGCAGGTTACGGATACCGTGCGTGCTCAGGTCGTAATCGAGTGCGAAAGGTATACCAGCCTGCTGCAACAGGTAGGGCGTCTTGTAGGGCATATCCACATCTTCGTCAGAACGGGAAGGCAGGGCATGCACGCCAGAGTAGATCACAGCGATGTTGTTTGCCTTCAGGAAATCGGCTACGGCAACCGCGTCACGGGCACCTACTACCACGATGTCCTTCACGCCGTGCTGCTTCACGAAGTTCACACCTTCGATAATCTCTTTGCCATAGTTGGCGTGCAGGTATAGCTTCTTGGAGCCATCAAATAGACCCGTCAGCGACGTAAGCTTCAGGTTCTCTTTTTCGTTTTTGGCCTGCTTGTACACAGAGGCATCGCGCAGCAATTGGCCCAATTCAGCAATGGCTTCTTCACGCTGCTGGCCCATGTTGGCCATGCGCGGGTTCGGAGCGCCCCCTGTGTTGATGATCATGTTCGGCCAGTTCAGGTGTATACCTACGTCGGCTTTCACAATGGCATCTTCCCAGTTCCAGGCATCCAGTTGCACCACCGAAGACGAGCCGGAAATGGTACCGCCCACCGGTGTTACCTGCGTCATCAAAACGCCGTTGGCACGGATGGTCGGCACAATATCAGAGTCGGTGTTGTAAGCTACTACGGCACGCACGTTCGGGTTAAACTGCCCTACTTCACGCATGTCGAGTGTAGCACGCACACTCTCGATTTCGTTCAGACCAAGTTGTGCGTTTGGCTGGATCAGGCCCGGATAAATGTGCTGCCCGGCCACGTCGATCACTTCGTGCCCGTTGCGATTAGCACCGCTCAGCGGACCTGCATACGTGATCTTGCCATTGTCAAAACCAACGGCGGCATTCTCTACCACCTTGCCGTTGCCCACGTGCAGGGTAGCGCCTGTCAGCAATACAGGCTTACTTTGCTTCGCAGCCGGCACCGGCACCTGCGCAAAGGCAGGCACACTCAGCATAAACGCCACGAAAGCCGAAATATATCTTTTGTGAATTTTCATCTTTATAATTGTTGAATGTAACTGATTGTTGATTGCTTATTGTGGATTGTCTTCTTTATAAAGAGGTCAACAATTGACAATCATCAATTAACAATTTAATAAGCCAAATACTCCTCTTCCTCGTAGTGCTCTACATCCTCGCAGTGTACCACAGAAGCTCTGCTTCTTGGAGGAGCCTGTGTTCTGGCGCCGGAGGTTTTGGCCTGCAGCATTTTCTGCACCAGGCGCATACGCTCTTTCTCCAGTTCCGTGCGCAGTTGGTTGTCACGCTCCAGGTCGTAGTAAGCAATACCGTCCACAAAAGTTTTCTCGGCACGGGCATAGATCGACAGTGGGTTGTTGTTCCACAGTACCACGTCGGCGTCTTTGCCTACTTTGATGCTACCCATGCGGTCATCCAGGTGCAGGAGTTTGGCCGGGTTCAGGGTCACCATTTTGAGGGCGTCCTCTTCGCTCACACCAGCGTACTTCACGCTCTTGGCAGCTTCCTGGTTCAGACGACGGGCCATTTCAGCATCATCAGAGTTGATGGCGGTCGTTACGCCCAAATGGTGCATGATACCCGCGTTCTGCGGGATCGCATCTTTCACCTCCATCTTGTAAGCCCACCAGTCAGCGAAGGTAGAGCCACCGGCACCGTGGTCACGCATTTTGTCAGCTACTTTATAGCCTTCCAGGATGTGTGTGAATGTGTTCACTTTGAAGCCCATCTGATCGGCTACTTTGATCATCATATTGATCTCGGACTGCACGTAAGAGTGGCAGGTGATGTGGCGTTTGCCGTTGAGGATCTCTACCAGTGTCTCTAACTCAATGTCGCGACGCGGCTCACCGGCAGCGGCTTTCTGCTTCTTCGACATTTTATTATAGTTGGCCCAGGTCTGCTGATACTCTTTCGCACGCTGGAAAGCATCTACATATACCTGCTCCACACCCATACGGGTCTGCGGGAAGCGCACGTTGTGCGAAGGAGCGCGGTTGGAGTGCTTCACGTTCTCACCCAAAGCGAATTTGATGAAGCCATCGGCATTCTCTACAAACAGCTCCTCCGGGCTCTTGCCCCAGCGCAGTTTGATGATAGCTGACTGACCACCAATAGGGTTAGCAGAACCGTGCAGCAATTGTGAAGTCGTTACACCACCTGCCAGCTGACGGTAGATGTTCGGGTCTTCGTGGTTCACCACATCCATCATGCGTACTTCAGCTGTTACTGCCTGCGTACCTTCGTTCACGCCCTGCAGGGCAATGTGCGAGTGCTCGTCAATGATACCGGCTGTCAGGTGCTTGCCAGTGCCGTCAATCACACGGGCGCCCGACTCGCTCAGGTTCTTGCCAACTTTCGCAATCTTGCCATTTTTCAGCACCACGTCAGTGTTCTGCAGAATACCTTCTTTCTCATTCGTCCACACAGTGGCATTCTTGATCAGCACCGTCTCCTGCTTTGGCAGTTCAGCCTGACCGAAAGCCTGGAACGGATAGATCATGTTGCCGAGCTCCAGTGCCTGCTTGGCTTCTTTAGCCGCGTCTTTCTTCGCCTTCTCGGTCATGGCTTCTGAGAACTTCGCGTTCCACTTCACCAGGGTCGCGTCCGGCAACTGGCCTTCACCCTGCAGGTTCTTATCAGCATACCAGCCGCTCAGGCGGATAGTCTCTTTACTTTTCTTGTCTTTAGTGAATGACAGCGTTACCAGGTTGCCGCTGACAGAGATCTTGCCTGTCACGGTGTCCTGTCCGATCACTTTCAGTTCCGGCTTCTCAGGTGTACCGGCAATCTGCAGTTTGCGCTCCGGCTGCTGCCCGATCTTCAAGGTATACACACCTCTGTAATCAGCTGGCACCTCAGTGATTTTGTATTGATTGCCCTGCACCCAGTTCTCCAGGATCACATTGTCTTCGGCGAACAGATTGCCGCTGGTGATGATGAAGTTGGCCAGTTTGCCTTTGTCGAGGCTACCTACGTGCTTATCGGCTTTCAGAAGCTGAGCCGGCGTAGCGGTCAACGCTTTTAGTGCCTCTTCTTCTGACAGGCCGTACTCAATAGCCTTGCGCAGGTTAGGCAGGAAGTCCTTTTTGTCTTTGAGGTCGGCTGTGGTGAAGGCAAAAGGTATACCTGCCTTCTGCAGCGCTGCCGGGTTAGATGGGGCCATCTCCCAGTGCTTCATGGCGTCAAGCGGCACACGGCGGGCATCATACGGATCCTCCACATTGTAAGCCTCCGGGAAGTTAAGCGGCACGATGATCGGGGCATTGGTCGCCTTGATCTCTTTGATCATCTGGTACTCGTCGCCGCCACCCTTGATGATGTACTGCTTCTTGAATTCGTCGCCTACCTTATCGGCACGCAGTAAGTTCAGCTTGCTGTTGGCTTCGAATATCTGCGGATAGTTATTGGCACCGGTGAAGGCGGCCAGCGAGATGTTCTGCTCACGACCCGGGTTCAGGTTATTCCATTGCGCATCGAGGTATGTCTGACGCAGCAGGGCGATAGAACCCATCAGCGAGTTCGGGTAGTCCTGTGGCGATGAACCTTTCTCAAACGAAAGTGCAGCAGCTGCTTTGTCCAGCAGGATCACTTCGTTTTCGCGCTTGTCAGCCAGTGTTACCAGCGTGGCGGTACCACGGGCGATGCCGTCGCGGTGCACGGCCAGCACGGTACCGAAGCCCAGCTTGCGCATTTCCTCAGCCTGCTTTTTGTCTACTTTAAAGAGCTCCACAGCATTGGTTTCAGGGCGAATAGCCTGGTTCCAGTTGAAGGCTCCCTGCTTCGTAGACTCCTCCTGCGGTGGGGACATCCAGCTGCGGCGCTCCACTTTTACCTCTGGCAGACCATAGCTGGTGAACATATCCACCAGACCTGGATAGATGTGCTTGCCCTTGGCATCGACTACCACGGCACCGGCAGGTACCTGCACTTTGGTGCCCACAGCCTCCACCTTGCCGTTGCGGATCAGGAGGGTGGCGTTTTCGATTTTGGTTTTGTAATCGGTGTGGATGGTGGCGTTGGTGAGCGCAACAAGTCCGCTGCGTTCATCATACACGCCATTGCGCGGAAAGGTCTCCTGCGCCATCGCACTGCCTGCTGCTCCCAAGGCGAGACAGGCTGCAATGGTTAAGATTTTTCTCATGTGTCAGAATAAGGTGATAGAGTAGTTTAGATTTAAACACACAATATAGCCATCTTCTGTCTAAAATTCCACGCGCATAGAGGTTAAAATATTCACAATCACTATAAATAGACCTATTTTAATGTATAAACATTAATAAAACAAGAGCTCCTCCTGCTGGTTTATACCCGAAAGAGTACTTTACGTATGTACTCCTAATATTCCGAACCCCTATAGAACCAAGGCCTGCATGCGCTTATACCTATACTTTATTTTCCCGCTGCTTTTATTTACACTGCTCAAGTCTACACCTGCCCTGGCGCAGGAGCAAACCACCGAAGAAAAAACCCCAAATCCTCCTGACCCGGAGCGACGCAGCATCAAAGGGCTCATACCTGCGCCTGTGGTATACTACACCCCCGACACACGTCTCGGCTTCGGCGCCTCACTGCTGGGCTACTTCCGCCTCCGCAGCTACACCGACACCACCTTTACCCGCCTATCTTTGGCCCGCCTGGTGGTGGACTATACCCTGAACAAGCAGACGGACCAGTGGCTGTACTGGAACATCTTTACCCGGGAAGAACGCCTGATGCTGCGCGGTGAACTGCGGCACCGCATCTATACCGACCGCTTCTATGGCATCGGCAACGATACACGTGAAGAAGACCGTGAGTTGTATGACTATGACATGATCAGCGCCAAAATTGCGGTGCTCAAAAACGTAGGATTTCGCAGCTTTCTGGGTCCTGATCTGCAGTTCACGGAGTATTATGATGTGGAACTGGAAGAAGGCAGTCAGCTACTATCCCAGCAAATTCCCGGATACAAGACGGGCCGCAATGTAGGATTGGGTGCGATTTTTCTGATCGACCACCGCAACAGCACGGCTTACCCGAGCAAAGGTTTTTACCTGGAGATTTCAGGCTATCACTTCGGCAAGACTTTTGGCAGCGACTTCCGGTACAACAACTTCAACCTGGAGTTTAACCGCTACTACGGCCTCGGCAACGACCGCGTACTGGCCACCAACACCATGCTCCGCCTCAACGAGGGAGACGTGCCGGTACAGCGTCTGGCCACCGCCGGCGGCGACAAGTTACTAAGAGGCTACGCCCGTAACCGCTTCCACGACGACCACTTTGTTGGCTCCCAGGTAGAGTACCGCTTCCCGCTGTTCTGGCGACTAGGTGCGGCCGCTTTCGCAGGTATAGGCGACGTGTTCGACAAACCAGAGGACATCAGCCTGTCCACGATCAAATACTCCGTCGGTACCGGCCTTCGCTACGCCATCCGCCCCGACCAGAAACTCAATTCAAGACTGGATATAGGGTATGGCCGGGAAGGATTTAATGTGTACCTGATGATTGGAGAAGCGTTTTAATAACAAATTATTTTGCTGATCCGCAGCACCAACCAATCGCTCTTTTCATTACATTTCTACAGGCAAAGTCCTGATTTATACCTGTTATAACACAGAACCCGCCCCTCACCTTATACCTTGCTGGTTTTATGAAACGACATGCACTTGCCAGCTGCTTGCTGGGGCTCTGTTTGCTGTTGGGCGCGACTAACCGTGTTCTGGCGCAGGATCAACCCGCTGATGCTATACCTGACACCACGCCTCCGAAAGTTGAGAAAACACGGGGGCTTATACCGATCCCGGTGCTCTACTATACCCCCGACACCCGGCTGGGATTTGGGGCAGCGCTGCTTGGCTTTTTCAAACTGAAGAACAGCGAAGACGAAGGCTACTCCCGCCTCTCCCAGATGCGTCTGATCGTCGACTATACCTTGCGCAAGCAAACCGACCAGTTACTCGACTGGACCATTTTCACACGTGACGAAAAATTCCTGCTGCGCGGCGAACTGCGACACCGGGTGTATACGGACAGGTTTTATGGCATCGGCAACGACACGCCCCTTGCTGACGAAGAGATCTATGAATACGATTATGTAAGTGCTCGTTTGGCAGCTTTGAAGAAACTGGGCGCAAGAACTTTTCTGGGCCCGGATTTTCAGATCGCCAACTACTACGACCTGCAGCTCAACCCTATCAACCAGGACCGCGAGAGCCAACTGCTCACGCAAAGGATTCCGGGTTACCAAGGTGGAGTAAACAGTGGCTTGGGCTTGATTTTCCTGCTCGACAGTCGCGATAACGTAGCCTTTGCCAGCAGCGGCACTTACCTGGAAATGTCTGCTTACCGCTTTGGCAGCACCTTTGGCGGGGACTTCGGCTACAGCAATTTCAACCTTGACTTCCGAAAGTATTTCGAGCTGAAGCCGAACCACATCCTGGCGCATAACACAAGTTTCAACCTCAACAACGGTGATATACCTGTGATGCGCATGGCCATGGCCGGCGGCGACCGCATTCTGAGAGGCTACGCCAAAAACCGTTTCCTCGAAGACAACTTTGCCGGTACGCAACTAGAGTATCGCTTTCCATTGTTCTGGCGCTTCGGCATGGCGGCCTTTGCAGGTGTAGGCGATGTGTTCGACAAACCGAAAGACGTGAGCTTCTCTACCCTGAAATACTCCGTCGGCACAGGCCTGCGTTATGCTCTCAACCCGGAGCAAAAGCTCAACATCCGGGCAGATATCGGGTATGGACGTGAAGGCGTTAATTTTTATGTGATGATCGGGGAGGCGTTTTAGAACTGGCTATACCTGTTCCAGGCCGTTAAAAAGTCGGTTTCTACTTGAATGCGACAAAAGTCACATACTTAAATTGGAAAGAAGCGTAGATTTGTCTGCGATAAGCCAAACGCCGCCACAAGCATGCCCAAACTTTTCCCGCTGCCTCCTCCCCTGCTTCAGAAAACGATCTTTATTGCCTTTGTTCTCCTGATCCTGTTCACGTCGCTGCTTAACTCGGCGATGGCACTAGCGGTTGGCTTGGTAGTTGGACTCGTGCTCGGCAATCCCTTTAAAGCGCATACCGGTAAAGTTTCAAAGTATCTTTTGCAGGCTGCGGTGGTCGGTTTGGGCTTCGGCATCGACTTGTACCAGGTAGCTGAAACCGGACTAATGGGCATCGTCTATACCTTAGTATCGCTGGCCGCTACCATGATCATCGGCCTGTTGCTGGGCAAGCTTTTCTATACCCCTCCCCGACTCACACACCTCGTTTCATCAGGCACGGCCATCTGCGGAGGCAGCGCCATCGCGGCGGTGGCGCCGGCCATTAAAGCCAACGATCAGGAGATTTCCGTTGCGCTGGGTATTGTTTTCGTGCTCAATGCAGTGGCGCTATTCATTTTCCCGCCCATCGGGAATGCGCTCGGCCTGTCACAGGAGCAGTTCGGCATTTGGGCGGCTATTGCCATCCACGATACCAGTTCGGTGGTAGGCGCTGCCACCCGCTACGGCGACGAAGCCCTGCAGATTGCCACCACGCTCAAACTTACCCGGGCGCTCTGGATCGTGCCGCTGGTCCTTATCTCCAGCCTGATGTTCAAGGACGGCAAGAAGAAGCTGAGCATACCGACATTCATTCTGCTCTTTGTGCTGGCATCTGTGATCAGCACCTTTATACCTGTCGTGGAAATCGTTTCTCCTACCATCGTTATGCTAGCCAAAAAGGGGTTACTGCTAAGCCTCTTTCTAATCGGGGCAAACATTAGCTTGAGCGCTTTAAAGGCCATTAGTCCAAAGCCATTCTGGCAGGGAGTTATTTTGTGGCTGATTATTTCCACTGTGTCACTGGCAATTATCTATGGTTTAGGATAACAAGGGCACATGATAGACATAAACTATCACACCATAAAATTAATCGATTTGAACTATATAGCATAGGGCTATACTTTTGAGGCATCAATTCAGCAGAAACCTCAAAAACCCTTACCTATATGAGCAACGAGAATCCACATCAGAAACTGACCACTGCCTCTGGCAAACCTTATTACGAGCACGAGAACAGCATGACTGCCGGTCCACGCGGCCCAATCTTGCTCGAAGATTTCATCCTGCACGAGAAACTGGCGCACTTCAACCGTGAGCGTATACCTGAACGGGTCGTGCATGCCAAAGGATCAGGCGCTTACGGTACCTTCACCGTTACCCACGACATCACCAAATACACCAA
Source organism: Pontibacter sp. LHS1 (assembly GCF_058932855.1). Lineage (NCBI taxonomy): Bacteria > Pseudomonadati > Bacteroidota > Cytophagia > Cytophagales > Hymenobacteraceae > Pontibacter > Pontibacter sp. LHS1. The sequence goes on from NZ_JBZYWF010000001.1 coordinate 223,862, forward strand.
AGCCAGACTCTTCAGCGAGATCGGCAAAGAGACCCGTGTATTCCTGCGCTTCTCCACAGTAGGTGGTGAGAAAGGCAGCGCCGACTCGGAGCGTGACCCGCGTGGCTTTGCTGTGAAGTTCTATACCGAAGACGGTAACTGGGACCTGGTAGGTAACAACACACCCGTGTTCTTCATCAAAGACCCGAAGAAGTTCCCGGACTTTATCCATACCCAGAAGCGTGACCCGCGCACCAACACCAAGAGCGCGACCATGATGTGGGATTTCTGGTCCCTGAACCCAGAGAGTTTGCACCAGGTGGTCATCCTGATGAGCGACCGCGGCACGCCAGCTTCTTACCGTCACATGCACGGCTTCGGCAGCCATACCTTCTCGTTCATCAACAAAGACAACGAGCGTTTCTTCGTGAAATTCCACTTCAAGACGCTGCAAGGCATCCGAAACTTCACTGACTCCGAAGCCACTGTCATGAAAGGGATAGACCCTGACCAGGCGCAGCGCGATCTGGTGGAGTCAATTGATCGCGGCGACTTCCCGCGCTGGGCGCTTAAGGTGCAGATCATGCCAGAGGCCGAAGCCGCTACTTATAAGTGGAATCCGTTTGACCTGACCAAGGTATGGTCGCAAAAAGACTATCCGCTGATCGATGTCGGCATACTGGAGCTGAACGAAAATCCGGATAACTATTTCGCGCACGTAGAGCAGGCCGCATTTGCACCGGCCCACCTTGTGGATGGCATCGGCTTTTCGCCTGACCGCATGCTGCAGGGCCGCATTCTTTCTTATCCGGATGCGCACCGCTACCGCATCGGCGCCAATTACGAGCAGATTCCGGTGAACCGTTGTCCGTTTGCGGTGAACAACTATCAGCGCGACGGCGCCATGCGTGTAGACGGAAACGGGGGCAGCGCACCAAACTACTTTCCGAACTCTTTCGACAACATCAAGGCGGACGAGCGCTACAAGGAGCCGGCGCAGAATCTGGGCACGAACGTGGTCGCCGACTGGTACGACCGCAACGCTGAAGGTGAGAACGATCACTACACCCAGCCAGGTGATCTGTTCCGCCTGATGACACCAGAGGAAAAGAAAAATACCATCAGCAACATCGTGGGAGCCATGCAAGGTATAGACGGACCGAAGCGGGCAGAGATTATAAACCGTCAGCTGTGTCACTTCTTCCGCGCCGACATCGGTCTTGGACTGGGAATAGCGCAGGGATTGGGTGTGGATGTGAGCTCCTTTGCGGGCGGCAGCGTGCACGCCAACTAATACTGACACGATATTTTGTGCTATGAAAAAGCCGGCCCTGTGCCGGCTTTTTCTGTTTTAGAACCGGAACCTAAAGCGTATTAAAATTGTATTAAATTTTATACATGAATAAATGATCATGTATTCCAATTACCTATTATTTATACCTGCATGACCGACCTAAAAGTAAGGGTAGACAAAAAAAAGCTGGAAAGAACCGCCTATGTGCTCAAATGTGTGGCACATCCGGTGCGCATCAGCATCATTGACTTGCTGGAGCAGGAAGACCAACTCACGGTGAGCCAGTTACAGGAAGTGCTGGAAATTGAACAGTCTTTGCTCTCTCATCACCTCACCAATATGCGCGACAAAGGACTGGTGGAAACCCGCCGCCAGGGCAAAAATGTTTTTTACTTTCTGACCGACTCCAGTATTTCCAATATTATAGCGTGCATCAAAGGCTGCAAATCTACCCAGTAAACCCAGTATCGAGAAATGAAAATATTTTCATATAATTACTTTTTGTTTGGGAAACCGAACGTGTAGGAGTACCTAAAACTGCTCACTGTCGTTTATTATAACACAGGTTAATCCGTCATTCTTATGAAACTATTCTTAATGACCTTATTGGCTGCCGGTCTGATGAGCTGCACCAGCCCACAGCAGAGCGACGGCAAAGTCAAGACAATTTCTGCCACTGAATATAAATCCCACCATGAAAAAATCGACAACCAAGAAGTTATGCTGGTTGATGTTCGCACTCCTGCTGAGTTTGAGGCAGGACACCTCCAAAAAACGCAGCACGCCGACTTCCTGAGCGGGGACTTCCAAAAAGAAATGCAGAACTGGGACAAGGACAAAACTTATTACCTGTACTGCGCCAGTGGCAACCGCAGCGGGAAAGCAGCCAGACTCATGGAAGAAGCCGGTTTTAAGAACGTTTATAACATAGGGGGCTATACAGACCTGAAAGCTGCCGGCCTGCCAGTAAAGGAGTAATTATCATCTGCATTTAGTACAGCAACATGAACGTCAGCTAGTATTTATGCGTATCTTTACATGATTTATCTGACACGATGCTGCTAAAACCATTTCCATCCCAGACCACCTATTATTCTTCTGATTTCTATAGGATAGAGATCGATAAGGAGAATAATCTATTGCTGGCAGAGTGGCAACGGGCCGTGAACAGGGACGAAATGATTACGGGAGGCACGAAGTTGTATGAAGCGCTGCGCGATACAGGGATTACCAGAGCAGTGGCCAACGCCGAACGCCTGACCATGTTGGATGCTCCTACAAAAGAGTGGATGTCCACTACCTTTTACGAACTGCTTTCTCAGACCCCACTTCAGAAATTGGCCAGAGTGCTGCCAGGCAGCCTGTTCTCCAAACTGGCCCTCGAAGCTGTCGCCACCCGGGCAGAAGCACAGAACATCAACCAGTTTTTATTCAAGAACTTCTCCAGCCAGAAGGATGCGCTGGCCTGGATCAACGAATAAGGCAGGTTCAGCTATACCTGACCCCTGATTTTTTAGTCTGGTAGTTTACTGCTGTTTCCACATACCACACTTTTTCTGGCATACACTTTCGGGATTAACCCGCTATAGATTTTCTACTCTCCCTGGCTGCAATACTGTCCCTTTGCTTGTTAAACCAGTTTTATATAGCGAAACCGCTATACCTGATCCGGAAAAAATTATATCACAAACTTGCAGTATAGGTATACCTTAATGTAACTTGTGGTGCAAAGGAGAAAGGAATAGGGATATGCGCGTATTACACACTTCAGACTGGCACCTCGGCCAGCGACTCGTCAACCTCGAACGAACCGAAGAACACCAGCATTTCCTGGACTGGCTCCTGCAAACCATTGAATCCGAAAAGGTTGAGGTGCTCCTGATGGCCGGCGACGTGTTTGACACGGGTGCCCCTTCCAACACAGCCCTGCGCCAGTACTACAACTTCCTGACGAAGGTTTGCGCCACCTGCTGCCGCCACATTATTATCACGGGCGGTAACCACGACTCCGTTTCCACGCTCAATGCACCCAAAGAACTCCTCGACTGCTTTAACATAAAAGTGATAGGCGGTGCTACTGCCGACCTGCTGGATGAACTGATTGAACTGCGCGACGAAAACGGCAAGTTGGAACTCGTGGTTTGCGCTGTGCCGTTTCTGCGTGACCGCGACGTACGTCTTTCCGTAGCCGGCGAAAGTTACGAGGAACGCGAACAGCGCATTAAACAAGGTATAGCCGCCCACTACGCCGCCTTTGTGCCGCATGTACAGCCTTACAAAGCACGAGGTATACCGGTGGTGGCCATGGGCCATTTGTTTGCCGCCGGCGGCTCTGCTTCTGATAGCGAAAAGGAGATCCACGTCGGCAACCTTGGCCAGATTGGGGCAGACCAGTTCCCGAAAGAGTTCGACTATGTAGCGCTCGGTCACCTGCACCGTCCGCAGCAGGTCAACAAGGCACACCACATCCGCTACTCCGGCTCCCCTATTCCGCTCAGCTTCAGCGAAGTAGCGGACAAGAAAGTAGTCTATGTGCTGGACTTTGAAAACGGTCAGCTCACTGACCTGAAGGAGATCGCTATACCTGTTTGCCGCAAGTTGGTACGCTTTAAAGGTTCGTTGGAAGAAGTAAAACAAAAAATTGCAGTCTACGACAACAGCAGCTATACCTTGCCTGCCTGGGCCGAACTGCAGGTCGAGTTAGATGCCCCTATACCTGACCTGAATCAGCAACTGGAGGAAGTGCTGCATCTGAAAAGCGACGAGTTGCAACTGCTGATCCACCGTCCGCCCATCATCAAAACAGCCCGAAGAACCCTGGAGCAGGACATACGGGAAGAAGTGGACCTCCATACCTTGAGTGAAAAAGAAGTATTCCTGAAGCGCTGCGAAAGTGCGTTCCCGGAGAGTGATCATACCGAGTTGCAGTCTACTTTCTCGGAGTTGCTGGAGCTGATGCGGCAGGAGGAGGCAATTTAGATTCAACGAATCTTTACTATTATTTACCGCATTAACAGAAAGAAACGGTAAACTCTCCCTGATGGAAAAAATATTAAGTTTAAAGCATTGGAAAATCTTCTTGGCATTAACCGTTGCAAGTTTTATTGGAAGTACAACTATTGAAGGTTTCGGCCTTTTAAACATTATACTTTCTATTATAGGCACTACCATACTTCTCTTATGGCCTTTGACAATCGGTGATAAGTTGTACAATTTGAGTCCAGTCAAAATTAAGCTCAACCACACCCTTTTCCTCCTGAATTGCTTTATTGTATTAGCGGTAGTATATGTAATTAAGATACTGTATGATGGTGAGGAATTTTCAGTGAGTGGTCTGGCTGCTATTCCATTTCTCTATGTGATGTATGCTTATTTGCACATTCATTCTTTTCCAGTGAAAGTTTTAAAGTCATTAGAACTTGGAAGAAAAGCTCAACTTGGCGATTATATAGGAGATTTTTTCCTAATGCTCTTCTGGCCTATTGGTATATGGTATATTCAGCCGAGAGTCAATAAAATCAAGGAGAAAATGGATATACAGGAGCTACTTGCTGCTTCTGATACACGACAAAACTAAATACTACTGACTCTCCCGAAAACAAACACAAGCATTTACCCAAGTCCTTCAGCCCCATGAAAATCCTCGCCGTCCGCTTCCTGAACCTCAACTCACTCAAAGGTGAGCACGAGATCCGTTTCGACCAGAGTCCGCTGGCTGATGCGGGGTTGTTTGCTATTACCGGCCCTACCGGGGCTGGCAAGACGACCATTCTGGATGCGATTACGGTCGGACTTTACGGATTGGCGCACCGGCACAGCAATGAGCGTCCGCTGGAGCTGATGACCCGCCATACTGCGGAGTGTTATTCGGAGGTGGAGTTTGAGGCTGCCGGCAAGGTATACCGCTCCAAGTGGCACCTGCGTCGCAGCCGGGGCAAGGCAGATGGCAAGATACAGCCCGTGCACATGGAGCTGTATGACTTCGACAAAGATGACCTATTCGATCTGAAACCCAGCGAAGTGCCCGCTATGGTGGCCGAGATCTGCGGACTTGACTACAGCCAGTTTCTGCGATCCGTTATGCTGTCGCAGGGGGACTTTGCCCGTTTCCTCAAAGCAAACCCGAACGAGCGCAGCAGCTTGCTGGAAAAGATCACCGACACCGGCATTTACTCCGACATCTCAAAGTTCGCGTTTGAAAAGGCCAAGCAGGAACGACTGAAATATGAAAGCCTGGAGCAAAGCCTTCAGCACACGCAGCTATTGCCCGAAGAACAGCGTGCAGCCTACGAAGCGAGCATAAAAGAGCTGTCGGTACAGGAAGCGACCCTGCAGCAAGACCTGACCGCATTGCAGGCCAAGGTACAGTGGCTGCAGCAGGTGGCGCAATTGCAGACACGTCAGCAGCAGCACCAGCAAGCCCTGGAGGTGCAGGAGCAGAAACTCCGTCAGCTGCAACCCGACTTTGTAAAACTCGAGCAGCACCAGCAGGCCCATCAGTTTGTGGGCGAACTGGCCGAAATCCGGAGTACCAACAGCAAGGTGCTCGAAGCACAGGAGCAGCTGCAGACCCTGCAAAAGCGGGTGCCTGTGCTGCAAGCCGAACTCGAGGCCGCCGGTAAAATCGCCATAGAAGCCACCAAGGCGTTTGAGCAACAGGAGGAAGCGATTCAGAAACTGGACCCTGTGCTGACGCAGGTAGTTCGTCTTGACCACCAGCTCAACAGCATCCGTGACGCTTACACTAAAAACAAAAGCAGTTACGTCACTTTTGAGCAGCAACTGCAACAGGAGCAGGCCCAACTGCAGGCCAGGCAAGCCGAACTGGAAAAGCTCACCCAGGAGGCGACAGGTATAAAAAACTGGCTGGAACAGAACGCTAAGCTACAGGACCTGAAAGAGCATCTGCCTGAGTTCAAAGCTACGTTGCGCGATCTGCAGGAAGTGGAGCAGCGCATCCGCCGCAACCAGCATGAGCAACAGGAGCTAAGCCAGCAACGAAGCCAGGAAGCCAGGCAACTGACCGAGCTACAGGAGCAGCAGACTAAACAGCAGGCCTTGTACGATCAGCTGCAGCAGCAGAAAGGTGAAAAGTTAAGCGCCCTGCAAGGTATACTGGCCGCTAAGAGCATAGAAGAACTGGAGCAGTCTGCGCAGTCGCAGCCTGCTTTGCTGTCCCGCTTTGAGCGTCTGCAGGAACTGGCGCAGCAGCATAGGCTACAGCAGCAAAAGCTTCAACTTACAAACGAGCAGCTGACACAGCTACAGCAGCAGTACAAAGAAACAAACACCAGCCTTCAGGAAATCAAAAACAGGTATGGCCAGGCAAGCGAGCACCTGCAGGCACTCCAGAAACTCGTGCAGCTACAGCAGCAGATTCAGCAGTACGAGGAAGCCCGCCATACCCTGGCACAGGACGAGCCTTGCCCGCTGTGCGGCTCTACCCATCACCCTTTCGCCGAGGACGGCTATACCTTTGACCTGCCCGAGGAAGTGCAGAAGCGCGACAAGCAGCAGGAACTGGTAAAGGAGTTGGAGCAACACCTGCAGCAGCTACAGGTACAGCTCAACTCCCTGGAGCAAAAGCAGCAGCTGGAGAGAACAGCCAAAACGGAGGCTGAAACGGAGGTCCGGCGACTATGCCATACCTTTGCGCAAGTGGCCGAAGGTATACCACAGGAGCTAAGTATAGGCCGTATAGACCAGTTAGCGCAACTGTTGCATACCCAGCAGGAAACCGCCACGGCATTGCAGCAGCAACTGGCACAGGCACGGGCACTGAGCCGTGAGCTGGAAGGTATAAACCAACAGTTGCAGCAAGTCCGCGAAGCGCAGATGCAGGCCCAGTCGACCCTGAACCAGCTGCAGTCCTCAGACAAACTTCTGAGCACACAGCTCCAGAAACTGCTGGCAAACCTGTCTGATGAGCAGGAGCAACAACGGGCGCACACCGAAACGGCTGAATCTTTTGCTGCCACTTTTGGCTTAGTTTACAAAGCGGAGGAGCGCCATATCCTCCTGCAAACACTAGAGCAGCAAGCCGCTTCCTATACCCAAAAGCAGCAGGCGCTGGAGGGGATGCGTGAAAAATACATCGAGCTGCAGCAGTTGGTAAAGAACCTCAGGACAAACGAAACTCAGAAGCTAAAAGAGCTGGAAGAGCGCAGGCAGCAACTGAAAGAAGAGCACGAGCATCTGACCAAACTTAAGAGTGAGCGCTATTCCTTGTTTGGCGACAAAGATCCGGACAAAGAGCGCAGACTGGCAAGCGAGGAGCTGAGCGCCAGAGCCAGACAAGCAGAAGAGGCACGTCGCAGCCAACTACAGAAACAGCAGGAGCTGCAGGAAGCACATACCCGCCAGACAGAATGCCACCAAAAACACCAGCAGAACAGCTCGGTACTGGAGGAGCTGCGGCAAGGCTTGCTGAACGTGCTGCACCAGAAAGGCATCGAAACGATTGAAGCCCTGAGCCAGATGCTGCTGCACCGCGACGAGGCCGACCGCCTGGCCAACCAAAAGGCACAAACCGAAAAGCACCTGACCGAACTACGCAAGAGTCTGAGCGATGTGCAGCAGGAATTGACGCAGCTCCAGCAAAAACAGCTGACCGACGAAGGTATAGCGGCACTCCAGGAACAGCAGCAACAGAAAACAGCCCGGCAGCGGGAGCTGATCTCGCAACGGGCACGCCACCAGCAACTACTCGAGCAGGATGCCCAGCAGCGCGAAAAGAACAGAGAGCTGGCTGAGCAGCTGAAAACGCAGCAGCAGGTCTGCCACCGCTGGAGCCAACTTGCTGACCTTATTGGTTCCGCAGATGGCTCGAGGTTCAGCCGCTTTGCACAGGGTCTCACGCTGGCCCGGCTGGTAGAGCTGGCCAACCGGCACCTGTTCAGGCTCAACGACCGCTACCGCATCCTCAAGTCCCCGGACGAGGACCTGGCTTTGCAGATTGTGGACACCTACCAGGCAGAGGCGGTGCGACCGATGAACACCCTGTCCGGAGGCGAAAGCTTCCTGGTCAGCTTAGCCCTGGCCCTGGGCCTCTCGGACCTGGCCGGTCACCGCACCCAGATCAACTCCCTCTTCATCGATGAGGGCTTTGGCACACTCGATGCAGACACCCTGGAGGCTGCCATCACGACACTGGACAACCTGCATGCCGCCGGCAAAACGATCGGTATTATCTCGCACGTGGAGGCACTGAAAGAGCGCATCAGCACCCAGATTGTGGTTACCAAAAAGCCTGGCGGGGTGAGTTCGGTGCACGTAGTCAGTTGATTTTGCTTTTCAGCAGCTTTTCATAACATAGGACTACAATTGCCTATTTCGGGCAGTTGCACCCTCCTATGACCAGTAGCAGCATTTCGTTTAGAAGCTAATTGCACTTTTTTAAAGCTACTTTATATTCCTGGAATCAGATTAGCATTATTAAACATTAAATTCTTATATTGCTCCCTAATACTGAATTCAATACGGTAATTCTAACTGTAGAGAGGTACCTATGCTTCTACTATTCCTGACTCGTCTATTCCTACTTTTAAGTCTAACGCAGCCACAGCAGAAGGTCCTGATACAGAACCTGAAAACTGAATTGGGCCGGACTGAAGATGTGACCCGGAAGATAGAGCTATACTGCGAACTGAGCAAGGTGCACAAAAGCATCAACCCGAAAACCACCATTTCCTACGGCAATAAAGCGGTAGCACTGGCCCGACAGGCAGGCGATGACAAACTACTGGCACAGGCCTACAATGAAACCGGCTCAGGCCACTACCTGCTCGGCGATATTGACAAGGCCGTTCAGTTTTATTATATGGCGCTGCGCATCCGCGAGAAGCTGGGCGACCCGTCAGACCTGAGTGCCAGCTATAACAACATCGGCAATGTTTACGCTGATCAGCACAACCACAAAGAGGCCCTTCCGCTCTATAAAAAATCTCTCTCACTTGCCACCACGGCACAGGACACCCTGCGCATGAGCAGTGCCCTGAGCAACATAGGCGGCGTATACCTGGACCAGGGAAAGTATGACCTGGCTTTGGTCTATTATCGCGAAGCACTCCCTATTCAGGAGGGACTGGACGATAAGCAGGGAATTCTGATCTCGCTGATCAACATCGGGGAAGCCTACAACGGCAAAAACGATTATCAGACGGCCCTCACTTTTTTCAACAAGGCACACCAGATCGCCAATGACCTGGGTAGTCCGCACGACGAGGTATATGTACTGCGCGGCAAGGCCGAATCGTACCTCAAAGCCGGCAAATACGAGAAAGCTCTCGACAACGCCCTGGCCAGCATGGAACTCGCCAGAGCCTACGAAGGCAAATATGTACTCAAGGAGAACGCTGCCATACTGGACCGCATCTACGCAGCCATGGGCAACTACGAAATGGCCCATCACTACCTGACGATGCACATGGCCTACAACGACAGCCTGCACAACGAACGGGCGGCAGACCGCATTGCCCAGGAACGCGTGAAATACGAAACAGCCCAGAAGGACAAGGAAAACCTGCTCCTCCGGGCCGAGCAGGAGCTGAACCTGCGCAAGCTGGAACAGCGCAGCATCGTGCAGTACTTCACTGTAGCCCTGCTGCTGTTGGTATGCGCCATGGCCTATGTGTTCTTCAGAGGAAGGCAGCACCAAAGCCGCATCAACAAACTGCTTACCCAGAAGAACGAGCTGATCATGCATAAAAACCAGGCCCTGAACCAGCATCAGAAAGCTCTGACGGAGCAGGCCCAGCAGCTCAACATACAGAAAGAAAAACTTACCCAGCTCAACACCATCAAAGACAAGCTCTTCTCCGTGATCGCGCACGACTTGCGTGGTCCGCTGGTCGCGCTCAAGGGACTGCTGCATGTGATGGCCATGGGCAAAGTGCCCGCCGATAAGCAGGAAGGGCTATTCAACAGCTTGGTGAAAGGGCAGCAGAATGTGCTCTGGATGCTCGACAACCTTTTTGACTGGGCCAGGGCGCAGATGGAAGGCTTTGAGGCTGATCCTAAACCACTGCCTTTGCGGGAGCTGGCTGACGAGAACATCCGCCTGCTTCAGCCGGTGGCCAGCAGCAAAGAGATCGTGCTGGAGAACAAGATCGACCCCAACCTGACGGGCTGCGCCGACAAGGAAATGATCCGCCTGGTGCTGCGTAACCTGATCTCTAACGGCATTAAGTTCTGTAAGGCCGGCGACACCGTGACACTTTCTGCGAAGATGAAAAATGAATTTGTGCTGATATCAGTCAAAGACACAGGTATAGGCATTACACCGGAAGTGCAGCAGAAACTGTTTGGAGGCAGCAGTTACTCCAGCCGGGGCACTGCCAACGAAAAGGGAAGCGGACTGGGGCTGGCGCTTTGCAAAGACTTTGTGGAGCACAACGGTGGCTCCATCTGGGTAGAAAGCATGCCGGGAAAAGGCAGCACTTTCCTGTTTACGCTACCCCACTCCGTGGAAGTGGAAGTGGAAGCAGACGAAGATGATAACAAAACACCGCACAACCCGGAGAAAGAAGAAAAAACAGCAGAACAGCTGCAATTAGCCTAGTGCTTTTCACGAAAACTTAGGAAAGGCTGCTTCTGACAAGAGGCAGCCTTTTTTTATGGCGGCAGCTAATAAAAACAAATACTTCTGTTTGCGGTAAAAGGAGAATAGCAGCACCTTTGCCCCATGAACAAGCTCATCTTATACCTGCTCGCATTCACCAGCCTGCTGGCTGCCCCCGGCTGCAAGCAAGACAGCGAAAAAGCACGCGAAGAATTCCGCCAGCGCCGTGGGGCCATTGAGCAGCCCGTGGAGCACACCTCCACCACCCAATCCGATGACCCGGAGAGGCCGGCTGTGGTTCCCCCCCACAACACCCGCACCACACCTGAAGCCGAAACACCTGCCGTTCCTGGTGACCGTGTAGTCGGTGTAAAAGACGGCGACACCTTCGAACTGCTGCGCAACGGGCAGACCATCACGGTGCGTTTGCTGGGAGTCGATACACCAGAGAAGAACCAGGCTTACGGACAACGGGCCAAGCAATTTGCCTCTGACCTGGCCTTTGGCAAAAACGTGCGCCTGATCGAGCACAACAAAGACCGCTACGGCCGCACTGTGGGAACCATTATTCTGCCTGATGGCCGCAGCCTGAACGAGGAACTGGTGCGCGAAGGATTTGCCTGGCACTACACCGCCTATTCCAAAGACAAAACCTTGGCCAACCTGGAGGCCGATGCCCGTCGCTTCAAAAGAGGCCTCTGGCAAGACCCCAACCCGGTAGCCCCCTGGGATTTTCGGAAGCAGAAACCCGAGCCCGTAGACAATAGCAAAGCCGCTATACCTGCCGGGGCCACCAAACGTCAGGTATACCTTTGCGACAGTTCCGGCTCTGCTGTGTATCACTATAGCGAGGGTTGCTCCGTACTGAAGCGTTGCAAAGAGCAGGTGCTGACAGTAACAGAAGCAGAGGCGATACGCCAGCACAACCGGCGGGCCGATAAAACTTGCAGCCCTAAATAATTCCACCTATTTTAGGTTTCGCATTCTATTCAACACATCACTTATATGTTAAAAAAGACCTTGGCAGGTATGTGTGGCCTGCTCATCTCACTGGCTGCCTGCCAGTCACCCGACAACGCACAGACAGAACAAACCGAAATACAGGAGACAACTGCAGTTGCTGACACGACACAGCGGGCTCCCCGACCAAAGCCTGAGAACTATTCTTTTAAAGGGGTGGAGAAAAAGCGTGTCTACATTTGTATGGACCCTACAGATAATACTTTCCACCAGAAACACAATTGCCCGGTGCTGGTTAGCTGCGCGAGTACTTTCCGTAACCTGACGCTGCCACGTGCCGTGGAAGCCTTTGACCGCTACAACTGTGAAACCTGCAGCGCCGATCTGGCTTTTGTTTTTGATGAAGATGCCGTGCGCATGGAAACAGGATTTGGAGACAAACAATAGTCTGACTTCGGAACATAGAAAATGCGGCAGCTTCTGAGAAAGCTGCCGCATTTTTTATGGCTGTTCTATACCTTATTTTCTGCCTTTCAGCACCAGCAAGGGCACTTCGGCCTGGTAAGTCATTTTCTCGGCCAGGCTTTGTGAGAAGAGCTCCCGCAGGAAGCCTTTTTCACGTCGCAGGATGGCAACCATATCGGCTCCTGAGGCGTCGTAGTATTCCTTTATACCGTCAGTGCGGTGCTTGCTCACCACTTCTTCAAAATGGATAGGTGCGCCCGAGAACGCATGCTCCATCTCCTGCACAAATCGCCCTTTCTTGTCGCTGCTCGTGCGACCTTCTTTATTCACATGCACTACATCTACGCTGGCTCCGAACATACTGGCAAAATCCAACACTTCTCGCAAAGTGGCGATATCATCCTGCGCATAGTCAGAGGCATAAACGATCTTATTGATGCGCGGATACTCTGAGGTGGAAGGTATAGAAAGCACCGGGCATTTTACCTGCTCCATCACCGCCTCGGCATTGCTGCCTATCAGCAGTTCTTCCAGGGCATTGCCACCGCCGGTGGTGCCCATCACGATCAGGTCGTAGCCGCTGGTTTTGGTGAGGTGCTCGGTTATATCGGTGAGCAGGGCTTCTTTTAGAATATAGTCGCAGGTGAATCCCCCACCCCGGTTAGCCCCATGGCGTTCCTCTATTTCGCGGCAAATGGTCACCAGTCGCTCTTCGGCATCCCGCATCTGCTCACCCAGCAGTTCGCTGGCCACCAGGGCGGTTTCAGAAGTATCAACAATGGGTAAATGCACCACATGCAGCAAGGTCAGGTGGCCTCCGGACTGACGGGCGATCAGTACGGCGTATTCTAAGGCTTTGGCAGCTGTTTTAGAAAAGTCGGTAGGGCAAAGGATTTTTTTCATGGTGTCTGGTGGTTGCGCAAGGTGTCTATATCAAAGATTTACTATGTATACGTATCGAAGCAAAATTGTGCTTTAATCCTGATAATAAAAATGATCTGCATCATCTCAGACAAATTCTGCTTCTCTCCTCTGGCTTATACCTTTCCTAAGAGTTCTCTTTGAAACAAGCCAAATGCTCTCCATAAAGCCATTGCAGGAGTTTCCCGTTAACCAGAACTGTCCCCTCAAGGGGACTACAGGGGTATCCTTTAGCCCGGACCTCACCCAATTGCAGCTAAAGAGCAACTACCACAGCTATCTACACCCCTATGGTCCCCTCAAAGGAACAGTCTTAAATCCGAAAGAGCAATTCCTTAGGTTGACGGCATTGGCCCCTAGCCCCGGGAGGTTGAGCTGCTGCTATTTGCGGGGGTAAGATCCCTCTTGAACAAGATCCTTTCAGGATGACAAAATTAGTATAAAACAGCTTCTGGAAATGCAAGCCCTGAGCATAGCTCCTACACTATCTACCTATCTCTTTATTCAATCCTTTTACCTCCTCCCAGGTCCAGTAATGCTTCGGGGCTATACCTGCGTACTTCTCCCGGAAGTAATCCACCACCACTTGCTTCATCTGATCGGCAGGTATAGAAGAGGCGTGAATTTCGCGGGTAGTCGGATGGTCGTAGCGTTCCATACGCGAGAGGTCCTTCCCTTCGAGGCGCAGCAGCGGGCCGGTTTCGGTTAAGTTGTCAGCCGTCCAGGTATAGCCGGAGGTTTCCAGGGCATTCAGCTGCTCGGCCAACGGCTTCATACTGATACGGGGCAGTGTGGGCCTCGAGGCGAAATCAACCCAGGTGGTATACTTGTACTCCAGTTCGTAACGGTTGCCTTCGTAGCAGCTCAGCACCATATCAAAACCGATGGTGCGGCTGAAGAGGGCATAGTAATGTACAGGACGCTGCGTGTCGATTACGATCAGGCCCAGATTGGGGTAGCGCTGCAGTTTAGTATCGGGCTTGTACATATCGCGGTAGCCAAGCAGCACATCCGCCACCTCCTCTTCCCACACCGGTTTTTCCCAGTCAGGGTCCTTAAGCACGCGGCCGAACTCCCGCAGAAAATATCTGAACTTATCTACGCAGCGCTTCGCTTCTTTTTCTTCGGATTCGTCAGCCGCGAAAGGAGCGTAAAACATGTCGCGCTCGCGGGTGTTGAGCCAGCAGACCAGCTTAAGCGCCTCCCCTGCCAAGGGGTGGTTCAGGTCCAGTTCGCGGAAGTCGCCGATGTGAGCCATCAGGCGCAGCAGTTCCTCGTTCTCCAGCGCCAGCTCCGGATTCAGCAGACTCCACACGCCCACAAATCCGTCGATGTCGAAATGGTTGGCGGTGACGTAGGGTAGCTCCAGACCGGGCAGATTAAGCCGCAGGGCGTGCAGCACCATGGCAGCACTGGTATCGTCGCGCACTTCAGCCGGCGTGGGAGCACCCCGCCAGTGCGACAGCACCAGTCCGTTGGGGTGCATGCTGTCCACGATGATGGCTTTTTTATCTTTTACTTCGCCAAAAGGTATAAACTGTCGCTTTATCATGCCTTAAATATAGCTAAATCTGATATCATCCTTTAAATTCGGGCATTCAACAGAACAGGACAAGCGTAATCGGGTCCTTTGGTTGAACAATTACTCCATACCCCCAGGCAGACGGGAAAGAGTACTCGTAGCGTATAGGCACCACATCCAATTGTGTCGTCTTTCGTTCTTTCTACTGACTATCTTATCACAAGGAAACATGAACAACACCCTCCACCAACTCTACCGCAGCTCCCTCTCCCTTCTGACTGACCTGTATCAGCTCACCATGGCTTACGGCTACTGGAAAGAAGGTATAGCAGAGCGCGAAGCCGTATTCCATCTCTATTTCCGGAAACCACCTTTCAAGGGTGGCTATACTGTAGCAGCAGGACTGGCGTATGCGGTGGAGTACCTGCAGCAGCTGCAGTTTACGGAGGAGGACCTGGCTTACCTGGGCAGTCTGCGCGGCAGTCAGGGCGAACCATTGTTTGAGCAGGCTTTCCTGGACTACCTGCGTGACCTGCGCTTTACCTGCGACGTAGACGCCATACCGGAAGGCACTGTCGTGTTCCCAAGCGAACCATTGATCCGGGTGCGTGGCCCATTACTACAGGCGCAGCTGGTGGAGACGCCCTTGCTCACGATCGTGAACTTCCAGACCCTGATCGCCACCAAAGCAGCCCGCATAAAAGACGCTGCCAAGGGCGACACCGTGATCGAGTTCGGCATGCGACGCGCCCAAGGCATAGACGGTTCGCTGGCTGCCACCCGGGCCGCTTATGTGGGAGGTATAGATGCGACCTCCAACCTGCTGGCTGGCAAACTCTTCGACATACCGGTACGCGGCACGCATGCCCACAGCTGGGTGCAGGCTTTTGAAAGCGAAGAACAGGCTTTTGAAGCTTACGGCCAGGCTTTCCCGCACGACTCCGTTTTCCTGGTGGATACCTACAATACACTGGAAGGCGTGCGTCACGCCATTGAGGTATCTAAAAAATTGGAGCCGACCGGCTTTAAACTCAACGGCATCCGCCTTGACTCCGGCGACCTGACCTACCTGAGCATAGAGGCCCGCAAACTGCTCGACGAAGCAGGTATGGGCTATACCAATATTGTGGCCAGCAACGACCTGGATGAGAGTATTGTGAACAGCCTGAAACAGCAAGGTGCTAAGATCAATGTATGGGGAATCGGTACGCAGCTGGTGACAGCCTACGACCAACCTGCGCTGGGCGGAGTGTACAAATTAGCTGCCTTTAAGCAGGAAAACGGGGAATGGAGTTATAGCCTGAAACTATCGGAGCAACTCGAAAAAACCTCTAACCCAGGTATACAGCAGGTACGCCGATACTACGATGAACAGGGCTTTGTGGCAGACATGATTTACAACGAAGCGGTAGCTCTACCTGACAAAGTACTGATCGTGAGTCCACTCGATAGCACCCGTCGCAAGTCTATACCGGAGGGCACGCCTTACAAAGACCTGCTTATACCTGTGCTGGCAAAAGGGAAGCTCGTAGCGGAGCTGCCCGACCTGAAAGCAATCCGCAAACACCGGGAAGAAGAACTCAGTAAACTGCATGAAAGCATCCGACGCCTGCTGAATCCGCACAGCTATCCGGCCGGCCTGGAGGCAAGCTTCCACCAGTTCAAAACCGACCTGGTGCTGGCCATTCGCGAGAAAGGTGAGGCGGCCATGCAAGAACGGCTGATGCAACAGAAACAGTCAGACTAGCGTCTGCGGCCACGTCTGTTGGAGATGCGCTCTATGCGTTTGCCACGAACCCACTTGAGGTACTTCTGCATATCCTCGGCCTGCTGCAGCGCAGGTATGGAGTTGTATAAGGTGGCCAGTTCACGGTTACTGAAAGTCAGGTGCAGGGTGCTGTGGCAGGGCTGGCAGAGCTCTGCCGTGGCTCCGTAGCGCCCTCCCTCCTCGCGGGGCACGAGGTGGTGCCGCGTGAGGTACTGCACCTCCCGGCCGCATAGTTCGCAAATCAATTGCTCCTCTTTCTTTGCCATACAAATTCTACTTTTCACATGGGCTCCCAGTTACAGTCAGGACTGCTGTGCTTTTGTGATGCCCGATATTTAATAGCACGCTGGATTTATCTTCCTGCCGCAGGAATTCTTCCTGTGATCTATATGCAATGCTGACTTTTATAGCCCCACGCAACGTCTGTTCAGAAGTCAGATGTACCGAGGTGATCCAGATTTGTGCCATACCCGCAGCATAAGTTTAAGCTTAACAGGCCAGCTTCCATGTACCCACAGGAATAGCTCCTATACCCTACTTCTTAAAACATTTGTCCCGCTCCCAAGGTTTACAATCCTTCTAACCTACTCTAAAAGGCTAGTCCCGACTAATCCTACCAGACAGATTTTCTGATTAAAGTGAGTAATACACTGCTGCAATTGGTCGAATCACGTATATACAAGGTTCTTTTATGAGCCAGGCAGCATCTGGGCAGCTAATCTGGTCTGCAGGCTTGAAATTTAGCTCTCTGCAATCAAAATTATTTGTACATTGGCGCCCTGTTTTGATTTCAATGTTTAAACTATGAATAGATTTCGGGATAACAATCCTGCTCCGATAACCGCTCCCGTACAGGAGCCCCTTGTACCTAAAGTTCAGATCCGGGAGGGCCTGCTGATCTTTTTGCTGGCGGCAATCCAGTTCACCCACATGATGGACTTCGTGATCATGATGCCGCTGGGACCGCAACTGATGCGAGTGTTCAGCATCTCACCGCGTGAGTTTGGTCTGCTGGTGTCGGCTTATACCTTCAGTGCGGCCATTGCGGGTTTTGTGAGTGCCCTCTTCATCGACCGCTTCGACCGCAAGCATGCTTTACTGGCGCTATACCTTGGCTTCATTGTAGGCACGCTGGGCTGTGCCATTGCGCCTAACTATGGTCTGTTGCTACTGGCCAGGGTAGTAGCCGGCGGATTTGGTGGTGTGCTGGGGGCGCTGGTACTGGCCATCATCGGCGATGCCATACCAGAGCAGCGCCGCGGTGCGGCTACCGGTCGCGTCATGGCCGCGTTTTCGGTGGCTTCCATCGCCGGTATACCGATCGGGCTATACCTGGCCAGTGAGATGAGCTGGCATGCACCCTTTTATTTGCTCGTAGGCCTGAGTGTGCTTATCCTGCTGGTGGCTGTGCGTTTTCTGCCGGCTATGCGGGGGCACCTGACCAATGCCAGACCCGGTAATCCGTTCCGTGCGCTTAGAGCCATGGTGGTGCAGCCTAACCTGCAGTGGGCTATGGCGCTCACCGTTACGCTGACCATGGCGGGCTTCCTGGTGGTGCCTTTCATCAGTCCTTACATGGTGGCCAATGTGGGCTTTACAGAGCGTGACCTTAGCTACATCTACCTCTTCGGTGGACTGGCTACCGTCTTCACTTCCCAGTGGGCGGGCCGCCTGGCTGACAAGTATGGCAAGCAGTTCATCTTCCGTTGGGCCGCCATCCTCTCCATCATCCCGATCGTGCTGATCACTAACCTGCCCCCTGTAGGCATGGTGCTGGCACTTTCTGTTTCTACGACCTTCTTCATCTTTTTCGGAGCCCGTTTTGTGCCGGCCATGTCGCTGATCACTTCCAGCGTGGAGCCGGAGTTGCGTGGCAGTTTCATGAGCATCAACTCGTCGGTGCAGCAGTTGGGCGCAGGTATAGCAGCCTTTGTGAGCGGGCTCATCGTGCAGGAAGCCGCAAATGGTACACTGACTCACTTCAACTGGGTGGGCATCATGGCGAGTGTGGCGACGCTTGTGGCCGTATGGGTCGTGAGCCGCATCCGGACGGTAGGCTGACAGGTATAAAAAAGCCGCTCGTAAGGGCGGCTTTTTTTATACTTATCGTAGCGTGAAATAATTCTGAGAGAAGACCGGGTAGTGTGTTTTGCCGTTCCGGAGCAGTTGCAATACTTCCCGCAATTCCTCCGGGTCGGCACTCTTGAGCAGGTAACCGTGTACGCCCTCGTTAAGGAGCTTCTTCACCAACTCTTCTTCACCGTACATTGATACCACCAATATTTTCACCTTGGTATACTTGCTAAGCACGTAGCGGGCTACTGCAATGCCATCCATATCAGGCATTTCGAGGTCCAGCATGATGATATCAGGCAGGTTGCCTTCAATCTTTTCGAGCAGCTCAATACCATTGGACGCCTCACTTATTACAGTGATTTCCTCATAATTCTTCAGAATTTCGATCACTCCTTTCCGAAAAAGGGTGTGATCGTCAGCGATCGCAAGTGTAAGTGGCTGCAGCTCCATATAGTAAAGCTTAGGTTAGCAAACCAAAGTTATAAATAATAACGATAATATAGGCAAAAGGGATAACTATTTCGGCTTTGATGCCTGCCCCTAACTTCGAAAAGAAGTTAATCGCACCGTTGAGCAGGTCCACGCGGTTCTGCAGGTTTTTCAGTCCCAGTCCGCTGCTCCCACTGCCCGCATCCAGGGTGGCATCGTAGTTAAAGCCCTTCCCATTGTCGGTGTAGCGCAGGGTCAGCTTATCGTCTTCCCGGTGCAGGTTGATCGTGATCTGTGTAGCCTCCGCATACTTTAGGGTGTTATTTACGAGTTCTTGTAGAATACGGAACAGTAGCAATTCCTGTCGGGCTTCCAGCCGGAAATTTTCAAGGTTATGCGTAAATTTCACCTCCAGGCCACTATCGGGCGGCACGGAATGCGCCAGGCTGTTGATCGCCTGCACGAGCCCCATTTTGTCGAGCACCACGGGAAGCAGGTCGTGGGAGATGCGGCGTACACTTTGTATCGCTTCGTCAAGCAATTCTTTGGAACGGTGGGCTGTTTCGGCGACGGCTTCGTTCTCTGCAGATTTGCGCGCTACCTGCCCAATATTGAGCCGGACCAGGGCCAGCATGCCGCCTACCTCGTCGTGCAGGTCACGGGCTACGCGGCGGCGCTCCGCTTCCTGCGCTTCCAGGGCAGCCTCCAGCATCTGCCGCTGCCGCAGCTCCTGCAGCTCGCGCAGGTGCTCCTGGTGCTGCAGCATGCGCCGCTGGTAGGCAAACACAAATACGATAATGCCGATGGCGAGCACCAGCAGGACCGGGGTGATGATCAGCAAGGGGGTTAAGATTTCTATCATACGGCCAGCCTCCTTAATATAAATACATGGCTTAGGTAAAACAGCACATTCAGCACCATGATAATGGCTAAGCAGATGCGTGCCGTGTCGTATGAAATTGCCAGCGCCTCGTTAAAAATAGCATAGGACATACTTGTTCCAGCGTAATAAATAAGGATGGCGCAACTCAGCAAAAACATAGGGTCGCGGTCCAGGTAAACAATTTTAGCATTGTTGGCGACCTTATAAAAGTAAGTGATGGCCATTATGATCAGCATTACATTAGCTGCTATTCTTGACATGGAATTCATTTTCATGATCCCATCTGTGATGAAGGCATCGTAATAAATCAGTAAACACAGCCCAACCATCCCGCCAAGGACGGCTCTTTTCAGCAGAAGCTTGTTAAAGCTATGATAAAAAATCCCTGCCAGCACGCTGAAGCCCAGCAAGGTATACACATGGCCGAGCCAAAGATTATTTTTGGTACCGGACATTACGGTAATCATTGATACAACCTCTGTCAACACCCCTATAGTTATGAACAGAAACAATAACATAAATTTTGTGTTCTTCTGTTTTCTAAATAACAAAAGACCAATTATAAAGGGCAGAACAGGACTCAATACAGCCGCCCATCTCAACCAAGGGTAAATATGTTCTATAAAAAACTCCATCAACCTGCCAACTCGCTACTAACTGAACAGTCAGGAGGGCATGGGGTAGCCAGATCCAGAATCAGGCCTTCCGTCATGTCATTTCCTTCAGCATCTGTACCTACCAACAGCAGTTGCTGCTCTCCGTTATCATCCAAAGCATAATAGATCCGCATCGCCACACATCCCTCCTGATCGAGCAGCTGCTTTACTGTTTCCCCTCCAAACAAGTGTGAATTGGTTTTCCCTCTGCCGCTTGATCTGTATCTGGCTGTCCATCTCTTTGCCTGGGCACGGTCTATTGGCCCGCCCTCTTTTCCTGTGATTTTCATGTAGTGGTAATTTGTTCGTAGGTAAGAATAAATGTAAATATATAAAATTTAAGATTAAGCAATTTATAGTATTTTTATCTTTCGAATAATCTTTTAGTCAACGGAAATAAAGGATGGAACAGGAATATTTTGAAGCGAACAGACAGGCTTGGAACCTGCGCACAGCGGTACACAAGGACTCGGCTTTTTATGATGTTGCTGGTTTCAAGGCGGGAAATTCCAGCCTTAATAAGATAGAGTTGGAAGAGCTAGGACCGGTCTCTGGCAAAAGCCTGCTGCACCTGCAGTGCCACTTCGGTCAGGACACCCTCTCCTGGGCCAGACTGGGTGCCGAAGTCACAGGTATAGACCTATCGGACGAGGCCATTAAAGAGGCGGAGAAACTAAACGATGAGCTTGGCTTGAACGCCCGCTTTGTGTGTTCCAATGTGTATGATCTGAAAGAAAACCTGCAGGGGCAGTTTGATATCGTGTTCACGTCCTACGGGGTGATCGGCTGGCTGCCCGACCTGAACCGCTGGGCCGAGGTGATCGCACATTTTCTGACACCGGGAGGCACCTTCTACATGGCAGAGTTCCACCCGGTGGTATGGATGTTCGACAATGACTTTACGCAAGTGCAGTACCCTTACCACAACACCCCGGAGCCGATCGTGGAAGAAAGCTCAGGCACCTATGCCGACCGGGATGCACCGATCCAGTACAAGGAATATTCCTGGAACCACAGCCTGAGCGAAGTTATCAGTGCGCTACTGAACCAGGGACTGAAACTGGAGCTTTTCCACGAATTTCCTTACTCGCCTTACAACTGTTTCAACCACACCGTGCAGGGCCCCGACGGCTATTGGCGCATCAAGCATCTGCAGAATATGATTCCGATGGTGTATAGCCTGAAGTTTTCGAAGGTATAGCTGTCCTTCTTTATAAAAAAGCGGTCCACCTAGCTGATCAGGCTAAGTGGACCGCTTCCCTATACTTTAGGTACCTTATCAGGTATAGCTGTCCTCAGTTAAGGGTTTGTGCCAAACGACTGCATCCAGGGAATCAGGTCAGTGAGCATCGGAATGAGGCTGCTTCCGTGGTTTCCATTCTTAATTGGTATAAGCTCCAGATTTGGTGCTCCGGCCGCTTTCATGCACTCAAAGGTTTGCTCAGAATTGGCATAGGGCACAATCACGTCGGCAGTGCCATGGTAGAGGCGTGTCGGGCTTTGCGGCACCCACCTGTTAAAGCTGTTCTCCAGCAATGCCTTCTTCAGCGCCTGCTCACCATTACCACGGAGCCCTTCCAGGAAAGTAGCCGAAAACAGATTCTCCGTTTGGGTAGTCAGTTCCTTGTTGATAGCGCCGCCACTGTGCTGTCCGTTAAACAGACTTGCCAGCCGGGTGGCGTAAGGTTCCTGGTAAAAGTCTGAGAGCGGACGGTTCCATTCGTAGGTTTTGTTGTAGCTCATCAGCACATAAGCCAGGTAGGCCGGATAGGTATAAGGCTTGCCCGCTTTCACATCGGCCAGCATACTGGTCAGGTCATAGCCACCGGCACCAGCGCCAGAAGCAGTTACCCTTAAGCCATGCTGCGGATTGGTTTCAATTTCTTTCTGTGCAGCCAGTGTTACGTAACCGCCTTCAGAGTAGCCCGCCAGAAACAACTGTCCGTTGTCGGCTATACCTTCCCGGGCATACAGCGACTTGGCAGCCTTGATCATATCGACCACGGCTATACCTGAGGACTGCTGGTGGTAGTAAGGGTGCAACAGGTTTTTGGAAGCTCCGAAACCCAGGTAGTCAGGTATAAGGGTAATATAGCCTCCGGAGGCAAATACCTCAAAGCCCGTCGGGCCGCCGCTCATGGCAGAGGGCGCTTCGTCGTGTTTAAAGTTCGTACCGTGCTGCACGCTCAGTACCGGAGCGGGTGTGGTCAGGTTCATGGGCAGGGCAATCAATCCGGAAGCCTCCGTTTCACGGCCCTGGAAAGTGGTGCGGTAATTCACCTTGTAAATTGCCACATCATACTTGATCTGGCTCTGGAAACTACCGGCATAGGCGCCGGCCAGTTGCTTGAGCATGGCGGCAGGCAAAGTGCCCACCTTCTCGGCTGATACCAGCAGTTCACGCTCCGCTACGTTTTCAGGTATAGCCGCATCACTCTTGCTGCAGGAGCTGAACGGTAAGGTGGCAGGTACCAATAGGGTGGCAATCGCCAGGGTGCTGATCCAGTGTCTCAGCTTATATTTCAGGTTCGTCATGTTATTCGGAAAAATCTTGTCAATACAATAATCAAGCCGCGCTGGCTATAGTTCCCAAGTGGGAAACAAACCAGGTATAGCGCAGTCCATCCAGCATTTGTGAGCTAGAACACACGCTCCATGTTGTGACTCCTCCACTTAAAAGGAAGGGCATGATTTGAATCCGTGCAGCTGTTTGGTGTCCGCTGGTTTTATCCTTTAGCTTTGCACTTCGTAAAAACATAGTAAACAAGAGAGCTATGGCAAAGAAATCATTCGCTGAACTGATCAAAAGCCCGGGCATGCCAGTGCTTGTGGACTTTTATGCCGACTGGTGCGGCCCCTGCAAAATGATGAACCCGGTGGTGGAGCAACTAGCTAAGGATTTCTCGGGTAAATTGAAGGTCATCAAAATAAACGTGGACAAGAACCAGGCAGCTGCCCAGCAGTACCGCGTGCAGGGCGTGCCGACTTTTATGCTTTTCAAAAACGGGCAGGTCGTCTGGAAACAGGCCGGTGCCGTGCCGGGGCACCAGCTAAACCAGGTGATCCAGCAAAACCTATAGGAATTAATAATGGGTAATTGAGAATGTTAATTCTTGATCTGGAAAGATGTGCAGCTGCAGCTGGTATTTATAAGCTTCCGATTTTTGATACTTCCACCCCAGGTTTTCAAAACCGTTCTTAACTATTCATTACTCATTATTCATTCGAAAGATCAGGCTGAATGTGGTGGGGCCGCCTGGGGGGCTGCTGACACGTATGCTGCCTCCATGCTGCCGCATGATTTGCCTGGAAAGGCTGAGGCCTATACCTGAGCCCTGCTTTTTGGTGGTAAAAAAAGGAATAAAAATCTTATCCAGATCTTCAGGACTAATCCCTGTCCCGTTGTCCTGCACGTCGATCCTGAAGCGATTTCTATCCTGCTCATCCTGATAGGCGATCACTTCCACACAGGGGCCTGCAGCCTTATGGCTTGCTTCCATCCCGTTCTTGATCAGGTTGATCAGCACCTGTTCGATCAGCTCCGGGTCTATCTGCAACTCCGCCTTTTCATCCCGCAGGTAGAGGAAGAGCTTCGTTTGTCTGGCTTCCATTTCAGGCTGTAGCAAGGTCTGCACACCCTTCAGCAGGTCCTTTACTTTTACGGTTCTCAATTCCGGGGTTGGCACACGCATCAGGCGGCGGTAGTTCTTCACGAAGTGGAGCATCCCGGTACTGCGTTTTTCAATGGTCTGTAATCCTGCCTGTATATCCTCCAGTACCTCCTGTTCAGGTGTCTCTCCGACATCAGCTTTCCTAACTACCTCCTCTTCCATCAGCTGCGAAACAGTAGCCGTTAGGGAGATGACCGGTGTGATGGTATTCATAATTTCATGGGTGAGTACCCGGATCAATTTCTGCCAGGTCTGCAGCTCCTGCTCCTCCAGCTCAGATTTGATATTCTGGCACGACACGATTTTGAGCATTCGTCCCTGCGAAAACAGGGTGGTGGCATGCAGGGCCAGCTGCAGCTGCTCATCCCGTACCTGCAGGGTAACAAGCCTTCTCTCATTGTGCCCGATGCTGCGCATCACCTCCACCAGCTCCTCACTGATGCGGCCTAACGACTCTATGTGCTCTAGGTGGGGCGTGTGCAGGACTTCTTTTAGCACATGATTTACCAACTCCACACGTCCACTCTCATCAAAAGAAACGATACCTACGCCAATGTGCTCTACGATCGCCTGCAGGTACAGGTGGTGCGCCTGCTTGTCGGTTTTGATGCGCTGGAAAGCATCGGATACATCGTTGAACGACTGATAAAGCTCCTTATATGCCGGATTACCCCCTTTTACTGCGAAGCGCTGCGTAAAGTCCGAGTGACGAATAGCCTCCAGAAAGCTTGAGATATCGCGGTTGGTTCGCTCCACATAATGCACTAAGTCATAGAGCTGGAAGAGCAGCAGTAATCCGATGCACACGGCAGTCATGTACCATTCGGTGCGGTATAGGACTAGTGTGATCCCAGCAATGCTGATGATCAACAGCCCCACCCGCAGCAGCAGGTTCGCTCTGAAGCGGTTATAAACCATGTTTTTCTATTCGGCGGTAAAGTGCGGTTCTGGTGATACCAAGTTCCTTTGCTGCATGTGTGATGTTTCCGGCATGTTTGACAAGGGCTTTCTGCACCATCATTTTTTCCAGTGCCTCCAAGGTATAGTCACTCTCCAGAACAGGCTCTTTATCGGCGGCCTTGCCTGACACATCGCCCGGTGCGAAATAAAAATCCTCTGGCTGCAGCTCCTGCTGATCACACAAAATCACGGCTCGCTCCAGGGCATGGTCGAGCTCCCGGATATTGCCCGGCCAGCGGTACTCGGTCAGCCGGCGGATGGTGCCAGGTGCTATACCTAGCCCTTCACGTTCATACTTTTGGCTGTACACGCGCAGGAAGTGCTGCGCCAGCAGCCGGATGTCTTCCTGACGCTCCCGCAATGGGGGCAGGTATATCTCGACTGTGTTGATACGGTACAGTAGGTCCTGACGGAAGGTGCCTTCCCGTACCATGTCGTACAGCGGCATATTGGTCGCGCAGATCAGGCGTATATCAATCGGGCGGGGCTTGTTCGTACCGAGCCGGATCACATGGCGGTTTTGCAGCACAGACAATAGCTTGACCTGAAGCGGCAGCGACAGATTGCCTATTTCATCCAGGAACAAAGTCCCGCCATTTGCAGCCTCCATCCGTCCCATGCGCTCTTCTTTGGCATCAGTAAAGGCGCCTTTGGCGTGGCCGAACAGCTCACTTTCAAAGAGTGTCTCACTGATAGCACCCAGATCTACCTTCTCAAAGACCTTATCGGAACGTTTCGATTTACGATGCAGGGCGCGTGCCGCGACCTCCTTGCCTGTGCCGTTTTCGCCGAGTATCAGTACATTGGCATCTGTACCGGCAACTTTTTCTATCGTCTGGTATACCCGCTGCATGGCCGGCGACACACCAATAAAACCGGCATAATGGAAGGCGGTCTGGTTTTGCTCCGCTGTTTCCGCACTTCGTTTCCCTACTCCCCTGTTTTGCTGGCAGGCGGTTTTCAGGATGGCCACGAGCTTATCGTTCTGCCATGGCTTCAGCACAAAATCGGTGGCTCCTTCTTTGAGGGCACGCACTGCCAGTTCAATATCGCCGTAGGCCGTCATCAGAATCACCTTAACAGCCGGTGCCAATTTCAGAATCTGTTTCAGCCAGTGTAGTCCCTCCTTGCTGGATGTAGCGCCTGCGCTGTAATTCATATCCAGCAGCACTACGTCAAAACGGTACTCCTGCAGCAGGGTCGGGATGCTATAGGGATCCGAAGCTGTCACCACCGTAGCAAAGTGCTGCTTGAGCAGCAGTCTGCTTGCCAGCAGGATGTCTTCTTCGTCATCTACAACCAGTATTTTACAATCAATTTTCCGCATGAGCTGCAAGGACTTAACAAATTCTTCGGGGTAAAGAAATACTTTCTGATTCAGAATACCAAAAGTTATAGGCCCTCTATCCCACCCCAAATTCAGAAAGAGAAAACACTGTATTTTTACTTGTGTGTTCAAGTGTTCGCATACAGACAAAGGAGTGTACGATACCGAACAGTTAAGCTGAACAATATGAGCACATTAATTAATAAATCACTGTAAATCAAAACATTGAATACAATGGCACATTTATTGGCAATCCTTGTTCAGCATTACACAGAAACTCTTTCCCCGCTATGGATCGCGTTATAGAAAAGAAAAAATATACCCCTAAGAAAATTGCTGCTATAGCCGGTGCTGCACTGGTGCTGGTAGTGGTTCTTTACAACTTACTTTTTGCAGAACACTCCTCTAAACTCAATGTTGACAGCAAGCGCATTACCGTGGGCACAGTGGAGAATGGTGTGTTTCAGGAGTTCATTGCCATAGATGGTGCAGTAGAGCCTCTCAAAACATTTTACCTCGACATATCAGAAGGTGGCCGTGTAGAGAAAATCTATACCGATGACGGTCGCATGGTGGAAAAAGGAGACACTATTCTGAAGCTTTCCAATACGACGCTCCAGATCGACTTCATGACCCGTGAAACACAGCTTTACGATCTGATGAACGAGCGTCAGAACTCTGAGATCACGATGAAGCAGGACCAGATCAGGCAGTTGAACGAGTTAGCCGAGATTGAATACAACCTGGCGACAGCTGAACGGGCCTACAACCGGAATAAAGTACTGTTCGATGAAAAAGTGATCTCGCAGGAGGAATTCCAGGCATCTAAAGAGGAGTACGAGTACCTCAAAAAACGCAAGGTTCTTGGCGACCGCTCCGTGAAGCAGGACGCAAAGCTGTTGGATGACCGACTGCGCCAACTGGATGAGTCCATCAGACGAATGCAGGCCAATATCAACATGGCCCGCAACACGCTGAACAGCTTATATGTTACCGCCCCTATATCCGGTCAGCTTTCTACCCTGAAGGCCCAGGTAGGAGAGTCTAAAGGTGCCGGCGAGAACATCGGCCAGGTGGACGATATGAGCGGCTACAAGGTGAGGGCCTCTATTGACGAGCACTATATTTCCCGCATATACCCTGGGTTGGAAGGCAACTTCGACTTCAACGGACAGAACTATAAGCTAAAAGTAGCCAAAGTGTTCCCGGAAGTGCAAGCAGGTACTTTTCAGGTAGACCTTGAATTTGCCGAGGATGCCACTCCGCAAGGTATACGCCGCGGCCAGACGCTGCAGATCAGGCTGAACCTGAATGATGGCGGCAAGGCGGTGCTGCTGCCACGCGGCGGCTTCTACCAAAGCACAGGGGGCAGCTGGATATTCGTGGTGGATAAGTCGGGGGATCATGCGACCAAACGCTCCATCAAACTCGGACGTCAAAACCCGAAACATTACGAAGTGCTTGACGGCCTGAAGCCAGGCGAGAAAGTGGTCCTCTCCTCCTATGAAAGCTACGGCGACATAGATAGGCTGGAGTTAAAGTAAAATAATGGCTATATGGTTGCATTGTTAAATGGTTTTTCCTGAATAATTCTCTCACGCAAACCTAATAGCAATTTGACCATCAACAATTTAACATTTAAACAACATAACAATTAAGATACCATGAGCAAGGAAGAATTTATCATCGAAACACAGCAGTTAGAGAAAAAGTACATCACAGACACGGTAGAGACCACTGCCCTGGCTGGTGTAGACCTGCGCATTGCCAAAGGGGAATTTGTGGCGGTGATGGGACCATCCGGTTGTGGCAAGTCCACGCTGCTGAACATCCTCGGTTTACTTGATAGTCCTTCGGGCGGTACATTCCGTTTCCTGGGTCAGGACATCAGCCACGCTTCGGAGCGCCAGCGTGCCAAGATCCGCAAGCATAACCTGGGCTTTGTGTTCCAGAGCTTCAACCTCATAGATGAGCTCACGGTAGAGGAAAACATCGGACTGCCATTGGCCTACCTGGGTATACCGCGTGCTGAGGCAGACAAACGTGTGAAAGAGGCCATGGAGCGCATGGGTATAGCGCACCGCCATGCTCACTTCCCACAGCAACTCTCTGGTGGTCAGCAGCAGCGTGTCGCCATTGCCCGTGCCACAGTATCCAACCCTAGCCTGATCCTGGCTGACGAACCGACCGGTAACCTGGACTCTGTACACGGTCGTGAAGTGATGTCTTTGCTGTCTGAATTGAACGACGCAGGCACTACAGTGGTAATGGTAACGCACTCTCCTTCAGACGCTGAATACGCCCACCGCATCGTGAACCTGTTTGACGGCCAGATCGTGACAGAAAGCCTCAATGCCAGAAAGCACGCAGCTGAACTGCTATAAATCGCAAACTTCTTGCATTATGTGATGGCAACTCTTCTGCAAAGGCAGGCACACAATCAATGTAAATGCGAACGACTGTCGCGGCAGTATGACAGTGCCGCAGCAGTAGCTGCAGGATCATGAAACCATAGTATAAGACCAAAGAGGCTAACATTGTATGCTTAAGAACTACCTTCTCATCTTCTGGCGCAACATGACACGGAACAAAGTGTATGCTGCCATCAACATTGTTGGTCTGGCTATCGGTATTGCATCATGCGTGCTGATATACCTGTACGTCCAGCATGAGCTCAGCTTCGACAAGACCTTTACGAAACACGACAGGATATACCGTGTCGTAAACGATCTGATTGTAGAGGATGAGGTCGAAAAAGCCTCTGTTACCCATGCAGCCCTGGCTCCTGCCCTGGCAGCAGATTTCCCCGAGGTAGAAGCTGCTACCCGCATGATCAACCGTGGCAAACAGGTGCTCCGCTTAGAGGAAAAAGCCATCACCATCGATCACACCTTTTGGGCAGACAGTAACTACTTCCAGCTCTTTGACTATAAAATGCTGGAGGGCGATCCTAAATCTGCCCTGATGGAGCCGAACACCATGGTGCTTTCGAAAGATGTGGCGGCAAAGTTCTTTAATGATCCGTTGGATGCCATGTTCAGCACCCTCCGCATTGGTAGCCAGTCTTATAAAGTGACAGGTATATTTGAGCCCGTGGATGCGGCCCATATGCGACCCAATGTGCTCACCTCCTTCAGCACCATACCTGCGGAGGCTCGCAATAACATGCGCACAAACTGGGGCAGCACGAACAGCTATACCTACGTGCTGCTCAGAAACGCTGGTGATGCGACTGCGCTTAAGTCACAACTACCGGCCTTCGTGGAGCGTCGGGTAGCACCGGGGCGTCCCAACACGACAGAGCGCGTGCAACTGCACCTGCAGGCACTGCCAGACATTCACCTGAACACGGATTACCTGTGGGAGGCTTTTCCGGTTGGGAAAAAATCTTACATCTACATTTTCTCGTTCGTGGGCCTGTTCATTCTCCTGATCGCCTCCATCAATTACATGAACCTGGCGACGGCACGTGCCACGAAGCGGGCAAAAGAAGTAGGACTCCGCAAAGTGGTGGGAGCTAACCGTTCTCAACTCATCGCCCAGTTTCTCAGCGAGTCAGTCCTGATGACCCTGCTTGCAGTGCTGCTGGCACTGATGATGGTCGAACTGATGCTGCCCACCTTTAACACATTGGCAGATAAAAATATACCTGGCACCTATTTCCTTGATGTTTCCTTCTTGCTTACACTGCTGGGGATTGGCCTTTTCATCGGCTTGGTGGCAGGGAGTTATCCGGCACTGGTGCTGTCACACTTCAAACCGGTTGATATCCTGAAGACTGGCAAAATGCCAACAGGCAGCGGCGCTTTTATGCGAAAGGGGCTCGTAGTCCTGCAGTTTACTATTTCGCTGGTACTGATCATCGGCACGGTGGTCGTGTACAGCCAGATGCACTACCTCAAGACCCAGGATCTTGGCTTCAACAAAGAGCAGGTGCTGGTTGTGGACATCCCCAGCGGCGACACGACTATCGTCAACAAAATGACAGTTGTGAAGTCTGAGTTGCTCAAGCACCCAAACATTACCAGCGCCACTACCAGTGCCATGATTCCAGGGGCAAGCACAGGTGTCATCATTTTCAATGTGGAGCGTGACAACCAGATGGTCGAGAAGACTTTCAACACCATCTGGGTGGATTATGAGTTCTTCGACCTGATGGCTATACCTGTGGTGGCAGGCAGAAATTTCTCAAAAGACATGAGCACTGACCTGCAGTACGGCATCATGGTGAATGAAGCGGCCGCCAAAGTTATGGGCTGGAATGACCCTGTTGGCAAGCGTATTGGCGGTTCTGATACCACCCGGGCCAAAGTGATCGGGGTGGTGAAAGACTTTAACTACACCTCGCTGCACAGCCAGATAGAGCCGCTCGTGATTATGCTTGCCCCGCAGAACAATGGCTACCTGATGGCACGCATCACCCCTGAAAACATGGAAGCCACCCTCGCGCATGTGGAAAGCGTTTGGCAGCGCCTGGCCCCTTCTCACCCAATGGACTACTTCTTTCTGGATGACAGCTTTAACGAGCAATACCGGGCAGAAGAAAAAATGCTCAGCATTTTCGGTTACTTCACCTTCCTGACCATTATCATCGCCTGTATGGGCTTGTTTGGGCTGGCCTCTTTTACGACCGAGCAGCGTACCAAAGAGATTGGCATCCGCAAGGTACTGGGCAGTTCGATTACAGGTATAGTGGTGCTGCTAACCAAGGACTTTGCTGTGCTGGTGTGCCTGGCTATTATTATCGCCAGTCCGGTTGCCTGGTACGGCATGCAACAGTGGCTGCAGGACTTTGCCTACCGCACCCCGATCGGCGCCTGGGTGTTCATTGTATCGGGTCTGCTGGCCTTGATCATTGCTATACTGACCGTGAGTTTTAAAGCCACACGCGCCGCTCTGGAGGACCCGGTGCAGGCGCTGCGAACAGAGTAATTTAATTGAGTTTGTGTTTGTATTGTTAATTGAAGGTGAACTTCAGCGGGGCATAAAAAAATTTGCCCGCTGAAGCATCCTTTACCCAACAAAATGCATCATTAAAAATAAAAACTATGACAAAGCCATCTACTATCTTTTTTGCTTCACTTGCCGCTGGCGTCTTGAGCATGCTTGACCTGCGCCCAGCCGCCTCTACCAGTCTGCGCCTCATAACCGGTGTGGAAGTAATGCAGCAGGACACCGTGAAGGCAAAGAAGAAAAACAACAATGTCCGGATACAGGTAGGTGGCAAAGACGGTAAGAACGGGGAACAGGTATACATCAACACAGATAATAACAAGCGGGAAGAGCTGAAGCGCCAGGGCACTGTCACCCTCACTGATGACCTGAAGGACATCAAAAGCATCTCCCCGAATGGTTATCTCAAGTACATGCGCTCGGTAAACGACGATACCAAGCGGCTCGAGATCATAAGCGATGCGAACGGCAACCTGACCCGTACTTATTCAGAGAACGGAAAGAAGGTGGCCTATGAGCCAGCTGGCAGAGAGTGGCTGCAGCAGGTAATGCCAGACCTGATGGCCAACACTGGCATAGGTATAGCCGAGCTGGTAAACGACCTTTACGGTAAAGCAGGCGCGAAAGGAGTCCTCGCTGAGGCGGAAAAAGCAGGCAGTGAACATGCGAAGATGCGCTTCGTGCATCACCTGTACCAGCAGCCTGACCTGAAGTCTGCCGATGTGAAGCAGTCGCTGCAGTTTGTGGACAAGCACGTGACTTCTGACTATGAACGCCGCAAAGCATTGGGTACCGTAGCAGCCGTACACCTGAAAAACAAGGACGTGGTAAGCAGCTACCTGCAAGTGAGCGGCAAAATCAATTCAGACTACGAGCGACGCAAAGCTCTTCTGCATTTGCTGGAGACACCAGATCTGAGCAATGAGAGCATGGCCATGGCACTGGAGCAGACGGGTAAAATCTCCTCTGACTACGAAAAAGTCAAAGTACTGCAGCAATTGGCCGAACAGCCTGCATTCATCCAGCACAACTACAAACCGGCCTTCTCCATCATCGATAAATTCTCGTCAGACTATGAGAAGGCAAAAATTATTAACGCTGTTATAAAGAATCATAAGCTGTCACAGGCCCAGTATAAAGAGCTGCTGCCTGTTGTAAGCCGCATAAGTTCCGACTACGAAAAGGGCAAAGTGCTCCGAAACATTGCAAGCGCTATACCTGCCAATGATAAGGACCTGCGTGCGGAAGTGGAGAAAGCAGCCAATACCATTGGCTCCGATTATGAGAAAAACAAAGTCATCAGTGCTCTGCGATAACCAATGACTCGGGACGCTTTCACCTTTTTCCGTCGCAACAAAGCCTATGGGGTGGTGTTCCTTCGTTTTGCCATGGGCGTCTTTTTGATCTATGGCGTGCAGGATAACGTGTTTAGTTGGGAGCGGATGCTCGAATTCCGGGATTTTCTGCAGGTACATGGGGTTCCCTACCCGCTGGTAGCCGCTCACCTGTCGGTCTATACCCAGTTTCTGATAGGTATCATGCTCCTGCTTGGCTGGGGCGTACGGCTGGCTGGTCTGCTGCTCATCATCAATTTCACGGCTGCCATCGTGATTGTGCACATCGGGCAGACATTTCCACAATACTATCCGGCAGCAGAGCTTATTTTCGCAGGTTTCTTTTACCTGTTCAACGGTGCAGGCCCCCTTTCTGTCGATTCTTTTTTAGAGAAAAGGCAAGTACAAACCCAAAAGCAGCCCGTGACCGTTAACTAGGTTGTTAACTCACGTCCGCAAACATGAAATTAACCAAAACGATCCTGCTCCTGCTGCTCAGCCTTCATTTCAGCTGTTCCTCAGTTGCCACTCAGTCGAGTTCTGAACCTCGCTACGCTGTTACCATCGACCTCACGCAAGTTAAAAATGACAAGGTACAGGTAAGCCTGCGCCCCCCTGCTATCAAGCAGGGCGAGGCCATTTATAACATGCCCAAGATCGTGCCTGGCACCTACTCCGTTTCGGACTTCGGGAAGTTCGTGTCGGAGTTTCAGGCGCTCGACAAACAAGGTAAGCCACTGCCTGTAGAACGCATCGACACGAACCGCTGGCGCATTACCCAGGCCCAGAACCTGGACAGGATCACCTATTGGGTAGATGACACCTTTGATGCGGAAAGACGGCAGGATGTGGTATTTGAGCCGGGTGGCACTAACATCGAAGAAGGCAAGAACTTTCTGCTCAACCCATTTGGCTTCGTAGGTTATTTCGACGGACTCAAGCAGGTGCCTTACGAGCTCACGGTTACCAAACCTGCCGGTTTTTATGGCTCCACAGCACTACAGGCTACGTCCAACACAGCCACAGCCGACACTTATACTGTGCCCAATTACGTGGAGCTGGCCGATTCGCCCCTGATGTATAACCAACCCGACACGACGGTGCTCAATCTGGGCGGGACTGACGTGCTGGTATCTGTCTACTCCCCTACCGGTCGGGTGACTTCCAGGCCCATCGCCGACAACATCCGCGACATATTAGAAGCACAGCGCAGCTACCTCGGCGGCACCCTGCCGGTCGATAAGTACGCCTTCCTGATTTACGTGCCGGAGCGACCGGGCAAGTCGGGCTCTTATGGTGCGCTGGAGCATTCCAACTCCTCGGTTTACTACCTGCCTGAGATGCCGGAGGAGCGCTTCAACAGCACCATGCGCGATGTAGCCGCCCACGAGTTCTTTCATATCGTGACGCCGCTTTCCATTCAGTCCGAAGAGATCCACGACTTTGACTTTATTAACCCCCGCATGTCGAAGCACCTTTGGCTGTATGAGGGTGTGACGGAGTATTTTGCCTCCCATGTGCAGGTGCACGAAAACCTGATATCGGTAGATGAGTTCATGCAGAAGATCCGGGAGTATATTTTCAACTCCATGGCTTTTAACGATACCTTGCCTTTCACGGAGATGAGCGCCAAAGTGTTGGACGAATACGAAAACCAGTATGGCAATGTGTACCAGAAGGGAGCTCTGATAGGGATGGCGCTGGATATACAGCTGCGCGACCTCTCAGATGGCAAGTACGGTCTGGTAGACCTGATGCAGGACCTGGCCAAAACCTATGGCAAAGGCCGTCCTTTCAAAGACGACGAGCTATTTGATAAGATAGCCGAACTCACTTACCCGGAGATACGCACCTTCTTCGCCCGCTATGTGGAAGGCAGTGAGCGCCTGCCCCTGGAGGAACTGCTCAACAAGGTAGGAGTTAAATACGAGCCTGTTTCGGTGCAGCTGGTCAATTCCTACGGGGGCTTTGTGCCAGGCTATGACCGCGAAGCCGACAAGATCACAGTAGCTGAGGCTGATGACATGGATGAATTCGGAAAGCAGATGGGCTTCAAGGAAGGCGACCAACTGCTGGCTTTCAACGGCAGAGAAATCACGCCCATGAACATCCGCGACATCATAGGCGAAGAACTGCAACAGGCAGAGCCGGGCAGCAAAATAGAGATCACCGTAGGACGCAAAGACGCGAAGGGCAATGTGAAACCCAAAAAACTCACCGGAAAAGTGACCGCTGTCAAACGGGAAGTACTGCACCTGTTAGAGCCGGTTGCTTCTCCATCGGAGCGACAGCTTCGCCTGCGTGCCTCCTGGCTAAACGATACCATGCCTTAAGAAACCATCCCCAAAAAGGAACATTTTGAGAATCGCGCTGTTTCATAAAAAATATTCTACTTAAACAGATCTGATAAGGATCGTTTTTCTGGGGTGGATCAGGTTATTTGTATGTACCTTTGTGCCTGATTCTCAAAGCCCCCGGTTTTAATTTTAGTTAGATGCGCTTACCAGCTTTTGCTGTATACTTAATTTGTCTACTCAGTTTCCTCGCCCCTGATGTATTTGCGCAGAGCACCTACACCATCAGTGGCTATGTACGAGGCACCGGCAGCGAAGACGCCCTGATAGGGGCTACTGTATCGGTTCCCGAGCTTCGTATCGGTGCCGCAACGGATGCACGTGGTTTCTATACCCTGCAACTGCCTGAAGGCAGCCATACCTTGCAAGCCACTTACATCGGCTACGAAACTGCTACCCGCACCATCGAGGTTTCTGACCAGAAACTAACCGTTAACTTTGCCCTGCTCCCTGCCAACAGCCAGCTACGCGAGGTCGTGATCGAGGCTAATTCGCTCCAGCAGAAACTCAACGCCAACCAAATGAGCGTCGAGACGCTGACGACAAGGGAGGCCAAACTCTTGCCGGCCATTTTCGGCGAGGTTGACCTGATCAAGGCGCTGCAACTTAAGCCTGGGGTACAATCGGGCGGCGAAGGAGCCTCAGGCCTATACGTGCGCGGTGGCGGTCCTGACCAAAACCTGGTATTGCTCGACGATGCCGTAGTTTACAATGCTTCCCACCTGTTCGGCTTCTTCTCTGTGTTCAATCCGGATGCCGTTGAAAGCGTGGAACTCTACAAGGGCGGCTTCCCGGCGCAATTTGGGGGCAGACTATCGTCGGTGGTGGATGTGAAAATGCGTGAAGGCAACAAGGAGCGCATCGGCGTAACCGGTGGCATCGGCCTGATAGCTTCGCGCCTGACCGTGGATGGCCCTATTGTGAAAGACAAATCATCATTTGTACTCTCCGGTCGCCGCACGTACTTTGATGTGTTCACGCGCCAGATCAACCGGATACAGGAAGGCAAAGAAGACTTCAATCCTATACCTGACTACTACTTCTACGATCTTAATGGCAAGGCAAATTACAAGCTGGGCGAGAAAGACGAACTGTTTCTGAGCGGCTACTTCGGGCGGGATTTCTTTGGATTCAACGACGCGGACTTTCAGTTTGGTTTCGACTGGGGTAATAAGGTAGGCGCTTTGCGCTGGCAGCACAAGTTCAACCCGCGCTTTCAGGTAAACACGACACTATCTGGCAGCAGCTACCAATACAACGTCAACAACAAGATCGATGTGTTCAGCTTCAACCTGACCTCCGACATCCGTGATGTAGCGCTAAAAACAGACTTCAGCCTGATCCTGGACAAGGGCCATACCTTGCAATTCGGCGCCATGGCCACCCGGCACAACTTCACCATCGGCCGCCTCAACTTCGACTCGGACGATGACCGCGTTAGCTTTGGGGCAGGGAATGATTACGAAGCCACTGAAGCCGCTGCCTACGTGGCGGATGATTTCCAGGTAAACAGCCAGCTTTCACTTAATTACGGCCTGCGTATGTCGGCCTTCAGCAGTGGAGGCAAGACCTATGGTGCCTTTGAGCCACGTGCCTCTGCCAGGTATAGCCTGAGCGAGAACACCTCCCTGAAGGCCAGCTATGCCAGCATGATGCAGTACATCCACCTGGTGGCCAACTCCGGTGCTTCACTGCCAACCGACATCTGGTACCCTTCTAACGATTATGTAAAGCCGCAGCGTTCGCAGCAGGTGGCCGCAGGTATAAGCCATCTCTTTGGCGGTGGCCGCTACATGGTCACCAACGAACTCTACTACAAGTGGATGCACCGCCAGATTGACTTCCGTGACGGGGCCAACCTGTTTGTGAATGACAACCTGGAAGGGGAGTTTCTGTTTGGCAAGGGTGAGAGCTACGGCAATGAGGTATACCTCGAGAAGATTAAAGGACGCACCACGGGCTGGGTAGGCTATACCTTGTCGTGGAGCTACCGCCAGTTCGACGACATCAACGGAGGCCGCCGCTTCCCGACCCGCTATGACCGCCGCCATGACCTGAGTGTGGTGGTGCTGCACGAGTTGAGCAAGCGCATCAGCCTGACCGGCGCTTTTGTGTATGGCACCGGCAACGCCTATTCACTGCCCGTGGCCCGCTTCGCCTTTCAGGATGTGCAGGGCAAGAGTGCTACGGTGGTGCCTGTGTACAGCGACCGCAACAGCTTCCGACTGGATGCTTTCCACCGGCTGGACCTGGGCCTGGTACTCAAGCTCAAGCCCAAGCATGGTGAGGCCGACCTAACGTTCAATGCCTACAACGCTTACAACCGCCGCAATCCATACTTTGTATACTTTGAGCAGGTGAAGGACGAAGAAGACAACGAAACACTCGGCTTCCGGGCCAAGCAGGTGTCGCTCTTCCCGGTTATACCTTCTGTTACCTATAATTTCAAGTTCTGATGAAGACCAGACTACCGATCTATACCTTGCTGTTGCCCCTGCTTTTTTTGCTGCTGTCCTGTGACATGGAGCAGGAAGTGGAGGTTAAGTTACCCCCCTACGAATCACAGCTCGTGGTTGAATGCTACCTGGAGCCCGGCAAACCCCTTCGGGCCGTTGTGTTGGAGAGTGTGAGTTACTTCAACGAACCTGAATTACCGCTTGTGCCTGATGCGGAAGTGTTCATCACGCACCAGGGTAGGACGATCAAACTGCCTTTCAGCCCCATTCAGAACAAAGAAACCGGCAAGTATTATACCCACCGCAAAAACGAGAAACTCAACCTGAAACCGGGCGATGTGCTTACGCTGGAGGTGAAAGACAAAAAAGGGCGTCACGTGACGGGCACTACCACCATTATGGGCCAGGTGCCGATTGAGGCTGTGGAGTGGAAGTTCAATGAAAGAAACAAGGCCTACCTGCTCACTTCTTACCAGGACGACCCGGATGCTGAGAACTATTACCGCTACATGGTGCACCGCGACAGCCTGTCCAACTCCTCACAGCGCGACTTCGTATCCAATGACCAGCTTACCAATGGCCAGCGCGTGTCCTATGGGTCGGGCTATGACTACGAAGAGGGCGATACACTGGTCGTGTCACTGTTTCATATCGAGAAGCAGTATTACGACTTCCTGAGCTCTATTTCAGATGCACGCAGGGCCAACGGAAACCCATTTGCCCAGCCTTCGCGCATTGTCTCTTCTGTAAAGGGAGGTATTGGCATCTTTACAAACCTCTCCTATAACCGCAGAACGGTCGTGATTGAGAAGTAAAACAAACGATGGAAGCACCTTTACCTCCTGACCGGGTTAGAGAAAACCCAAGCCCTCGTCCAAAAGAAACCATACTGGCCTTCTGGCGTTTTCTGAAAGCCCCCAAACAGCTGGAGGCGCTGCACCAAAAACCTGAGGAGGTATGGCGGCCACTGCTGCAACTGTTTGTACTCAAGTTCGTGCTGAGCCTGGGTATAGCAGCCATCATATTTGGCCTGATCAAGCTGATGGGCTACAACCCGTTTGCCAGTCATCGCCTTGATCGTTTCCTGGAGGAGAACAACCCCCTGCTGGTGCTATTGGCTGTAGCGGTGATTGGTCCTGCCATAGAGGAATTTTTCTTTCGTGCTCCCTTGCGCTATACCCGCATGCGGCTATTTGTCGCTTTCCTGACCATCATCTTCTTTATACTTCCTACGCTGCTGGAGATGCTGCACATCAGCACACTTGTGAGTGCCGTTATCTGGCTTGCAGCTCTGATGCTGGCCATCTGGGTGGTACTATCGGATATGCGTGCCTGGTACCTGCGGCGCCTCTGGGAAAAGCGGTTCCCGGCAGTGTTCTATACCTTCACGACCGTATTCGCCCTGGTGCACCTGGCCAACTATGAGAACCTGCACCTGCCCATGGCCCTTATACCTTTGCTGGTGGTGCCGCAGTTTATTGGCGCCTTGTTCTGGGGCTACATCCGACTCCGCTTCAGCCTGACCTGGGCGATCGTATCTCACGGCTTGTTTAACGCACTACTCCTCGCACTCACTTACCTGACAGTATAAAATGCTGTAAACAAGCAGGGGCCTCCTAATGGCTGCCCCTGCTTGTTTATATATGCTCTCGCTCCCGTGTTTAAGCATTACTGCTGACGCACCAGCTCTTTGATGAGCATGGTCATGCGTGGCTCTGCTATCGCAGCGGCTTCCAGAATATCGGCCAGGATCACTTTCTTGATGCGGTCTGGTGTGCCCATGTCCGTGATTACCGAGATACCGAAAATCTTCATGCCCATGTGGCGGGCGGCGATGGCCTCCGGTACGGTGGACATACCCACGGCATCAGCCCCGATGCGGGCAATGTAGCTGTACTCAGCCAGTGTCTCCAGCATTGGTCCTGGTACACTGGCATAAACACCTTCCTGCAGTGTGAAGCCGGCATCCTCAGCGATGACCATCGCCTGGCGTACCATGCTTTCGTCGTACACTTCGCTCATATCCGGGAAGCGAGGTCCCAGTTCGTCCAGGTTCGGACCGATCAGTGGGTTGGATGGTTGCAGGTTGATATGGTCCGTGATCACCATCAGGTCAGATGTATTGAAGGCAGGGTTCAGACCGCCACTGGCATTGGAAATGAAAAGCTTCTGCACGCCCAGCAGCTTCATCACACGCACCGGGTGCACGACCTGGTTCATGGTATAGCCTTCGTAGTAATGGAAGCGGCCCTGCATCACGATCACCCGACGACCAGCCAATGTTCCAAAGGCTAGTCGGCCTGAATGACTCTCTACTGTAGAAACCGGGAAGTGCGGGATGTCGGCGTAGTTGAGGCTATATTCAATTTCAATCTCTTTGATCAAGGCGCCCAAGCCCGTCCCCAGGATAATGCCAAACTCAGGTTGAAAGTTGCCCGTCTGATCCTGTATATAAGAAGCGGACTCTCGTAATTGCTGCATCATATCGTTCATCGTTTTATATGCTGTTATTTTGGTACGCGAAATAGGTTATTTATTCTGAGAGAATAAATGATTTATGTCATGTGCTTTCTTAAAGCTTTTACCTTGTTCTATTCCGCAATTTGCAAAAAATGGCTTGGAGCTGAAACAAAAAGCCCGCTGGTTTAAACCAGCGGGCTTTCGGGTATTTCATCAGCAGCAGGTAATAGCCTGCCAGTGCTGTTATTGAATTGTCAGTTCATACGGCATGCGGGTCTGGATGCCCTGCATGTTCTCTACCTTCTTATACATCTTGTACACAGGGTATAGTTGACCAAGTTCGGCCTTTACGGCACGCTCTTTTACCTGCGAACCAGCTTCTCCAAACATCTCTTCAAAGAAAGTCTTGCGGCGCGGCAGTTCTTTAATGCGGTAGTCATCTTCTATACCTACACGGGCAGCGGCAATCTCGATCGCCTTTTCCAGACCACCATGCACGTCAACCAGGTTGCGCTCCTTGGCTTCTATACCTGACCACACACGGCCTGAGGCATACTCCTTCAGCTGGTCCTGCGACATGCCACGGCCGTCGGCTGCCTTCTGCGTGAACACTTCGTAGATCTTGTTGATCTCACGCTGCACGATCTCTTTTTCAAACGGCGTCATAGCGCGGGTTACGGTCGGCAGGTCAGAGTGTTTGCCTGTGCTTACACGATCCACTGTGATGCCCAATTTGTTCTTGAAGAAGTTTTCGAAGTTCGGCACGATGCCAAACACACCGATACTACCTGTAATGGTGTTCGGGTGCGCCACGATCGTATCGCAGCCCATGGCCATGTAGTAACCGCCAGAGGCAGCCATATCTGACATAGAGGCAATGACAGGCTTCACCTTGCGGGTCTCCTGAATCTCGCGCCACATTACGTCAGAGGCAAGTGCGCTACCGCCCGGTGAGTTGATGCGCAGTACGACAGCCTTCACATTATTGTCCATACGGGCATTGCGAAGGGCCTCTGCATAGCGCATGCTGCCGATTTGATCATCGTCTCCTTCACCGTCCACGATGTCGCCTTCGGCGTAGATCACAGCAATCCGGTTTTTAGCAGAGCCGCTACTCTCAGTATCTTTCACTTTCTTATACTTGCCAAGGCTCACCAGTTGCAGTTTCTTGTCTTTGTCGACACCCATCTGCTCTTTCATGTAGTCGATGGCCTCATCGTAGTAGCCGATATCGGTTGCCAGACCATGGGTTTTGGCGTCTTCAGCTTCACGAACGAGCACCTCATCCGATACTTTTTTCAGCTCCTCGTAGGTCTTGCCACGTGCCTCTGCAATTTTGCGCAGTTGGTAGTCATTGATCGAGTTAAGGAATGAGGTCATCTGCTCGCGGTTGGCATCGCTCATCTTGTCGAGGAAGAAAGGCTCCACAGCGCTCTTGAACTCACCCACTTTGAAGATGGTCGGCTCAATGTCCAGTTTCTCAAGTGTGCCTTTGAAGAAGAACACTTCGGAGCTGATGCCATTGAACTCCAGCGTACCCATCGGGTTCAGGTAAATTTTATCAGCCACAGAAGACAGGTAGTAAGCCTTCTCGTTGGTCATGTCGCCATACGACACGATGAACTTGCCAGACTCTTTGAAGTCAATCAGTTCGTTGCGTATCTCTTCCAGTTTGCCCATACCGGCATCCACAAAGCGCATGTTCAGGAAAATGCCTTTCACATTATCGTCGTTTTTGGCGCGACGAATGGCAGCTTTAATCTGATCAAGACCGTCGTTGCTGCTCATTGAGAAAAAGCCGATAGAGAAATCGCCAAAAGGATTCTCTTGCTCACGCTCTACAATAGCTTTATCAAGTTTGAGCTCCAGCACCGAGTTTTCGGTTACGGTGACATCGCCTTTGGAAGCTGATGCCGCAATGATGCCTACCATGATCAGCAAGCCCAGGAAGAAAAATATGAACAGGCCAAGAATGGTAGCCAGCACATATCTGAGGAAATTCAGCATAGGTTCTATTAAATGTTTAGGTTCTGTTTTTAAGTACCGGGAAATACAGGTCCCTGCA
Organism: Pontibacter sp. LHS1; assembly: GCF_058932855.1. Taxonomy (NCBI): domain Bacteria; kingdom Pseudomonadati; phylum Bacteroidota; class Cytophagia; order Cytophagales; family Hymenobacteraceae; genus Pontibacter; species Pontibacter sp. LHS1. The sequence continues at coordinate 265,954 of NZ_JBZYWF010000001.1, forward strand.
TACAATAAACAAAAATAGCGCTTAAAGTTCAATACTAACCTCCAACAAACCGCATACTCGACCAATCGGGCCATTTCATAGACGAAGGAAGTTTAAGAACTTGGGTGTTTAGGAGTTGAGGAGTTAGAGAGCTTTGAAATGCAATACTTGAACATTTTCGAGCCGTATTCATGGTGTCAGGCTGGAATTATTTTCTGGTGAAGTATTTAGGAATATCACTAAGGTCGCCGCCCCAGTAAGGCCTCATGCCCAGGAAGCGTCTGCGGAAGTAGAGAAGCACAATGTTAACAAAGAAGAAATATACGCTACCATATGGATAACTCAGATGATCCCAGACAAAATAAATAACCACCTGCAATGCAAATAATAGCAAATAAACTGTTCACCCCTTTCTAACTCCTAACTCTCTACCTTTTTAACTCCTAAACTCTCAAATTCTCAATACCTGTACTTCTTCCCCCACTGCGCCTGTAGTTGCTTGAGCATGTCGCGTTCGCGGGCGTTATTGCCAGGTTGATAAAGAGCGGTGTTGCTGAGTTCCTGTGGCATGAACTCCTGCGCTACGAAATTACCCTCGTAGTCGTGGGCATACTTGTAGTTGTTGCCATAGCCTATTTCTTTCATCAGCTTGGTAGGTGCGTTGCGAATGTGCAGCGGCACGGGCAGGTTGCCGGTTTGCTGCACCAGCTGACGAGCCTGCTTGATGGCTTTGTAGCTGGCGTTGCTCTTCGGTGACGTGGCCAGGTATACCGTGCACTGCGATAGAATGATCTCGGCTTCCGGATAACCGATCATCTGCACAGCCTGAAAACAGGAGGTCGCCATAAGCAAGGCGTTGGAGTTGGCCAGACCAATGTCTTCAGAAGCGGCGATTAGTAAGCGACGGGCAATGAACTTGGGGTCTTCACCGCCCTCGATCATGCGGGCCAGCCAATAGACGGCCGCATTGGGGTCGGAGCCGCGTATGGACTTGATATAAGCAGACACCAGGTCATAATGCATCTCGCCCGACTTGTCGTACATCACGATGTTCTGCTGCGCGACCTGCTTCACCAGTTCGTTCGTCACCACCACTTCGTCAGCTTTTATACCTTCAGCTACGATCTCGAGCAGGTTGAGCAATTTGCGGGCATCACCGCCTGATATGGTCAGCAGGGCCTCGTATTCTTCTATTCGTACTTTGCGGTGGCGCATCCATTCGTCCTGCTCCAGGGCCTTGTCCACCAGCTCGATCAGCTCGTCTTTGGTGAGGTGCTTGAGGATGTATACCTGGCAGCGGGAAAGCAAGGCCGAGATCACTTCAAAAGAAGGATTCTCTGTGGTAGCGCCCACCAGGGTTACCGTACCTTTCTCGACAGCCCCCAGCAAAGCGTCTTGCTGTGATTTGTTGAAGCGGTGAATCTCGTCGATGAACAGCACCGTACCCTGCCGCTTTTTGGCCTGATCGATCACTTCGCGGATGTCCTTCACGCCTGAGTTGATCGCACTCAAGGCCACGAAAGGCACTTTCATCTGGTTGGCGATGATGTTAGCCAGGGTGGTTTTGCCCACGCCGGGAGGTCCCCACAGGATCATACTGGGTATCACGCCGCCCTCTATGTAGCGGCGCAGGATGCCGTCTGGCCCTACCAGGTGTTTTTGTCCGTAATATTGATCGAGGTTGTGCGGCCGCATGCGCTCGGCCAAAGGTATGTTCGGGTGATTCATCTGCTCTTTTCTCTTCAGGAAATCGGTGTAAACAAAGTTACGAATTTAAGGCAAAGCAGGAAGGAAGATACGAAGCAGTCCGTATACCTGGCGGTATACCTGCAGTAAGTTAAACAGCGTCTGTCAGTGCATGAGTATCAGATTATCCGCTTACCGGCAGCACGACACAGGCTTTATCCTACTATTTAAGCTTCTCCTCTTCGCCCTCATGTGGCGGCTCTATGTCGTTTTCCTCCTCCAGTTTGCGTCGGACTTCCTTGGTATTCCAGCGAAGCACAGGTATAGCCATGGGGCTCAGGCCCGGCCGCTCGTCGCCGAACAAAACGCCCCACTGCTTAAACTGGTCGGTGCGATCGAACACCACTTTGAGCATGGCGATAATGGGCAGCGACAAGAGCATACCTGTTATACCTGCAATCTCCCCACCCACAATCACGCCCACGATCGTCGCCAGTGCATTGATCTTCACTTTAGACCCCACAATACGCGGCATCAGGATGTTGTTATCCAGAAACTGCACAGCGGCGATCGTTCCCAGCACGGCCAGTACCGGCCATAGCTCCTCAGAAGATGCCAGTGTCAGCAGCACCCCAATAATGTTGCCTAGCAGTGCCCCCACATAAGGTATGAGGTTCAGAAAAGCGAAGATCACCCCGATCAGGAGGGCGTGCTTAATACCAATGATCATCAGGATACCGCCTAGCAGAATGGTCATGTAGGTGATTTGTATGAGTAGCCCGAAGAGGTAGCTTTTGATGATGACCAGCATTTCGCTCAGGGTTTCCTCTACTTTCTCGTGCCGCTCCCGTGGGAACCAGAGGAACACAAAGCGCAGCAGCAGGTTTTTGTAGAACAACAGCAGGAAGATGTAAATAGGCAGCAGACCGATGAACACCACCGTACCTGTCACACCGCCAGCCACGCCGCCCAGCAGGTTTCCCGCATAAGTGAGCAGGTTATTGCTCTGCTCTTTTATGAAACTGGTCTGCTCTGCCGTCGAAAAAGGCGTTTTGCTGCCGACCCACTCGCTCAGGGCGGTGAGGTGCTTCATCACGTTTTTCTGGATCATCGGAAAGTCTTCTATCAGCACCCGCATCTGAGAAGAAAAAAACCAGATGATACCAGCCAGGATCACGATCAACGTGAGCAGACTGATGCCGATAGCAACAGCATCGGGGAAGTTTCGCTGCTTAAAAAAGCGGTAGATAGGCAGCAGCATGATGCTGATGAAGAAAGCGACGAGCAGCGGGGCGAGCAGGTCGCGGCCCAGCATAATGATCCAGCCCAGAAAAAAGAGTCCGGTTACCTCGATGGCCCGGCGGACCGTAAGCGGCATTTGATTCATGCAAAATGTGGTTTGAGCGTACAGGTTTTAATTGCCTCTCCTTATACGGCACAAACCGAATAAGCACGTAATTTTGCAGCATGAATAAACAGGTACAGGTGCATGCCTCGCTTTTTCTGGTGGCACTGATCTATGGTAGTAATTACAGCATTGCTAAAGAAGTGATGCCCGAGTATGTAGGCCCTTTCGGTCTGATCCTGATCCGGGTGGTTTCAGCGGCGCTGTTCTTCGGCATATTTGCCCGGCTGGTGGTGAAGGAGAAGATAGTGGGACGTGCTGACAACATCCGGGTGATCCTCTGCGGGGTGACCGGAGTGGCTGTGAATCAGCTGTGCTTCTTTGCCGGACTGAATCTTACTGCGCCCATTAATGCGGCGCTCCTTATGGTCATCGTGCCGGTGGTGGTGCTGGTCTTTTCGGCCCTGCTGCTGCGGGAGCGCATCGGTAAGCGCAAGGTCTCAGGTATAGCCCTGGCCTGTGCGGGTGCTTTTCTGCTTATCTATACCTCCCGGGGGGAGCAGACTACCGGCAACATGTGGGGTGACCTTCTTATCATTCTGAATGCCACTTCCTTTGGCCTATACCTGGTACTGGTGAAGCCACTCATGCAGCGGTACCAGGCCATCACGATTGTGAGCCGCATCTTCACGGTGGGGGCTGTGCTGGTGATCCCGTTTGGCTGGCAGCAGTTGCTTAGCCCTGATTACAGTGCCTTTCCAATGTCGATCTGGCTGGCTATTCTGTTTATGGTGTTCGCCGTTACCATCATCGCTTACCTGCTCAATACCTGGGCACTGCGCTACGCCAATCCCTCACTCGTAGGTGCTTACATATACCTGCAGCCGGTCATGGCTATTCTGATCGCGGTTGCGGTAGGGAAAGACGTATTCACGCTGGAGAAGGCTTTCTACGCGCTCCTGATCTTTGCGGGGGTGTATCTGGTGAGCCGAACGAAGCAACATGTCGTGCAGAAAGCTGCTTAGGGCATGTAAGTGCCTTCGGGTAGTTCAGCAGTACTGTGTGAAACAGGCAGACGGCGCAGCAAGGTATACTGGAAGTCCACGCTGTCGCGTTGCACGGGTTGGGCATGCATGACCGTGATGCTGTCGCCTTCGTGCAGGGTGTAGTAGAAGTTGCCTTGTCCGGCCCACCAGCCGCCACAGGCCGACAGTGCATGGCGCGGCACCCCGAAGGAGGTATACATTTGCGGAGCGATAACGGAGCAGGTATACACCGTGTCGAGTACATACTGCATCTCCACCTGACTCAGGTATACCACCGCCAGCGGATTATCCTCGTCAGCGCTTTGGATCTCCTCGCACTCCAGGTCGGCTTTCACCCAGCTGTTTGGATCAGACGCCGCGACTTCCTGATCTATCCGCTCGTACTGCTCCTCTTCTCTTTGGCTGCAGGCTACGAGTGTAAACAGGTATAAGGCAAATGAAATGCGAAGCTTCATGTGGTGGTGCGGCTTTGTCAAACTCAAAGGTATAAAGAGAATTGCTTCAGCGCATCAGGCAATATCTCTTTTCATCACCACCATGCCGCGGTATATTTCCTTCATCTGCTCAAAATCGAGCTCGTCGGTGCCCCATCTCACAAAGCCATTCTGCTCATAGAAGTCAACAGAGCGACTGCTGTCCATGGCTTTGAGCCAGACAACGCTTTTATTGCTTTCCAGCGCATACTGCACTGCAAAATCCACCGCCCACTTGCCTATGCCTATACCTGAGGCACGGTCAACCAGGTATAACCGCTCGAGCTCAAGGCATTCGGCATCTGTGTAACCTTCCAGGGCCTTGTCTTTGTTGAACTTCATAAACCCAACCGGTTCGTCTTTGTACTGAATGAGGAAATAGGCTGCATTGGGATCGGCCATGTCATCGCGTAGGGCCTCCTCTGTAAAGCACCGCTCTACATACCAGTCCCCTCCGTCGTGCCAAAGGTAGGTGTAGTGGTCGTTATAAGCTTCCACGGCTATGTCCCGCAATTCGGTCAGGTCGGCAAGTGTACAGGGCGTAATGGCTATGTCGGTCATGGAAAGTCAGAGATAGAAATTGCTCAGACCAATATACTGCACAGTCGCCGCTTTTGTGCAGACTAATTGCTGAAATTTCTTTCACATACCGTCACCCGGCATTTTATTCCAGCAGACCGGCCCAGCTAAGCCACGCTATAATTGCACTGATTCTGAGCACATCACAAACAATGATCTAGCGAGCAGCGTATAATACTCGCTTAAATTCAACAAGTTATGAAACACTTAAGAATCTTTTCATTTGCCATATTATCAGCATTTCTACTAGGTGGTTGTGCTGGTTCCGATAACTGGAGCAGTAAAAAGAAAGGCGCCGTGATAGGCGGTACGGCTGGCGCAGCCACAGGTGCTGCGGTAGGTGGTACCTCAGGTGCTGTAATTGGTGGCGCGGCCGGCGCAGTGGGCGGCGGTGCCGTTGGCCGTAAGAAAGACAAAAAGAAGGAACGTAAACGAAATCGGGAAAATCAACAGAATCAGATTCAGAACGAACGCTAGTCGATTCCTTTCGTTAAACAAAAACAGGCCGTCGGTATACCGACGGCCTGTTTTTGTTTAACGAAAGGAATCTGCCCCGCAGCATCTGATAAGTGGCTTTGCTCACCAAACTTAACACGCGATCATCTGTCAGTTCGCTATACTTTTGTGGGTTATGCTTGATAATGTAATCGGTATAATACTTTACCAGCTTGTATTTGATGATCTTCTCGTAGAGTTCTGTCGGGTTTTTATCAGCATTGTTGCGTATGTCGGAGGCAAACTCTTCGTTCAGGGCCATGCTGCTGGCGTAGCCTTCTATCACTTCTGCCCCTGCCGACGACACTTTTCCGTTGAAGCGCTGATTTATAATGTCTACCACTTCGGCTACGGTAGCCATTCTGGAAACTGATGTTACATTACCGCCTTTTCCGCCTTCTTCACCATCATTTTCGTCTTCCCCGACAGTGGTTATTTCTACTTTGGAGATGTCGTAGTTTTTCAGCTTTACGTGGCGCATTTCCTCTTCCAGTTCGGCCTGGTTCAGCCTGTTATCCAGTTGCCTGAACAACAGACTGGCGAACAGGTATAAATCATGCAACTCTCCCTTAGGGATGTTAAACAAGGTGCGGATATACTTAAATAAACTAATGTAGCGGCTCAGCAATGTCCTGAAAACCCTGCACTCTTCTGCATCCAGCTTGCCTTTTACTATCTCTCTGAAGTACATGAAGCGTGCGTATAGTGCAGTTCCATCTTCTCCTCTCTCACTTGTGTACAACTTAAGGCACTCTTCCACCTCTGCTGCTGTAAACACACCTTTCTTAAAGAGCTCGTTCTTCAGCTCATACAGGCCTTCGGGTTTAGCGTCTTTGTGGCTGGTTACGTGCTTCTGGTATTTTCTGAAAGCGGCAATAATGTTATCGTAAGAGTTGGTAAAGTCTACCGTCAAGGTGTCTTCCTTGCCGGGAGCGGTGCGGTTCAGGCGACTCAGCGTCTGCACAATGTTTTTGGGGTCCGACATAGACTTATCCAGAAACATGGTGTGCAGCAATGGTTCGTCGAAACCTGTCTGGTATTTGTTGGCCACGATCAGGAAACGTATGGTGCCGTCTTTCTCAAAGGCTTCTTCCAGTTTGCGCTCCTACAAAACAGCCAGGTTCATACTTGCTTCAGTGTAGTTTTGGCCGTTATAGTGTATGGTGCCGCTAAAAGCTACCCGTGTTTTATACTTCAGGCCTTTCTTTTGCAGCACCTCATCCAGAAATAGTTTATACTTTACGGCGGCCAGGCGACTGCTTCTAACTACCATTGCTTTAGCAAAGCCGTTTATCTTATGTGCTGTCTGTTGTTTAAAAATACTGGCTATTATACCGCACTTCTCTTTTATCACCTAGTCATCCTCAAAAGCTTTTTCCTTCAGGGCGCTGTAGATCTGAGGGGCGGGTACTCTTTTTCGCTGTCGTATTTATAGTTTAGTTAGTAGAGCGTTTCGTAGGCAAGCCGCTGGTATTGTCGAACTTCAGTTCCTGCAACAGTTTGTCGCTGATGATCTTTTGCTGCACTTCCTGCGGCATGTCTTTCAGACTGTCTTTAAGATCGTCGGTAATCTCCTGTTTTTTCTGCTCCCACACGTTCTCAATGCGGCGGATAAGCACTATCGGGTAAATAATGTCGGGGTATTTGTTACGCTTAAAAATATCGCTTAGCATATCGTTCGCAGTGTTCCAGATCAGGCCAACTTCACGGCTTATATCAGTGTCTCGGTTTATCATGGGGGGGGGTAAGTATATTGCTATAACAGCTTATTTCTCTGCCAATGCTATTTGTGATTCGTAAATTTTATACCAGTAAAAAAATGCCTCTGGGTTCGATTTCTTTAGCTTATTGAGCTTCGTGTCAAAAGGCTGTTCTATTATCCAATCGGACATTTGCTTGGGGTCGCTATACCTTTCGATGGTCTTACTGCCATTTTTTATAAGCGTAGCCAAGTAAGCCGCTTTCGAAGCACACACAATAGCCCTGTCCGGGTGATAGTTCTCTGAAAAGATGAAATTTTTGATTTGGGTTATACCGCGCATCAAAGCTGCATAATTTCCCTTCCCGCTTTGCCCTTTGGTGCAAATCGTTAGTGCGGTGTCATAAATATCGTCAAGCACATCAGCAGGCAGTAACTCTAAATTTCTGTAACCAAGCTCGGTGGTAGCAAAAGCATTAAATGTAGTGCAGACTACTTCGCCATCTTCGGCATGGGCACAAATGCAGCCTATATCATACATCTGTTTGATGATCTCCATTGCCCGGCTCTGGCCGTTCTTCTCGTAAGGTATACCTGTTGTGTTAGGGGCGAAAGCTGTAAGCTTATCTCCCAAGATATCCTCAAACGAAGGTACCTGTACCATGAGCGGCTCACCCTCCTGCTGCACAAAAGCAGAATCTACAGGTATGTTGATAATATTTTGGTAAGCAGGCTTCTCGAAGAGTATATCCAACAGTATATACTCTTCTACCTGGTTGGTTCTATGGATTGGAGTGTAAAAGAACTTGTAGTGGGCTTTTTCAATGTCAGAGTTCTGATTCCTCTCGTGCAATTCGAAACGATTGAAGCCTTCAGCTGCAAGTATACTTTCAAAAGCAGCCTCCATGTCTTGCAGCTTCTCCGGCATAATGACATCAATATCTATGGATAGCCTTTTTGTGCTGCCTAGCATCAACATCAGTGCTGTTCCGCCTTTAAACACAAAAGGCAGTTGTGCTTCTACCAATCCTTCCAGCAAAAGCAAAGCCCTAATTACCTTTTCAACCAGTATTTTATCTGCTTTCCTGTTCTTATTAGACACTTCGGAAAGCCATTCTATAGTTAGCGATTTTTGAGAGATCATACTTCAAATTTTCGGCAGTAAATCTAGATTACTGCCAAGTTATAGTCTTTAAGAAAAGTAGTTAGTTCTTCTTTTTTCTGCTTTCTGGCCGCGTATCGAAGCATTTTACTCTGATTGATGGTATACTTTTCAAAAGCACTCCTGAAGATGTGTGTCATCTCAAATCCTTTCAAATACTCGAATTCATCATCAAACATAACATCGACAAGTAGCTTTTCAAGTGTTACTGTTTTTACCTTGTCAGTCTCCAGCAAAGGAGCCTCTGTTACCAACGGCCGGATAAGGATTGCATTTTCGATTCCATGTACATAGGCATTGCGCAAACCTTTGGAAGACTTGTAGAAGACATATTTATATTTGCCCTCTAAGAGATAATAAGCGGACTCCACAGAATGTCGCTCTACCTCCACTATGGTAAACTTCACATTAGGGATGTGCTGCACAAACTCTTTGATGATATCAAGGTTCCAAATGCAGCAATCCAGAAAAGGCAAATCTCTTTTGAGGTGGTTGTAAATTGCAACTTCTCGCCTGCCTATTTCAGGCTCAAAATTCACTTCCTTGCCTATTTTATATAATCCCCGCCCAATCCGCTGAACTATACCTTTATCTACAAGATGATGTACCCTCCAGTAAATTGTGCTGATTGGAGCATCATCCCCAATGCTTTTATAGAAGAATGAGATATCAGCAGTAGAAAAGGCATCTACTTCCTTAAACTTCTTCTTTAGTTCTGGTATGTGGAGTTTCTTATCGATTATTGTAAATTTTAGCCACCTAAAATAATCAAATAATCGGCAGTAAATCAAGTTTACTGCCGATTATTTGAGACAAAAAAATAAATCATTCTCGCTTTGTGTAATAAGAAGACACTCACAGGTCTGTGAGACGCTGTGAGGTCTATAATTACTTCCTCCCCCGCTTTCCCTTGCCTCCTCTTCCCGAAGTTTTGCGCTTGTCATTTTTGGTTGACGAAGATGCCGCCGCTTCCATAAAATCCTGTGCCGTGAGCGGGTATGGGTGCTGGTCTACCACAGGTATAGCCTTGCTGGTGAGGTTTTGGATAGCGATCAGCAGAGGCGTTTCGCTGGCGCCGCAGAAGGTGATGGCGATGCCTGCAGCCCCTGCCCTGCCTGTTCGGCCGATGCGATGCACATAAGTCTCCGCCTCAAAGGGCAGTTCATAGTTTATGACGTGGGACAACTCCTCCACATCAATGCCGCGGGCGGCCACATCGGTCGCAACCAGTACTTTTGTTTCGTCTCTTTTGAAGCTTTCCAGCACCCGCTCCCGATCGAGCTGGGCACGGTCGGCGTGGATGGCTTCGGCGGCTATACCTGCAGACCTTAGTTCTTTAGCCAGCTTGTCGGCTCCCTCCCTGGTGCGTACAAACACCAGCATGCGGTCTATACCTGCGTGTTGCAACAGGTGCAGCAGCAGAGGAGTTTTGTTGGCTTTCCTCACATAATAAAGCTCCTGCCGGATAGTACCTGCCGTGGATGAAACAGGTGAAACTTCCACAGTCACCGGTTCGGTTAGAATTTTCCTGGCAAGCTTGCTTACCTCAGGGGCCATGGTAGCCGAGAAGAAAAGTGTCTGCCGTTGCTCAGGTATAGCCTGCAGCACGCGGCGAATGTCCTGCATGAAACCCATATCCAGCATGCGGTCAGCCTCATCGAGCACCAGCAGTTGTACGTGCTGCAAGTCTACAAAGCCTTGGTCGAGCAGGTCGAGCAAACGACCGGGCGTGGCCACGAGGAAGTCTATACCTGCCTGTAGCGCCTCCGTCTGCACCTTGTAGGGCACGCCGCCATATACCACCAGATGCTTCAATCCGGTATGCCTGCCATAAGCCGCAAAGCTGTCCCCTACCTGACTGGCCAACTCGCGGGTAGGGGTGAGCACCAGCGCCCGGATAACCTGTGGCTCAGGTACAGCCTGCCCGTGCAGGAGCTGCAGAATAGGCAGCGCGAAGGCCGCTGTCTTGCCCGTACCTGTCTGGGCCGTAGCCAGCAAGTCGCGCCCCTGCAGCACTTCAGGTATAGCCTGCGTCTGGATGGGTGTTGGCTGGGTATAGCCTTCCTCCTCCAGCGCCTGCAGGATGGGAGCAATCAGGGGTAGGTCTTTGAACGTCATAGCGGAGTCAGGTATAAAATGCCCGCCGATGTGGGCAGCAAGTTTTATTTTAGTGTCAATTGCAAAGGTATGCGGAAGCCCAGCAAGGCGCTATACCCTGGGGCAATAAAAAACGGCGAAGAAAACTCTCCGCCGTTCTTGATTCAATATGTTTCGAAGGCCTATTGTCCTTTGTCTAAAACTTTTTTACCCTGATCAGTTTCTAAGCCATTACCTCGTTCAGGTTTGGCAAGCGCAGCCTGCCAAATCGATGCAGGGTGTTCAAATGTGACCGCACGGCCTCTAAGAAGGTTTTGCTCTCGATATAGGTGAGGTTAAACTCGGATGCTGTTTGTTTCACGATCTCCGCGATGGCCGGATAATGCACATGACTGATGCGCGGGAAAAGGTGATGCTCGATCTGGAAGTTCAGTCCGCCTACATACCACGACAGCCACTTGCTTTTGCGTGCGAAATTAGCGGTGGTGCTCAGCTGGTGGATGGCCCAGTCATTCTCAATCACTCCGCTCTCACTTGGCAGCGGATGGTGCGTACCCTCTACCGTATGCGCCAACTGGAACACCGTGGAAAGAATCATGCCCGCCACAAAGTGCATCAAAAAGAAACCGAGTAGCACTTCCCAGAAAGGTATACCGAAGATCAAGGACGGAGCCACCAGAATCGAAAAGAAGTAAAGCAACTTAAATGCTACAATCTTAGAAAAAGCAAGCGTGTTTTCTGACTTTGAATTAGCATTCACGCCGTTTCTGATATAGCGGAAAAACTGCAGAAAATCTTTTACGATAACCCAGTAAAGCGTGAGCAAACCATAAAAGAAAAAGGCATATGCCCACTGCAGCTTATGATAGAAACGCACATTGGTGTGAGGTGAAAATCGCATGAACACCATGTCGTCGATGTCTTCGTCCATCTCGGCCACATTGGTATAGGTATGGTGCAGGATGTTGTGTTGCAGTTTCCAGTTAAAGGCAGAGGCTCCCAGCAGGTTCACGGAGTGCGCCATGAGGTAGTTCATGGTCTTGCTCCTGGAAAAAGCGCCATGGTTGGCATCGTGCATCACACTCATGGCAACGCCGGCCACGCCTATTCCCATCACCAGCCATAGCACTAAGCTGATCGCTACATGCGGTGTAAAGGTAAGTAGGGCCGCAAAAGGCACTACATAGAGCAGCATTAGAATAATGCTTTTGATAAGTAAGCGGGAATTGCCGGATTTGGGCAGGTTATTCTCTGAAAAATACGCGTCCACACGTTTGCGGAGCGTCGGGAAAAACAGACTTTTGTCTTTGTTAACGAATTTTACTTTGCCTTTAAGCTTCATTTAATCTACTTGATATTCTTTACTAAGAACTCTTCTAAAGGAACAATGTTTTATTGATCAGCGAGTTAAATATTTTTATTGTGCTTTGCTTATGCGCCACACTACAAAAAATGTATGTCTACATACGGCCAATGGGACCGCAAATATAGTGGGGAGTTACGAAAGTATAAGCTTGCTGCTAATTTGGGTATAGCTAACCGATGGCCTCGTTCATGTTTGGTAATCTTCCGAAGCGGTGCAGCGTGGCGATGTGCGAACGAACGGCTTGCCCAAACGTCTCATTCTCCATGTACGGAACACCGAACTCTGCTGCCGTTTCTTTCACTATGTGAGCAATGGCCGGGTAGTGCACATGGCAAACACGCGGAAACAAGTGGTGCTCGATCTGAAAATTCAGGCCGCCCACGTACCATGACAGGACCTTGTTGTGTCGCGAGAAATTAACAGTGGTATTCATCTGGTGTATCGCCCAGTCATTCTCAATTACACCATGCTCGTCCGGCCTCGGGTGGCTCGTACCCTCTACGGTATGCGCCAACTGGAAAACTACCGTCAGCACGATGCCTGCTACGAAGTGCATCAGCAGAAAACCAAATAGCACCTGTAAAAACGGAATTCCGAAGAAAAGGGTTGGCACAGCGAGTATGACAAAGAAGTAAATGGCTTTCATAGTAAGCAGCTTAAGTAGCCAGGTTCTGTTCTCGGCTTCTGAATTATTGTTCACACCGTTCTTCTTGAAAAGGGCATATTGTACGAAGTCTTTTGCCACCACCCAATAGAGCGTGAGCAGACCATAAAACACAAAGGCGTATACCCATTGCAGTTTGTGAAAGAACTTCACCTTGGAATGGGGGTTAAAACGTAGCACCAGCCTGTCCTGAATGTCTTCGTCCATTTCCACCACGTTGGTGTAAGTATGGTGCAGGATGTTGTGCTGTAGCTTCCAGTTGAAAGCCGAGCCGCCCACCAGGTTCAGGGTATGGCCCATCAGATCATTGACCCGCTTGCTATTGGAAAAGGCGCCGTGGTTGGCATCGTGCATCACACTCATACCTATACCTGCAACGCCCAGGCCCATCACGAACCAGAGTAGCAGACTAATGCCCAAAGATGGGGTAAAGGCGAGAAGCGCCACAAAAGGCAAAAAGTAGGCAAGCAATAGCACCACACTCTTCACAATCATGGCGGTGTTGGCGGTTTTTGGAATGTTGTTCTCTGTGAAATAGGCGTCTACCCGCTTCCGGAGGGTAGGAAAGAATAGACTTTTGTCTTTGTTGACAAACTTGACTTTGCTTTGCAGCTTCATAGTTTTAAGGTGATGTGTGAAAAATCAGAACTCACACGTAGGGGCAAAAAGGCACAGAGAGTGAATCGCGGATACTTATTAAAATGTAATCAGGAGGTTATAAGTTCAGATCACAATTGACTTTCTATGTATTTATACCTACTCATGTATAAATACGCATGATCTGCCCGAATGCTACACTGTACTTGCTGTACACCCCTTGCTAAGCTTGCAATTTAGACAAAAAGTACTGGAAAATTGTCTTCTTTCGATATATAACAAAAAAATATACTTCCTAGGAAAACGCTGGGTTTGCGACTTAATTTCCCAAAAACAGAAAGGCCTGACCGAAAATGCGGCCAGGCCTTTCTACAAGTTAGGTTATCTGCAAGGCCTATACCTGAACTACCGTTCCAAGCTTTATTTTGAAGCGTTTCACACCATCAAAGAGTTCTTCCATCTTCAGTACTTCGTGTGTCTTCTTGCTTATCCAAAAGGTGCCGTAGTTGGTATCACTGTAATCTATTCGTAGCATCCAGCAGTCGACGGCGGTGTTGTTGACTGTAAGCAGCTTTTCTGAGCCCGTTACCTTGTAACTGTAATATTGCGGAGCGGTTTTGCTGCCCGGATGGTAAAAATTAATCAGGTATACCGTGTTCGCCTTCAGTGGCAGGCTCTCGAAAGTTTCCATATCCAGCTCCCAGTTGAATGTAGACGTCTCAGCAGCTATACTAAATCCTTTGAAGCCATTATTTAGTACAGTATCGGCACCGACGACTCTACCTGTTTCAAAATTAAAGGCTGCCGTTCCTCTGGCAGAGGTGCCTATATGGAAAACAGGTCTGAAGTCCTTTTCGCAGATAGAGTAAAGTTGCCTGTTGGTGAGGGTGTCTGCCCCAACCCAGTTCTGCCGAATGACCAGCTGTTCCTTGCCCTTCACATTCTCAAAGCTCACATTCCGGGTCCAAAGGCTTTGCCTGAGCACCTTGGGGTTTGCTGGGGTCTGGACAGTTACCAGGTATTGCCTTGTGCCTGGTTTTAGTTGCTTTATCTTCAAATCTTTGGATGTGACCCGAAGGGTGTCGGTCTGGGCGCTTGCATTGGCCGTAATGAGTGTGGCAATGGCTAAAAGGAGAATCCTCTTCATAGTTGGTTGGAATTAAGTTTACGATATAGAAGATAGACCCCAAAACGGCACAAATGGCTGCAAGGAGCATTAAATCCCCTTGCAATCTTCTAAAAAAAAGAGGCTGACCATATTTATGATCAGCCTCTTATCAGATTGGCAACTTATAAATTATAAGTGAATTACTTCGTCGTAAGCAGCTGCGGCAGCTTCCATTACGGCTTCGCTCATGGTTGGGTGCGGGTGCACCGACTTGATGATCTCGTGGCCGGTTGTTTCCAGTTTACGGGCAACCACTACCTCAGCGATCATCTCCGTTACGTTAGCGCCGATCATATGCGCACCCAGGAACTCACCGTACTTGGCATCGAAGATCACCTTCACAAAACCATCCTTCGCACCGGCGGCGCTTGCCTTGCCAGATGCTGAGAACGGGAACTTACCTACTTTGATCTCCAGACCTTGCTCACGGGCTGCTTTCTCGGTCAGGCCCACGGAAGCGATCTCAGGAGAGCAGTACGTACAGCCCGGGATGTTACCGTAGTTCAAAGGCTCCGGATCGTGACCCGTGATAGCCTCCACGCAAATGATGCCTTCGGCAGACGCTACGTGCGCCAGCGCAGGGCCCGGCACAATATCACCGATCGCATAGATGCCGTCCACGTTGGTTTTGTAGTACTCGTCTACCACCACACGGCCTTTATCTACCTTAATTCCCAGCTCTTCGATACCGATGTTCTCGAGGTTGGTTTGTATACCTACCGCTGATAGTACTACTTCGGCTTCCAGTGTCTGCTCGCCTTTGGCAGTTTTAACAGTCACTTTGCACAGGTCGCCGCTTGTGTCAACAGCCTCTACAGAAGACTCGGTCATGATCTCGATGCCCGCCTTGCGGAAAGACTTCGACAGCTGACGTGATACCTCTTCGTCTTCTACCGGCACGATGTTCGGCATGTACTCCACGATGGTCACTTTTGTACCCATGGCATTGTAGAAGTAAGCGAACTCCACGCCAATGGCGCCGGAACCTACCACTACCATGCTCTCCGGCTGCTTGTCCAGCGCCATGGCCTGACGGTAGCCGATGATCTTCTTGCCATCGATCGGCAGGTTAGGCAGTTCGCGTGAGCGGGCACCTGTCGCCAGGATGATGTGATCCGCCTCTACGGTGTCTTTTTTGCCATCAGCATCTGTTACCTCGATCTTGCCTTTGGCTACCACTTTACCAGTACCCATGATGGCGTCGATCTTGTTTTTGCGGAACAGGAACTGAATGCCTTTGCTCATGCCGTCGGCCACACCGCGGCTACGCTTGATCACGGCGTTGAAGTCTACAGACGCCTCACCGATGGTAATGCCGTAGTCAGATGCATGGTTGATGTACTCAAACACAGTTGCGCTCTTAAGCAGTGCTTTCGTCGGGATACAACCCCAGTTCAGGCAGATGCCGCCCAGCGACTCACGCTCGATCACACCTACTTTCAAACCCAGTTGCGACGCGCGGATAGCCGCCACATAACCGCCTGGGCCACTACCCAGCACTACCAAATCGTATTTTGATGCCATAGTTTCTCTTTTTTAAATGCTGAGCAAAATTAAACGATAATCCCAACTTCACAAAACCACTTGTGCTTCAGTGTCATCTGCCTCTTAATTAGTATTCTGCAAAGGCCAGCCTCTCACAATACCAAGAAATGCTACAAAAAATGGCCGACCTGTTCCGTATTGGGCTGAACTATTGTATTTTGCGCACCATAACATGAGGTAACCCCTACTGCATGAAAACAATTTTACTTCTCATTATACCTGTACTTTTCGCACTACCGGCTTTTTCGCAGAAGGCCGCAACGCAGCCTGCCCCGCAGAAGACGGCGCTCCAGCACTTTAACGCAGGTAACCAAAAGTTTAAGTCGGGCAAGTATACCGAGGCTATCAAGGAATACAGCGAAGTGCTGAAGCAGGAGCCCGAGCACATCGTTACGATGACTAACCGCGGCATAGCGCGCGACCGTATACTTGACTACCGCGGTGCCATTGCTGACTTTGACAAAGCCCTGGCGCTAGACCCTACACACGTGGAAGCCTGGGTAAGTCGGGGCCTCTCGAAGTACAACCTGCAGGACTACAAAGGTGCGCTTATTGATTTCAACACAGCCGTTTCGATTGATCAGCTGCAGGCCCGTACCTACAACAACCGTGGCCTGGTGCGCTACGCCCTCAAAGACTACCGCAGTGCCATCATCGACTACGGTCGCGCCATTACCCTGCAGCCCGACTATGCTGAAGCCTACTACAATCGGGGAGCCCCCAGGTATACGAGTGGCGACAAAAGCGGCGCCTGCGAAGACTGGGTAAAAGCAGAGCAGCTTGGCCTTGAAGAAGCGGCGCAGTACCTGCGGGAGTATTGTGAACAGAATTCTACGGCTGCTACTAATCCGGCTAAGTAAAAAATTCTGTATTGAGTGCAGCAGCTCAGGATGAATGAAATGCAGCGATTTGCCAGTGCTACAACGCTGATTCGGATTTCTTAATCCGAATCAGCGTGTATATTTGGAAAGACAACCATTCCCAAAAGTTCAACATAAATTTTCTCTATCATTTCGACGATAGGAGAAATCTGAAATATTGCTCACGCTGCCAAATGATTCAGATCTCTCCTATCGTCGAGATGACAAAGGGAGGACAAACAAAAAAGGGACGCTTTACAGCGCCCCTTTCCGTTTCACATATACTAAACGTCACACCTCGTCTTCATTCAGTTTCTTTTGCTGCTCCGATGCCAGCAAATCCTGCTGCTGACCTTTAAGCTCGATCGCCATCAGTTTGCCTTCCAGCTCAGACTTCACCTCTTCAAAAGCAGTTCTGTATTTCTTTTCGATTGGATGGGCAGACGGCAGCTGCACTTTCAGGGCGTCTACCTGCCTGCCATTCTTCCAGAAGCGGTAGCACAGGTGCGGACCAGTCGCCAAGCCGGTGCTGCCTACGTAGCCGATGGTTTGGCCCTGACTTACGCGGGAGCCTCTCTTGATGCCTTTGGCAAATTTGGACATGTGCAGGTATTGGGTCGTGTATGTATTGTTGTGCTTGATCTTCACATAGTAGCCGTTGCCACGTGTATAGGCGGCCTCCAGCACCACGCCATCGCCTACCGTACGGATCGGCGTACCACGTGGTGCGGCGAAGTCGGTGCCCAGGTGCGGCTTGTAGCGTTTTTGCACCGGATGGAAGCGGTTCATGGTATAACGGGAGCTGATGCGGCTATACTCCAGCGGCTCTCTCAAAAAAGCTTTTTTCAGGCTCTTGCCCTCCTGGTCATAGTAACCGGCTTTCTGGCCTTCCTGCTCAAAAGCAATGGCATAAAGCGGCTTGCCTTCGTGCTCAAAATAAGCCGCTTTGATCTTCCCAAAACCGATTACGTTGCCGTTTACCTGCTTTTCGTCATATATTAGTTTAAAATGATCGCCAGGCTGCAGACGGCTCAGGTTGAGGCGCCAGGCGTAGATGTCGGCAAAGTGGTTTACCAGTTGTGGTGATCCACCTGCGGCCAGAATAGATTCAAACAAAGAACTTTCGATAAAACCGGCGATGGCGCGTTCCACCACTTCAACTTCGCGTTTCTCGAGGCGAACGTCCAACTCACCGTTCAGATCGTAGATCACATATTCCACCTCATTTGGTTCATAGATAAAATAACGTGCCGTCTGGGCGGAGTCCTGGGCGTGCAGGATGATGTAGTTGCGCTTGGCATTGATGCGGCGCACGTCAAAGACCTCTTTTGATTTGCGGGCCAGTTGGTCGATGGTAACAGGCGAGATGTTGAAGCTGGCCAGGATCTGAGACAGGTTCTCGCCTCTTTCCACAGTGCCTTCCAGTATTTCGAGTGTGTCGGTGGGTATGCCAAAGATGACCGGGGCTGGTCTTTTCACCGTAACCTCAGGTGCGGGCTCCGGCTCAGGTGTTTTTTCTTCTTGCGAAAAATTGAAGTTTTTAAAGCTGATTGTTTGCGCTGCCGTGATAAACACGAACAACGACACCGCGATCAGGATGGCTAGTCCGACACTACGTTTGAACATTACAAGGTACCTTTGGTTGGAAGAATGGCACGAAAATATGGTTTAACCGATAGAAATAAAAATCATTTGCAATACAATAATCAGATTATAAATATGTTGCAATCCTATTTCAGAAACATAATATAGCACCAAAGGCTATTATCAACACTAAACCCAATTGCACATTAACCAGCCCATCACAACTTAACCGGCTAAAAATCAGAAAATTGCGGCTAAATAAAACAGGAGGATGCGGCGGCTCTTCTGAATAAAAAAATCTTTTATAACTTTGGCCCCTATGAAAGCACTAGAAGGAAAAGTAGCCCTCGTAACCGGGGCATCAAAAGGTATAGGTCGCGCCATCGCCGAGAAACTGGTAGAGATGGGCGCACAGGTAGCATTCACCTACCTCTCAAGCGTTGAAAAGGGCCAGGCCCTGGAGCAGGAGCTGACTGCCAACGGCGGCAAAGCCAAAGGTTTCCGCTCTGACGCCTCTGACATGGCGCAGGCCGAGAAGCTGATCGAGGATGTGGTAGCCGAGTTTGGCAAGATCGACATCCTAGTGAACAACGCCGGCATCACGCGCGACGGTCTGCTCATGCGCATGACCGAAGAGCAGTGGGATGCGGTGATCAATACCAACCTGAAATCTGTGTTTGCATTAACAAAAGGCGCCACCAAGCACATGATGCGCGCCAAGAGTGGCTCGATCATCAACATTACGTCGGTGGTAGGTATAAAGGGCAACGCCGGCCAGGCCAACTACTCAGCTTCTAAAGCAGGTATCATCGGCTTCACAAAGTCAGTGGCGCTGGAGCTTGGCTCCCGCAATATCCGCTGCAACGCGGTGGCCCCGGGCTTTATCGAAACTGAAATGACAGGTGAGCTCGACCAGAAAGTGGTTGACGAATGGAGAAAAGCAATTCCTCTGAAGCGCGGCGGGTCGCCAGAAGATGTGGCCAATGCCGTAGCCTTCCTCGCATCTGACCAATCGTCATACATCTCTGGCCAGGTGCTGCAGGTAGACGGCGGGATGCTGACCTAAGTTTGAGAATTTGGGAGTTTAGGAGTTTGAGAGTTAAAAACTCACTCGCCCAGACTTTCGAGGTATAATATTAGACCAATGCTGTGGCGTTTACGTTAGTAGCATTGGTCTTTTTCTTTTATCTTTAGTTCTGAAATTATTTAATTCTTTAGAAGAAGTACTTCTCAAACTCCCAAATTCTCAAGCTCTTTGGATTCCTTCCGCCTCATAACGACCTATTCACCCTGGCTGATCCTGGCCTGTCTGGCTGTTGGTGCACTATACGCCTGGCTGCTGTATAGCAAGCGTACGCCCTGGTCCACAGGTATAAACTATACCCTGGCGGCGGTGCGCTTTGTGGTGGTGAGTTTTCTGTGCTTTCTGTTGCTGGGTCCGCTGGTGCGCTATGTCAGCAACAGCACACAGGCGCCTACTATCGTGTTTGCAGTAGACAACTCGCAGTCGGTAGCACTGTTCTCGGACTCAGTGCAGCTCCGTCAGGCACAGCAGGGTTTGCAGGAGCTCCGCAACAGACTGCAGGAGCAAGGTATACAGACCGAGGTACGTGTGCTAGGCGAATCCGACGCGCCGCAGAACTTAGGTGAGCTGCAATACGAGGAGGAGACAACGAATCTGAGTCAGCTACTGCGCAATGTGCAGCGCGATTTTGAGCAGCAGAACCTGGCCGGCGTCGTGTTGCTATCGGACGGCATCGTGAACCAGGGCACCTCCCCTACTTACAGCAATTACAATTATACCATATACCCCGTTGCCGTGGGTGACACTGTGCCCAAGAAAGACATCGTGATGGCCTCGCTGCGCTACAACAAAGTAAACTACAGTGGCAACCGCTTTCCCTTGGAGGCGGAGCTGCAGCAGCAGGGCTTCGATGGGGCTACTGTCACGGTGCAGCTGAAAGAAAACAAGAAGGTCATCGACCGCAAAACCGTTACACTCAAGGCCGGTCAGCCGCTGCAGCAGGTGCCTTTTCAGGTGATGGCCGGAGGCTTGGGCAAGCGCCAGTACGAGGTGGAAGTGCTGCCGCAGCAGGGGGAATTCACCGAACTCAACAACTCCCGCAGCGCATACATTGATGTGGTGAAAGGCAAGATCAAAGTCCTGGTTGCCGCCGCATCCCCGCACCCGGATATCAAGGCCTTGCGTGCCGCCATCGAGTCGAACGAAAACTACGAAACGGAGCTATTTATACCTGGATTGACCACCTTGAAGCAGCAGGACTATGATGTGGCGGTGCTGCACCAGTTGCCGGGCCGAACAGCCGGAGGCGAGGCTGCCCTCAATCTGGTACGTCAAAAGAATCTGCCCGCCCTTTACATCCTGGGTCCGCAGAGCGATATCGGGAATTTCAACCGCCTCAATGTAGGCATCCGCATCAACACGCCGGGGCAGTCCGATGAAGTGACCAGCGTGATCAACCCAAGCTTTAGTACCTTTAAAGTAGCCGAAGAGGCCACTGAGCGTCTGCAGCAATACCCTCCCGCCACGGTGCCTTATGGTGACTATCAGCTCACGCCTAACACGGAAACGGTGCTGTACCAGCAGGTGGGGCGTGTTCGTACGAACAAACCGCTACTCACCGTGCAGACCGTGGGCGACAAACGCAATGCAGCCTTGCTGGCCTCCGGCACCTGGCAATGGCGACTAACCGAAACAGCGAACCACGAAAATGCCGCTGTGTATGACAAGCTGATCACGAATCTGGTGCAGCTGCTCACGGCTCCCCGCAACAAAAAGCGCCTGAACGTGTACCCGCAACAGAATGAGTACAGCAATTCCGACGAAATCCGGTTTGCAGCCGAAGCTTACAACGAAGCGCTGGAGCCGATCTACGGACAGAACATTACGCTCAAGATACAGGATGCAGAAGGGGCTGAGAAGTCTTTTGAGTTTGCCAACGGTGAGAACCAGTCCGGTGTGAACATCGGCAACTTGCCGGGGGGCCGGTATACCTATACAGCCTCGGCTCGTATTAACGGGTCGCTGCAGCAGGACAAAGGCGAGTTTGTGGTAGAGGAGCAGCAACTGGAAGCCCTGCACGCGGTAGCCGATCATAACTTGTTGTACCAGTTGGGCGCCAACACCGGTTCCAGACTCTATTACCCCACACAGCTGCAGCAACTGGAGCAGGACATCCTGCAGGCAGAGCACAAAGAACTGATTTACAGCACAGAGTCGCTCAACGATCTGGTAGACCTGAAGTGGCTCTTCTTCGTGATCCTGGCATTGGTATGCGGGGAGTGGTTTGTGCGAAAGTATAATGGAAGTTACTAGCTTTGACGCAGCACTATGAAAAATCCGGACTTTCCCCAACCTGTTGTAATAGAGACCGATCGCCTATACCTGAGCGAGCTCACACCTGCTGTCTACCAGCACCTTTTAACGGCCTGTAGCGACGAGGAGATTACGGCATACCTTGGTTTGAAGAACGCAGCTGAGCTGGCGGAGGAAAAAGACAAATGCAGCAAAGGGCTCACCACGTACTTCCACAGCTTCAAAAACTTCAGAATTCTTGACAAGCTGACCTCTGCTGTGATGGGCCGATGCGGCTATCATACCTGGATTGTGAGTCACCGCCGGGCCGAGGTAGGCTATGTGCTGTTCGACGACAGCTACAAGCAAAAAGGCTACATGACCGAAGCACTGGGCCCCGTTATCGCCTATGGTTTCGAGGAGATGGGCCTGCGCCGCATCGAAGCGATGGCCGCCGACTACAACACCCCCTCCATCAAACTGCTCAAGCGGTTTGGGATGCAGCTGGAGGGAGTGATCCGGGAGCATTACGTGGTGAATGGCATCAACGAAGACTCGGTGCTCTACTCCATCATCCGTCCTGATTACGATCGGCTCAAGCCTCTTTGGAGCCTGCAGTACAAAATTCATCAGCCCGAGAAGGTATAAATAATCTTATAATTGAATTGTTAATTGTTGATTGTTAGGTACTCAATTCACTCCACTGCCTCACCTTTTGCCGAAAGTTTAACCTCTAGGAGGGAATTTCGAAGCATTATTACCGGTGGACGATTCAAGATTTCCAGTGCACGATTCGGACAGGTCGCGGCCTGTCCCTACAGGGATACGGTAAGGCTACCTAGCCCAACGACGTTACAGTATGATCTTACTACATTTTAACCTTCTACCTTCCAAACTTTTTACCTTTTTAACTCAAAGAACTCTTAAACTCCTCAACTCTCTTGAAATACATTATCCTCAATAAGCCTTACGAAGTGCTCACCCAGTTTACAGACGAGGGAGGCCGTGCTACACTCAAAGATTTTGTGCCCGTGCCCAACATCTACCCCGTTGGTCGTCTGGACTACGACAGCGAAGGACTGGTACTCCTGACAGATGACAAAGCACTGCAGCACCGCTTGTCTGACCCGAAGTTCAAGATTGAGAAAACCTATTGGGTGCAGGTGGATGGTATACCTACCGAGGAGGCGCTGGAGGAATTACAACGTGGGGTGATGATCAAGAACACGAAGACTGCTCCTGCTAAAGCCAGTCTGCTGGAAGAGGAACCGCAGGTATGGGAGCGCTCCAAACCCATCCGATTTCGAAAAGACATTCCGACAAGCTGGGTAGAGATCAAAATATCGCAGGGCATGAACCGGCAGGTGCGCCGCATGACGGCCGCTGTGGGTTTCCCGACACTGCGCCTCGTTCGCCCAGCCATTGGTCCGCTGAGCCTGGGCGAGCTGCAGCCGGGTGAGTACCGCGAACTGACAGCCGAAGAAGTTGCCAAACTGAAGAGTCTGACCGCTGGCAGCAGTTTCGGGACTGGCATTAAGACTAAGAGACCAGGTAGCGCTCCTAAGAGCAATGGTGGCCGCCACTACGACAGCCGCAACAATTCCAGCAGGAAGAAAAGATTTTAGGCAGATATTTTTAACAACTTACAACCATTCCTATCATTTCGGGGTCCTGTAATTAAGGGGCATGTAATAGTACATTACAAAGGCCGCTAATTTGGTTTCACATTAAAAAGGACTCTCATGAGAAAAGGACCTCTACCCGTTTTACAGCAGGCGATCGCCTTGTTGCTTTTTCTGCCGGCCATGCTGCTTAGCTCCTGCTCCGACGAATGCGAATCAACCACAACCTATACCGTGTATGAACCGGTGTACATGCTGCGGGCAGAACTGAAAAATGCGGTGAAAGTAACGCCTGCACAAACCCTCAAAGAACCGGGTAAGATCTACACAAAGGGGCACTACCTTTTCATCAATGAAGTAAACAAGGGTGTCCACATCATAGATAACTCTATCCCAAGTTCACCGCGTTTCCTCAGCTTTATCGATATTCCGGGCAATCTGGACATGGCGGTGAAGGGCAACATACTGTATGCCGACAACTACATCGACCTGGTGGCCTTCGACATCAGCAATCCGCTGGATGTGAAGCTTGTCAGCCGGGTTGAGAATGTCTTTCCGACCTACTTCGGGATGCTCGTGAATGACACGGCCGCTGTATTTATCTCTGAATTTGTGGAGACACAGCTGACACAGCCGGCCGGTACCGACTGCAACAGTGCTGGTCTTGGCTGGCGCAATGGCTGGATGACAATGGACGGACGTTCCTTCGCTTCCGCTTCCGTAGTGCAGCCGAGCAATTCATCCGGCAAAGGCGGCTCGATGGCAAGATTCACGATCTCCGGCAATCACCTGTATACTGTCAGCAATTCAGACCTGCAGGTGCTTGATATCAGCAACACGGCCAATCCGAAAAAGGGCGAGAAAATCAGGCTGGGTTGGGGCATCGAAACGATCTTCCCTTATGATAACAAGCTGTTCATCGGCTCTACCACAGGTATGCACATTTACGACAACAGCAACCCGACAAGCCCGGTACACCTGTCTACTTATGCACACGTCAACAGCTGCGACCCGGTGGTGGTGGAGGGCGACCTGGCCTGGGTAACGCTGCGCTCTGGCAATGCATGTGCCGGTTTCACCAACCAGCTCGAAGTGATCAACATCAGCAATCCGCGTAGCCCACAGCTGATCAAGACCTACCCCATGCAGAACCCGCACGGCCTGGGTATAGACCGCTCGACGCTC
This sequence comes from Pontibacter sp. LHS1, assembly GCF_058932855.1. Classification (NCBI taxonomy): domain Bacteria; kingdom Pseudomonadati; phylum Bacteroidota; class Cytophagia; order Cytophagales; family Hymenobacteraceae; genus Pontibacter; species Pontibacter sp. LHS1. The sequence goes on from NZ_JBZYWF010000001.1 coordinate 290,422, forward strand.
TTCCTCTGTGAAGGCAAGTATGGCCTGAAGATTTTTGATGCGAAGGATCACCTGAAAGTGAGCGAAAACCTGATCTCCCATTTCAAAGAGCATGATGCCTTTGATGTCATTCCGATGGGTAGCAACCTGCTGTTGATAGGCCAGGACGGCCTGTACCAGTATGACTACAGCAATCTGAAAGACATCAAGCTGCTCAGCAAACTGCCCGTATCCCGCTAATCTCCCTACCACCACTGTATGAAATTCCTATACCTGATCACCCTGACATTATTCTCATCCGGATTGGCTATGGCACAGTCTGAGGAACAGCCTGTAAAACGTTACATGGGCACGGTCGAGCTCGGCTACCTCTATGGGAACAACAAACAGCATGATGTCAGTAACTTTGTAGCTGCACCTAGTGTGAAGATTTTCAATGGCATTCGCCTGCACAGGCTACTGACCCTAGGTGCCACCACCGGGTTTGATTTTTATAACAACCTCCTGATTACGCCTTTTGCAGTGGGTATTCGTGGTGAGGCTCTTGACGCACGCATCAGCCCAATTTATAGCATCGACGCAGGGTATGGCTCTTCTTTTCTGAGCCATGAATCCGACAATGAAAAAAAGGAGGGGGGCTGGATGTTTAATCCGGCACTGGGATTCCGAGTCAGGAGTGGCAATAGCACCGCCTACACCTTTGCAGCCGGTTACAAAACCCAAAAAGCAGAAACCGTCAGCTCCTGGGGCACCAGTGTAACAGAGCAAAAGATAAGCTTCAAGCGCTTGTCGGTGCAGCTGGGCTTTATGTTCTGACCTACTCTCCTACTATGTGCTTCACTATTTTCACAGCATGCTCCCGGGAGTTTTCGATGAACCACACATGCGTTTCCATACCGCCGCACACCACGCCCGCCAGGTATAGCCCCGGTAGGTTGGTCTCCATTGTCTCGGGGTTGTGGTAAGGGTGCCGGTAAAAGTCGTCTGACAGCTTCACCCCGATCTTCTCCAGGAAAGCAAAGTTAGGCTGGTAGCCGGTCATGGCCATTACAAAGTCGTTGGGGATCGTCACCTTGCCCTCCGGTGTCTCTATGTCCACTTCCTGCTCTCTGATCTCGGTCAGGTTGGAGTTGAAATAGGCTTTGATGCTTCCCTCGGCGATCCGGTTTTCCAGGTCAGGTTTGATCCAGTACTTGATTCGTCCCAACTCGCCTTCCCGCACTACCATGGTCACGTCAGCTCCTTTGCGCCAGGTCTCCAGGGCCACGTCGGCAGAGGAGTTGTTGGCTCCTACCACCACGATCTTTTGCTTGTAATAATAGTGTGGGTCGTAATAATAGTGCTTCACCTTGGGCAGATCCTCACCAGGTATAGCCAGCATGTTGGGGATGTCATAAAAACCGGTCGCCAGGATCACGTACCGCGACTGGTAACTGCCCTTGCTGGTACTCGTCAGGTATAGCTCACCCTCCCGGCTTATACCTGTCACCTCTTCAAATAGCCGGATGTTCAACTCCCCGATGTCCGCTACCCGCCGGTAGTACTCCAGGGCTTCGCTGCGGTTGGGCTTCGGATGAATGGAGGGAAAGGGAAAACCGCCTATCTCCAGCCGGTCGGCGGTGGAGAAGAAGGTCATGTTGAGCGGGTAGTTGAAGAGCGAATTGGTGATAGTGCCTTTCTCGATGATCTGGTAAGAAAGACCTGCCTTTTTAGCTTCCAGTCCGCAGGCCAGGCCGATGGGGCCACCGCCTACTATCAATATATCGAACGTGTTGCTCACTGTAACGTGTCTGCTTGTGATGAAAAACGACTGCTTTGTGCAGAAGTTGATGCAAAAGTAGTACGTAAGTTAGCAGAATTTACTCACGCTCTTTTCCCATCGCATAGATAACCCCTCCCCAGATGTGCTGTAGAAAGGCTGGTTCACTGTAACTTTCAACGGTATGGCCCAGGCCGGTGTAGAAAGCCCTGCCTCCATCGTGGGCATGATACCAGGCAATCGGGTGGTGCTCTCCGTTCTTGCCCCCTTCATAAGTTGATTCGTCCAGTCTGGCCAACACCTGCACATCCGGATTCAGGTTTTTGAAATTATACCATTCGTCGGTGCGCTCCCACTTGGCTGGCAGTCCTTTCGTTGCGGGGTGGTCTTTGTCCACCACGGCAACGACTGCCTGCTGCACTTCAGGATGGCTTTCGAACTGGGCGCCGACCAGTTTGGTGTACCAGGGCCAGTCATACTCGGTGTCTGAGGCAGCATGTATACCTGCAAAACCTCCGCCGCCTCGTATGTAGTCTTCAAATGCCGTTTGCTGCTCGGCATTCAGTACATCCAAAGTTGTGTTAAGGAAAACAACAGCCTGATATCGCTGCAAAGAATCCGCTACAAAATAGGCTGCATTTTCGGTTGTATCCACTTTTACCTGATGCTCCCGCCCCAGCTTCATGAGTGCCGCTTTGCCAGCAGGTATAGAGGCATGTCGAAATCCCGCTGTCTTGGAGAAGACTAGTATGCGTGAAGTTTCTGTTTCTGGGTCTGAAATCGAAGAGCTACCTGCCTGGTCACAGGCTTGGAAACTGCCTGTTACCAGCAGCAAGAGCAGATAGGCGAGCATGTTGACTTTCATGGAATTCATTTATGGTGTTCTTCATTTTCAGGTATAGACTCACAGGATAGAGCTCGTTCCGATTGAGAAATTATTACGACACTCCTACTCTGCCTCAACTCAGCAATAGTATACATCAGTGCTCCGGATTTATATAATATGCAGGATCTAATATAACAAATGTTTTACAGCTCTTCGAGTCCTTCCAAAATCCGGTACAATTCCTTAGCTTTAGAAACTCAAATAATCTACTCTAAACTATACCTACATCTACACAATGCAAAAGCGTATACTTTCTGTAGCGCTGCTGGTGGCCCTGAGCGGGGGCGCTGTGCAGGCTCAGAAGAAAGCACCAAAGCAGCCGGCCTACACACCCGCCAAAGAAAGGCTGCAGGGGTTCGAAAAGCGACAGCAACTCGAACAGAACTCTCTTGTCAAGAACGTGGCCTTCCGCAATGTGGGCCCTACCGTACAAAGCGGCCGCATCACCGACCTGGATGTGAACCCGAAAGATCCGACCAATTTCTACGCAGCCTATGCCTCGGGCGGACTCTGGAGAACCATCAACAACGGTATCTCTTTCGAGCCGATTTTCGACGATGAGGCCGTGATGACCATCGGTGACATTGCCGTGGACTGGAACAACAACGAAACCATCTGGATCGGTACCGGCGAGAGCAACTCCAGCCGCTCTTCTTACTCCGGCGTGGGTGTGTACAAAAGCACCGACGGTGGCAAAACCTGGCAGCACATGGGTTTGGATGATACGCACCACATTGGTCGCATCGTGCTGCATCCGACCGACCCGAACACAGCATGGGTAGCAGCAGTTGGTCACCTGTACTCGCCTAACAAAGACCGTGGCGTGTACAAAACCACCGACGGTGGCAAGACCTGGAAGAAGACCCTGTACATCGACGATAACACAGGAGCGATTGACCTGGTAATCGATCCAAAAAACCCGAATAACGTGTATGCGGCCATGTGGCACCGCGAGCGCCGCGCCTGGGATTTTGTGGAAGGCGGCAAGACATCCGGCATTCATAAATCAACGGACGGTGGCAACACCTGGACCCGTGTGACAACGGATGGCAGCGGCTTCCCGACTTCTGCTGGCGTAGGCCGTATTGGTCTCGACATTCACCCGGGCAACCCGAACATCATCTACGCTTTCCTGGATAACCAGGAGCTGCGACAGGTGGAGAAGAAAGAACCAAAGGGAGGTGAGCTGCAAAAGGATCAGTTCAAAGGTATGACGACAGAGGCTTTCCTGGCACTCAACGACAAAGACCTGAACAGCTTCCTCGATAATAACCGTTTCCCTTCTAAGTATACCGCCAAAACGGTAAAGGCTGACGTGAAGAGCGGCAAGATCAAACCAGCCGCTTTGGCTGCCTACCTGGAAGACCCGCTGGCGGTAACCACAGAAGCACCGGTAAAAGGTGCTGAACTATACCGCTCCGACGACGGAGGCAAGACCTGGAAGAAGACGCACGAACAGCCGATCGACGACATGTACTCGAGCTACGGTTACTACTTCGGTGTGGTGCGTGTAGCGCCGCATAATCCAGATAAGGTATACCTGCTGGGCGTGCCGCTCCTGACCTCAGACGACGGAGGCAAGACCTTCCGTAACATTGAGGGCGACAATGTGCACTCCGACCACCAGGCCCTGTGGGTGAGCCCTGACAAACCAGGCTACATCATCAACGGCAACGACGGTGGATTGAACATCACTTACGACGACGGCAAAACCTGGGCGATTGCCAACTCTCCTTCGGTGGGGCAGTTCTACGCAGTGGCTGTGGACATGGAGAAGCCTTACAACATCTATGGCGGTCTGCAGGACAACGGTACATGGTACGGCCCGAGCAACTACAAAGCCAGCTCGGCCTGGACCCAGAACGGCCGTTACCCATACCAGCGCCTCGGCGGTGGCGACGGCATGATGGTGCAGGTGGATTTCCGTGACAACAACACAGTATACCTGGGATCGCAGTACGGCAACTACGCCCGTGTAGATAAGCGCACAGGCCAGCGTGTATCGGTGAAGCCAACACATGAACTGGGCGAAACACCACTCCGCTTCAACTGGGAAAGCCCGATTCACCTGAGCCGCCACAACCAGGACATCCTGTACTTCGGCTCCAACAAATTCCACCGCTCCATGAAGAAGGGCGAAGACATGCAAACCCTCTCCGGCGACCTGACGAATGGTGGTCTGAAAGGTGACGTGGGCTTCGGTACACTTACCAGCATCGACGAATCACCGCTGAAGTTCGGCCTGCTCTATACCGGCTCTGACGACGGTGCGATTCATGTATCCAAAGACGGTGGCTACAACTGGGAGAACATATCTAAAAAACTGCCGCAGAACATGTGGGTATCGACCGTAGTAGCTTCCAATCACAGCGAGAACCGCGTGTATACCTCACTCAACGGTTATCGCTGGGATGATTTCACGCCTTATCTGTACGTGTCGGAAGACAACGGCAGGAAGTGGGAGCGCCTCGGCACTAACCTGCCTGCAGAAGCTATCAATGTGATCAAAGAAGATCCGAAAAATGCGAACCTGCTTTACGTAGGTACCGACCACGGCCTGTACATTTCACTTGACAGAGGCAAAACCTTCATGCAGATGCGTAATGGCATGCCGGCTGTAGCCGTGCACGATGTGGTGGTGCATCCGCGTGACAATGATCTGATCGTGGGAACACACGGTCGCTCCATCTACATCGCCAATGTGGAGCACCTGCAGCAACTGACGCCGGAAGTTCAGAGCCAGAAACTGCACCTGTTTGCGTTTCAGCCAACCAACTACAACCCACGTTGGGGACAGTCGTGGGGTGCCTGGGGTGAAGCTGCGGAAAGCTCCCTGGAGATTCCGTTCTATACTGCACAGGCAGGCACGACTACCATCCGCATCAAGACGGATAAGGGCCAGCTGCTGAAGGAAATGAAGGACGAAAACGAGCGTGGCATGAACTACGTGAGCTACAACTTCTCTGTAGACGAAGCCAATGCCAAAGCCTACGAAACTGCTCTTAACGGCAGCAAGAAGGATGGCGAGGAAGCAGTAAAAGTAGAAGCAGCCGGCAACAAAGTCATCTACCTGCAACCGGGTAAGTACATTGTAGAGGTTGAGACTGCCGACGGTGGCAAAGCGACTTCTGAATTTACCTTGAAAGCACAGGAAAGAAGAGCAAGAAGTTAATAACAGTGATTGCTATACCTATTGCAAAGGCAGCTCCAGTGGGGCTGCCTTTGTTGTTTTATACCTATCAACCCTAAAACGGATTTAAGATCGGCACTTATACTGGCACATATATTGTTATAAAAAATTATAGAATATTTTGCATATTGGATACAGATCTTGTTACATACACTTCATCCCTAACACTTACTTAAAATTCAAGCTTATGAAAATCAAACTTCTACTATTCGCACTTCTCTTCAGCTCGTCCTTTACTGCAATGGCTCAGAACAAGTGGACTCCCAAAGTTGGCTACGGTACGGTGTATGCCGGCAACGGGGATATTCCCGGCCACTGGTTCATTGGTGGTATGCAGACGCAAATCTCGAATCGCTCCGGTTTTGAGATACTGGCAACAGGCACATACATTGAGCAGACCCGCCGCTGGGGACAGGGATACGAGACATTCCAGAAGTCGAATGGCGTTGCGCTTGAAGGATCTTATAACCTGTTCATCAATGCTGGTCCTGTCCAGATTTACCCGGCAGTTGGTCCGGTGCTAAGGTATGCCAGCGAGCGGGAGTTGTACGGACTTTCCATTCAGTACAATGGACAGGGCGGCATCACAGACTTCGAGCCCGAAATGCGCTCCAGGAATGGACTGCAGGCAGGCTATGTATTGGCGCTCAACCTGGATGTGAAAGCTAAACAGCACCTCACCTTCGGACTCAGAGGCTCCGTTCAGAGCTTCCATGATGGGCAGCGACTAGCTGCTGTAGGCCTTACCTTGAAAAATGCGAGATGGTAACTCCGTCTCAACCATCCTTAAATAACAGCACGCACCGACAGCACAAAGTTTCTGCCCGGAGCAGCTATACCTGAGGAGTAAGGCCGGTAACGCTGGTCGGTGATATTCTCTGTACCTGCGCTCAGTGATAAGTGCCGGGTCAGTTGGTAATGCGCCTTCAGGTTGAGCGTAGCCCAGGCCGGACTGTGCGGATTTCCGTTTTCATCACGCGCATACAGATAGGCCTTGTCCCGCTCTTCGGGTGCCAGCTGGCTATACCTGATTGCTCCGTTATACACGGCATAGAAGTCTGCCTTGAAACGCATGCGGGTATAGGTCAGTCGGGTTGTGCCGAAGGATGGAGCGGCATGTCGCAAGGGTGCCTCTGTGCCGTTGTCCAGTTCCTCTCGTCCACGCTGCAGGCTATACCTGGAGGTGAGGCCAAAACCAATCGGCAGCTTTAGTTCTATACCTGCCTGCACACCCCATACCCTGGCAAAGGCGGCGTTCTGAATCGCCTGCACCTGACTCATTTCTCCCTCGTAGGCAATGCTGCTTTTACCGTCCAAAGTATAGTTTCGCCGCACCAGCGCATCCTGCAGATAGGTATAGAAAGCAGTCGCATCCAGTTTCAGCACCTCCCCGAATGTTTTGGCTGCTCCCAGGTCCGCATTGTAGGCGTACTCCGGCTTCAGGTCAGGGTTGGGCACCACGACCAGCCCCGGCGCAGAATCGAAAGTCTTGCCGATGTCATCTATATTTGGGGAGCGAAAACCGGTGGATAAATTGGTACTTAGCTGCCAGTCGGGTTGCGGACTATACACCACACCGGCACTTCCGGTCACAGCGCCGGTACTGATGTCAGCGGAAGTGAAAGGCAAATCAAAGAAACGCTTGTCAAAATTCGCATGGAGCAGGATGTGGTTATACCTGGCCCCTGTCAACACCGTGAGCTTTTCCCCGGCTCTAAAACGGTAAGTCAGGAAAGCGGCGTAGGAACTCCAATTTGCGCCATCGGGATAGCGTGCAGGTCCAGGTATACTAGCTCTGGAAGCAATATTTTCATCAGTGCCGGTGGAGCCCACTATATTGAAGATCGCCTCTATACCATAAAACAGGTGATGATGCCTGTCCAGTGCTTTCTCAAAGTCGAGGTTAGCGGAGTAGGCGTTGACTTTCTCGTAGCGATTATACCTGGTCGCTTTGCCCAAGTCCCGGTTGTGGCGGCTCTCCTCAAAGAGTTGGTGTGCCAGACTGATGTTCACCTGATCAAACAGCTTGTTGTTTGATCGGTGCGTTGCCTGCAGATGCTGCATGGCCCATACCTGCGGTCCGTAATACCACTCCGCCGAACGCAGCGTTCCGTTGCGGTAAAGGGTGAGGCGGTCGTAGCGGGGCACGTTGGAGGTGGTGGAGTAGTGGAAGCCGTACTGCAGTTCCCAGTTTTCGCTAGGCTTATACCTGATCTTCTGCATCAGGTTCAGCTGATCGTAGCCGGTGTATACCTGTCGCTCCGGATCCGGATTGGCAGTTACTTCATCCTGACCGTTTTGGGTACGCACATACTCGTATCGAAGGTAGTCATCCGGGCCGTGTGAGCCCATGCGCAGGTCACCGTAGTCACTGAAAGTGGCGCTGGTCAGGAAGGCCCATTTTTTCAGTCCATAGCTCAGGTCGAGGTGGCCGGTCTTCTCCTGGTTGGCCGATGACCAACGAACGGCCGCGCTTCCTTTAACGAGCGGCGCTGCGTCTGTGGCAAACGCAGGTGACAAGGTATAGAAGTTCATCACGCCACCGATGGCATCGCTGCCATACATGACAGAGCCGGGTCCGAACATTACTTCAGTTTTAGCGGTGGCGAAGGGATCAAGCGAGATCACGTTTTGCAGGTTGCCGCTCCGGAAAATGGCCGTGTTCATGCGAACACCATCCACTGTAATCAGCACCCGGTTAGTGGCAAAGCCACGTATCATGGGGCTTCCGCCTCCGCCCTGGCTTTTCTGTATGAACACCTCCCCTGCCTGCCCCAGCATATCGGCAGCGGTCTGCGGTTGCTGCAGCAGTACATCTTTTGGCCGGATGGTACTCACCCGCTGCGGCACTTCTTTGGCGTCCTGCTGCCAACGGGCTGCCGAAACGACCACCGTACTCAGGGCAATGTTGTTTTCGCGGAGGTATAGCTGAAAGTCCAGCCGCCTGAGATGCTCGTAAGACAGGATTTTCTGATCATAGCCTACCAGGCGAACCACCAGGCTATCGATGTCTTTGAAGGGACTGACATCCACCCGGCCTTTACTGTCAGTAAAGCTGAATTGCCCGGATTGCTTGCCGGAGAGCTGCACCATTTCCAGTGGCTGTTGCGTTACCTGGTCTTTCACGGTCAGCACTTGCCCGAAAGCGGAAGTATTGAGCAGACACAACCATCCCATCAAGTGCAGAAGCTTTTTCATGCTGCTTACTCGCCCTTGATCTTTCTGATCTGTTTTGGATAGAACCACAGGAAGAACCCTGTGATGGAAAGGGTCAACAATCCGAAACCCAGCACATTCATCGACACCAGTTTGAAAAGATCGCTGATGATGGAGCCATCGTGCACTTTCTCGATCCAGTCAGAATGGCGGCGGGCAACGGAAAGCACTTTGCCGGAACTGGCATCGAGCTGCACTTCCCAGCTGCCTTCTTTGAAAATCGTCTTGACGATGCCTTTGTCGAGGCGGGCTTCGATGCGGTCAATGGGGTTGTTGCTGATAGCCGTTGCCGAGTCCAGGCCGGCCAGGGATCGTGCTGACAGCTCAGCCAGCGGCAACCACTGTTGCAGGTCTGTGCTGGCCCCTTTTTGGGTGGGCGGCTGCAGTAAGTCTACATCCTTCTTCCAGCCCAGCAGTATACCTGTCACGCTGCTGATCAGGATAAAAGCACCCAGGAAAAGACCCAGGTAGCGGTGATACACCCGAAAGCTGCGCAGCCGATCAGCTAGCGTTCTCACTTTCTGTTTTACAAGGGTGGCTGTACTGGTACTCACGTAGATAGATCAGGATAGGTATAAAAGCCCAATATCCGATAATTGCGGCAGATAAACAATGTGGCGACACCAGTCTTTAAAATTTGCACACTAATTGCAACCATCTCCCGTTTTAGGGACTCTTATGGTTGACTAAATTAAACTACTATGATTAAACTGTTCTATCCACTCCTGGCTTTACTGCTTTTCACGCAGTGTCAGCAGGACGAATCTTACGAAACCACAGAATTTAAAAAGGAAACCGGTGACCTGAAATTTGGTCAGGAGGCACTGCTACAGCAGTTCGGGCAAATTACGCTTTACGGTGAAGAGGTGCCCCGTCGCCTGATCGTTGCTTTGAGAAGCATAGAAGATTCCCGCTGCCCGACCGATGTGAACTGTGTAACGGCGGGCAACGCCACCGTTGTGCTACGAGCCTCCAATAGCCAGGGCGTAAATGAAAACATTACACTTTGCATTGGTGATTGTGGTACTGAGGCAGCCAGAGAAACCCATACTGTAGAGGCTGCGGTTGGCGACGTCAGTTACAGATTCACACTAAAAGGTGTGAAGCCATACCCGGGCGAGGCCCACGAAGGTGAAGTACAAAAGGCACAACTGGTGGTGGAGAAGAAATAGGCACGAGCCGCTACACCTGAATCCTTCGGTTATTTGAGAAAAAGTAAACCCTACTCTTTCTTTACAATCAATTTGTAACACGAATAAAACAGAAAGCCCTGCCAGTACTGGCAGGGCTTTCTGTTTTATCAGGTATTAGCTATACCTACAACGATCCCGTTGCCGGAGCTACTTCTGCTTTCTTTACTGAGATTGCATCTACGCCTTTCTCTTTTACCAGTCTGTTCAGCGCCGGCACATCCTGTGTTTGTACCTGCTTAAACAAGTTCAGCTGCTCGTCAATCTGAGCGGTGATCTCTTTCTTGAAGGCATAGGCCTGATCGGTCGGACGGAAGTCGCCGGTGCTCACCTGCCCTACCAGGTTCGCCAGTTTGTTATTCAGGCGGATCGGGAAGTTGAGTGGGTCCTGGCCGCTGCGGTTCTTCGTCTGGTACAGTGCCTCTTCAATGGCCGTGATCTTTTTATCGATCGCAGTGGCAGACTCCACGACGTCTTTGTAGTTTTCCTGTCCTTTCAGATTCCCTTTGAGGGTGTTCAACTGGGCCCGCATGGTGCGGATGTCTTTGATCGCATCGTGCGTTTCAGTTAATTTATCGCGTACCTCGGTCAGGAAAGTAAATTGCGCAGCTCTGTCTTCAGGCATGGCTTTGGTGCGTGGGTCAGGCAATATAGTGAAGGCCGTCTCCTGGCTTTCCTTATTCACCGTGAGCTTCGCCTTATAGTTGCCAGGTATAGCTTTTGGCCCTTGCAGACCACCACCCCACAGGATGATGCCGTCAAAGCGACTGGCCTCCGGGTAGCGCATGTCCCATACGAAGCGGTTTAGGCCTTCCTTCACAGTCAGCTTGTCCTTGTTCTCCTTGGCATTGCTGGCATAGCTGCGGATCAACTTTCCATTCTGGTCCATGATTTCCAACTGTACAACAGTAGCCGAATCCGGTTTCTGCGGGAGATAGTAATGCACCATCACACCACCCGGGTGGTTTTCACCAGCAGTCTTGGAAAGGCCCCGGTTACCACCATCCATTTTGTAAGTATCCAGCGGTTTGTACAGGTGAAATTTGCTCTTGGCTATACCTTCGTTTAGCTGGTGCAAAGGCGTCAGGTCGTCAATGATCCAGAAACTGCGGCCTTGCGTGGCAGCGATCAGGTTATCGTTTTTAATAGTCAGGTCCGTGATCGGCACGATTGGCAGATTCAGCTGGAATGGCTGCCAGCTCTGGCCGTCGTTGAAAGACACGTACATGCCATACTCCGTACCGGCGTAAAGCAAACCATCACGCTTCGGATCGGCGCGTACCACGCGGGTAAAGTGGTGGCCAGGTATACCTGTCGTGATTTTCGTCCAGGTTTTGCCATAGTCGGTCGTCTTGTACAGGTATGGGCTGAAGTCGCCGGACTTATACATAGTAGCGGCCACATAGGCGGCGCCTTTCTGTGTCGGGTGTGCCTCGATGCTGTTGATCTGTATCCACTCTGGCATGCCTTTCGGCTGCACCTTTGTCCAGCTCTTGCCATTATCGCGCGTCACGTGGATCAGGCCGTCATCCGACCCTGTCCAGATCACGCCCGGCTCCACCGGCGACTCGTTGATCGCGAAGATAGTGCCGTAGTACTCTACACTCGTGTTGTCTTTGGTGATCGGTCCGCCTGACGGTCCCAGCTTGGTGGAATCGTTGCGCGTCAGGTCCGGGCTGATCGTTTCCCACGACTGCCCTTCATTGTAAGTCACATGCACGTGGTTGGACGTGGTATAGAGTTTCTTCGGATCGTTCGGTGAGAACATGATCGGGAAGTTCCACTGGAAGCGGTACTTCATACCCTCCGCGCCGTGGCCCATCGGGTTGTCCGGCCACACGTTTATCACGCGCTCCTGTCCGTTACTGTGGTCCACGCGCGACAGGAAGCCACCGTAGTTACCGCCATACACGATTTCCGGGTTCTCCGGGTTCACGGCCAGGTGGGCACTCTCCGATCCCGCTGTTTCTTCCCAGTCATCTTCAGAGATGCTCCAGCCGGTAGAGCGGTGACTGATACGCACCGTGGAGTTATCCTGCTGCGCACCGTAGATACGGTACGGGAAATGGTTGTCGGTCACGACGCGGTAGAACTGGCCCGTCGGCTGATTGTTCATGGTGCTCCAGTTCATGCCCCCGTCCGAAGTCACTTGTGCGCCGCCGTCATCGGCGATCACCATGCGCGATGGGTTCTCCGGAGCGATCCACAGGTCGTGGTGGTCAGCGTGACCGGCGTAGGCGGATGTAAAGGTTTTGCCACCGTCTTTGCTGCGGTGGTAGGCTACGTTCAGCACGTATACCACGTCCTCGTCTTTCGGGTCGGCATACACACGGGTATAGTACCAGGCACGCTGTCGCAGGTTGCGGTCGTCGTTCATCTTCTTCCAGGTCAGGCCGCTGTCATCGGAGCGGAACAATCCGCCTTCATCCGCTTCCACCATAGCGTATACCCGGTTTGAGTTTACCGGTGATACTGTCACACCAATGATGCCTAGTGTGCCTTTCGGCAGTCCTTCGTTTTTTGAAATATCTTTCCAGGTGTCACCACCGTCGGTGCTTTTCCAGATGCCAGAGCCAGGTCCGCCGGAAGACAGGCTATACGGGGTTCGACGCACGTTCCAGGTCGTAGCGTAAAGGTGACGTGGATTGTTCGGGTCGAGAATCAGATCCACAGCACCGGCGTCTTTGTTGGCAAACAAAGTCTTCTTCCAGGTCTTGCCACCGTCGGTGCTTTTGAACACGCCCCGTTCTTCGTGCGACTTGTACAGGTCGCCCATCACGGCCACGTACACAATGTCCGGATTCTGCGGATGAATGCGGATGCGGCCAATGTGCTTGGAATCCTTCAGGCCGATTTGTTCCCAGGTCTTGCCAGCGTCTACTGATCGCCACATGCCGTGACCGGATGAGACGTTGCCGCGCACCGTCTTCTCCCCTTCTCCCACATAGATCACGTTCGGGTCGGCTTCGCTCACCGCCACTGCGCCGATGGAGCCACCAAAGAAACCATCGGAGATGTTCTCCCAGGTAGAGCCGCCATCAGTGGTGCGCCATACGCCGCCACCCACGGTGCCCATATAGTAGAGATTCGGTTTGCCGGGTACGCCTGTCACGGTTGCGGAACGTCCGCCGCGGAACGGACCGATGGAACGCCAGGTCATGCCATTGTAAAGTTTGGCATCGAATGGGGCGGCTGTTTCTTTTTGCTTGCTTGTGCGTGGCTTCTGTTTCTGGGCCACCGCTTCCGGCGACGACAAGGTCAGTGCCAGCAGCAGACAAGCCGTTGTGCCTGTTCTGAGAAAGGTGCTTTTCATGTAAAGGTGAGCGAAAAGGTTTTGGATCAGTTTGTTTGAACTTCTGATTTATAAAAGTTTAGCTAAAAAAGCAAACCGACTCGCTGAGACAACCCAATCCCGCACGCAGCACAGTCTATTTAATCTTCATGTTGTCATTTCGACCGGGGGTAGGGGCTCTCTATTTGGGAGAAATCTGGCATGTTGCACAGGCACAGCAATGCTTTAGATCTCTCAATTCTCTCGAGACGGCAATTTGAGGCATCAGGTCCCAATTTGACGACAGTTGATGATGCTCCTACTTTAACTCAGAGGCATAAAAATATCACCGCATGAATAGCTCGAGACAAGTACTTTATTTTAGAACCTACAGTAAAGCAACACAGTACCAATACTGCAGTAATTATGTCGCACACCAGCGGGGCTCCTGATACAGGGTCAGACAAACAAGGTATAGCACACCCGATCCTGTGACAGAATGACAGGCAAAACCCGCATATTCTGCCTTGGCACATACCTTGTAATAGTGCTAGCAACAGTAAAAAGAAATTGTAATCGAATCATAATAAAACTATAGAATGGGAAAGATAATTGGTATTGACTTAGGTACAACCAACTCCTGCGTTGCCGTAATGGAAGGTAACGAGCCAGTGGTTATTCCTAACAGCGAAGGCCGCAGAACTACACCGTCTATCGTCGCGTTTCTGGACGGCGGCAAGGGCGAGCGTAAGGTAGGTGACCCTGCCAAGCGTCAGGCAATCACAAACCCACAAAACACGATCGCTTCGATCAAGCGCTTCATGGGCCACAGCTACAATGAAGTGAGCGAAGAAGCCAAGCAGGTGTCTTACAAAGTGGTGCAGGGTGGCAACAACACCGTGCGTGTAGAGATCGGTGACCGCCAGTACACACCACAGGAAATCTCGGCCATGGTGCTTCAGAAAATGAAGGCCACTGCAGAAGACTACCTGGGCACGACAGTGACAGAAGCCGTTATTACGGTACCTGCTTACTTCAACGATGCGCAGCGCCAGGCTACCAAAGAAGCCGGACAGATTGCGGGTCTTGAAGTGAAGCGTATCATCAACGAGCCAACAGCAGCAGCGCTTGCTTACGGTCTCGACAAAAAACACAAAGACCAGAAGATCGCAGTATTCGACTTAGGTGGCGGTACTTTCGATATCTCTATCCTGGAGCTGGGTGATGGTGTGTTCGAAGTACTATCTACTAACGGTGACACGCACCTGGGTGGTGATGACTTTGACCAGGTGATCATCAACTGGCTGGCAGACGAGTTCAAGAACGACGAAGGCCTGGACCTGCGCAAAGACCCAATGGCACTGCAGCGTTTGAAAGAGGCAGCTGAGAAAGCGAAAATCGAGCTTTCATCTTCAAACGAAACAGAGATTAACCTGCCATACATCATGCCGGTGGATGGTGTGCCAAAGCACTTGGTGCGCAAACTGACTCGCGCTAAGTTCGAGCAGCTGTCTGATGACCTGATCCGCCGCTCGATGGAGCCTTGCAAGAAGGCCCTTCAGGACGCCGGTCTGTCAACTTCTGACATCGACGAAGTGATTCTGGTAGGTGGTTCTACCCGTATCCCTAAGGTACAGGAAGAAGTAGAGAAGTTCTTTGGCAAGAAGCCTTCTAAAGGTGTAAACCCGGATGAAGTTGTAGCGATTGGTGCTGCTATTCAGGGTGGTGTATTGACAGGTGAAGTAAAAGACGTACTTCTGCTGGACGTAACGCCACTTTCATTGGGTATCGAGACAATGGGTGGTGTGATGACCAAACTGATCGAGTCAAACACGACGATCCCTACTAAGAAGTCAGAGACATTCTCAACTGCTTCGGACAACCAGCCATCGGTAGAGATTCACGTACTGCAGGGTGAGCGCCCAATGGCGAAAGACAACCGCACGATCGGTCGCTTCCACCTGGATGGCATTCCACCAGCACCACGCGGTGTTCCGCAGATCGAGGTTATCTTCGACATCGACGCCAACGGTATCCTGCACGTAACGGCCAAGGATAAAGCGACTGGCAAAGAGCAGAAGATCCGCATTGAGGCTTCTTCTGGTCTGAGCGAGCAGGAAATCGAAAAGATGCGTCAGGAAGCTGAAGCCAACGCAGAAGCTGATAAGAAGGCGAAAGAAGAGATCGAGAAGCTGAACGCAGCCGACTCTATGATCTTCCAAACCGAGAAGCAGCTGAAAGAGTATGGCGACAAGCTGTCAGAAGGCAACAAGTCTAACATCGAAAGCGCTCTGGGTCAGCTCAGAACAGCACACGGTGCAAAAGACATCGCCGGAATCGATGCAGCTATCGAAAGTCTGAACAACGCATGGCAGGCGGCCTCTCAGGAGATGTACGCAGCCGGTGCCGGACAGGAAGGTGCAGCCGGAAACGGTCAGCAGGCTGGCGGTCCGCAGGGTGCTGCAACTGATGACGGTGGTGTAACCGACGTAGACTACGAAGAAGTAGACGGTAAGAAGTAAGATTTAACTTAAGATAATGGAATCCCCTGTCGAGTTTCTCGGCAGGGGATTTTTTGTCTATAGCTCTTTGAAGATCAGTAAACTGCCCGATGCTTCCTTTAAAATATTTTCTTTGCTTACTTCCAAAAAAATATTTATTTATGACTATATTTCATGGTACATCTTCGAGCCATGAAAACAACAAGCCTCCTCTTGCTGGTGATGCTGGTAGCCGGCAGCGCCTTTGCCCAACTTCAAACAGGTACCCGATTCACCGGTATTAGCGCAGGTGTCGGTTTCAAAAAGCCTGATGAGGGCAATAAGACCTCCTCTTATGAAGTGAGGCCCTCAGCCGGAATCTTTACGACAGACAACCTGATGGTTGGAATAAGCGGCGGTTACTATTACTCCATCCACAGCCAAAAACGAACGGAAGCAACGCCTGACTATAGCAGCCACTACCGCGCAGAAAGCGAAACAGTTACCCGTATTTACAACCTCGGTCCCATGGCCCGCTATTATATTCCACTTAGCAACCGGTTCGCACTTTTTGCGGAAGGTACGACAGGCTTCCAGGCAGCAAAAGTAAAATCAGAAAGCTATTTCTCAGGTACCAGGTATCCGGGAGATTTGAATGGGGAGTATTTTGCAAAATCTGAAACGAAGCAGGGTTCCCTCTACGCCAGGGTTTCGCCCGGCCTGGTGTTCTTCCCGAGCACCAAAATAGGTATAGACCTGAAGGTTAATCTTCTGCACTATCAACATGATTTAGGCCGGGGTAGCCAAACAGATATGGGCTTTAGCCTGAGCAAAATGAACCTAGGTATAGGCTATTATTTTTAACCATTTTTACTTCTCCCAGGTATACGCTTTATATTTGTTTTACTATACTGACACTTCACTCATTGAAAACAGCTTAATGAAACAGCTTTACCTTACTTTTCTGCTCGCCTTTACAGTTATTGCAACAGCCTCCGCCCAAAAGGATTTCCGGTCGGGCTATATCGTTCAGAACACCGACACAATACGTGGCTACGTCGATTACCGGGGTGCGGTCCGCAGTTCTAAAATAACCACTTTTAAGGCTAACCTGGGGGCACCGGAGCAGGACTTTGATCCTTCTCAGTTATCTGGTTACGGTTTTGTAAAAGAGAACAAGGTATACGAGGCGCAAATGATACCTGCTGATGAGGCACAGTCCGCACAGCGCTTATTTCTGCACGTGCTGGCAAAGGGTAAAGCTTCTGTTTATACCTATCGGGATGCTTCGGACCTGGACCACTTCTATCTGTCAAAAGAGGGAGGTGAACTGGTAGAACTGAAAGAAAATGTTTATAACAGGAAAGACCCCAGGACCGGTAAAACTTACCGGATGGTGGACCAGCTATACCTGAGCGTACTGAGGTCTTCTTTCTACGACTGCCCGGCTATGACAGACGAGCGGCTCCGAAACGTACCCTTGCGGCATAACTCCCTAACCAGGCTGGCCAACGATTATAATGACTGCATGGGTGGAAGCCAGTACGTGCAGCCATCCAGAAAAACCAGTGTGAAACCCTCTCCTGTGCTTGTCTTCTCAAAGCCGGCGTTGAAAATGTCGGGTGAGCACCCCTATTCCAAGGCTTCATTCCACAATGCCGGGCTGGGTCTGGGCGGCGGGCTAGCCCTGGAAGTCTCCAATCCTGCCATCAGCGAGAAGCTTTCGCTGGCGCTGGAACTGCTCTACGCTCCCTACCGCTTCGAGGGTGAGATCGAGAACGTGAATAACATGGGCAGGACCACAAACTACGACCTGTTGCTCGATCTGCACTACCTGAAAGTGCCTGCTCAGCTACGCTATACCTTCCCTAAGGGCAAAGTCAGGCCATTTGTGAACGCCGGTGCCTCCTACTCTTATGCGTTCAGCACGAACAGAGTGGAAACCAAAAACAGCACGTTTCATAATACCAGTTATACCGAAGAGGCCGAAGCCCTGCCGGGCAGTGTCTTTAAGCAGTACATGTTCGGAGTGCAGGCAGGTATAGGTCTCCTATACCCGATCAGTGAAAGGGCCCTACACATCGAGTCAAGGTATGAGACAACAGAAGGTGTTTCCAACGTCCGGAGTCTTGCCAGTAGCATCGCCGGGGTCAGCATACTGGCGGGGTATAGGTTTTAACCCTTAATCAGGTACAAAAGAAAGGCCCGCAGTTGTGAAACTGCGGGCCTTTCTTTTTTGATAAAACTATACCTTAGTCCAGATCCCGACCGCCCCTGCGCAGTTCCTCCACCGAGCGCATCACCTTGTCTTTCAGGCTCACCTTATACTTCTCCAGCTTATCCGCCACAGCGGCGTTGGAGGTGCCGATGATCTGCGCGGCCAGTATACCTGCGTTCAGGGCGCCGTCGAGTGCTACAGTCGCCACCGGCACACCGCCCGGCATTTGGAGGATCGACAGTACAGAATCCCAGCCATCGATGGAGTTGCTTGACTTCACCGGCACCCCGATAACCGGCAGTGTGGTGATAGAAGCGACCATACCTGGCAGGTGGGCAGCACCACCGGCTCCGGCAATAATTACTTTAAGACCTTTTTTACGTGCCTGCTCGGCATACTCGAACATGCGGTGCGGAGTGCGGTGCGCCGACACGATGGTGATCTCAAAAGGCACCCCCAGGTTTTCGAGTATCTCAGCTGCGGCTTCCATTACTTTCATGTCAGACTGGCTGCCCATGATAATGCCTACCAACGGCTGCGTGGTTGTTTCATTAGCCATATTATGCGATTACTTTGATGATGTTACGGATTGACTCGGCCCGCTGCTGAGCTTCCTGCAGGTCAGTGCCCAGCACCGTGATGTGGCCCATTTTACGGGCAGCACGGGTATATTTTTTGCCATAGAGGTGAATGTACACACCTGGTACAGCCAGCGCTTCCTGCAGGCCTTCGTACCTGGCCTCGCCGTCATAGCCCGGTTCACCCAACAGGTTCAGCATCACGGCGGCACTCTGGATATCGGTGCTACCGAGCGGCAAGTTCAGGATGGCGCGCAGGTGCTGCTCGTACTGTGAAGTATAATTTGCTTTGATGGTATGGTGCCCGCTGTTGTGCGGACGAGGCGCTACCTCATTCACCAGTATCTGCCCGTCCTTGGTCAGGAACATCTCCACGGCCAGAATACCGACCATGTCAAACGACTCGATCACGCGGGTAGCTATTTCGATAGCGAGGCGCTGCAGTTTGTATGGCACGTTGGCAGGCGCAAAAAGGGAATCTACGAGGTTATGTTCCGGGTGGAAACTCAGCTCTACTACCGGGAAGGCCGTTACCTGCCCGCTGGCATTGCGGGCCACGATCACGGAAATCTCTTTTTCAAAGTCCACCAGTTTCTCCAGCACTGACGGTTCCGTGAAGCCCTTCCCCAGATCAGCATCACTCTGCAGACGAGTCACGCCGCGCCCATCGTATCCTTCGCGGCGCAGCTTCTGGAAAGCCGGCAGAAAATCAGTATTGGCTTGTAGTTCTTCGGCATCTTTCAGAATTCTGAAATCGGCGGTAGGTATGGCGTGCTTGCGGTAGAATTCCTTTTGCAAGCCCTTGTCCTGTATGGTGCGCACCGTGCTGGCATCCGGGTATACCTTCACACCTTCCTGCTCAAGTTTCTCAAGTGCATCAGCGTTTACATGCTCAATCTCAATCGTGAGGATATCACAGTTTTTACCGAATTCATATACCGTGTCGAAGTCGCGGAAGCTGCCCACGTAAAACTCGTTGCACACGTCTTTGCAGGGTGCGTTCTCGTCCGGGTCGAGCACCAGGGTATAGATATTGAAATCGAGTCCGGCCTGTATGAGCATGCGACCCAGCTGCCCACCGCCCAGTATTCCGAGCTTTACTTCTCCTTTCATAGTATCGTTGCTTAGGGTGTTGACTACCCAAAATTAAGGATTATGTTTTAATCGCCTTACCTTCTGTTGCATTTCTATACCTGGGAAACGCTGTTCTTTGGTTTTATATTGATTAAAAACTATATTGGAAGTTCTACGTTTATCGCTCCCATGGAAATTATTCTTGCCACGCTTTCTGCCCTTTTCTCGGTAGTGAACCCTTTTGGGGCCATGCCGGTGTTTCTGACGCTTACTCAAAACGACACAACTGAACAACGTAACCAACAGGCGCTCAAAGCTTGCCTCTACATGGTGGGTATACTGGCGGTGTTCTTTCTGGCGGGGCAGTACGTGCTCAACTTCTTCGGCATCCGCATACACGACCTGCGCATCGCGGGCGGCTTGATGATCATGCGGGCCGGCTTTGAATTGCTCACACCAGGTGGCAGCAACAAAAAAGTGTCGCCGGATGTAGTGGAGGAAGCGCAGCACAAAGAAGATATTTCCTTCACGCCGCTGGCTATGCCTATGCTTTCCGGTCCGGGCGCCATTGCGGTAAGTATCGGTTTATTCACCACTTCACTTTCCTTTCTGGATATGACACTAATCTTGGTCGGTATCATTCTGCTGGCCGCGATCAGTTACGTCATTCTCCGCTTCTCGACCCAGCTGACTCGTTTTATGGGCAAGGCAGGTCTGTCGGCGCTATCCCGCATCATGGGCTTTATCGTACTGTCCATCGGTGTGAATTTTATCGTGTCGGCTATTTATGCGCTGTTTTTGTCGTAGATCAGGATTTACAGGATTAAAAGATTGACAGGATTTTCGAAGCTACGACGTCATCCTCAATTGAACTTTAGTCATTGCCCCACAAGAAAAAAGAACTCTTCACACTTAACAATCATACAATACGGCGTTAACGCAGGCGTAATTTCACCACCCTAGCTTTGCATCAGAAAACAACCTGACCAAGCTATGGAAATGATGCTGGCCACTTTTTCGGCCTTATTTAGTGTGGTAAACCCCTTCGGGGCAATGCCCGTATTTTTGACCCTCACCCAAGACGATACCCCCTCCAACCGCAACCAGCAAGCGCTGCGGGCCTGTATCTACATGGCACTGATACTGGGAGTGTTCTTTTTGGCCGGCCAGTATGTGCTCAACTTCTTCGGCATCCGGCTCCACGACATCCGCATCGCAGGCGGACTGATGATCATGAAGGCAGGCTTTGAGTTGCTCTCCAGCAAGGCACACCGTGGCAAAAAAGTATCGAAAGGCGTCCTGAAGGAGAGTATGCAGAAAGAAGACATTTCCTTTGCACCACTTGCCATGCCGATGCTGTCGGGCCCGGGAGCCATTGCTGTAAGCATCAGCCTATACTCCGATGCACTTTTAATAACTGATTTGGGCCTAGTCGTAACAGCCATTGTCGCATTGGCGGTAGTGGCCTACCTGATTCTTATTTTCTCGCATCAGTTGCTGCAGTTTATGGGGAAAGCAGGGCTGTCCGCACTGTCGCGTATAATGGGCTTCCTGGTACTGTCAATCGGGGTAAACTTTATTGTGACAGGTATAAAAGCCTTGTTCTTCACATAGGCACGACTACACAGCTATTTTAAATACACCAACCAAAAATCCCTAACCACATCACCCCGCACAGAGTACACCATTTTTATATGACAGTTGCCATGCCGTTTGATGATAACAATCATCTTCCGACAGTCAGCATTTTTAACGTATCTTTGTGCCATGCAATTGAAGAATGACCTGCTTATAAGAGCCGCCAAAGGAGAAACCGTAGAACGTACTCCGGTGTGGCTGATGCGCCAGGCTGGCCGCATCCTACCTGAATACAGAGCCGTACGCGAGAGCCTGAGCGGTTTTAAAGAGTTAGTGGAAACGCCTGATCTGGCTGCTGAAGTAACCATTCAACCCGTAGACATCCTGGATGTGGATGCCGCCATTATTTTCTCTGACATCCTGGTGGTGCCGGAGGCGATGGGTTGTACCTACGAAATGGTGGAGAAGCGCGGACCATGGTTCCCTAAGACGATCCGTACTGAAGCTGATCTGGCAAGACTCCGTGTAGCTGATCCGCACGAGCACCTGGGCTATGTACTGGAGGCTATCAGAGTAACGAAGAAAGCCCTGAATGGTCGTGTGCCATTGATCGGTTTTGCAGGTGCACCCTGGACGATCCTCGCCTACATGGTAGAGGGCAGTGGCTCCAAGACATTCTCGCATGCGCGCGGTTTACTCTACACCAACCCGAAGCTGGCACACCAGATGCTGCGCATGATCACCGACACCACCATCGCATACCTGAAGGCACAGGTAGAGGCGGGTGCCAACCTGATACAGGTGTTCGACTCCTGGGCAGGTATACTCACACCAGCGCACTACCGTGAGTTCTCACTCCCATACATCAGCGAAATTTGCAACGCTATCAACGAGGTGCCGGTAACGGTATTCGCCAAAGGTGCTTTCTTTGCCCTGGAGGATTTCAGCAAACTCAACTGCGAAACCATCGGCCTCGACTGGAACATGGACATCAAAACGTCCAGAGCACAGGTTGGCCCGAATAAGACCCTGCAAGGCAACATGGACCCATGCCTCCTTTACAGCTCCTTCGACACCATCCAGCACGAGACCATCAAAATGCTGAAGGAGTTCGGACCGCAGCGCCACATCGCCAACCTCGGCCACGGTGTATACCCTGACACTGACCCGGAGAAAGTAAAATGCTTTATCCAGACGGTGAAGGAGTATAGCGGAAGCTTCAGAAGTTAGAGAGTTTGGGGTTTAAGAAGAACGAGAAAGCAATCGAACTTTCAGGCCCTATCTAATCAGAATACGCTTTAAACAGAGAAGGTCCGCCAAATTTGGCGGACCTTCTCTGTTTAAAGAGAGGTTGGTTAAAAACCAAAAGTCAAAATTTACTAATGCTGCATTTCCCTAATCCCTCGACTCTTAAACTCCTCAACTCTTTTATCCGACTGGCACGTGCGTCTCCGGATATTTGTAGGCAGTTGTGGTGGCACGTGTGCTCAGGGCGAGGGCGAGGGTCAGTGTACCCACTCTGCCCATGAACATTGACACGATGATAACGCCCTTGCCCGCATCGGAAAGACCGGCGGTTATACCTGTGCTGAGACCCACCGTTGCAAATGCCGATACCTGTTCAAATGCCAGTCTGAAAATATCGAACTGGGAGTCGGTGATGGTGAGGATGAACAGGAATAGAATGTTAATCATGGCGGCGAACGTAAAAACCGAAAAAGCCTTGTAAGACACGGAGTGCGGTATGGTGCGGTTACCTATCTCCACGTTTCGTTTGCCGCGAATTGTTGCCCACACCGATAACAGAATAATCGTGAAGGTAGTCGTTTTAATACCACCACCAGTAGAACCTGGCGACGCTCCGATAAACATCAGAAAGATGAACATCAGGAGAGTGGGTACATTTAGCGCCGATATATCGAGTGTGTTAAATCCCGCGGTACGGGTCGTTACTGCCTGAAAAAAAGATGCAATCACGGCTTCCACAAAACTGAGTTGCGCTAAAGTATTGTAATACTCCAGCAGAAAAAAGCCTACCGTGCCCATCGCAATAAGGGCAGCAGAGGTAAAAATGGTAATACGTGAGAGTAGTCTCCAGTTTCTCCAAGGCCTCTCCATGCGAGCCCGCATTGATTGCGGCGACAGCACATCGAGGATGGTCGGAAAACCGATGCCCCCGAAGATAATCAGGAGGGCCACAGTCAAGTGCATTACATAAGAAAACCGCACAGGTTCGGTGTACAATCCCTCTGGGAAAAGCGACAGTCCGGCGTTACAAAAAGCCGACACAGCATGAAAGATCGAAAAGAATATTTTACTGCCAAGACTCTCAAACTGAGCTTCCTGCCCCCATGTCATAAAGATGACCACAGCCCCGATGGCTTCAATAGTGAAGGTCATCACGACCAGTTTGCGCAGCAGGTTTTTGGTGGAGAAAAGCGACTCACTCTCCATGATCTCGTACATGGCCACGTGCTGTTTTATACCTACGCCCTGTCGCATGAGCGTGGCAAAGAAGGTAGCGAAAGTCAGAATACCCAAGCCCCCTAGCTGCACGAGCATCAACAGTACCACCTGCCCCGAAAAAGTAAAGTAAGTCCCCGGATCCACTACAGCCAGACCTGTCACGCAGGAAGCGCTGGCCGCCATGAAGAGGGCGTCAATAAAACGCATACTGCCCGGCGTGGTGATCATGTTAGGCATCATCAGCAAGCCTGCTCCTATCAGGATCAGGAACAGGAAACTAAGCAGAAATGTGATTGTGGGCTTGAACTGAAGTGTTTTGAGGTGCACGCGGGTTTCCAGCAACTCAATGATCAGCAGCAGCAGCATAAACAGCGACACGACCACCCGGTACACCTCCACGGAAAGCGGTATGTCGATGCTTTCGAAGAAGGTATAGATCGCTGACTCCTGCAGACCATAAGTGCTCACCTCGTTAATCAGGATAATCGCCATCAGCAGGCCTTCGAACCAGGTGCGCCTCAGGAACTTCTTTCGCTCGAAGCTATAAAGGATACGCAATAGGTAGATAATAACGAAGATCGACAGAATGGCATCGATGGCATTGAACAGCAGCTGAGTCGTGGCAGGCTTCTGCGCAATGCCATGCGCATAAATAAGCAAGCCAACCGAAATAAGGGTAAGCAGGTAGGTGGTGCGCCGCATCAGGGCGTATGCCCTGAGCTTACTGCCATAAAGCGCCCTGTTTAGCTCTTCTGTGCGCATTTAATGAAGTTCAAGTGCCAAAGCTAACACAAGCTTAACCAATAGCCAAATGTGTATCCGGATACTTGTAAGCGGTAGAAGTAGCTCGCGTACTGATGGCTAGCGCCAGGGTAAGTGTTCCTACCCTGCCGATGTACATCGACATGATGATCACTGTTTTTCCTACATCCGAAAGGCCGGCCGTTATACCTGTGCTCAGGCCCACGGTGGCAAAGGCAGACACCTGTTCGAATGCCAGTCGCAGTATGTCGAACTGGGCATCAGATATAGACAGAATGATCAGAAACAAAATATTGAAGCCAACTGCAAAGGTAAACACTGCAAAAGCCTTGTAAGACACCGAGTGCGGAATGGTGCGTTTCCCGATTTCAATGTTTCGCTTGCCCACGATGGTCGTCCAAACCGACAGGATGATAACTGTAAAAGTAGTCGTCTTGATACCACCGCCCATCGACCCCGGCGAGGCGCCAATAAACATCAGCATCATCATGATCAGTAAAGCAGGCACCGAAATGGCGGAAGTATCCACGGTGTTGAACCCAGAAGAACGGGTGGTTGCCGACTGAAAAAAGGATGTAATAAGCGCCTCCGCAAAGTTCAGGTGCGAGAGTGTATTGAAGTACTCCAGCAGGAAAAAGGTGATTGTACCGAAGGCCAGCAGGGCGGCCGAAGAATACACGGTTACACGTGTCATCATTTTCCAGTTACGCCATGGCATATCCATACGGGCACGCATGGCTCTTGGCGACAGTACATCAATGATAGTGGGAAAACCTATACCGCCTAATATAACCAGAGCAGCAATGGTAAGATGAAGCACGTAGGCGCCCTGCAGCGGGTTACTGTACAGGCCCTCCGGGAACAACGAAAAGCCAGCATTACAAAAACCAGACACGGCATGAAAAATAGAGAAGAATATCTTACTGCCAAGGCCTACAAATTCAACTTCATTACTCCACGTCGCGAAAACAATCACAGCTCCGATGGCTTCAATAGAAAGCGTCATGATGATCAGCTTGCGCAGCAGTCCTTTAGTGAAAGAGATAGACTCACTTTCCATGATCTCAAACATGGCTACGTGCTGCTTTATACCTATCCCCTGGCGCATGAGCGTGGCAAAGAAGGTAGCAAAAGTCATCACACCCAAACCACCCAGCTGCACTAGCAAAAGGAGAATAACCTGACCCGAAAAAGTAAAATAAGTACCCGGGTCCACTACCGTCAGGCCGGTGATGCAGGAGGCACTGGTTGCCATAAACAGCGCATCGATGAAGCGCATACCGTCCGGGTCATTGGTCATTTTAGGCAACATGAACATGGCCGTGCCCAATGCGATGAGCGTCAGAAAGCTCATCAGGAAGGTTACAGCCGGCTTTACCTGCAGGGTTTTGAGGTGTACCCTTGTTTCAAGCAACTCAATTACCAGTAGCAAGAGCATGTAAAGCGAGACCAGCACACGGTAGATCTCCACCGAAAGCGGCATGCCTATGCCTTCAAAAATATTGTAGATTATAGGGAAGTTAAACAGGTAAGTACCCACATGGTTGACCAGAATAATGGCCATCAAAATGCCCTCAAACCATGTTCGCCGCAGGAACTTGGCCCGCTCAAAGCCATAGAGGATACGCAGCAAATAAATTACAACAAAGACTCCGAGGATGGCGTCGATGGCGTAAAAAATAAGCTGAATGGTTCCAGGATCGGTCACAACACCATGTGCATACAACAGCAAGCCTATCGCTACAATCGTGAGCGTATAAGTGGTGCGGCGCATCAGCATGTATGCGCGCAGCTTGCTGCCGTACAGCAGCCTGTTAAGCTGTTCGGTGTTCATGGGTTTCGTACAGCCTGTTCTCTTTTGCTTCTTCGAACAAGCGGTTTCTGTCGACAGGCACTACCCCTACCTGTTCGCATACCAGTCCGCCGCCCAGGTTGCTCAGGCCGGCCATAAATGGCAGCGAAGTGCGCAGCGCCATACACAGCGCCGCAATGCTGATCACCGTATCGCCGGCCCCTGACACGTCGGAAATAGACCGGCGGTGGGCAGGTATATAGGTCTTCTCCTCGCCGTTGGCCACAAACACGCCACGCTCAGAAAGCGTCACGAGCACTTGCCTGGTCGAAAGCCGTTCTTGCAACTGGGTCACGGCCTCTTCAAAGGCATGCAGGTTTTCGTCGGCAAAGTCCACTTTCAAGCCTTCTTTGAGTTCTTTCAGGTTGGGTTTGAAAAGCGTACAGCCTTTGTAGCTCAGGAAATTTTTCTTCTTCGGATCTACCACGGTAGGTATACCGCGCTCGTTGGCCAGCTCAATAAAGCGGGCAATGTTATGCTCGGAGAAAACGCCTTTGTCGTAGTCCTCAAACACAACCACATCGGCACGATCGAGTAACTTCAGGTAGTGCTCCTCCAGGTGGCGCTCTTCGTAGTCGGCCAGGTTGTGCTCGATCTCGGCGTCCACGCGCAGCAGTTGCTGTGCACCGGCAATGATACGATGCTTGATGGTTGTTACCCGCTCCGGGCTTTGCACAATCCCTTCAATGGAGAGGTTGCGCTCTTCCATCAGGCGCAGGAAATCGCCTCCGTCCGGGTCATCGCCGATGACCGAACAAAGCAGCGGTGTTGCGCCCATGGCTTGCACGTTCAGGGCTACGTTGGCGGCTCCTCCCAGTCGTTTCTCGCGTTTCACCACGTTCACAATCGGCACCGGTGCCTCCGGCGAAATCCGCGTTGACTTGCCCCACAGGTATGAGTCGATCATCACGTCGCCCACGATGAGCACCGTCAGGCGGTCAAACGCACTGAATAAATCTTCTAAATTGGTATGCTGATTCATTACTGCAATTTGGCAAGGCTCTCCTTAATGCGGCGGAGCGCCTCAATTAGTTTATCGTCGGATGTGGCGTAAGAGAAACGGATACACTGCGGAGCGCCAAAGGCCTCACCACTCACCAGCGCCACATGCGCGTCCGTGAGCAGGTATAGGCTCAGGTCGAGGGCACTACTGATGATGTTGCCGTTGCAGCTCTTTCCGAAGTAATAACTCACATCCGGGAAAATATAGAAAGCGCCGGTCGGCACGTTCGTCTTGAAGCCCGGTATATCCTGCATGATCTCCAGCACGAGGTCACGGCGGCGGCGATAGGCGTCACGCATTTCCAGGGCAGATTCATTACCACCTAACAGCGCCGCATGAGCCGCTTTCTGGGCGATGGAGCAGGTACCAGACGTAATCTGGCTCTGCATTTTCTCACAGGCAGTTGCGATGTCTTTGTGCGCCGCAATGTAGCCCACGCGCCAGCCCGTCATGGCATAGCCTTTCGAGAAGCCGTTCACAGTGATCACACGGTCTTTAATAAAGTCGAAGCCGGCCATGCTGGCGTGCTTGCCTCCGAAGTTGATGTACTCGTAAATCTCGTCGGCGATGATGTATACCTGCGGGTGTTTCTCCAGCACCTTGGCAATCGCGAGCAGTTCTTCCTCGTCGAACACAGAACCGGTCGGATTACAAGGCGAAGAGTACATCACCACTTTGGTATTGGAGGTAATGGCGTTCTCGAGTTGCTCCGGTGTTACTTTGAAGTCGTTCTCCAGACGGCCCTGCAGCGGCACAGGTATACCTTCCGCCAATTTCACAATCTCTTCATAGGACACCCAGTACGGCGAAAAGATGATCACCTCATCTCCCGGATTCACCAGACACATCACTGCATTGGCTATGGATTGCTTGGCCCCTGTCGACACCACAATGTTCTCCGGACCATAGTCCAGGTTGTTGTCGCGCTTGAACTTGTCGGCAATCGCCTGACGCAGCGCCGGGAAGCCCGGTACCGGGGTATAGAAGGTAAAGCCTTCATCAATCGCCTCTTTCGCTGCGTCTTTGATGTACTGTGGCGTCTGGAAATCGGGTTCCCCAAAGCTCAGGTTGATGATATCGTGCCCCTGCGCGGCGAGTTCACGCCCTTTTTTGGCCATCGCGATGGTCTGCGACTCCGAAAGCGCCATGATTCTGTCTGAAAGTATGTTCAATGCTGTGTTCTGCATGCTTAATCTGAATTAAGCTCCAAAGTTAATATAATGCAAGAGAAAACCAGTGATAAGGGGGGTGTTTTACCTACTCTGAATCCCTCCTTTTGTCTGAATCAGGATTACGGGAATTAGAAAGGATTTGAAGGATTCTTGTGCATGATTAACCCACCCCTACCCCTCCCAAGAGGGGAATTAGTAATTACAAGTTCACAGCTACTGCTTCCTTGTTTCAGCAATAACCACTCACACCCCACGAACCACTGACACGTATTGCTAGGTAACTTTCAGTTACCTACGCAGCAGAAAGCGGTGCCAAGTGCACTTTTGACGATTTTTTGTCTGAGCGGTCAGCGAGTTCAAAATCGTCTTGATTTTTTTCCTTACTGGGGGTAGGGGCCCTCTATTTTTTCATCAAGGAAAAAAGTGAGTGCCCGACGCACAGGCGAAAAAGCAGCCCGCCTGGCAAGGCAAAGCTATGCAACAACACCGCTGCTATACCTAAGGAAGGCTATACTTCAGCAAAACTATACCTACAAAAGCATCAGCTATCCCTGACAAAGGGGCCAGAGGCCCCACGATAGTAGACACGAGCGTGGACGGTCGCGCCATGTTGACACCTATACCTGTCAAAAACCAAAAAGGACATGCTTTCGCATGTCCTTTCCCAGCTATTACAAGCCGCGGATTTAGTTCTTGCCGTAAGAGGTACGTTCTACAATGCTGCGTCCCAGGGTAATCTCATCGGTATACTCCAGTTCCCCTCCTACCGGCACACCACGGGCGATGGTGGTGATGCGCACATTGTGGTCGCGCAGTTTGCGGGTCAGGTAGAAAGCAGTGGTGTCGCCTTCCATGGTGGGGCTGATGGCCAGCAGGATCTCTTTTACTTCTGAGTTCGGCAGGCGCTCCAGCAGCGAATCGATGTGCAGGTCCGATGGGCCAACGCCTTCGATCGGGGATATCACACCACCCAATACATGGTACAGGCCTTTGAACTGAGATGTATTCTCTATCGCGATCACGTCGCGGATGTCACTCACCACGCACAGCAGACTACGGTCACGCAGCGGGTTCAGGCAAATGCTGCACACTTCTGTGTCTGAAATGTTGTGACACTCCTTGCAGTGCTTCACTTCAGTACGCATTTTCACGAGCGCCTCAGCCAGCAGAAAAGTCTCTTCAGACTCCTCTTTAAGCATGTGCAGCGCCAACCGCAGGGCAGTCTTGCGCCCTACGCCCGGGAGCTTGGCCAGCTCCTCAACGGCGTTTTCAATCAATTTAGACGGAAATTCCATTCAACCTCCCGCTACTCTATGTTGGCCGACAAGTCTTTGTCGTGCAGGGCAGTGCACATACCTGCCAACTCCTCGTAAGACCCTACCTTCACGGTACACTTGCCCTTGTAGTGGATCAGCAGCGTGCATTGCTCCGCCTGTTCCGCCGAGTGACCGCATACCTTGATAAGCGTTGCGATCACGTGGTCAAATGTGTTCACGTCGTCGTTATACACAATCAGGTTGCGCAGATCGGTACTCTCTTCGAGCAGGGCCACCTCATCCTGATGTAAAATTTCTGTCTCAATATTCATAGTGCAAAATTACGAATTTTTACGGAGCTACGGAAGCGGAAGCAACTATAAAACAGCACTCCCCGTCCAGCTCCGGCTATCCAAAAAAGGTATAGGTTAAAACAATCCGGAGCCGGGCTTAATTCCTGTGAGGGCAGATATTTCAGGGGATAAACTAAACCTTCGCTGTCATTTCGAACGCTAGTGAGAAATCTGATTTTTTTGGTAATTGTGAAAACCTTCAGATTTCTCCCAAAGGTCGAAATGACAGGTATTAAGAACAGGTATAACCACTTCTTGTTCTCAAGCATACCCCTTCTTGAACACCAAATCAATTTTTCCTAGCTTTACAGGTATAGCCTGCACATACGCAACCAACATCATCAGCGAGCGTTTGCCGCTTTATACCTTAGCCTATACCCTATGCCCACCGTGTCCACTGGTTTTAAGAAAGCTGTTCAGCAGCTTAGCGATAAAGAAAAGGAAGCCATTATCATCAAAGCCGCCCGGCGCGATGGGGAACTGTACGATTTGCTGGCCATCGAACTGGGCGAACTCACGCCGGAAGAAGCCTACGAACAAACCGCCGAGAAAATACACGAGCTGATGATCGGCACCACGGGCCGCTACCTCGGTCGCGCCCTGACTAAATCGCTGCGAAAGTCAGCCAAGGAGATTGCCCGTTTCAAGCGCATTACCAAGGATGTGAAGCTGGAAACAGACCTGCACCTATACCTGTTGCGCCTGATCTTCGACAACTTCACCGGCCAGTTCGACAGTTATTACAAAGCCTTCTATACCGCCACCGCCCGTCTCCTGCAGCGCACGATCCAGCTTATCCGCAAAAACCTCCACGAAGATTACCACCTCGAGTACAAAGACGAGCTAGACAGCTTTCTGGAGCAGATCCACAGCCGCAATAAGCCACTGAGCTTTGATTTACCGAGGAGTTTTGAAGTGGAGTAGGTCAATCAATTGAAGAAATGAAGATCGTAACATGGAACTGCAATGGCGCTTTAAGGAACAAATTTGAGCATTTGTCAAGCTTTGAAGCTGACATTTACATCATACAAGAGTGTGAGGCCCCTGAGCGGTCCCGCCACCCAGCTTACATGGCTTGGGCAAAAAATCATATCTGGATTGGCGATACCAAGAATAAGGGGCTCGGTATTTTCGCAACTCAGCACATAAAAATGGAGCCACTGGATTGGAGTAATACTTATCAGGGTCATACGGTAAAGCACTTTTTGCCATGCAGGATCAACGATATGTTTGATCTTTTAGGGGTTTGGACGCACCTGAATAACTCTCCGAACTTCGGCTACATCGGCCAGTTGTGGAAGTACCTTCAAGTGAACAAGCAACACTTCAAGCAAACTTTGATTGCGGGAGATTTTAACAGCAATACCACTTGGGACCAATGGGATAGGTGGTGGAATCACTCTGATGTAGTTAAAGAATTGGAAGAACTGGGAATAAGAAGTTTATACCATCTGTATCTCAAAGAAGAACAAGGAAAAGAGTCTCAACCTACCTTCTTCTTTCACCGAAAACTGGAGAGGCCCTACCATATCGATTATGTATTTGGCAGCAGAGAATTTTCAGATAGTCTGACTAAGATTGAGATTGGCGATGTAGAACTGTGGTTAAAAGTTAGCGATCATTTGCCAGTTAGTTGTGAGTTTGAGTTACATTGAGATCAGTTCATTCTGTAGGGACAGGTCGCGATGTGTCCGAATCGTGCACAGGTAATCATCCACTTTAAACCTTTTCTGATTTCTCCACTCAAATCCTTAAATTTGAGAATCTAAACTAATCTAATCGACAAACACCCTGTCATGAAGAAGCATACCTATCTGAGTATGTTCCTGGCGGCGGCGCTTGCCTTACCTTTGGGCACAGCCACGGCGCAGGACAAAAAAGACAATAAGTGGAACGTGGAAGAAGCCCGCGGTCCGCAAAAAGAAATTACCGTAACAACCGACGAAGGCACCTGGATGAGCGTGGACGTAAGTCCGGACGGCAAGGAGATTGTGTTCGACATGCTCGGCGACATCTACATCATGCCTATGTCCGGTGGCAAGGCCAAGTTGCTCCGCAGCGGACGTGCCTACGAGGTGCAGCCCCGCTTCAGCCCCGACGGCAAGTTCATCTCCTTCACTTCCGATGCGGGTGGCGGCGACAACATCTGGGTGATGAAGCGCGACGGTTCTGACGCCAAGCAAATCACCAAAGAGAACTTCCGGCTTCTGAACAACGCCGTTTGGACGCCTGACGGGGAGTACCTGATTGCCCGCAAGCACTTCACAGCCTCCCGTTCGCTGGGTGCCGGTGAGATGTGGATGTACCACAGATCAGGCGGTAGCGGCGTGCAGCTGACCAAGCGCAAAAATGACCAGCAGGACGCTGGTGAGCCCGTGGTGTCGCCTGACGGCAAGTATGTGTACTTCTCTGAAGACATGAGCGGCGGCTCTACCTTCGAGTACAACAAAGACCCGAATGGCCAGATCTACGTGATTCGTCGCGTAGACCGCAACACAGGCGAGATCGAGAACGTGGTGACCGGAAACGGCGGTTCGGTTCGTCCGGTGATCTCCCGCGATGGCAAGCAGCTGGCTTTTGTCCGCCGCGTGCGTACCAAATCTGTCCTCTTCATCCACGACCTGAAAACAGGTGAACAGTGGCCGATCTACGACCAGCTGAGCAACGACCAGCAGGAAGCATGGGCCATTTTTGGGGTATACCCATACTTCTCATGGACGCCTGACAACAAGAGCCTGGTGTTCTGGGCCAATGGCAAGATCAATAAGATCGATGTAGCCAGCCAGAAAGTAACCAACATACCTTTCGAAGCAACCGCCACGCACCACATCGCCGAAGCCGTTCGCCACGACTTCAGCAAGGAAGGCGTTTCGCCGGCGCAGTTCACCGCCAAGGCCATCCGCCATGCTGTGACTTCACCTGACGGCAAGCTACTCGTGTTCAACGCAGCTGGTCATATTTACAAAAAAGAACTGCCAAACGGCAAGCCCGAGCGTGTGACCAATGGCAAGGACTTCGAATTCTACCCGGCTTTCTCGCCAGATGGCAAGACGCTCGTGTTCTCTACCTGGGACGATGAGAACCTGGGTGCTTTGGTGAAAGTGGACATCCGCAAGAAGAACGCAAAACCAGTTAAACTGACATCTGAGAAAGGCTTCTATACCAACGCCTCTTTCTCGCCAAACGGTAAGCTAATCGTGTATAGCAAAGACGGCGGTAACAACCACATGGGCTATGCGCATGGCAACGAGCGCGGCACCTACTACATGACAGCCGACGGCAAAAACCCGAAACTGATCCAGAAAAACGGTTTCAATCCGCTGTTTAACGCTTCGTCTGACCGCATTTTCTTTACGGCTGGCGGAGGTGGTAAGTATACCTTCAAGAGCGTGGACCTGAACGGCAACCATGAACGTACCCACTATACCTCTACCTATACCGACCAGTTCTACCCAAGCCCGGATAACAAGTGGCTGGCGTTTGTGGAGCTGTTCAACGGCTATGTTGTGCCATTCTCGGCTAACGGGGCAGGTATGGAACTGAGCGCGGAGACCAAGGCTGTTCCGGTTGCCCGCTTCACCAAAGACGCCGGCACGAGCGTGCATTGGTCAGGCGACAGCAAGAAAGTAAACTGGGTGCTGGGCGATGAGTACTTCTCCAACGACCTGAAAGACCGTTTTGCTTTCCTGGAAGGGGCTCCGGAAAAGCTGCCTGCCATCGATACGACAGGTATAAAGATTGGGCTGGAGTTCAAGACAGACGCTCCGCAAGGCAAAGTAGCCTTCACCAACGCCCGCATCATTACCATGAAGGGCGATGAAGTGATTGAAGGCGGTACGATCATAATCGATGGCAACCGCATTGTATCGGTAGGCAAAGGTATAGCCGTGCCGAAAGACGCCAAAGTGATCGACGCCAGCGGCAAGACCATTATGCCAGGTATAGTAGACGTACATGCGCACCTCGGTACCTTCCGCAACGGCATGAGCCCGAAACAACAATGGTCCTATCTGGCTAACCTGGCTTACGGTGTAACGACCACGCACGACCCGTCTTCTACTACAGAGATGGTGTTCAGCCAGTCTGAAGCCGTGAAGGCAGGCCACATGGTAGGTCCTAGAATCTATTCAACAGGTACAATCCTGTACGGAGCTGATGGTAACTTTAAAGCCGTGATCAATAGTCTCGATGATGCCCGTTCGCACCTGCGCCGCATTCAGGCTGCCGGTGGTTTCTCTGTGAAGAGCTACAACCAGCCTCGCCGTGAGCAACGCCAGCAGGTGATTCAGGCTGCCCGCGAACTGGACATGACCGTGGTGCCGGAAGGTGGTTCTACCTTCTTCCACAACATGAGCATGATCCTAGATGGTCACTCCGGTATTGAGCACAACATCCCGATCGCACCACTCTACAAAGACGTGGTAGAAGTTTGGAAAGCCTCCAAAACCGGCTATACCCCTACCCTGATTGTGAACTATGGCGCTACCAGCGGCGAGTACTACTGGTACCAGAACACCAAGGTATGGGAGAAAGAAAGACTCCTGAAGTTCACACCGCGCTCTGTGATCGATGGTCGCTCACGCTTTGTGATGCAGGTGCCGGACGAAGAGTACCGCAACGGTTACTTCAAAACATCTGAAGCCTGCAAGGCCCTGACTGATGCCGGCGTGAAAGTAAACCTCGGTGCCCACGGACAGCTGCAAGGCCTTGGCGCGCATTGGGAACTTTGGATGCTGCAGCAAGGTGGCATGACCAACATGGAAGCCCTGCGTGCCGCGACCCTGAACGGTGCGGAGTATCTGGGCATGGGCAAAGAGATCGGCTCCCTGGAAACTGGCAAACTGGCCGACCTGATCGTGCTGGACCAGAACCCACTGGAGAACATCCAGAACTCGGAGCACGTGCGCTACACCATGGTAAACGGCCGTCTGTTTGATGCCGCTACTATGAACGAAGTAGGCAACTACGACCGCAAGCCGGGCAAATTCTGGTGGGAAAACAACAAGTACGCCACCGCCTTTGACTGGCACGAAGGCACCGACACCCGCTTCGAAGGTATAGCTGGCGAGCATTGCACCTGCCGTCATTAATCGATAAGGTATAAGCTGAAACAAAACGAGCCGACTCAAAAGAGTCGGCTCGTTTTGTTTTATTCCTTCACCGCTGCCAGCACCCGTTTAATCAACTCATCCGGATTCCCATTATGCCAACGCCACACAATCACAATATCATGCTCCGGGTCAACCCAGATGGTATTCTGCCCGGCGCCTAAGGCGGCATAGCTGGTAGTCGGGGCGCTTGGCCAGGCTTTGCCTTCGGTGTTGAGCCACCACAAATAGCCGTAGTCCGGACCAACAGGTCCCCGAGAGGTAGTCGCTTCCTTCACCCAGCCTTCTGACACGATTTGCCTATCTTTCCAGCGACCGTTGCGCAGGAAAAGGTAACCAAAGCGGGCTTCGTCGCGGGCGTTGATCCAGAGACCGCCGCCCCAGCGGGTACCGCCGCTTACCGAGGGCATGCGCTTGCCGTCTATCTCCACATAGGAATTGCGGTAAGGCACGTACTGCCACGTGTTGGATGCATCAATCAGATCCATCACTTCATCTTCGAAAACCTCAGGCAAAGGCTTCTTCCAGAGGCGCAGCAGTGACAAGGCAAAACGGTTGATGCGCACGTCGTTGTACTCGTAGTAGGTGCCTGGCTCCTGCAGCTCACGTGGTTTACGTTCACCACGGCCGTATTCTTCCTTGCCCACAAAGTCGTGTTTCTTACCCCACAACTCGCCTTCCCATTCGCTGGTCTGCCGCACGTGGTGCTCCCAGGTTACCTTGCGGTTTTGCTCCGAATCATAGCCGCCGTCCTGTACATAATTCGCCACCGGGTCTTGAATGTCTTTGATCATGCCGCGGTCAATCGTTATGCCCAGTATAGTGGAGAGCACGCTTTTAGCCACGCTATAGGTGGGGTCTACCCGCTCCGTCTCGCCCCACTCTGCCACAATGTAGCCGTTCTTGAGGATGACACCGTTGGTACTGGCTCTGTCATTAGGTATAGGGCCGAGCATTTTGCCGAAAATCTCCTCTTGCGTGGAGAAGTCCTTGGGCATTTGGGTAGTTTCCTGCTGTTTGGCCCAGGCCACCGCCTCCTGCAGCAGCGCAGCGTCCATACCTAACTGTTCCGGCTGCTTCTTTTCCCAATCATCCCCTTTGCCCGGGTAGTATACTTTCTCTTCGGCTTGTTGTGCGCCTGAGGCTGCGGTAGTTTGCTGCGGTTGTTGCTGACAGCTACCAATGCCCAGTGTCAGGGCGAGCGCCAGGTATAGGAACTTGTTTTTTAGCATCGTGTCTGGTGAGTTTAGAAAATGTCCTTAAAACTACTTAAAGAAAGGTATAAAGCTAGTCTGGCAACTCCACTTTAAACAAAAGGCAGGGCCATGTGGTAGAATAAAGTTCACAAAGAGAAATAACATGCTACAGATAAAAGTATATTCAGATTACGTTTGCCCCTACTGCTTCTTTGGTGAGCAGGTGCTCGAAAAGGCTTTGCGAGGTATAGAGGATCAGGTACAGGTGGAGTGGATGCCTTTTGAGCTGCGTCCTTACCCGAACCCTACGCTCAAACCAGAGGGCGAGTATTTGCAGTCGACCTGGGAGAGTTCAGTCTACCCCATGGCAAAGCAACTCGGCATACACATCGTGCTACCCAAAGTATCGCCGCAGCCTTACACGCATCTGTCGTTCGAAGGCTATCAGTATGCGCAGGAACAGGGAAAAGGCGAGGCGTATACCCACCGCATGTTCACAGCCTTTTTTCAGGAAGAACAGGATATCGGAGATGTAGAAGTGCTCACGAAACTAGCTGGTGAAGTAGGCCTGGATGAAGAGGAATTCCGGCAGGCGCTGGAGTCGCGCAGGTATAAGGAGGCACACCAAAAGGCGCTACGCCATGCTTACGAGGAAGCAGGTATACAGGCTGTCCCGACCTTTATTATTGCAGACAAAATGGTGCGGGGACTCCTGCGGGAAGAGGACCTGAGAAGGCTTATAAAATTAGAGCTGGAGGTGTAGCACCCCCAGCCCTGTTTCTGTTTTATACCTGCACATCAGGTATAGTGCATGTCGGGATCTACCTACCAGCTCGTACCGCCGCCCCGTTTGTTGCCACCAAGCAGACCTCCTAGTAAACCACCCAGTCCGCCGGAGCCCATGCTGCCGTAGCGGTTCCGGCCATTCAGCCCGCCCAGCACCGATGCCATGGAGCCAAGGCCGCTAGTAGAGCGTCTGCCGCCACCCATCAGGCCGCCCCGGCCCATCATCATGCCGCCGAGCAGACCTCCCAGCAGGCCGCCGCCCATACCGCCCATCATGCCCCCACGGCGGCGTCTGCCACCACTCATCATGCGGGCCAGCACAATAGGCGCTGCTATACCTAGTATACCCTGCACCATCTGCGGCGATATACCAGCGTTCTTAAACATGTCGCTGAAGCCGTTTTTGTTCACAAAGTCCGGAGCGCTCGGGTCTTCTCCATGCTGCTGCGCCTCATCCGCCTTGTTTACGAACTGCTCCAGCAGACTATACTGCTTCTGGTCCACCCCCAAATAGGTGGCCATTTCCTGTATCCGCTTCTGCTCCTCCTGGGTATAATCGCCATCGGCCTTGGCAAAACTGATGATATCGGTAATGAAAGAGAAGCGCAATTCACTCCGCTTGAGCACATCCAGCACCCGCTGCACGCTGATCTGCGAAGGATTTTTAGCAATCGAGATCACCTCCTCCTCCACGTTCTCCGGCATCTCGGCTGCTTCGCTGAGTACCCTCAGAAATTCAAGTTCTTCCTCAGAAGCGTATCCGTCAGCAGAGGCGATGGAAGCAAGCGCGGCCAGGTAGGCGCCCTTCTCTTCCATGGTATAATCTTTTAACAAGGTGGTTTGGTCCTGTTCCATAGTTTTCATGTAAGTGTGCCATGGTTAAACGAAGCGCAGCAGGGGTGGGTTAGTCAGGTTTATCCTTAATTTTCTGACTCAGCCTCTCCTGCTCTCATGCGTCACACTATTTATGATATAGCGCAGAGCCGGATGCTCCCCGAAAATAGATGGGTTAAACCGCAGTTCCTTATTATCGGGGTGGTGCAGCGTGCGCTTGAGCACCAGGTCGAATAGCAGTGGGTTTTTGGTGTAGACCTCGTTGAGCGGTTCCACATGCTCCTGCTCCAGGTAGTTCATCTGGGCCAGCAGTTTAGTAGATACCACGGCATTGATAGCGGGCAATGGATAGTCGCTGCCGTTGATGAGGCGGTGGTGCAGGTCCTGCCGCTCCAGTATGGCTTTAAGAGGCTCCCCTTGCCGGTTAATCTGAATCAGGGCCGAAATATCGCCGAAGAGTTGCCCTTCGTACTGTGGATCATCCACCAGGCGCAGGAAGAGCTTGTAGTTCTTTTCTTTGGGCTTCTTCTCTTCCTCTATATCTTCATTATCTCCCAATGCGCCGCAGTGGGCCATAATAATCTTCACGCCCTTCTCCAATGGACTGCGGAACAGGAGCGGGTTACCCAGGTGCTGCAGTCCGATCACTTTCAGGGCATCTTCGTCGCCGGTGTGGGTGAGCAGCACCATGTCGTGCTCCACCATCTTGGCGTAAAAAGCATCGCACCTGGAACTAGAGGCGTCGATGTTCATTTCGTTCGGGATCCACTTCACCACCCGCACCCCTCTGCTGGCCCACTTCTCCAGTTCTGCCACAGCATCGGTCCGGTAGGGATGCACCGATATGCAGGGAATCAATTCATCGGGATGCTGCTGGCATACCTCCAGCACATAGTCGTTGGGCACGTATACCTTCGTGTTGTCCAGGTTTTCGTTTCCTGCTTCGTTGTAGGCTTTGTCGAGCGCCAGTACCATACATTTTGTCGGGAAAGGCATGTGCCGGATCAGGGTGAGGAACCTTTGCAGGTACTGCTGGTCTGCCTGCTCTCTGTCTTCTATACCTGAGGCGCTCAGGTATACATGAAACTTGGTTTTATCTTCCGGATGAAAGAAGCTTTCCATATCCGGGTTTACCCAAATGCCCGAGTTGCTGTTGCCGAGCCCCAGCATGTGCGTGTGGTAGTCGATCACTACATCGCCGGGTATTCCCTCGTAAGCCGCCTCTATCAAATGACGAGCCTCCGGGCTCAGCGCCACGTTCTCCGGATCCTGCTCAAAGTCCCCTGCTAGTTTGTCTATTATCTTTCCTGCCATAGTCTTCTGGATGTATTGTTTAGATAAGACTACGGCCCCCGAAAAACATAGGGTTTAACCAGCATCTTTGGCTGAAGACTGCTCCCTCACCCGGTCCAGTGTATCGCTCAGGTGTTGCGCATCTTCAGCCGACAAGTTCTTAAATGTGTCTTCTTCGAGCTGCTTCATCAGTGGGTCTAGCTTGTCGAGCAGCTCCATCCCCTTGTCTGTGATGGCGATCTCTACCTTGCGTCTGTTTTGCTCGCAAAGCTCTCGGGTAACCAGCCCCTTCAGGCGCAGCTTCTCAACCAGGCGGGTGGCATTGCTCATGCGGTTCAGCATTCGCTCCTGTATGGCAAAGAGGTTGATGGGCTTGCCCTGCTGCCCCCGGAGGATGCGCAGCACATTGTACTGCTGTGAAGAAATGTCATAGGGCTTGAGCAGGCTGTCGACCCTTGCCATCATCCACTCACCCGTGAACATCAGATTCAGGGAGGCTTTCTGATAAGGGCTCCTGAAGTTTGGCATCTTTAATTCATGTTCTAACTTCATATCGAAAATGTCTAAAATAGGGTGCAATAACGCTTGCAATAATTGTATATACAACATTTTCAGTCAATTAGTTACTCTGCCTTAAAGCGCACTTTTCACCAATTTAACTTTGGTATTATTTTTTTATGCTTAAACCGTATCCAGAGTATAATATGCATTTTTGAATTGCTATATTGCAATGCTAAATAGTGTGCCGCAACAATCTGTCTATGGAAAATAAACGCCTCCCTTATCAGGCTGCTACCAATGAAAACCTGTTTGGATCATCTCCACAGGTACTGGCTGCCATGCAACAAGCCCTCACCAGCATACATGGCTACCCAACACCTGATGCAGCCGACCTGCGACACGCACTGGCTAAGAAACTGGGAGTACAGGCAGATGAGATTACAGTAGGCAGCGGTTCGGCGGAGTTGATTTCGCTGCTCGTGCGCCGCTTCTGCGGTCACGACAAAGATGGAGAAGTGCTGACTTTCACGCCCTCCTATCCACTGTATTGCCAGGAAGCCCGTGCACTGCGCATCCCCTGCACCGAAATTCCACTTACAAGTGCTTTCCGGATCGACATGCAGGCCTTTATGCGCCAGCTACGCCCTTCCACCCGACTCTGTTTCATCTGCAACCCTAACAACCCAACCGGCACATACCTGACAACTGCTGAGCTGGAGCAGGTGCTCGACCATATTCCTGCACATGTGACCGTTGTAGTTGATGAGGCT
The DNA here is from genome assembly GCF_058932855.1 of Pontibacter sp. LHS1. Classification (NCBI taxonomy): domain Bacteria; kingdom Pseudomonadati; phylum Bacteroidota; class Cytophagia; order Cytophagales; family Hymenobacteraceae; genus Pontibacter; species Pontibacter sp. LHS1. The sequence goes on from NZ_JBZYWF010000001.1 coordinate 331,193, forward strand.
TATATAGAATATGTTACGGCTCCTGATTGTGCTGATGCCGTGGCGATGCTCCCCCGCTATCATAACCTGGTAGTGTTACGCACCTTCTCCAAGGCCTATGGACTAGCCTCTGTCCGCATCGGGTACATGATCGCGCAGCGGCACCTGATTGAGCAGGTACACGAAGTAAAACAACCCTACAATGTGAACCAGCTGGCTCAGGTTGCCGCACTGGCTGCTCTGGATGACGAGAACTTCCTGCACATGACCCTGGAAGCCACACAGGCCGGCAAAACCAAGCTGGAGCAGGCGCTGCAAAGGATAGGCGTACAGTTTTGGCCATCACAAGGCAATTTTCTGCTGCTGGATGCCGGAGGTTACAGTGCCGATGACATACACAGTTACCTGCTTGCCAACAACATCCTGGTGCGCCGGGCCGACCACCATACCTTGCGCCTGACTATCGGGCCTGACGAACATCAGTTATACCTCCTGCAAATGCTACAAGAACTGCTACATCCTTCCCGCGTATACGCCACACAACCCCTGCTGGCTCAAGTGCTTGACCTGGGCTACCAGGTGCAGGACCAACCTGAAGAGGCCGCAGCCAATACGCATGATTTGCTGAACAGAGCCGCTGAACAGACTGGTGCAGAAGGCCGCATTGCGCAGGCATTTGCACGGGCTTTGGCATTGCGTTGTCAGCAAAGCACATCGAAAGCGTCAGGCAACTTATATGCCTCTAACTTTGGGGAAATGGACATGATCGCGGCCTTTAATGTGCTGGTTACAGCTACGCCGCTGGTTACTTTCGGGCATCGCTTTGCTAATCACGCTATACTTTCTGCCATTGCCGGTAAGGCATCGGTATACCTGCTCGACTTAGGTATAGGCAGCGGCTTGCAGTGGTTCCACCTGATGGAGCAGCTGGCAGCTCTGCCGGGCGAGCGTCCTGTTTTGCACCTCACAGGCATCGATATACCGGATGGCAGCAACCCTGATCCGGCTTACAAGCTACAGGCTACTGGTTCCCGCCTGAGCGCGCACGCCGAGCGGTTAGGCCTGGACTTCAGCTATACCTATGTGGCAACCCGCCTGGAGGACTTTGATTTGCAGTCACTGGAGATTGACGCTTCCCATACCCTGATCGTGAACGCGGCTCTTACCCTGCACCACCTCGCCGATGAATTGGTGTCTATACCTGACCAGCGTGATCGGGTACTGCAGCAGATCCGGGCGCTGCGTCCGCAGTTGCTCACCCTGACAGAACCCGACTCAGAACATAACCGCCTTGACTTCCTGCCACGCCTGCGCGAGTCGCTGCGTCACTACCATACCGTGTTTGATGTGCTGGACACGCTGTTACCAGCCGATATGCCAGAGCGCCGTGTGATTGAGCAGGAGTTTTTTGGCAGGGAGATTCTCAATGTGGTAGCTTTTGAGGGGAGCGACAGAGTAGAGCGCCATGAACGGCTGGATGCCTGGCAGCACCGCCTGACACGCAATGGGTTTAAACCAGCTCCATGCCAGATAGCAGCAGCCCAGATACACCAGGAGCTGGACCTGCACCCACAATTCAGCCTCGCCCCACACACAGCAGGCTTTACCTTACACTGGAAAGGCATCAACATCATAGCAGCCACTGCCTGGCAGGTAGATCAGTAAACACTAAACACCCAGCTTCCGGAGGGCGAGCAGGCAGAGTGCAATGGAGCCGGCCACATTGACCTGGCCACTCAGGATCATCTGCTCCACCTCCTGCAGAGGCACTTTCAGGACCTCGATATGCTCACTCTCATCGAGATCCTGAGCGGCTACTTCACGCACGTTGCGGGCGATGTAATAGTAAATCTTATTCGTGTCTTTGGTCGGATTGTCGATCACCTGCAGCACAGGTTCTATTTCGTCGGTGGTATAGCCGGTCTCCTCGAGCAATTCCCTTTTTGCTGCCTCCAGTGGGTTCGTTTCATGCGCATCGATCACGCCACCGGGCAGTTCAATAAAGATATCGGCAGCGGCATGCTTGTACTGGCGCACAAACAGCACGTGTCCGTCCTCTGTCAGCGGGAACGTCAACACCACATCCGGCCGCACGCTCACAAAGTAGTCGTCCATCACATGCCCGTTGGGCAGCTCCACGTGGTCGCGGCGCAGGGTGTACCATTTGTGTTCAAATACCACCTGCGACTTCAGCGTCTTCCAGCGTTCTATTCCTTTTTTCATTTTATCAGTCATCGTATAGCGCTCAGGTATAGCGCATCAAAAATTTGCCACGCATGTTACATTGGTGCAGCATGCGTGGCAAAGGTATGTAATACAAGCTTTGTTATTTCTGTCCGTTGGCTCCTGAAACCATGTACTGGTTTTTATCTTCCACTTTCGCCTTCACCGCCTCGGTCCAGTCCTGGCCGGTGGCTGACAGGTACTCCGACTGATTCCACTGTTGCTGTTGCTGCAGTTCCTCATCCAGTTCCAGCACATAGACTTCGTGGCCCGGACGCTGCACCACCCGCAAGCCGCAGGTGCGCATCATCGCCTCGATGGCGGCATGGTTGGGCGCCCACCAGTTGGTGATATCCCCCGCCATTTTCTTTTCTATGAAAGCCATCTTCGGCCAACTCTCATCCAGCATCCGCTGCCGGTCGTGTAGCCCGAAATCATCAGGCACCTCAGCGACCTCCGCACCTGGCATAGTGAGCGTCTGAAACACCATCATGCGGCGCAGTTTCTGTGAGAGGATGTCTAAAGACAGGAGCGGGTAACGCAGGTGGTAAAGCACGCCCATGTACCAGATCAGGTCGAACTTGCGGTCAAGACGGGCTACGTCGTATACCTGCATCTGGCGAAATTCGATTTTATCTTCCAGCCCGAACTTTTTGGCCGCCCATTCTGCCTGCCGCAGGTAGTGCGGGTCCACGTCTATACCTAGCACATTTGCGCCACGCTTGGCCAGCTCAATGGAGTAAAAGCCAGCATTGCAGCCAATGTCCAGCACTTCCCAGCCTGACAGGTCGGCAGGTATAACCGGCGCCAGCTCTTTCCATTTGAAGGCCGGGAAATCACCCAGCCGGTGGTTTGGCGCCGTCTGCTCCCCACCCGGCAGGTGCAGGTTGTGAAACCATGGCCCCAGTGCCTCTATCTCCTCCTCGATCATGTAGCTTGCTTTTTAGTGGATAAGTGAAAGCATACGTTCAGCTAGTTACCGACAGCTGCTCTTCACCCAAAGTATTCAGTGACATCAGTTCGGCAGCGTAGCTCTCCAGCTCCTGTGCCCGGTGGGCGGCCGTGTGCTGCGAGAGCACCTTTTTGCGGGCCCTCGAGCCAATGTTCTTGCGCTCGGTGTTGCAGATCTCCCGCAGGTAGCGTAAGGTATCGGCAGCAGAGTAGGATACCAATATCTCCGAGTCGAAGTCGAAAAGCGTGTCCAGTCCTTCCCAGTAGTCTGAGATGATCGGGGTGCAGCAAGCGGCGGCTTCGAACAGGCGCACACTAGGTGCGTAACCCGCCTTGATCATATCGGCGCGGGTGATGTTCATCGTGAAGCGCTGGCTGTTATAAAAGGCGCGATGCTCGGCTGGAGGCAAATGGTGAATGTGCTGCGTATTGGCAGGCCATTTTACACTTTCCGGATACTGCGGCCCTGCCACCACAAAGCGGCCGTCAGACCACTCTCTTGCCGCATCCAGCATCAGCTTCTCGAGCGGTGGCTGGCGGTCGTCGGAGTAGGTGCCGAGGTAGCCCAGGTCCCATTTTATCTCACGGTACTCGTGGTAGTACAGCTCCGGATCGAAGGAACAGTAAAGTACACGTGCCTTCGGTGAACCGTACTTCTGCTCCAGCAGGTCCAGGGTAGGCCCGCCGGTGAAGGACAGGTATAGGTCGTAACGCGGGATCAGGTCCGGATGCAGGTACTCATAGTCCTGCCGCTCCAGCTTGGCCAGCGTGACCGGCGTATCGATGTCGTAAAATGCCTTGATGCCTTGCGCTGTGCTGCAAACCCACTCCCCTACCGGCACACCCTCCGGCACGTAAGAGCCCACGATCACCATATCGGCCTCCCGCACCTGCTCAGTGAATCGCTGCTTCAGGTCGTTGAGCGAGGTATAGAGCTCTGTCTGGCAATAGTCGGGGTTGGGCAGGTCGCGGTGGCTGGCGTACCAGGGCACATCGCGCTCCAGGAACAGGATGTGGTGCCCCCGCTTTTGCAGTTCGCGCACGAGCCCGCGGAAGGTAGTGGCGTGGCCATTGCCCCAGGAAGAAGTGATGGAAAGGCCAAGTATTACGATGTTCATGCCAATGCTTCGTCTTGTTGTTTTACTTTAGAATACAGTAGTTGCTCCAGCTGCTCTGCGCGATGGCTGTAGGTGTGGGCGTCAAGCACTTTCTTATAGGCTGCTTCGCCTATTCGTGTGGCCTCTTCGTCGGTCAGTTCGGCCAGTATGGCGGCTACTTCAGCTCCACTCTTTGCTACGAGTATTTCCTCGCCCGGTTGGAAGAAGAAGTCTATCCCTTCCCAATAATCTGTGATAATACAAGCTCCGGCTCCGGCTGCCTCAAATACACGGGTAGCCGGCGAGAAACCATAGCGGGCCATGCTCTCGCGGCTGATGTTAAGCACTGCTTTTGGAGTACAGTTGAAGGCGTTGTGATCTTTGGTATACACATGGCCAATGTAGGTTACGTTTTCGCTCATCGGCTTGTCGCCCCAGCCACTGCCCCCAATGATGAATTTCTTGTCGGGTGTAGCCGCGGCAGGATTCAGAAAAAACTCTTCGACACGCGCCTCGCGGTCAGGCAGGCGGTTACCAAGGAACGCCAGGTCGCAGGCAAAGCGCTCTTCCGGCTCCACCGGAAAATGTGTGGCCGTGTCCAAAGCATTGTAGATCGGTACACAGCGTTTGGCACCCAATGCTTCATAAGCCTTCACAACCGGGTCGCCACCGCCATAGGTCAGCACCATGTCATACTGTGGGATCAGCGGCAGGAACGGATCGGTGAGGTTGTTGTGCACACGGTCGAGGGTAGCGGGCGCGTCAACGTCCCAGAACACCACCAGTCGCTCCGGCGTCTGCAGCTTAAGCATCTCGCGCTCCAGTAGCTCGTCAAACACGCCCACACCGCTGGCTTTTACCACCATATCAGCTTCTGCTGCCTGCTCCAGGCACTGGTATACGGCTTCCTCTGTGGCTTCATACACCACTACCTTCGCCCAATCCGGGTCTGGCATGTCGCGGTTCTGCTGACGGTCGTAAGCATCCGGCTCATAGAAAGTAACCGAGTGTCCGCGCTCGTTGAGGGCACGCACAATGCCACGGTAGTAGGTGGCTGCTCCATTCCAGTAAGCCGACACGAGGCTGGAGCCAAAGAAAGCAATGTTGAGTTTCTTATTCATCTTGCAGCACTTGTTCTGTTGGGGTGAGGTAGATTTTTGAGGTTTCGATGCCCAGCTCTTCGCACACTTTCTCCAGCTCGTTGACACGGTGGGCACAGGTATGGCGGTTGCGGATGGTCTGCAGTCCACGCTCCGACAGCTCACTGGCTTTGGCAGGGTCCTTCAGTACCGCCTGCAGCTGCTGTTTCATTTCCTCCCCTGTTCTGGCCACCAGGAAGTCTTGTCCTGGCGTGAAGAGATTTTCCGCATCCTCCCAGGGCGAAGAGATCAAAGGTATACCACAAGCCATGGCCTCGAACGGACGGATGGTCGGTATACCTGGCAGCGCCTCCACATAGGGTCTGCGCGGCACATGTACCGTTACTTTATATCGGGCAAATTCTTCAGCTGCCTTGTAGTTCGGCAACCAGCCGCCGTACTCGATACCGGCATCTGCCAGTGCCTCCAGCGCGTGCTTCGGATAGCGCACACCGTAGATCTTAGCTTTCAGCCCCAGCTCTTTTACCGGATTGATCAGGAACTCGTGTAGCTCTGCCGTCCGCTCCTCATCGCCCCAGTTGCCGATCCAGATCAGGTCACCTTCTTTCTCAGCCTGCTCGTGCGGGTAGAAAACAGAAGTGTCGGCCGCCTCATGCCAGGTCCAGGCGCGGGAGGTCCAGCCCTCCTGCAGGTATAGGTCCCGGATCACCTGCCCAAATGCCAATACACCATCGTAATGCGTGAGGTCGTAATTGGCCATGCTCTCGCGCTCTGTCACGGCGCGGTGGTGGGTGTCGTGGAAAAGTAGCTTATAGTTGTTTCGGCTGCGGTGCTCGCCCATGCGCTTCACCAGCTCATGTTCGTTCCACTCATGCACCAGCACCAGGTCCTGGTCGCGCAGCACTTCATCCAGATCAAGGCTGTCCAAGGTATAGAAATTGGTGCTAATGCCTGGGTAATAGCGCTGCAGCTCTTCCAGCTTCTCTTCGCCGTAACCTTCGATCAGGTTCTGGAGACTCCAGCCGTTCTTCGGTTCATATACCTGCACATCGTGCCCCCGCTCCTGCAGCTCTCGCACCACGCCACGCAAAAAGTGTGCATTGCCATGGTTCCAGTCAGAGAGGATGGAGTGGTAGAAAAGGGTGATTTTCATTTTTTAATTTTGAAAGTTTAAGCTGCTACTGTTGCTTTGGTCAGCTGCCTGTATAGTTGTGTGTAATCTTCCGCCATCTGATCGGAGGTATAGCCATGAGAGCGCTTCACAGAACGGCAGGCCATGATGTTACGGCAGAATTCATCGTCAATAAGCTTGGTGATGGTGTCGCGTAGATCATCGGCGCTATTAGGATCAACGTAGCGGGCTGCATTGCCCCATATCTCTGCCTGACTCTCTGTTTTGCCCACCACCAGGGCGCAACCTGACATGGCTGCCTCTAAAATAGTTAACCCAAATGGCTCGTATTTGGCTGGCAGGGCATAGATAGAGGCTCTGGACAACCAGTCCGATACTTCTTTGTTAGAAAGTTGACCGAGGAAATGGACGTTCTCCAGCTCCACCTGCTTACCGGTGGCCGGGTGACGGTCTTCACCAGCGATGTATACCGGCCACGACAGTTCCGATGCAATATGGGCCAGCATTGAGATGTTTTTCGCTTCGTCCCATACGCGGCCCATGCTGAACACGAAAGGCTCTTTGCGTCCGAACTGGAAATTATGCTGGCCGCGGCCATTGTACACCACCGAACTCTGCTTGAAAGGCCCATACAGGTCCTCAGCCTGGTGCATCATGGCCTGTGTCGGTGCCACCACGATGTCAGCGGCCTGCAGGCCTTGTTTCACCATGTCGCTGTACTTCTTCCAGCTCCCCGGAGCATCCTCCTGCTTCACGGCACGCCACCACGACAATACGCAGGAATGGACTACCATCAGTACCGGCTTGCCCCAGTCGAGGTGGCCGTGGGCCATACCGTTGAGGTGGATCAGGTCGGGCTGTACCTGGTCACGCAGCTCCAGCAGCCATTGGCCTGCTTTCTCCACATCCTCCCAGGGTTCGTCCATCCACTCCAGCTTGTACTCGCTTTCATATACTGTCAGGTTGCTGATGCTCTCCGCATCCCGGCGCTGGTCCTCGTTCATGGGACCGCCCATAGTTGCCAGCGCTACTTCTGTGCCCTGTGAAGCCAAGGCTCTAACTAATTCCAGTGCGTACGTCCAGACACCGCCTACAGTGTCTGCCGTCATTAAGATTTTTGAAGGATGATGTGCTTCCATAATATTATCTTCCATAAATTTTATCTAATACTGCGGCTACCTTTATGTACTCCTCTGCCTCTTCGCTAAAGCCCTCTCCCTGCTGCAGCCGCTCGGCCCAGGCCACACCGGCTTTGCCGGACCAGTCATCCGGAGGTGAAACCAGACGTTCGGCTTTGGTGCCATAGTAGCGCTCAGCTACAAAGTCGTAAAAGGAACCGTTGATGTTTTTGAAGGCAACGCCGCCTTCGGTGCCGTAGAAAGTGGCGCTGATGATGGCCTCCTGACCGGCAGGCAAATTCCAGGAACAGCTCAGTTGCAGGTGGGTGCCGGTTTCCAGTTCGATGCTGGCAGTGGCATAATCCTCTACTTTGCCCTCGGCCATGCTGATCGGCTTTCCTTTAGAGAACAGGTGGCTTTTCACCTCCGTCACTTCCGGGAAATCCAGACTCCACAGGGCCATATCGATCAGGTGCACGCCCAGGTCGATCACGCACCCGCCACCTGAAAGTTTCGGCTCGTAAAACCAGGCTTTGTCCGGACCATAGGCATTGTGGAACACTAGCTCTACGGCGTAAATTTGCCCTAACTCACCACTTTGCACCACGCTGTATACCTGTTGCATGGCCTTGGTATGGCGGTACGACAGGTCCACACCGAGGAGCTTGTTTTGGCGGCGGGCTGTTTCCACAACTCTTTTGGTCTCCTCCAGATTCCGACCCAGGGGCTTCTGACAAAAAACGGACTTGCCTGCCTCCAGGCTTAAGGTGCTTTGCTCAGCATGAAAGGCACTTGGGGTGGCAATAACCACGCCTTTTACTTCCTCCTGCTCCAGTATGCTTTCCAGCGAGTTCACGATCCGGGCATCGGGGGCAGACTTGATGGCTTCATCGGCATTATTGGCTGCTGTGTCTGCTATATAGGCCACATCGGCCAGGCCACTGTTGGCAATCACTTCCATGCGGTTTCGGCCAATCCAGCCAACTCCAAGGAAGCCGAGTTTCGGTTTTGGGTGAATAGAAGAAGATGCGACAGTTTCCTGTCCGCTGTCTAGTACTGATTCCTGCATTTCTATAAGGTTATGAGCGCTTTTACAAAACCATCCGGTCTGGAAGCCAGGTGTTGAAACGCTTCCCCGATTTCATCTAAACTAAAAGTGTGGGTATAGAGCGGATCAGGGTTGATAACACCCTGCTCTACAGCTGCTACAGCCTCTTTTATACCCTTGATGTATTCCTGTGGATCGCGCTCGTGCGCATTGATGACATCGAGACCGCGCCAGTTCCACAGCTGCACATTCACTTGCCGCATGCCGTCCTGGTGGAACCCTGCGATGATGAGCCTGCCACGTTCGGCACACAGCTCACCGGCCAGATTGAGTGGCCACTCTTTTCCAGTGCACTCTATTACGCGCTCACAGAAGTTTCCGTTGGTCAGTTCGCGCACTTTTTCTATGATTTTCCAGTGGTCATCCATTTTGATGATTTCATCGGCTCCGCACTCCCGGGCAACCTCCAGTGAGAAGTCGCGCTGCGATATGGCGATGACCCTTGCTCCTGCGTGTTTTGCCAGCTGCACCAGCAGCGCCCCCAGGAAACCTATACCTAAAATAGCCACGGTTTGCCCCGCCTCGATGCGGCTGCGACGGAAGATGTTCATGGCACAGCCCAGTGGTTCGCCCGGGAAAGGCTTGTCGGCCAGTGCCTCCGGCAGCTTCACCACTTTGTCGGCGTCGGCTATGTCGTAAGCTGCATAAGACTTGTAGGAAAGTGCCGCCACCCGATCGCCGGCCTGCAGCCCTTCCACGCCTTCGCCCACGGCATCGATGATGCCCCAGCCTTCGTGCCCCGGATTGCCGGCCTCAATTGGATAGGTAAACCAGTCGCGTCCCTCCCACATCGGAATGCTGGAGGCGCAGAGGCCGCAGCCCTGCAAACGCAGGCGCACCTGCCCGGCCATTGGCTCCGGCAGATCTACCTCCTGTACTTCAATTTTCTTTGGCGCTGTCAGTACGGCGGCCTGCATGGAGGCTGTTTCAGTCGCCGCTTTTTCAGTCTTGTCTTTTATAAGGGTGTCGTTCTGTTGCATTATACTATAGCTGCTTTTTTCTCGGCTACTTCTACTGCTATGTCAGGCACTTCCAGGCCGCGGCTCTCACACAGCCACTGGTATAGCTTGGCTACGCCTTCCTGCACACTGTGTTTCGGGTACCAGCCGGTTGCCTCCCTGAATTTGCGGATGTCGGACACGTAGTAGTGCTGGTCGCCCGGACGCCAGTCGCCGAACGAAAGCGGCACCTTCTGCCCCTGGTACTGCCCGATCAGGTCGATCAGCTCCAGCAGGCTCACCGTGTTTTCGGTGCCTCCTCCTATATTAAAGGCCTGCCCAGAAATGTGCGGCATGTGTTCCAGCGCCAGCTGGAAGGCATCTACGAGGTCTTCCACAAAGAGGATATCGCGCACCTGCTTGCCATCGCCGTAAATACTGATCGGCTGTTCCTCAATGGCGCGAATGGCAAAGTGCGCCACCCAGCCCTGGTCCTCGTTACCATACTGGTGCGGCCCGTAGATGCAGCTCATCCGGAACACCACGGCAGGTATACCATAGGTTCGGGCATAGTCTACCACATACTGGTCGGCGGCCCCTTTGGAGCAGCCATAGGGACTGTGAAAGTCCAGCGGCCGTTTTTCGCTGATGCCGTTTTCCTTTATCGCTTTGTCAGCAGGGTGGTAGCGTGTGCCATTGGAGTTGAACTTCAGGTCTTCGAGTCCTCCATATACCTTGTTGGTGGAGGTAAAGACCAGTGGCGGCGGGTTGTCCTGTGCCCTGATCGCCTCCAGCAGGTTAATGATACCTCGGGCGTTGATCTCAAAATCGTTGAGTGGCTGAAAGAGGGAAGTCGTCACGGCCACCTGGGCCGCAAAGTGAAAGACGGCCTCTGCATTGGCCACTACTTTTTTCACCGCATACTGATCCCGGATATCACCGATGTATACCTCCAGATTCTCCGGGAAAGTGTCGCTAAGCCATTGCAGGTTGCGCTCTACACCGTCGCGAGACAGGTTATCGAACACCAGCACCCGCTTGCCCTCTTCCAGGAGACGCTTTGCCAGGTTAGTGCCCACAAAACCGGCGCCGCCAGTTATCAGGGTATAGGGGCGCCCCTCCAGCGCCTCGGCGGAGCTGCGGATGTGTTTCAGGCTGTTTATACCTGCCAGGCCATATGTTTCGAGCAAACGGTACAGCAGCTTCGGCGTGCCGTCGGTCCGCTTCAGCCCGAAAAAGTATTCTCTGTCGTCGAGGTGAAAGCCTGACACGGTGGGGAGGTTTTGGTCCAGGTCCTGCAGGCTGTACCAGTATACGCGTGCGACATCTGCCTGAAGCGTGAGCCTGAATTCTTCCAGTTGCTTGTGCTCATCGTGTTGCCAGGTAGAGAATCCCGCCTCCGTGATCCACAGCTCGGCTTTGGAGCCGAACTTGTCCATCACGGCACGCACCGCTGTCACATTCGACTCCCAACTGTCCCACTGCTGGTCGAACACGTGCGGAAAACCGTGTATACCTACCGCATCGATGTGTTCCATCACGCCGCGTTCGAACATCATGTGCAGCCAGTTCGGGTCGATGGGGCTCATCCCGCCGAGGGCAGTTTTCTTGCCGAGTTGTTTACACCAGTAGGCGGCTCCTCCTATCATTTCGGCAAACTTGGTCCAGCCGTAGTCCAGCGTAAAGTCATATTCTACCTGGTTGTTGGGCTCGTTCCACAGTTCCACCCACTCGAAGTGCTCTCCCAGGTCGCGGATGAACACGTCCATAAAATCGGCATATGCTTTCAGGTTTTTAGGGGGCGCAGAGGTGCGGGGTTTTTCTCCTATGGAGGGCGGCGTATACAGGAAGCAGGGCAGGATATTCACTTCTTTTGCCAGCGTAGGTATAAGCCAGTCATACCACTCTTTGCCTCCTTCTGTATAATAATCAGCCCAGGACACGCCGGTACGCAGTTCTGTTATACCTAACTTTTTCATGTCGGACAGCAACTGGGCCACATGCTCGTATTCACCTGGTCGGAGCCACTCTACCAGGCCAACTACAGGAGGTGTATCATTCATTTGTATTCCGTCTATATTCATGGCACTCACAATTCTTAAAGTGGGGATTCAGTCATTCTTACTCAAACCGTCAGCCCGCGGGATTCCAGTTCGGCACTTGCTTCATTTACCCGGTCATAGGCGATCTGACCTTCCAGCCAGCAAGCCAGTTCTTCCAATCCGTGGTTGAAGTCAACCTGCGGATAGAAGCCAAGCACCTGCTGCGCCCTTGTGATATCGGCATAGCAGTGCCGGATATCCCCCACTCTGTATTTGCCTGTGATCTGCGGCGTCAGATGCTTTTTGTCCATGACAGTAGCCAATCGCTCCGCTATCTCCTGAATTGTGTAGTTGTTGCCGCTACCTACGTTAAACACCTGCCCATTTGCCTCATCTTTCTCGAGGGCCAGCCGGCAGGCGAGCGCCACGTCGCGCACATGCACAAAGTCACGCTGCTGATAGCCATCTTCAAAGATCATAGGGGCATTGTTGTTGAGCAGGCGGGAGGCGAAAATGGCCAGCACACCCGTGTATGGATTAGAAAGCGCCTGACGGGTACCATACACGTTGAAAAAGCGCATGGCCACCGTCGGGATGTTGTAGGCGCGGCCTGTCATCAGGCAGAGGCGCTCCTGGTCGTATTTTGAAAGGGCATAGACCGATGAAAGGGATGGTGCTTTTGTTTCGGGGGTTGGCACTGGCTGCAGCACCTGCTTCTGCTGGTCATACAATTCCCAGTCCGCGGCCTTCAGCTGCGAGAGTGGTCTTTCCTCAACTGTTACAAATTCGCCCTGCTGGCTTTTATAAAGCCCTTCCCCGTAAATGCTCATGCTACTGGCTACCACCAGTTTGCTCACTGGCTTTTTGATAAGGGCCTCCAGCAGCACGGCTGTTCCCAGATTGTTCACATCGGTGTATTCCCGGATCTCATACATACTCTGGCCAACTCCTACCATGGCCGCAAAATGGAACACGGCATCCACGCCTTCCAGGGCACGCTCCACATCTGCCGGATTGCGCACGTCGCCTTTTATCAGCTCCACCTCCTCGTGCAGGTACTCCGGCCGCTCGCAGCCCTTGCCATGCACCTGCTCGCTCAGATTGTCCAGTGCCCGCACCTCATACCCCTGGTTCAGCAGCTCGTCTGCCAGGTGGGAACCTATAAAACCTGCCCCACCGGTAATCAGAATCTTTTTTTTCATAGCTCTAGTTTGTTTTCACCTTTAAAATGGTTGTCCGGAAGGCCGTATCGTAATGCGCCCGACCGATACCCCGGGGGGACGGCTCACGGCATACAGCACAGCCTCTGCCACCTCCTCCGCAGAGATGGCCCCAAAGCCGATCTCCTGCACCGTGTGGTGGCCCGAAACGGTATTTTCAAAAAAACTGGTATCAGTGACACCGGGTGCAATGACCGTTACCCGCAGTACCGGAAGTGTTTCAAGCCGGAGCGTCTCCGCCACCACTTCCAGTGCAGATTTGGTAGCCGCATACACCCCTCCATAAGGATAGGCCTGATGCGCCGCTACCGACGATATAAAAACCACATCTCCGTGACCGGTTTCGAGCATGCCTGGGGTGAAGGCACGCACCATCCGCAGCGCTCCAAGCAGGTTAGTTTCGATGATCTGCCGCCACTTCTCCGGGTCACCTTCTGTCAGCTTCTCGTGAATGCCGCGGCCTGCGCTGCAGATAAGAATATCGGGAGCTCCTATTTGCTGCTGCACCTGCCTGAAAAGGGCGTCCACATCGGCCCCGGCGGATACATCGCATTGGTAAGTTCTGAAGCTGCCTGATGCTGTAGCAGGTGGTGCAATGTCTGCTACTGCTGTCTGGGTTCCTGCTGCAGCAAACTTCTCCGCAATGGCTCGTCCTATACCGGAACCTCCTCCCGAGATCAGCGCTCTTCGTCCCTTTAGCTCCTCCAAAGTATCTAAGTAGTTACTATTCTATATATAAATTTTTATAAAATGAATTAATTAGACTATAAAACGTACAATATACCAGCAGGGTTGTAGATGCTGCTGTTTTGCTATATAAAAGCCCAGGATACCAATACGATAATCTTTAAGAGGGCCTCCTACGCAAAGACATGACCAGTTGAGCAGGTATGAGCCGTTCGGCAGTCTAATCTTATTGGCCAGGCAGATGATCTACCTTTCCGAAAGCACGTATACCAACTGTCCAAATAGCAAGACTGGATGTGAGCACGACACCACCCGACAAAACACCAATCGGGAAGATTTTCCTGATCCGCCATGCGCGGCCCATGGTACCGAAGAAGAGTTACTACAGCAGGGCAGCTGCCCATAGCTATATCAGCGATTATGACGCAGCGGAAGTGGAGCAGTTTGTTCTGGAACACGAGGCCATTCCTTACCAGGAGATCCGGCGGGTGTACTGCAGCACCCTGGTGAGGTCACAGCTCACTGCACGGCAGCTGTTTGGTGATGACGTAGAGTTGATCGTGCGACATGAGTTCCGGGAGTTTGAGCGCCGTATACTTTCGCTCCCCCTTTTGCGGATGCCGATCAGGCTATGGCTGGTGAGTGCCAGGCTGCTTTGGATGATGGGTATGAACAGCAAGGGAATCGAGACGTTCAGGCAGGCAAAACAAAGGGCACGTGATGCTGCCTCATTTCTGGCGCAGGAAGCGGAGCAAAAGCCGCATGTAATTCTGGTGGCGCATGGCCTGCTCAACAATTTTATACGCTGGTACCTGCAGGACCTGGGCTGGAAGTCAGCCATTCACGAGGGCAGCGGCTTTCTGAGTGTGACGATGCTGGAGAAAAATTAACCGATTAATACGTAAGTTTTGGACACAGTACATCATCTTAACCCAAGTTCAAACATGAATTCTTCTGATTTCTAACACTTTACATACTTCCTTTTAAACAAACCCGAATCTGTCCAACATTTTAAAGGAATGTGTGTATATTTTTTTATATTTGCTATATTAGTCAAGCCGGTTTTTGGCCTTCACAACCTTCTGGCAAAGCTAAGATTAATTCCTAAATCAATTTTTTATCTAATTTAACTACTATGAAGAAGAGTATACTCTTGAGCTTCTTTTTAGTCCTGACACTGGTAGGCAGTGTCTGGGCTCAGACTCAAACTGTATCCGGTAGAGTAACAGCAGCCAATGACGGCTCTGCGCTCCCAGGTGTTACCGTGTTGGAGCGGGGCACTACAAATGGTGTTACAACCGGAATCAATGGCGAGTACACCTTAACTGTACAGCCAAACGCAACACTGGTGTTTAGCTTTATCGGTATGCAGCGTCAGGAAGTGCCAGTAAATGGTCGCTCCACGGTTGACGTACAACTTGCTGCCGATGAACGTCAACTAAGTGAAGTGGTGGTAGTGGGTTACGGTACGCAGGAGCGTCGTGAAGTAACAGGTGCTACAGCCAAGGTAAAATCAGAAGATATTCAGAACCTGCCGGTTGTGGGTGTTGACCAGGCACTGCAGGGACGTGCTGCCGGTGTGCAGATCTCCCAGAACTCTGGTACGCCAGGTGGCGGTATCACAGTGCGTGTGCGTGGTGCGACCTCCATCTCTGCCAGCAACCAGCCGCTTTATGTAGTGGATGGTGTTCCGCTAACAACAGGTGACTTCTCTCAGCTAGGCTTTGGTGGTCAGTCTACTAACGCAGTGACAGACATCAACCCGAACGATATCGAGTCAATCGACATTCTGAAAGATGCCTCTGCCGCAGCCATCTACGGTTCGCGTGCTGCCAACGGTGTGGTACTGATCACAACCAAGCGTGGTTCTGCCCGTCAGACGCAGGTAAACTTCAACATGTATACAGGTACCCAGAACTACTGGAAAAAGCCTAAGCTTCTTAACTCGCAGCAGTATGCTGAAATCATGATGGAAGCCTTCGTAAACGACGGTTTCATTCCGGAAGGTGAGTATACGCCAGAGGAGTTCGCTGACTTCTACTATGGTGGCCTCGACTTCCCGCTAGCTGACACTGATTGGGTGGATGAGATTTCCCGCGCGGCCGGTATCTCTAACTATGAGATCTCTTTGAGCGGCGGTGACCCGAAGACGCGCTACTATGTGTCTGGTAACTACTTCGATCAGAAAGGTGTTGTAATCGGTAGCCGCTATCAGCGTTACTCTACCCGACTGAACCTGGACCACCAGGCAAATGACAAGTTCTCACTGGGCACCAGCATCCAGCTAAGCCGCTCAGACAGTGACCGTATCATCAGCGACAACTCGATCACCAGCCCGTTTGCCAATGCGCTGGCTGCGTCTCCGCTCTGGCCGGTTTTCACTGATGTAGAAACAAGAACTTACTCTTACCCTAACTTCTACTATACTAACCCGGTAGCTGAAGGCCTTGAGAACGATAACGAAACACGCAACCTTCGTGCTGTTGGTAACGCGTTTGCCAAGTACTCGATCATACCGGGCCTTGACCTGCAGGTGAAAGGTGGTATAGACGTGCTGAACGTGGAAGAACGTCGTTATAGCGCCGCTAACTTCCCTGGTTCTACTTTTGAGGCGCAAGGTGGTCAGGCCATCAATGCCACTACAACTGCTACCAAGCGCTTATTAGAGGCTACATTGGCTTATAATAAAACTTTCAATGAGATACACAGCCTATCCTCTGTGATTGGTGCCAGCAACGAGGACAATCAGATCCGCAGTGCCAGCGTTACAGGTGAAGGCTTTGCAAGTGAGCGTTTCCGTTACGTATCGAGCGCTGCCCGTGTGAACGCCGGCACAAACTCTGAAATCGAGTCTGCACTCGTTTCTTTCTTCGGTCGTGTGAACTACTCCTTCAGAGACAGGTACCTGTTAGGTGTCAACTTCCGTGCTGACGGTTCTTCCCGTTTTGGTGCGAACAATCGCTTTGGCTACTTCCCATCTGTTTCTGCAGGTTGGAGACTGATCGAGGAAAACTTCATGTCAGGACTTGACTACATGAGTGAACTGAAGCTGCGTGCTTCCTACGGTGTAACTGGTAACCAGGAGATCGGTGACTTCAGATACCTGCCGCTTTACACTGGCGGTAGCAACTACCTCGACCTCTCAGGTCTGGCCCAGTCTCAACTGGCCAACCCAGACCTTAAGTGGGAAACCACCAGACAGTTTAACGTAGGTACTGACATTGGCTTCCTGAATGGCCGTGTTAATCTTGCCTTTGACTATTATGTGAAGAAGACAGAAGATCTGCTCTTTGCACGTCCTATACCAACACAGAGTGGTTTCTCTAGTGTGCAGTTCAACGTAGGTTCTACAGAGAACAAGGGCTTTGAAGTTGCCCTGAACACAGTAAACATCTCTAACCCTGGCAATGGCTTCAACTGGACAACTGATTTCAATATTGCCCGCAACCGCAACAAGGTAACGTCGCTTTATGAAGGACAGGATATTTTCTACGGCTTCGGCGGCAACTCACTGGTACTGCGCGAAGGTCAGCCAATAGGTACGTTCTACGGTCTGATCTCTGACGGCATCTACAGCAGAACGGAGGATGTTCCGGAATCTAAAGCTGAGTTCAATGGAACGATGGCTGGCGACGTGAACTTCCGTGATATCAACGGAGATGGCATTATCACAGACGATGACTTTACTGTAATTGGCAACGCACAGCCAGACTTTATCGGTGGTCTGACGAACACCTTCCGCTACAGAGGTTTCGACCTGAATGTGTTCTTCCAGTTCTCTTACGGCAACGAAATCGCTATGCCATCACGTCAGTACCAGATGCACCTTGGTGTATATGACGACAACATGGTGGAAGATGTACTGGGCAGATGGCGCCAGGAAGGTGACGTAACTGATGTACCGCGTGCTACTTACCTGGATGAGAACTACAATGGCAGAAGCAACACATCACGCTTTATCTATGATGGTTCTTACATGCGCCTCAAGAACATGGTATTAGGTTATACCCTGCCTACTTCTGTTAGCGAGCGCCTGAGAATGAGATCACTGCGTGTGTATGCTCAGGCTCAGAACCTGCTTACTTTCACAGATTACCCTGGTTTCGACCCGGAAGTGAACTTTGCAGGTACCAGCAATACAACATTGGGTGTAGATTTCTACACAGTGCCTCAGAGCCGCACCATCACATTTGGTGTTAATGTTGGATTTTAATCATTAAACCGATTATCAAGATGAAAAAGTATTCATTCATATTAGCCGCAGCTCTAGGTCTGAGTGTAATGACCGGCTGCGAAGACAGACTGGAAGTGGCTCCGACCACTCAGGTAGAGGCTGGTGTTGCCGTAACAGATTTCAATTCACTAGACAAGGCTGCTCTGGGTGCTTACAGCGCTATGCAGTCTGAAGACTATTATGGCTACCGCTACGCCTTCTACAATGAGGTATACTCCGACAACATGGAGTTCATTGGTACATTTACCACTGACCTTGAGGCAACAAGACGTGCCTTTACGGCTTCCAACTTACAGATCGATAATACCTGGGGCACTATCTATGTGGTGATCAACCGTGCTAACACCGTTATTTCTCAGGCTGATGATTTGTTTTCAGCTGGTACTATAACGGCTGAGCAGCGTGATGCGATTCAGGGTGAGATGTACTTCGTAAGAGCGCTCGCTTACTTTGACCTGGTGAAGGTGTTTGGTGGTGTACCGCTTGAATTGAATGCTACCACTGGTCTGCCAGACATTCAGTTCCTTGCACGCTCTTCTGAGCAGGAGGTGTATAACTCCATCATCAGTGACCTGACCAATGCAGAGAACATGCTGGGCACTGAGGAAAGAACAGACCCTCGCCGTGCTTCAGGACTTGCGGCAACTGCCCTGCTAGCCCGTGTACAACTGCAAATTGGCAACTATGCAGAGGCACAGGCCAAAGCAAACCAGGTTATCACAAGCGGCGCCTTCGAGCTGATGCCTACCTTTGCCAGCGTCTTCACTACAGAAGGCAGCGGCAACAGAGAGTCTATTTTTGAGATCGACTTCACGCCAAACGACCAGAACAACCTGGGTTCATCTACTAACCCGAATACACCTGGTCAGAAATTCTATGTGCGTCAGGGTACTTACGATGCATTAGAGGCTTCTGCTGAAAATGGCGACACCCGCTTCGAGGCAACTGTTCGTATTGAAGGCTCTGCCAACCGCCGCAGACTGCTGAAGTACGAAGACGCCGTGAATAATGCCGATAACGTAATTGTGATCCGTTTGGCAGAGATGTACCTGATCAGAGCAGAAGCTGCTGTAAGACAAACAGCTAATGGTGGCGACAACATTCTGCCTGTAGCGCCACAGGTACTTGCTGACATCAATGCGATAAGAACAAGAGCTGGCCTTCAGCCACTGTTGGTTCTGACAAACAGAGCTGCTCTGGAAGAAATTCTGCGTCAGCGCCGTTTGGAGTTCGTAGGTGAAGGCCTCCGCTTCATGGATCTGCGTCGCTACAACCTGACCTGCGAGGTGCTTGGCTTCTGTAACGGACAAACCTTCCGTAACCTCTGGCCAATTCCGCTTCAGCAGATTGAGCGTAACCCGAACCTGGTAAGAAACGAAGGCTACTAATCCTTGATTTTTATACCTCTTGAAAAAAGGCTCCCGGTGAGGGGAGCCTTTTTTATTTAAAATATTCTCAAATAACTAAACAATTAGTTTGTAAACTAAGTAATTAGTTATATATTTATCCTATTAATCAGCCACAAGCCCCATGAAAGAACTCACCAAAGCCGAAGAAGAGATCATGCAGATTCTTTGGAAACTGAAAAAAGGATTCGTGAAAGATATTTTGGAAGAGATGCCGGAACCTAAACCAGCCTATAATACAGTATCGACCATTGTCCGTATTTTGGAGAAGAAGGGGTTCGTCGGCTACAATGCATTCGGTAAGTCACACGAGTATTATCCGCTAGTGGCCGAAGACAAGTACAAGAGTTTCTTTTTGAAGAACTTCATGAGCGGCTATTTCGGAGGCTCTTTCGAAAAGCTTGTTTCATTCTTTGCCAAGGATAACAACCTGGACGTAAAAGAGCTGGACCAGCTGATGCGCCATGTAAAAGACGACCTTAAAGAAGAGGACCAACAAGATGGAAACAATGCTTAATTACCTGCTGCAGTCGGCTTTAGCACTGCTGGTATTATACCTGTTTTACAGACTGGTGCTGCATAACCAGCCAGGCTTGCTTTACAGCAGGCTATACCTGCTGTTGGCTCCGGTTATTGCCCTGACCATTCCGCTACTGCAACTGCCTCTGCCCCTTCAGACGGTGCTTCCCGGCACGGATGTTATACCTGCCATCCAATTGCAGGAGTTGCAGGTGATCGCATACAGCTCAGCTGCTTCGGCCACGGCACCGCTTTTCACAACTGGTCAATTGCTGTTATTACTATATAGTATGATTGGGCTTGTGTTGCTCATTAGGCTGGGCATGCAGGTGATCCGCATCCGAACCCTGGCGTCTGCCGCCAAACCGCTGCCGGCACCAGGCTCCGAGGCGACTGTGCTACAAACTGAAGGGCAGTTTCCTTCTTTCGCCTTTCTGCACTATGTATTTCTGGGCGACATGAAACACTTGTCAATCCAGGAGCAACAGCAAATCCTTTCGCATGAAATGGCCCATGTGCGCCTGCGCCATACCTACGATGTGCTTTACTATGAAATACTGACGGCTGTGCTGTGGTTTAACCCGCTGGTGTGGCTCATGAAAGAAGAGTTGCGCAATGTACATGAGTTTCAGGCCGATGCTGAAGTACTGGCGAATTGCCAGCCGCAGGAATACAGTTCACTGCTAGCCAAAGAGGCGCTTTACATGGCGGGCATACCGGTGGGAAGTTATTTCCAGAAGCCGCAAGTGTTTCGCCGCCTGCGCATGCTGCAGTTACATGGAAAACCTGTAAGCAAAGCGCGTCTGTTGCTTTCCCTGCCTGTAATACTCATACTGCTGGTAGCATTCTCAAGTAGCAAAGTAAGCGCTGATGTGACAACTCTCGTGGAAGAACCCGCTTCGCTGACGGAGCTGCTCGTAATGGCTCCAGCTCGAAAGGCCTCAAATCCAGTAGGTGAGCAGAAGCAGCAAAGTATTGTTACGGAAACTGCAGCACCGACTACTGCGACCACCGAACCGGCCAAAACAGTGAAGAAAGAGGTTAAAATGGTAGTACCAACTGCTACACCTAACATTGCGACTGAAAATCCCAGTTCTGATGAAAAACCCTATACCTATGTAGAGCAGATGCCGGAGTTTAATGGTGGTGAAACGGAGATGATGAAATTCCTGGGCCGCAACATTCGCTATCCGAAGGAGGCGCAGGATGCCGGTGTAGAAGGCCTGGTCGTATTGAGCTTTGTAGTGGATAAAGACGGCACACTTCATGACATCACGCTCCTTAAGTCCCTGAACGAAGGGCTCGATCAGGAAGCCATACGTGTAGCCGAAGCCATGCAAGGAAAATGGTCACCAGGCAGACAGGACGGGCGAGCTGTGCCAGTACGCTATACCTTGCCAGTACGCTTTGCCATAAAATAATAACCTAACATCTTATTATACCTGTCAAACTCGGCCTAAAAACCGGGGCAAGATACCTATTGCCTTATCATTCCTAAAACAGAACCATAAAACTTACATCTCATGAAAAACAAAAACACACGCAAGACCTTACTGGCCGCTCCCCTGCTGGCCCTTTCGCTAAGTTTCGGGTTGCAGACAGACGTACTTGCACAGCAAAGCAAGCCTGCAGGCCAACCCTATACCTATGTAGAGCAAATGCCGGAGTTCAAAGGCGGCGAAGGAGAAATGATGAAATTTCTGGGCACCAACATCCAATATCCGTCAGTTGCCAAAAGTAACGGACTGGAAGGGCTGGTCGTGATCACCTTCGTAGTGGAAACCGATGGCGGAATCAGTGAGGTAAAAACAGTGAAATCACTCAGCCCAGAAACTGACGAGGAGGCCATGCGGGTGGTGAAGCTGATGAGTGGCCAATGGAACCCGGGCAGTCAGAAAGGGCAAGTTGTGCGAGTGCGCTATACCTTACCGATCAGGTTTGCATTGAAGGGACCTGAACGTGCTGCTGCAGCCGATGTGGCTAACCGTATGCCTGCTTTCAAGGGTGGCACTGAGGCGATGCAACAGGCCATGCAGGCGCACCTGGCACTACCGGCCGAGGCTAAAAAGGAGAACCTGAACGCCCGTGTGGTTGTGAAGTTCTATGTTGACCGCGAAGGACAGGTATCGAACGTGCGACTGGAAGGCACCAAGCTGAAGAAAATGGTTGGTCCCGGCTCCGAACTCGACTACATGGATGCTTCTACTTTCCAGCTCCAGAACAAAACTATGCTGGCTAAGCTTTCAGAGTCAGCCATGGCGGCCGTGAAGGCTACTTCCGGCCAATGGGAACCCGCCCTCAAAAACGGACAGCCCATTGGTTCTGAACTAGTGCTTCCCGTGCAGTTCCTGAGTTCAGAATCGGGCCGTGGCAGCGAGAAGATGGGCGTGCCGAGCATGACCAAGTATACCAAGAATTTCTACAAAGCAGATGAAGTGGATGTAAAGCCGACTTTTAAGGACGGCTCTATAGAGCGATATCTTGCCAAAAACCTGCGTTATCCGGCAAGTGTTGAATTCGAAGGTCCGATCGGATTGATTTATACAGTAAAAGCTGACGGCACCATCATGCATATGATCCCGACAAGCATAGGAAAGGAATTGCATGACATACTCTCCAACGCCTTCGAGAAAACGAAGGGTCAGTGGAGCCCTGGAAAGGTAGACGGCCAAGCGGTGAGCGTAACGCAAACAATCACCATTCTGTTTGTAACCGAAAATAGCGGCAAAAAGCACGACCTGGAGAAAGCCGATGTGGTTGTAACAAGATCTAGATAAGCTATAAACACAAACTCGTTAGGTTGCCCCCTGGCACTGCGCTATGCAGTCCAGGGGTTTTTACATTTACAGCCATTACAGTAAACGGAATAATCTCTATTTTTAGCTTTTCTTTCAGCCCCATGGCTGCTTTGTTCAACTTATTCATTTCATGCAAACACCTTTACAATTCTTTACCGGCCTGACACTGGCATTTACTTTTAGCGTACTGACTCCTTCTGATACGCTCGCCCAAAGCCAAAAAACCGAAAAACGAGACATCTATACCTTTGTAGAACAAATGCCTGAATTTGAAGGCGGTGAAGCAGGTATGATGCAGTACATCGGACAGAACCTAAAGTATGCAGAGGGTCTTCCCGGCGGCTTGTTAGTGGCCTCTTTTGTCGTGAACCCCGATAGCAGCGTTTCGGACGTGGCGATCCTGAAAGGCCTGCACCCGGAGCTGGAGCAGGAAAGTGTTCGTGTGCTTGAGAGCATGTCCGGTAAGTGGATACCGGGCAGGCAAAACGGCAAGGCGGTGGCAGTAAGATTCACGTTGCCAATTCGCTTTGAGGGCAGTGAGAAGCAGAAAACTGAAAAGACGAGAACGACTCATCAGGGGAACACTACTGAGTCGGTTACCCAATCGGTCTTAGCAGAGGGAGATAAGATGCCTGAGTACAAAGACGGCATGCTTCAATTACTTAAGTTTATACAAAAGAACAGAAAGTATAATAAAGTCAACTCTCCTGAAGGCATGACTGAGATTTCATTTATAGTTCATGAAGATGGGTCTTTAAGCGATTTCGCTGTAGTCAAAAGTCTTACGCCTACTTTAGACAAAGAAGCTATTCGGGTCCTGAGCCTTACCGATGGAAAGTGGAATCCGGGTGTGCAACGGGGAAACGCTGTGAAGACAAGATTTACGATGCCTGTTCGTTTTTAATAGAGCTTACAAAGCAAGAAGCCTCCCCGGAAACATTGATTCCGGGGAGGCTTCTTGCTTTGTAAGCTCTATACCTTAAATATCCCACTCATTGAGCGTGGCCATGGCATGGTAGGCTGTCATATCAAACTGGCAGGGCACTACAGACACGTAGTTGTTTACCAGCGCCCACTCGTCGGTGTCCTCACCTTTGTCGTGATTCACGAAGCTGCCCGTCATCCAGAAGTAGCGGCGGTTGCGCGGGTCAAGGCGCTCGTCAAACTCCTCCTGCCACCTGGCATGTGCCTGCCGGCATACCTTCACACCTTTTATTGGCTCACTGCTCTTCTTTGGCAAATTCACGTTCAGGGCCGTGTTCTCAGGTATACCATGCTCCAGCGCCTGCCGGATGATCAGCTCCACAAATTCTTCGGTATGTGAGAAATCGGCCTCATGCCCGTAATCGCAAAGCGAGAACCCGATAGCCGGAAGTCCTTCGATCGCCGCCTCTATTGCCGCTGACATGGTGCCGGAGTACAGTACGCTGATGCTGGAGTTGGAACCGTGGTTGATGCCGCTCACCACAAGATCGGGACGTCTGTCTTTCAACACATGGTGCTTGGCCAGCTTCACGCAGTCGGCCGGAGTGCCGGAGCATTCGTAAGCCTCTATACCTAAGTCCTCAAAAGCAATGGAGCGGTCGAGCCGCAGCGTATTACCGATTGTGATGGCGTGCCCCATACCTGACTGCGGTCCGTCAGGTGCCACAACCACTACCTCTCCTATTTTCTTGGCTACTTTCACCAGCGTCCGTATACCTGGCGCTGTAATGCCGTCGTCGTTCGAAACCAGTATTAATGGTAAAGCCATTTTATTATTTTTAGTTGATGTATGACAAAATAAACGAATTAAGTTTTCGTGCTAATATACGACAACCCCGGCTGTCACAACAGGGTTAAGATGAATATAATGATTTCCTAATTTCACCTCATGCTTAAGAATATACTTTACGCCATTTTGTTGGGGGTGGGCATGGCAGCTTGCCTGGCCGACCGTGACAACACCGATGAAGCGGCCAATACTACCGATACGGAAACCGAAGGGGGCCCGATGACAGAAACCGTTGAATTAGGCACCCCCTCCCCCGCAACCCAGCCTGCCGACTTTGTCATTCGTAAGGGGCAGGTGGGCAACATCCGGATAGGTATGCCCATCGAGGAAATGCACAACCAGGTGCCGACAGGTCTACAGATACGGGATACCACCCTACAACTCGAGGGTCAGCAGTCTACGGCTTATGTCTTCAGCGGTCCCGACAGTCCACGTGGGCTGCTGGTGGAGCAAACCTGCGAGCCCGATTGCCAGGTATGGCGCATCCAGGTACAAGGCGAGCAGTACAAAACGGCACAGGGTTTAGGAATTGGATCAAAATACAGTGAAGTAACACAGCACCATCCGATTGCCTACACCAGTTTGGGTGAGGCGGGCTTTGTGGCGGTAAGTGAATCCGCTGGCATGTCTTTTTTACTGGATAACAGCCAGTTAGACCAGAACAGCCTTCACAAACTGAAACCCGACCAGGTACCCGCCAATACCCTTGTACGCGGTATTTTAATATATTAGATTTTTGTAATACTTCAGCGGATTACGTATTATTGCTCTCATGTCATTACTCCGCACCCGCTACAGCTATAAAAACACCGGCCTGCTGCTGCTCCGCATCGGCATCGGCATTATGTTCATCCTGCACGGCTGGCCCAAAATGGTCGGTGGGCCCGAGCGCTGGGCTAAAATAGGAGCGAACATGCAGTTGCTGGGTATAGATTTCATGCCGGAGTTCTGGGGCTTTATGGCTGCGTTTGCTGAAACAGTAGGCGGTGCGCTGCTGGTGCTGGGCCTTTTCTTCCGCCCGACTACCATCCTGCTGGTTATCACCATGCTGGTGGCTACGCTGCGCCACATGAGCGCCGGCGACGGATTTGGGGGTTACTCACATGCACTCGAAGCGGCCATCCTTTTCTTTGCCCTCTACTTCATCGGCCCGGGCAAGTATAGCCTGGATAAACAGCTCTTCCCGACTAACAAACACCGGAAGACTTTTCAGGTATAAGCAGGATTTTTGCCCTGAATTGGTTAACATTGCTTTGCAAGACCAATTGTAAACACCACACATGCTAACCACTCTACTTTTAGCCACGCTGCTGGCTACCGGAACACCTGACAAAAACGACCTCAAAACGCCTTACGAGAAGGGCAACAAGAACCAGACAGCCACTTACGACGAGGCCATCGACTGGTACCGCAAACTCGACGCTGCCTACGACGAAGTGAAAATGGTACCCTACGGCTATACCGACTCCGGTCGTTTGTTGCACCTGGTCATCATCTCCACCGACAAAGACTTCGACCCGCGCTCTATCAAACAGAAAGATAAGCGGGTACTGCTCATCCAGAACGGCATCCACCCGGGTGAGCCCGAAGGTATAGACGCGACCATGCTGTTGGCCCGCGATTATCTGCAGGATAAGAACAAACGCAAGCAGCTTGATAATGTGGTGCTGGCCATTATACCTGTGTATAGCATCGGTGGCGCGCTCAACCGCAACAGCCATACCCGCACCAATCAAAACGGACCGAAGAGCTATGGCTTCAGAGGCAATGCCCGCAACCTCGATCTGAACCGCGACTACCTCAAGACGGATTCCAAAAACGCCCAGACCTTCCACCTGATCTACCGCGACTGGGACCCGGACGTTTTCATGGACAACCATACTTCCAACGGGGCCGATTACCAGCACGTGATGACCCTGATCGCAACACAGCACAACAAGCTGAACCCGACGCTGGCCGGTTATCTGCAGGGCAAAATGCTGCCGTCGCTTTACGAGGGCATGAAAAAAGACAAATTCCCGATGGTGCCTTACATGAACACCATTGGCGAAACACCGGAGAAGGGCATCATCGGTTTCATGGAGTCGCCACGCTATGCCACTGGCTATACCGCGCTTTACAACACCATTGGCTTTGTGCCGGAGACGCACATGCTCAAGCCATTTGACCAACGGGTGCAGTCGACGTACAAGCTGATGGAGCACATGATCAGCACCGTGAGCCGCGATGCCAAAGAAATAGGTGAGTTGCGTGCCAAGGCCAAGCAGGAGACGCTGACGCAGAAGACTTTTGCTCTGAATTGGCAGCTGGATACCACAAAGGTGGAGCAGATTCCTTTCCTGGGCTATGCTGCCAGGTATAAGCCAAGCGATGTAAGCGGACTCGAGCGCCTCTATTACGATCGCAAAGCCCCCTACTCTACCAACATCAACTACTACAACACCTTCACCCCCTCTGTGACGGTGGAAAAGCCAGTGGCTTACATTATTCCACAAGCCTGGCGTGAAGTGATCGAGCGTTTGAAGCTAAACAAAGTGGAAATGCGCCAACTCAAGCGCGACACCACCCTCACGCTCGACACCTACTACATCACCGATTACAAAACTTCGCCGCGAGCATATGAAGGTCATTACCTACACACAGCTACGCAAGTGGAGACACGCACCATGCCGCGTCAGTTCCTGAAAGGTGACTACGTGGTATACCTGAACCAGGAATCGAACCGCTTCCTGGTGGAGGCGCTGGAGCCGCAGGCCGTTGACTCCTACTTCAACTGGAACTTCTTTGACAGTATCCTGATGCAGAAAGAGTACTTCTCGAGCTATGTGTTTGAGGACCTGGCCGCGGATATCCTGAAGCAAAACCCAGACCTGCGCAAGCAACTGGAGGAGCGCAAAAAGAAAGACCCGGAATTCGCCAAAAGCGCCCGCGCTCAGCTGGACTTTGTGTACAGAAACTCTCCGCACTACGAGCCAACACACAACATGTACCCGGTGGGCAGGCTGATGAAAGATGTGAAACTGCCGTTGTAATCAGAAACAGAAAAGCCACCCCGAGGGGTGGCTTTTCTGTTTCTGATTTTAAAGATGAAGGTCTAAACTGAACCTTAATCAGTTGGTATTTATTTTGCAACTACTATTCTTCGGTTATAAATTTTACTATTTGTAAATATCAATGCAGTATAAATACCTGATGGCAAAGACTCCATGTTCAGACGCCCCTTATTTGAAAAATCACGCTCAACCAGAACAGTTACGCCGTTGCTGTTAACTACTTGTATTTTATCTATCAAAAACTCACCTTCTACTATTACGATGCTATTAGCTGGGTTAGGATAAAGCTTTAGCCTTATGTTCTCTTCCTTTGGTGTACTAGTGACCGTCTTCTGAACTTTATTGATAGTGATCACTCTAGAAGTTTCATAGATAAGCCCTCCTCTATCCTTAGTCTGAATGCGTATGCTATACCTGCTCTTCGTTTCATAACTAAAAATTTCTCCCGCCTTCAGTGCATTTCCATCTATCAAGAAGGAAGAATTATCAGCACTGCCTTCACCTTCGATGAGAGTATAAGTATGAAAATCTTCAAAATCCTGGTCTGTGGTGGTAAAGGTGCCTATTATTGCACCTATTTCATTATCTTCATCTAAATCTGTTCTACTGAGTAAAATGGCTGTAGGAGCCTCATTTACATCTATTATATCGATATTGAAAACTTTTTCATAAATGCCATTAAGCTTTCTATCATCAGTCCTAACTCGAATGCTATAGGAGTTTTTCACTTCAAAATCCGGCATTACAGCTATTTTCAAAGTATTACCATCAATTCTGAATTGGCTGTTGTCCTGAGCACCTTCACCTGGCACTAAGGTATACCTGTGTGTATCTTCAACGTCAGGGTCTGTGGTAGTAAAGAAGCCTACTGTGGTGTTAGCTGCAACATTTTCAATGACAATAAAATTAGAGAGTGTAATTGAAGTTGGTTTAGCATTTGTCTTTTCACTAAATTTCATCACTGTCAGCTTAAGGGCATTCTGTCTATCCTGATACGCGACATAAGGTGTACCATTCGTATCGATGGCTAGGAAAGGAAAATTTGCCTGTCCCGCTGAAAAGCCCGCATTCCCTACAGCCTCCCAATTTGTACCTGTGAACCTCATGACAGTTGCCTTAGCACCATTTATTCCATCCTGAAAGGCGACATAGGGTAAATCATCATTATCCAGAGCCAACGTCGTAAAATATGCAGACTCTACTGAAAAACCTGACTCCCCTACTGATTCCCAATTGGTACCATTGAATTTCATTACTGAGGCTTTGGTGCCGTTTGATCTATCTGCAAATGCTACATATGGATTATCATTTTTATCTAATACCATTGATGTATAGATGGCTGAGCCTTCCGAAAATCCTGCCTTACCTACTGACACCCAATTCGTATTATTAAATTTCATTACAGTAGCTTTGCTTTCTTTACCATAATCCCGATAGGCTACATAAGGCAGATTACCCTTTCCTAGGACTAGTGAAATATGATCCGCAACCCCTGACGAAAAACCTGCAGCACCTACAGTCACCCATCTTGTTCCATCAAACTTCATTACCACCGCTTTTCCATCACCAATAGATATATCTGTGTAAGCAACGTAAGGATTACCACTGTCATCTATTGCAATGGATGAATTGTATGCCGCTCCCATCGAAAACCCAGCTGTGCCAACTACTTCCCAATTGGTACCATTAAACTTCATTACAGTTGCTTTATCTCCATTGGCTTTGTCTCCAAATGCTATATAAGGAGTTCCATCAGCATCCAATATTAAAGATGGTGCGTCTGCCGTGCCCGCAGTAAAACCAATCCTCCCTATAGGCTCCCAGAGGATGCCGTCAAACTTCATCACCGTGGCTCTACCTCCATTACTTACATCAGAATATGCTACATAAGGTATTCCACTTTCATTAAAAGCTAGTTTCGGATGATCTGCCCGCCCTGCTGTAAACCCTGCACTGCCTACCGCTTGCCAATTATCAATTACCTGACTGAAGCCTGACGAAGAAAGTATGAGGCATAACAGGAGGAGAAGTGTGTCTCTGAATGCAATCGGGAAAAGTAACTTACTGACAAAGGTGAAACTCTTCTTAACAGAAAGGATTTGCTTATACCTACCAGGTGAATATTTAACTATACTTAATGATTTGTAATAAAATGTAATAAGGTAAAAGTCTCGCATAAAAAATCAGGTAGTTGTAAATTTTAGATACTATTATATAAAGTCCATATGATTAGTAGTTGCAAACTTGAATCATCCCGTTGAAGGCAATTTAATTTTCAGCTTAGAGCCCAATTCCTTCAAAAGGAATATCAGTATGTAAAGCGGGTGCTAACTCTTAGAGCTTTTGCAATATGTAATAATGACGATAAGTTATAAATTCTAATGACATTTGTTTCAAACTCACCACACTGGATCATCTTCTTGAATGTGCTATATATAGTCATGTATGTATAGTATATTTGCTTCACTTACTGATGCAATAAATAGAATAGTCTAAAATAAGCTGAATGATCAACAATTCAATTAATTTTTTGTCATTACTGGGGTTGATACTTTTAAGCTTCGAAAGCTGTACCAGTTCCAACTCAAGTACCACCTCAGCCAGCTCTTATACCGAAATTACAGCAGAAAATTCTACCAAAGAAGTAGCTCTTAGCGAGGCGCAACTGGAGAAAGCCCGCACCAACTACGCCAGCTATTGCTCCGGCTGTCACGGCGAACAAATGGAGGCCTTCACGGACCGCAAATGGAAACACGGCAGCACCGCCAACAACCTCTTTGCCGCTATCAAACATGGATATCCAGAGGAAGGCATGCCCGCTTTTGAGCAGACTTTCTCTGACCAGGAGATCACTGCCTTGGTAGCTTACATTCAGGAAGGTATACAGAACGTGAAGCAATACGACTTCACCGAAGAAGCCGCAGCCAGTGCTGTCTATACCTCCGAGTCACTCAGCTACCGCCTCGACACCGTGGCGACCGGTATGGAAATTCCGTGGGGTATGGCGTTCCTGCCGAACGGCGATATGCTGATCACGGACCGTAACGGCGCTTTTTACCGCCTGCCAAAGGGAAGCCGTCAATTGCAGAAAATTGCTGGTACACCGGAAGTGCTGGCTCAAGGACAGGGCGGCCTGTTGGATATAGAGCTACACCCTGACTTTGCCAAAAACAACCTAATCTATCTCTCCTATTCCGCCTTCAAAAAAGGGGGCGAGCAAACCCTGTCGACCACGGCCGTGCTGCGCGCCAAACTGGAAGGCAATAAGCTCACGGATCAGACAGTGATCTTTGAGGCGCAGCCTTGGGCCCGCACCCGCCACCACTATGGCTCTCGCCTGGAGTTTGGTCGTGACGGTTTGCTGTATGTGTCCGTAGGTGACCGTGGTCAGCATCACGAAAACGTGCAAACCCTGGAGCGGACGGCAGGCAAGGTCCACCGCATCAATGACGACGGCTCTATACCTGCCGACAATCCTTTTGTGAACGAAAAAGGTGCCATCGGCTCTATCTGGACTATCGGCAACCGCAACATTCAGGGCATGACCATCCACCCACGCACTGGCGCTATCTGGACAAACGAGCATGGCCCACGCGGTGGCGACGAGGTAAATATCGCCGAAAAAGGCAAGAACTACGGTTGGCCGGTGATCTCATACGGCATTAACTACAACGGCACCGTGCTGACTGAGCTGACAAAGAAAGAAGGTATGGAGCAGCCGCTTTGGTACTGGGTCCCTTCGATCGCCCCATCAGGTATGGCTTTCGTGACGGGCAACCGCTACAAAGGTTGGGAAGGCGACTTGCTGGTTGGCTCTCTCCGTTTTCAGTTCCTGAGCAAGCTCAAAATGGATGGCGACAAGATTGTGAGTGAAGAGAAGCTACTCAAAAACATCGGCCGCGTGCGTGATGTGAAAATGGGACCGGATGGGTATATCTATGTCGCAGTGGAGAGCCCGGGGACGATTTACAGGGTTGTGCCTGTGGAGTAGGTATCGTATGAGGCGCGTCCACACCTGTGATCACGAGCAAATGCCATAGAAAGCCCTGATACTTGGGAGTCAGACACCGATGTATCCTATACAACGACAAGGGGCGGGTAGTCCAAGAATCCCATCTGCTTTAGCGGAGGGAATCTCCATGTAGAAGCAGTGGCTGACCATTGATGAGGATATGCCCTACCCGTGAGGCGGTACAAACAGAAGATTTCACTGAGCGGCTACTCCCCCCCCTTCATTAGCAATCTGTCCCGGAGCTGCTGCATGTCCTCGCTTACCTTCCGGTCCAGGATCTTGGCATAAAGCTGGGTGGTTCTCTGGTTGCGGTACCCCAACATTTGGCTTACTACCTCGATGGGCACTCCGTTGGAGAGGGTGACGGTGGTAGCAAAGGTATGGCGGGCAATGTGGAAGGTGAGCGTCTTTTGTATACCGCACACGTCAGCAATCTCCTTGAGGTAGGCGTTCATCTTCTGGTTGCTGAGCACCGGCAGCACCCTATCCTGATACAGGCACTGCGGATGATCCTGGTACCTCTCCAGAATAGCCAGGGCCATCGGCAGGAGCGGGATCCGGGAGGGCGTCTCTGTCTTTTGCCTCCTGGTGAAAATCCAACGCTCTCCGTCCATGCCTTCCCCTATTTCGGAGCGCTTGAGCTGCTGCACGTCTACATAAGCCAGGCCGGTGTAGCAGCTGAAGAGGAACACGTCCCGTACCTGCGCGAGCCGGTCGGTGGCGAACTCCTTTTCTGCGATGCGCTGCAACTCGGTTTGGGTGAGGCACTCGCGCACCACCTCCCGCTTGCTCATCTTGAAGCCCAAAAAAGGGTCGCGCTCCAGCCAGCCGTTCTTGAGGCACAGGTGGATGACCTTCTTGAAGTTGGCCAGGTATTTCATGGTGGTGTTGTGGGCGCAGTTGCGCACGGTCTTGAACCAGAATTCGTAGTCGGTGATGAAGCCGTAGGAGAGCTTCCTTACGTCGATGTCCTCGGCGCCGTACTTCCACCGGATGAAGTCGCGGGTGTGTTGCAGGGAGGTCGTGTAGCGTTCCAGGGTGCCCGGGGCGTAGTCCTTGCCCACCAGCTGCGCCATCCGCTCGTTGTGCATGCGGTACACCTCCAGCAGCAGCACCGGCTTCTCCTCCACTCCCATCCACTTTTCCCTGAACGTCTCCACTGTCACGGGTCTGCCTTCCTCGAGCAGCTCCCGGTGGTGACCATAGGCCTTGTTCCGGAGGGTGTCCAGGTAGGCGTTCACGCTCCGGGCCTCGGCTGAGCTGCCCTTCACTTTGCCCGCCTCCGCCGACCAGCGCTCGGGCGAGACGTAGCGGTGGGTGCTGAGCTCCAGCCGCCTGCCCTGCAGCGTGACGCGCAGGTAGATCGGCAAGAGATTGTCTTTGGTGGTCTTGGCTTTCCTGCCGTAGAACAGGATACTGATCTTGGTGTCCATACAATTCCTCCTTTTATGCTTAAAATTAACATTCAAACGAAGGCCGCGCAAGATGTAAAAAATATGTACATCTTACTTACAGACAGCTAGTTGCACCACAATTCGGGTACCCGAATTGGCTGCCTCAGAAAGGAGAGAAATCGTAAAATTCAGGAGGGGCTAAAAACAAAAAAGCCCTTAAATCGCTGATTTAAGGGCTTTTTATGCTAACTGATAAGTTACTCAGTTGATTTACCTGCTCAAGAACCTACGTTTGCCCGCAGCACGCGCAGGAAGTTCCCGCCCAGTATCTTCTTAATATCCTCTTCGCTATACCCTCTGGCAAGCAATTCACGGGTTATCACCGGCATATCGGCTACACTATCGAGCTGCTTCGGTGTGGAAGTGACACCATCAAAGTCAGAGCCGAGACCGACGTAGTCTACGCCGACCAGCTTCACGATGTGGTCCAGATGGTCGAGCAGGATTGACAGGGGCGGACGCAGTTGGGAAGCTTCTTCCGGATAGTTTTCCATCGCCCAGTCAAATATCTCAATAGAGTTCTTCCCTTCCTTGCGCAGTGAGTCTACTTCGGCTTTGTGACGCTCCCGAAAAGCACTCATGCGCTTGTCATAGTCCGGATCCAGGAAGCCGGAAAAGAAATTGAGGTGGATCACGCCGCCGTTTTTGGCGATGGCTTTGATCTGGTCGTCTTTCAGGTTGCGGAAATGCGGGTTGAAGTGATGCACGCAGCTGTGTGAGATCAGTACGGGCTTAGTGGTCGTAGCCATGGCATCCCAGAAAGTACGCTCCCCTACGTGGCTCAGGTCGACCAGCATGCCCAATTCGTTCATTTTACGGACTACCTGTTTGCCAAACTTGGTTAGTCCGGGCTTGCGGTTCTTGGGCAGTTCGCCGCTTTCTTCATCCATGGCAGAGGTAGCCCATGGAGTTGAGTTGTTCCAGGTCAGGGTCATGTAGATGGTGCCGCGTTTGTGTAGCGCCTCCAGGTACTTCAGGTTGCTTTCCATCATATGGCCGCCCTCTACCCCGATCATGGTCGCCATTTTATTCTGTGCAACAGCCTGCTCTATATCGGCAGGCGTACGGGCAATCATCATTTTGTCAGGATTGCGCTCCACGATGGCGTAGAGTGAGTCAATCTGAAGGTTGGCAAACTTAAAGCCTTTGCCTTTCCCATAGGTGCCGTCGCTCCAAACCGAAAAAACCTGCACATCCACTCCACCCTCTTTGAAGCGGGCCAGGTCAGAGTGTGTTTTGCCGCGCAGGTCGTCCTCTAGCCGCAGCCCTTCCAGTACCGAGATCAGCACATCGTTGTGCGTATCCACAACGATAGCTTGTTCGTGCAATTGCTTGTAATCCTGTGCCGAAGCCTGCAGGTTGCTGCAAAGCAGAGCTGCCAGGGTAAGGCCTCCGCCAAGTAATTTTTTATAATTCATAGTCTGATGCTTAAAGTCTCAAAGAGCCATACCTTAAATATAGCCAAAAGGCGCGACTTTCCTACAGTGCCCAGTTCTCCACGATCAGATTAGAGAAAGCAAAGAAATTGGTCAGGATATGCGCCAGGGTAGGTATAAGAATGCGTTGTTGCCGGAAAGCAGTATAGCCCCAAAGCAGGCCCATCATAAATGCGCCACCCACCAAAGGTAAAAACCCTCCCTGGTAGCTGATGCCATAGGCGGCATAAACCGAAATATGCCAGAGCCCGAAAAGCAGCGTAGGAAGCACGAAGGCGTACATTTTATTTTGCCCATACCTGCTCGTATAAGCACCACGCCAGTAAAACTCTTCCACAAAACCATTGGTGAGAGCAGCAAGCGCCAGCACCAGGTATAGCTCCGGACCGAGGAAGGGATATGCAACCAGAAAAGCTGCTGTAAAAGCACCGATCACCGGCACAAAGCAAAGCGTTGCCAGGAGTAAGTCTATACCTGTGCGTGGCGGCCAGCTGTAGCGTTTCCCCATATTATCCTTCTTCAACACCAGCCCATGCACAATACACCAGCACCAGTACAGTATAAAACTGGTCAGATACCCGGTCGTTTTGCCCAAAAGCTGCGGCAGTAAATAAAAGGCGGCGAAGGTAACGGGCAGCAGCAGAAAGCCTGGCAATAGCAGGCGCTTTTGGCTGACATCTTGCGGACGTATAAGTGTAGGCATCTGTTAAGCAGATTTTTTTGAGCTAAGCACAAAACAACCGATCTTGTCTGGGTGGTCCTGCACGAGGTCGGAGCTATGCTGATGACGCAGCATCCAGAGAATTAGTAAGTCACCGGCAGCGGCCATACTGAAGAACAGACCAAACAGGAAGAGCAGAAAATGCCCCATGGCTATACCTGCCAGTGCGGGCAATAGCCCCATCACCAGTCCCGGCATCATCCCGCCAATCGCGTACTGCCTCAGCGGCAACACCTCTTTGCAGTGGCAGTAAGGCGTCAGCATTTTCCAGTACACGCCGTATTTGATCGACTTCACACCATTTTTGCAGAAGACTGCCCAGGTGAGGCCATGCAGTAACTCATGCACTACTGCCCCGATTATGAAAACCAGCAACATGATCATGGGAGAGATCATCAGCAGGTCCCGGTTCGTTTGCACAAGCTGCCGCAGATTTTGAGTCGAGAACTGTTCGGGCCAGATGAGCAGATAAGTCCCCACGTAGATCACCAGAATCGGCACGATGAAAACCAGCGCCCGCACATTGGCTTCGGCAGCCGTCATGCTCAGTTCTGTGGTCGTGTATTTTGCTTTATCTACCTGCATGTGGTAATGATCACTTATAAGTAGTAAAAAATAGACGAATATTCAAGTTGAATTTCAATCTTTTGGGGTCGAACTTTGTCAACATGGATATGAAAGGTATACTCTTCAGAATTTTACCGGCCCTGAGCCTTCTTCTATGGTTGAGCGCTCCGGTACAGGCGCAAAGCGAACGCATAAAAGACTTCAATAACAACGGCTGGTACATGTACTTCGGCGACCACAAACTCAACACCAGGTGGGGACTGCATACCGAGGTACAGTGGCGACGCCACAATATACTCAAAGACCCGCAGCAACTACTTATCCGCACAGGTATAAACTATGACCTTACCCCATCGGCCATGTTCACGCTGGGCTATGGCTACATCGAAACGCACCCTTACGGCGACTTCCCGGCAGCGGGTACTTTCCCCGAGCACCGCATTTACCAGCAGCTGCAGCTCAGGAACAGCGTGTCGCGGGTGGGCCTGATGCACCGCTACAGACTGGAGCAGCGCTGGATCAAACCGGCTGGAGCCGAGACCTCCACTTACCTCAACCGGGCACGCTACATGCTCAAGGCTACCCTGCCGCTTATCGGCACCAGCATCGACGCAGGTGAGCCATTTTTGGCAGCCTATGACGAGATCTTCATCGGCTTCGGCAACAACATCCAGCGGAATATTTTCGACCAGAACCGTGCTTATGCTGCGCTGGGATACAAAATCAACAATGCTGCCTCTATCGAATTAGGCTACCTCAACCAGATCGTGCAGAAGGCCAACGGCACTGTATTCGAGCACAACCATACCCTGCAGGTAAGCCTGTTTTACAATCTGGACTTCAGCAACAATTACTAGCTGTCCCATTTTTTGTCATCCTGTAAGTTGAAAATCCCGAACCTGTTTCGGGAAATCCTGAGACTAGATAGCAGCGGCCTGGCCTCTCTTTTACCCAGGTACCGAACAGAACGACAGGAGGCATAAGTCCATTTTCACAGCATGAAAAGCGCTCCTGCTATACCTGAGCAGAGCGCTTTTCTTTTCTCAAACAGTATCAGAAAAAGGCTATATTTGTCTAAACGACTTCCCGCTATGGCAACAGTCTTATACCTGGACGAACTCTCAAAGAAATACGGAAGCCTGCAGGCCGTGGACCGGCTGACACTTCAGGTGGAGGCGGGTAGCATTTATGGTTTGCTTGGCCCGAACGGGAGCGGCAAAACCACTACACTAGGTATGGTGCTGGACGTGATCCGGCCGAGTGCTGGCAGCTTTCTGTGGTTTGGTAGCTCTGTAAGCAGGGAAACGAAGCGTAGGGTTGGCGCACTGCTCGAAACACCCAATTTCTACCCCTACCTCACAGCCCGCGCAAACCTGGAAGTAGTGGCCGACACCAAGCAGGCAGACCACCGGAACATCAACAAGATGCTGGACATGGTAGGCCTCGGCACCCGTAGCCACACCACCTTCAAAGGCTTCTCGCTGGGAATGAAACAGCGCCTGGCACTGGCCGCCGCCATGCTCAACGACCCGGAGGTGCTGGTGCTCGATGAACCGACCAATGGCCTCGACCCGCAAGGTATAGCTGAGGTGCGCGACCTGATCACACGGATTGCTGCACAGGGCAAAACCATTCTGCTGGCCAGTCACTTGCTCGATGAAGTAGAGAAAGTGTGCACGCACGTGGCCGTGCTGCAGGCAGGAAAGCTCAAAGCCAATGGTCCTGTAGGGGATATCCTCTCCACGCAGGATCAGCTGCTCATCAGCGCCGAAGAACTGGCACCTGTGCTGCAACTGCTCGAACGCCTGCCTTACATTGTGCAGTTCGCGCAGGAGAAGAACTACATCAGCCTCACCCTCTCTGAAGGCTACACCAGTACCGACCTCAACCGGGACATGTTTGCGCAGGGCATCGTGCTATCCCAGCTCCTGGTGCGCCGCAAAAGCCTGGAAGCGCAATTTCTTGAAATCACCCAAAAATAAGCCCCGCATGAATCTGATCAGAACTGAGCTCAGAAAGATACTCCAATACCCTACTTTCTGGGTGATCATGGCCACTTATGTGCTACTGCAGGTACTGCTGATCTACTTCAGCAGCAATATGATGGTAGGCGGGCAATCGCTGGGCAAATCGCTGTATGATTTCCCTAACCTTTGGATGCGCTTCACTTATGTCGCCTATTTTTTCAACCTGCTTCTGGGTATACTGGTGATCGTACTGATCACGGATGAGTACAGCTACCGCACGCTGAGGCAACAGGTCATAGACGGGCGTTCCCGCACAGAGGCAGTGCTGGCTAAATTTTACGTCACACTGGGTCTGGCTGCATTGGCTACTGTGTTTCTGCTGGTGATGGGCTTGTTTTTCGGATTGATTTACAGCTCCGACACCAGCATGGGAGCCATATTCGGAAAGATCGATCACCTCTCCTACTTCTTTGTGCAGGCTGTTGGTTATATGTGCCTGGCCATGTTCTTTGCCTTTCTGATCCGCAAAAGCGGGCTGGCTATTATCGCTTTCCTGGCCTGGTCCAAAATACTGGAGCCCATCATGCATTACCAGATCGATGATCACATCGACCGTTTTATGCCCATGAAAGTGTTTGGGAGCCTTACCCCTACGCCGGGGCAGGAAATTATAGATGGCCTCACCAGCCCCATGATGGCGCTTAGTCCTGCCTGGGCTGTATTGCCTGCACTGTTTTATATCGCGGTGCTTGTAGTCGCGTCCATCCTGCTGGTGCGGCTCCGCGACCTCTAAGATTTTCGGCTCTAGAGTGAATTATAATAGTCTACTATGCTGAGTAAGTCTTTGGAATTATTATAGTCAAGCTTATTGGCCTTTACATACTGCTTCACTTTTCCTGCATGCGCACCGCAAAGCTTAAGCAGGTCTTTTTTGTGCTTGCGCAGCTGCACGATCTCTCCGTCGGGCAACATCACATACAAAACTTCCTGCAGTTCATCGCCGGCAGTGGCAAAGTGCGGGAAATAGTGTGTCTGCAGCGATGCCGTTGCCTGTTGCTGAACAGGCTCTCCTTTCGCAGTTGTTACCCCCACGTATCTTTTCATAAGCATGAGTTCACCCTGATTAATTTGCTCAAAGAACACAGGCACCCTGAAATCGCTTTGAAGACTTCCCCTATTCCACAGGAGTGAGCGAAAGATCTGCGGCTTGCCATCATAAACACCACTGACCATAAAATGACTGACATTGACCGCTGAAAGAGAGTTGATGGTGCCGTCTTCTGATGCTATTTGCACAACATCTTTTGCCGGATGATAAATCACTGCCCCCTGCAAACTGTCTCCGCTGGTTAGTACAACTTTTCCATACAGCCATCGCTCTGTATCAAATCCTTCCCGCATTTGTGCCCAACCCCACCCGCTTTCGCAGGCAAAAGCCACTAATAATGTGAAAAACAAATATTTGGTACTCAGTCTTTTCATTAGCAAAACGTTAAAATTGTGAACAACCTATTCTAAAACCACCCACCTAACCTATTGTTTCACAAAAGATTACATACAATTCATAACGTAAGAAAACAGAAGCGGATAGGCCTTTCCCGAAAAAATTGTTCAGCTGTACCCTTGCGTCTGGTACAAAAAAAGCCCGTACCTGGCGGTACGGGCTCTCTGTTCATTTATTTAAGGCTGCCTAGCGCACAATCGTATTTTTCAGGATCTCATGCCCCAATTTGTCACGCTTGGTAGTCAGGTAGTTCTGGTTGTGCGGGTTCGGCGCGATTTCTATCGGCACATTTTCCACTACTTCCAGCCCATAGCCGATCAGACCAACACGTTTTTTAGGATTGTTTGTGATTAGGCGCATTTTCGTTACACCAAGGTCACGCAGAATCTGGGCACCTACGCCATAGTCGCGGTCGTCCATACCGAAACCAAGCTCCAGGTTAGCCTCCACCGTATCGCGGCCCTGCTCCTGCAGCTTGTAGGCCTTCAGTTTGTTAATCAGGCCGATGCCGCGCCCTTCCTGGTTCATGTATACGATCACGCCTTTGCCCTCACGCTCTACCATGCGCATGGCTTCGTGCAGCTGCGGACCGCAGTCGCAACGGCATGATCCGAAGATATCACCCGTCACACAAGAGGAATGCACACGCACCAGTACAGGTTCGTCATCTTTCCAGTCACCTTTCACCAGTGCCAGGTGCTTGGCACCATTGCTGCGCTGTGTAAAGGCGTACAGATCAAAGTTACCGAAGTCAGTTGGCAGCTCCACCGCTATCTCACGGTCGATTAGGCTTTCCTTCTTCAGTCGATACTCTACGAGGTCCTTAATAGATATAAGCTTCAGGTTGAATCGCTCCGCTACTTTCACCAGGTCCGGTAAGCGGGCCATGGTGCCGTCTTCGTTCATGATCTCGATCAGCACGCCAGCCGGTGCGAGCCCAGCCAGGCGGGCCAGATCAACAGCAGCCTCTGTGTGGCCAGGGCGACGCAGAACGCCTTCTTTCTTCGCTTTGAGCGGGAATATGTGCCCAGGTTTGCCAAGTGAGTTCGGGTCTGTGTTCGGATCTACCAAAGCCTGTATGGTCTTGGCGCGGTCAGAGGCCGATATACCTGTGGTGCAGCCATGCCCGATCAGGTCAACGGATACCGTGAACGGCGTGGCGTGCAAGGCCGTATTGCGGCCGACCATCAGCTCGAGACCTAGCTCATCGCAGCGCTCTTCTGTAAGAGGAGCACAGATCAGACCACGGCCGTGTGTCGCCATGAAGTTGATGATCTCCGGTGTAACCATTTCTGCCGCGCAGATAAAGTCGCCTTCGTTCTCGCGATCGTCATCGTCCACCACAATAATGATCTTACCCTGGCGGATGTCTTCTATCGCTTCTTCTATTGAATCGAGCCTGATTGGCTCTAGTGAATTAGTTTCCATGTGTCTGTTTAAATCCAGCGAGCTGATTTTCTGGCTTTTACCTTACATTTGCAGCAACTCGGCAGCTCTTCTTACAGAACTACAAAAACCAGTGCATTGTTCAATTGAGGTATTTGTGCCAAAACTCCAGCATCTATGCGCTCATGATAGGGAGCAAAGTTAGAAAATACCCTTCTCTTAAAGAAACATTATCTATTTTTACGCTGCAGCAGCGCTGGTATAATAATTCTCAATTCCTGGTATGAAGTGTTCGGTTGTCATTGCCTGTTATAATAACCCAGACCTTATCATCGGCACGTTGCAGTCAGTAGAGCGGCAAACATATGATAACTGGGAGATTGTGCTGGTTGATGACTGCTCCACGGACAACACTTTAGAGGTACTAAAACGATTCATTGCAGCAAGTGCATTCAAAGCCAGGTATAAGCTTATACCCTTACCGGAAAACGGTGGAGTTAGTAACGCAAAAGGTACGGGCGTACGCAACAGCTCCGGCGAAATTATCGTGATACTGGATCATGATGACGAACTCGCTTTTAATGCATTGGAAGAAATTGTCCCCCTTCATCAGCTACACTCCGAGGCAAGCATTGTCTATACCCAGCATTACAATTGTGACCACCTGCTCAATCCACTAGAAATTGCACCTGAAAGCGCACAGGTGGTTTATTCAGAGATTCTGGAGGAAAAAATTGGGCATCTGCTAACATACAAGCGGCAATATTACGATTTGACGCCCGGCTATGATTCTTTCTTCAAAGTGTCTGATGACAAAGACATTATATATAAACTAGAAGAAGTCGGGGATGCTGTTTTTGTTGAAAAACCACTTTATTATTTCCGAATCAGCAACCGTGGCGCTTCCAGAGGCTTTGAAGGCTTTAATAAGTCCAGGGATGAAAAGTTAATTGCCGCCCAAAATGCGATAGCTCGCCGTAAAAGATCAGAGGTGAAACAAATTTCTCATCAGGATTACATCAACTTTTTGGCTGAACATTACCTCCTACAGGCAGAAGGGTATATCTTAATGGATAAGCCACTGGGCAAACCTTTCGTTGATTCGCTTTTCAAGTCCTTTTACTACAGGCCAACTGCAAATCTGAAGAGAAAGCTAAAAGCGGCGTTTCTACTCAGCAGAATAAGACGCTTGTTTTCTGGCAGTAAAACAACAGTATAAGCACTACTTATTCACCACAATCCCTAGCAGATCCCCTATCTGCTTTTCAAAGGATTTGAGCTGGAAGATGACCTGGAGTACACGGTCCTGCTCTGTTGGGTCAGTCACGAGACGAAGCTTCTCCATTTCGGTTTTCATAAGCAGCTGCACGTTGCGCCATTTCAGGCGAAGCACAGCCCGCTCGGCACCGTAAGGCAACAGGTCCGATTCGTGGGGAACGTAAATCTGGTGCGTTTCCCAGTTGTGGGAAAGCTCGTAGGGGTCCGACAGCAGGTTGGTTGCTTCGGTTCGTATTTCCTGATCCGGATAGTTAATAAAATCCTCAGCCGAAGGTATAACACTTTGTAGCAACTTCTCTTTTACCACCTCAATCAGACGGGCGTACAGCGGCGTCCGGAATTCCACATCCTCCAGCTGCTCCAGCATATACTGGCAGGTATTCTGCCCATCCACCAGCACCTTATCCGGGTAATTCAGCAGCATGCGCACGATTTCCCGTTCGTAGCGCTTCAGACTATCCGCTTCCGTGGCTGGCTTCTCAGCCTCCACCTGCTCTGCCTCGTAGGCTTCCGCTTCTGCCAGATCTTCCGGACTACCCGTACGTTGCTGCTTTTGCTGACGCTCCTGCAGGTGCATCTTGTTGTACTCCGAGATCAGCAGTTGCTCGTCAATGTCAAAGATCAGGCTGCAGCTGCGGAAGAAGACCGTACGCTTGATCGGGTCCGGAATTTTGGAGATAGAAGTCACGATCTCCCGTATCGCCTCCGCCTTCTTCACCGGATTGCCCTTCGACTCTTCGGCGTACAGGCTCGTCTTGAACGAGATAAAATCCTGTGCGTGTTCTGCCACATAGGCTTTGAACTTCTCGTCGCCTACCTTGTGGATATAGGAATCCGGGTCTTCCCCTGTCGGGAAAGTGACCACGTTCACATTCAGACCATTTTCCAGGATCAGGTCAATACCTCTCAAGGAGGCTTTTATACCTGCCGCATCGCCGTCGTACAGTACCGTGATGTTCTGGGTATAGCGGGCGATGAGTTTGATCTGCCCCTCAGTCAGTGATGTACCCGAAGAGGCCACCACGTTCTCTATACCTCCCTGGTGCAGTGAGAGCACGTCGAGGTAGCCTTCCACCATGTAACACATGTCCTGCATGCGGATCGCCTGCCTGGCCTGGTACATGCCGTACAGCACATTGCTCTTGTGGTAGATCTCCGACTCGGGAGAATTGAGGTACTTCGGGCTCTTCTTGTCGTTGCTCTTGAGCGTTCGGGCACCAAAACCGATGACACGCCCTGATATATTATGGATCGGGAACATGACCCGTCCCCGGAAACGATCGTATTTTTTGCCGTCCTCTTTCGCAATGGTGAGCCCCGTCGCCTCCAGGTACTTTTGCTTATATCCTGCCTTCAGGGCAGCATCGGTCAGGTCAGACCAGGCATCAAGGCTATATCCCAGCTCAAACTTTTTGATGGTATTGCCACTTAGTCCACGCTCCTTCAGGTATGACTGCCCGATAGCTCCTTCTTCATGATTCTGAAGCAAGTGCTGGTAATGCTTGCTGGCAAAATCAGAAACGATATACAAACTGTCACGCTCACTTTGCTCCCGGGCATACTCCGGATTCGGCTGGTCTTCCGGCACCTCGATGCCATACTTCTTGGCCAGGTACTTGAGCGCCTCGGGAAAGCTGGTGCCCTCCACGTCCATGATAAACTGCACCGAATTGCCTGCCTTGCCACAGCCAAAGCACTTGTAAATGCCTTTAGCCGGTGAGACCGAGAAAGACGGTGACTTCTCGTGATGGAAAGGGCAGCAGGCCCACAGGTTCTGCCCCTTCTTCTTGAGCGACACAAAATCCCCGACCACTTCCACTATATCGGCCTGTGCAAGAATCTGGTC
Organism: Pontibacter sp. LHS1; assembly: GCF_058932855.1. NCBI lineage: Bacteria > Pseudomonadati > Bacteroidota > Cytophagia > Cytophagales > Hymenobacteraceae > Pontibacter > Pontibacter sp. LHS1. Next base: position 374,743 of record NZ_JBZYWF010000001.1, read on the forward strand.
AACTACTTCTTTTGGGATCAGGGACATGGGTACGCTGTTTTGAGGGGTTACAAATATAAGGTTTAAATTGTCTGAATCAGGATTGAAGGATTAAAAGATTTACAGGATTGGTAAATCAATTAAACCTACACATATACCGCAAGTTTAGCGTCAGCCCAACTTGTGGTCATCCATGGGGCAAGTTTGTAACTTGCGATACCCATTCAGGTATAACACTCATATCATGAGCCGTAACTACAAAATCAGCGACCAGAGCCAGCTGCATTTTCTTTCCTTCGCTACTGTTTATTGGATAGATGTCTTTACAAGACCTGTTTATAAAGACATAGTAGTAGATAGCCTAAATTATTGCATCAAGCATAAAGGCTTAGAAGTTTACGCCTGGTGCATCATGTCAAATCACGTCCACCTGATAATCGGGACTCAAACAGGCAATTAATCTGACATCATCCGTGACTTTAAGAAGCATACTTCTAAAGCAATAGTGAAGGCTATTAAAGATAACCTACAGGAAAGTAGAAAAGAGTGGATGCTGTGGCTGTTCGAACGTGCGGGCAAGCGAAATACCAACAACTCTGCCTTCCAGTTCTGGCAACAGCATAACCAACCAATCGAGCTTAATTCTACTTTTCTGATGGAGCAGAAGCTTGAATATATCCACAACAATCCTGTAGAAGCTGGATTTGCTACAACACCTCATGCCTACCCCTACAGTAGCGCTATTGACTATGCGGGAGGCAAAGGGATGGTTGATATCATAATGCTGGATTAACTAAATACCCTGACCATACCGCCAGTTTGAGCGAAGCGGGAATTGGTGGTTAATTATGACAGTCAGTTTGTAACTGGCGTAGCAAATACTTAAACTCTTATTTTCGCCAGTTACAAACTGGCCTCATAGATAACCACAAGTTACGCTAACGCTAAACTTGCGGTATAAGGAGTGCTGTGAGCGAGCGCAATAAGCACCCCTCAAATCATGTTTAAAGTTTTTTTGTTTGTATCTTTGTAAGGCTTTACAAAAGCTGTTAATACTATGGCAATTACAAAAGAAGATATACTAAAAGCCCTCAGCTATGTCGAGGAACCGGACCTGGGTAAGGACCTGGTAACCCTTAACATGATCGAGGATGTGCAGGTGGATGGCAAGAACGTGAGCTTCACCGTGATCCTGACTACACCAGCCTGCCCACTCAAAGACCTTATTCGCAATGCCTGCATCCGCGCCATCCATACCATGGTAGACAAGGAGGCAGAAGTGACCGTGAACATGACTTCTCGTGTTACTTCCGGCCGTGCAGGCAGTAGCGAGGTACTCACAGGCGTAAAAAACATCATCGCCATTGCCTCCGGTAAAGGCGGTGTTGGCAAGTCTACCGTTACAAGCAACCTGGCCATTGCCCTGGCGCAGTCCGGCGCCAAGGTTGGTCTGATCGATGCCGATATTTTCGGCCCGTCTATACCTACCATGTTTGGTGTGGAAGACCAGCGCCCGAGCATGGTACAGGGTGACCACGGCAAAAACTACATCATTCCGGTGGAGAAATATGGCGTGAAGCTGATGTCGATCGGTTTCCTGACCCCACCTGATCATGCGGTGATCTGGAGAGGCCCTATGGCAAGCTCTGCGCTGAAACAATTTATTAGCGATGTGGAGTGGGGCGAACTGGACTACCTCCTGCTTGACCTTCCTCCGGGAACCTCTGACATACACCTGACCATGGTGCAGGTACTGCCGGTAACTGGCGCTGTGATCGTGACGACGCCTCAGAAAGTAGCGATTGCCGACGCTCAAAAGGGACTGCAGATGTTCCGCCAGCCGCAGATCAATGTGCCGGTGCTGGGAGTGGTCGAGAACATGGCTTACTTTACGCCTGCTGAGCTTCCGGAGAACAAGTACTATATCTTCGGGCAGGAGGGCGGCCAGAACCTGGCTAGGAAATTTGATGTGCCGGTGCTCGGCCAGGTACCACTGGTGCAAGGTATACGCGAGTGCGGCGATGAAGGAACTCCGGTGGCCTTGCAGAACGATTCTCCGGCTTCCGGTGTTTTCAGAGAGTTGGCCCAGGCTGTTGCCCAGCAGGTATCTGTTCGCAATGCGACTTTGGCCAAAACACAACCAGTAGAAATTAAAAGCTAAGACAGATGGCAACCATTAACGTTGACAACGATTTTTTACTTCGCATCGAGAGTGCCCTCGACCAGATCAGGCCATACCTGGAAGCTGACGGCGGCAACGTGAAGGTGCTCGAAGTAACCGATGATATGACCCTGAAGCTGGAGCTACTGGGCGCCTGTGGTACCTGCCCGATGTCTACCATGACGCTTAAGGCCGGTGTTGAACAATCGGTGCTCAAAGCTATCCCAGAAATTAAAGCCGTAGAGGCTGTCAATATGACACCGCTGCCATAGGCTTTACAGATAAAAAATTTTTCTAATAAAGAAGAGAAATTATAAGCAGGTGCTGAGAAATCAGTACCTGCTTTTTTTATTATCATACCGCAAGTTTAGCGTAAGCGCAACTTCTGGTTAAGTTTGACAGCCATTTTGTAACTGGCGTTCTCAGCACTGTTCACATCTTGTACTTACGCCAGTTGCAAACTGGCCTCATGGACAGCCACAAGTTGCGCTTGCGCTAAACTTGCGGCATATACTGCTTTCATACACTTTCCCATACCCTTCAAAATCCCTATATTTGTCTAACAACCCAGATTTTCTTGCACTATGATAAAAGCGAATGACCCTGCATTGCATTCCTGGATCGAAATATCACCGGAGAGCGACTTCCCGATACAAAACCTCCCATTTGGCATTTTTGAGTCCGCTACGAAAGACCCGCGTATAGGTGTAGCCATTGGTGACTACGTGCTCGACCTATGTGCTGTCGCCCAGCATAATCTGTTCGAGCTCCTTGATGTTGACCCAACTGTTTTCCACCGTCCATACCTGAACGACTTCATCGCATTGGGCAAACCGATGTGGCGTGCCGTACGCAACCGTGTATCGGAGCTGCTCCGCAACGACAATGACGAGATCAGCGGTAACAGCAGACTGATGCAGGAATGCCTGATCAAACAAACAGAGGTCCGAATGCGCATGCCGGTAAAGGTGGGCAATTACACTGACTTCTATTCCAGCATCGAGCACGCCACGAATGTGGGCACCATGTTCCGCGACCCTAAGAATGCTTTGCTGCCCAACTGGAAGCACATCCCGATCGGTTACCATGGTCGCGCCTCTTCTATCATTGTATCAGGTACTGACATCCGCCGCCCAAATGGTCAAACCAAAGCACCAGATGCCGTTGCCCCTACTTTTGGTCCATCCCGCCTGCTCGATTTTGAGCTGGAAGTAGCTTTTATCACAGGCCGCGAGACCAGATTGGGTGACATGATCAGCCCGGACGAAGCAGACGACTACATCTTCGGTCTGGTGCTGTTCAACGACTGGTCTGCCCGCGATATGCAAACCTGGGAGTACGTGCCGCTCGGGCCGTTCCTGGCCAAGAGCTTTGCCTCTTCTATTTCACCTTGGGTTGTGACGCTGGATGCCCTGGAGCCCTTCCGCGTAAAAGGTCCTGTGCAGGACCCGAAGCCGCTGCCCTACCTGGAGTTCCATGGTGACCACAATTACGACATCAACCTAGAGGTTCTCCTGCAGCCTGAGGACGGTCACGAGAACAGCATCTGCCGCTCTAACTTCAAATACATGTACTGGAACATGAACCAGCAGCTGGCCCACCAGAGCAGCAACGGCTGCAACATCCAGGTAGGCGACATGTACGCCTCCGGCACCATCAGCGGTCCCGACAAGACCTCCTACGGCTCCATGCTGGAACTCACCTGGCGCGGCACCCAACCGATCAAACTCTCCGATGGCACCGAGCGCAAGTTTATCAATGATTATGACACCGTGATCATGCGTGGCTTTGCTGAGCGGAATGGGATTAGAGTTGGATTTGGGGAAGTGAAGAGTAAGGTGTTGCCGGCGTTGTAGGTGTTCTTTAGAGTAATAACCGCTAAAACGTTCTTCTTTTAGTCGTAGCTGCTATAGCGAGGAAACTATTTTGGACAAAGTAGGGAACAATTCCCCTCCTCGGAGGGGTTAGGGGTGGGTTAATCGTTCCCTCATGAAACGTGATATCATTCCCTATAAGCCACATCTTAAAATGCTGGCAAAGAAGCTTCGTCAAGACAGTACACTATCGGAAGTGCTACTTTGGAACGAGTTAAGAGCCAGGAAACTTTTGGGTTTGGACTTTGACCGTCAAAAGCCTCTTGATAACTTCATTGTAGATTTTTATTGCAAGGATCTTCTGCTGGCGATAGAGATTGATGGAGACAGTCATGATTATGCTTATGAAATAGATAAAGCCCGACAGGAAAAACTAGAAAGTTTGGGTGTCCGTTTTTTACGCTTTGATGACACTGAAGTAAAGCAAAATATCTCCAATGTACTTCGAGAGATTGAAGCTTGGGTGTTGGAGAATAGATAGTACCTGTAACCCACCCCTAACCCCTCCGAGGAGGGGAATTTTCTACAATATTATTATAAACCCTGCCCCCTTCTTTGTCGAGGGCCCCTACCCCCAAGGGGGACTTTTCCCCAGTACTTAAAAAATGTCAAGTGGTAAAACAGCAGAAGGCCCGGGCTTAATCCGGGCCTTCTGCTGTTTTACCATTCTAAAAAGGTCTTACTGCACCATCGAGTCCAGTTCTTCGAACCTGGAGTTCTTACTCTTAAACTCGGGGACGATCATTTTCATTTGCTTGACAGTATCCAGTTCGTCGCCTTCCTTGTTGAGGTTGAGGAGTTCGTTGATGCTGGCGAGGACTTTGTTGTAGGTGTACTCGCGCACTTTCGATACTTTGATCTTTTCGTGGTGGGTCGGGATGGTGAGCTCTTCCTGGTTCAGGAGCTCTTCGTAGAGCTTTTCGCCCGGGCGCAGGCCTGAGAACACGATCTCGATGTCGTTGGCAGTCAGACCAGCCAGCTTGATCATCTTGCGGGCCAGGTCTACGATCTTCACGGGTTGTCCCATGTCGAAGATGAAAATCTCGCCGCCTCTTCCCATCGTGCCGGCTTCAAGCACTAGCTGCACCGCTTCCGGTATGGTCATGAAGTAGCGGGTGATATCCGGGTGTGTTACTGTGATCGGACCGCCTTTTTCGATCTGGGAGCGAAAACGCGGAATCACGGAACCATTCGAGCCCAGTACGTTGCCGAAGCGGGTTGTGATGAAGCGGGTTTGTTGCAGGGCTGTACCCTGTACATTATCCTGTAGCTTTGGCTGCGTACTGATGTTATTGAGCGACTGGATGTAGATCTCTGCGATACGCTTCGAAGCCCCCATCACATTGGTTGGGTTGACGGCTTTATCAGTGGAGATCATCACAAACTTCTCCACATCAAAGGTCATTGAGAGGTCTGCCAGATTTTTGGTACCCAGTACGTTTGTCAGGATGGCTTCGGATGGGTTACTCTCCATCATCGGCACATGCTTATAGGCAGCGGCATGGTATACCATCTGGGGATTATACTCCTTAAAGAGGGCATACATGCGGTTGAAGTTCTGAATATCCGCTATGCAGATTTTCAGGTTAGCCTCCGGGAATTGCTCTTCCATCTCCAGCTGCAGGTCATGTAGCGGCGACTCCGCCTGGTCACAGATGATCACCATTTCTGGTTTGTAAGAAAGCACCTGGCGCACGATCTCTGAACCAATAGAACCGGCACCGCCTGTGATCAGGATACGCTTGCCAGCCAGGTCAGCTGATATCTTGTCGTTTTCGATCACGATCGGCGGACGCTGCAGCAGGTCCTCGATGCGCAGGTCCTGGATCTGGTTCATGCGCAGCTGACCCGACATCCACTGCTCGGTAGGTGGCACGGTCACTACTTTTATACCAAGCTCCACACAAGTTTCGATGGCATTCTTGCGGGCCTCTGACTTCAGGTCCTCGCTCAGGATCACCAGTTTATCAATGTGCAATTTGCTCTGCAGTTTTTCGATATCATTGATGTGGTATACCCGCTTCTGCTGGATGTGCTTGTCGATCTTGTTCGGGTTGTCATCCACAAAACCGGCAATTGTCAGGCGACCGGCATTGCTCACTTCTAGCGCCTGCTTCACCAGTATGGCAAAGCTATCGGCACCGTAGATCAGCACTGTTTCCTTATTGCCGCTGTCACCACGCTTAATGTAGTAAAACAACGCCTTGGCACCCAGGCGCATCATGATCAGCACCGAAGAACTGATAAAGAAGTTGACCAGGAGCACCACATAAATATTCACAGAGTCGATGTGAAAGGCAGGCGCAACCCACAGACCGACGATGGCGCCATAAAGCAAACTGGCCATCATTACAGCGGTAAAGATGCGGTAAATATCGTCGGTGCTGGAGTAGCGGATCAGGCCGGTGTGGATGCGCATGGCGTAAAATACCATCACAGATACGACCAGATAGATGCCGCTGTACACAAAAAAATGTCCGCGCAGGATCGTTTCGAAATCAAACTGGCGGATGATAAAGAAGGACAAAGCGAAAGACCAGGTGGAGATGATTTGATCGATGATCAGGATAATCCATTTCGGTAGCGCCTTGTTCTGTAAAAATGTTTTCATACGGTAGTCTCAGGGTAGAGAAGAGCTTAGATTACGGCATTAAGCTGGCCTTCGTTTTAATTTAAGTTAATACCTGTTTTGTCCAGTCAAGCTTCCAGCTTACGGTAGGATTCACGCAACAGTTCTCACTTTAACTAATTCATAACGACACTTCACCAGCATACTTATATTCTTCACATTATAAAAGACATAGATGCCGTCCAAAATTACACAAAAAATCTGAAAAGTTCAGCTTTTAACTTGCTGTTCCTCAAGTAGCACAGCTAATAGCCTATACGTAAAAATCCACCTGCGCTTTTCGAATAATATCGCTGCGCAGGTGGATTTTATTTTATTTGCTATGTATCGCGTCTAGTTAGCAAAGCAGGCTTTGATGCAGCGCACCACCCGCTCTTTTTCCTCGTCGGTCATGTTAGAACCCGATGGCAGGCAGAGTCCTTTGTCAAACAGGCGTTCGCTGGTGCCATCCCCATAATAAGGACTCCCTTCAAACACCGGCTGCAGATGCATCGGCTTCCAGAGCGGACGAGATTCTATGTTCTCCTTTTCCAGTGCCAGGCGAAGATCTTCCCGGCTTACCCCCTGGCTATCATCCACCAGCACCGTGCTGAGCCAGCGGTTAGAATAATAATCTTCATTCGGCTCCTCTGCAAATTGAATGGCAGGTATAGCAGCCAGTGCTGCCTGATAGAAATCATAGTTAGTACGGCGCTGCTGCACACGCTCCGGCAACACATCCATTTGTCCGCGCCCGATGGCAGCGCAGATATTGCTCATGCGGTAGTTATACCCGATGTGTGAGTGCTGATAGTGCGGAGCGGCGTCACGCGCCTGTGTGGCCAGGAAGCGGGCCTGTTTGATATAGGCTTCGTTGTTCGACACCAGCGCACCGCCGCCTGACGTGGTGATGATCTTGTTGCCGTTGAAGGACAGGATGCTCATGGCGCCAAAAGTACCCAGCTTGCGGCCTTTATAGGTCGAGCCCAGTGCCTCTGCCGCATCTTCCACCACAGGTATAGCGTAGCGGTCAGCAATGGCCATGATGCGGTCCATCTCGGCAGGCATGCCATACAGGTGCACCACAATGATCGCCTTCGGCTTTTTGCCTAGCCTGATACGGTCCTCTATAGCAGCTCCGAGCAGGTCAGGCGACATGTTCCAGGTACGGTCCTCGCTGTCCACAAAGACCGGTATAGCCTCCTGGTAGGCGATCGGGTTAGCCGAAGCGGAGAAAGTCATGCTCTGGCAGATCACTTCGTCACCAGCCTGTACGCCCAGCATGATCAGCGCCAGGTGCAGGGCCGCCGTACCCGAACTAAGGGCCGCCACATGCACGTCTTCACCCAGGAACTCTGCCAGGTCACGCTCAAAGCCGTCTACATGCGGACCAAGCGGTGCGATCCAATTGGTATCAAAAGCCTCTTTAACATTTTTAAACTCGTTTGTTCCCATGTGCGGGGAAGAGAGCCAGATCTTTGTGTTCATAGTAAGTATTTCGACAAAAGAGTTTTAGACAAAGGATAAAGGTCGATCTATTTTTAGAATTCTTATTATTCGCATGATGCTTAACGTCCGGATTAGCACATCTGCATAAAATTTAGGCAGCCCGGCTTAGTGTGTGTGGTGTTTTTTTATGATTCGGGCTGGATTACCCACTGCCGTTACACCATCGGGCAGGTCGCGTATCACCACGGTCCCCGCTCCTATTTTGCACCACTTGCCTATTTTCAGGTTCGGAATCACTACGGCTCCGGCTCCTATGTGTGTGCCTTCCCCTACCTGCACGTTACCGCTGAGCACTGCACCCGGGGAGATATGGGCATAATCTCCGATCTGGCAGTCATGGTCAATGCTGGCTCCTGTGTTAATGATCGCATGCTTCCCCACCTGTGCATCGGCCTGTACAATGGCCCCCTGCATCACAACGGTGCCTTCGGCGATAGAGACTGAGGGTGAAATAATGGCTGTTGGGTGAATGGCTTTGCCGAAGTCATGGGTTAGGCTTTCGGCTACCCGACGGCGGATGGCATTGTCACCGATGCTGATGAGCACGGGCTGCTTTAGCCCCTGTTCCATTTCAGCTCCCAGCACAGGTATACCGCCTATTTCCTTTATAGCAGGGTTCTTATCAAAAGCACCCAAAACAGGTACACCCATATCCCGCAGGATGTCGATGATCACTTTCGCATGTCCACTCGCGCCGTACAGGTACATGATTGGTTAAAGTATGGTGTGCTGCAAAGGTAAGAATTCTCAGTTTGTGATTTGGAATGTAATGAGAAATCTGTCTGAATCTGTACATAGGGCCCCTACCCCAAGGATTAACAGGATTTTTAAAGAGGGCCCCTACCCCCAGGATTAACAGGATTCTCGTGCATGATTGTCATCCCCCTGCCCCCTTCTATGTCGAGGGCCCCAACCCCCAAGGGGGACTTTTAAGCTACTACTTCTCTATCTTTCATCCAGGAAGGATCTTGGTTGTAGAGAGAGTGGCTGTAACTATGACCCACCCCTAGCCCCTCCGAGGAGGGGAATACTCGTGCAGAATGTTCCCCTTTGAAGGGGGCTGGGGGATGACAATCGTGCACAGAATTCCCCTCTGGGGGTAGGGGCCCTCTTTAAAGGAGGGGCAGGGGTGGGTTAATCTTTCACGTAGTTACTTCCTCTAAACCGCTCCATCGTCGCTACTCCTTCCGCACTGATCCCTTCCGACTTAAACACCTTCACAATTGTTTTGAAGATGATCTTCACGTCCAGCCAGAAGGAGATGTTATCCACGTACCACACATCGTAGCGAAATTTCTCTTCCCAGCTGATGGCGTTGCGGCCGTTTACCTGGGCCCAGCCGGTGATGCCGGGGCGCACTTCGTGGCGGCGGCGCTGGGTTTCGTTATAGAGGGGCAGGTATTCTACCAGCAAGGGACGCGGGCCAATCAGCGACATGTCCCCTTTGATCACGTTGAGCAACTGCGGTATTTCATCCAGGGAGGTCCTGCGCACAAAGGCTCCGATCGGCGTCAGGCGTTCGGCATCGGGTAGCAACTCGCCCTGCTCGTCCCGGCGGTCGTTCATGGTCTTGTATTTGATCACCCGAAAGATGCGGCCATCCTTACCCGGGCGGGGCTGCAGAAAGAAAGGCTTGCCGTCATTGACGATCGCCAGCAGCAGCGTGACCACCAGGAACACGGGCAGCAGCACGACAAAAGCCAACAGGCTCAGCACAAAATCAATCAGGCGTTTAAAGAAACGGCTATATACCTTCATCTTGCTTTAAGTGGGATCTGTATTCCTGTAACAAGAGCTCCCAGAAATGGGTTTGCTCGTAACGCTCCACGATCATCTTCCGCGCCTGCGCTTGCATGTGAGCATATGCTGCTTTGTCGGTGAGGAAGCGTTCCATGGCTGCGTACAAAGCTTCCATCGACTTTGGCGGCACGATCAGGCCGTTCTCGCCCTGGCGGATGATCTCGTTGCAGCCATTGATATCAGTGACGATAGCAGGAAGTCCAAAACACCCTGCCTGCATGGGTACGTTCGGGAAACCCTCGCGGTAGGACGGGAAAGCCAGCGCCTGGCTGATGGCCAGGTATGGGCGTACATCATTCTGGAAACCGACTGACAGGATCGAAGGGTTTTGCTTAATCTCCTGCAATACCTCTTCTGAGATCGGGTCCAGGTCCTGTTCGAAAGGCCCTACCAGCAGCAGCTTCACCTCAGGATATATCTGCTGTAACCTTACAAAGGCCTCCACCAGCTCCTGTATACCTTTGTCTTTTACCAGTCGACCGATAAAGACGAATACAAAATCATCAGGTTCTATACCTAGGCTGGCTTTTAGCTCCTGCAGCTTTGTTTCATCTAGTTGCTCCCGGCTGAAGAAGGCCGTGTTGATGCCATTGCTGCTGCCGTTGCCGATCACTTTCACTTTATCCAGACCACAGAAACCGCTCTCCAGAATAAAGTCTTTTAGTACCGTAGAGTTGGGGTATACCTTGGTGGCGCAGGCGTAGGTGAGTTTCTCTACTGCTTCCAGCAGTTGGCGGGTTTTGCCTTGTGTTTCCATCAGCGGAAGGCCTGCCACCGTGTGCAGTCGTACCGGCACGCCCGCCAGCCTGGCACCCAACATACCAATGATGCCCGCCTTCGGAGTATGGGAGTGTACAATAGCAGGCTTGTGCTTTTTGCAGAGGCGGTAAAATTGCCAGAGTGCCTTCATATCCTGCACCGGTGTAATCTTGCGCGTCATCCCGATCTGCACCAGGGGTGCCTCTTGCTCCCGCACCACTGCCTCTGACTCTGGGCCATTTGCTGACACCATCAGTGGCTGAAAGCCTTTTGATCGCATGTAGGGCAGTTGCCCCGTAATCAACTTTTGCAGGGAGAGTGGTACTGTGGTGATGCGGATAAGTACGGGTGGCATTGGGGTAACATTTGTTTTCGGGTGCAAAGGTAAGAAATTACCTCCCCGTTACATACTCATAAATAACCCGCATACTCATGCTTTGCAAACCGTATTGCTCCTGAAGTTTTTTATAGTGATCGATGATCACATGCAGATCTGCCATACTACGTTCGGGGTGACTGCCGAAGTTGTGTGGATGCCACCAGAGGTGGTAGCACTCCTTGCGCTTAGCGGCCTCCGTCATTTCTGACAGGATACGTTGCAGGCGCAGTTTGTTCAGGATATCTCTTTTCCCGTCAACCGGACGCAGGAATCTGCTGGCAGGTATAGACAGTGGCAAGCCCTCTACTATTTTCAGAGAAGTGAGCGGGAAAGAGGTTCTCTTGCCCAACGGGAGATAAGCATCGCCTGTTCGGAAGATCTTATTCGATAGCGTATCCTTCACCGTCTGTTTCCAGAACCAATCACTTGGGTTAGAGCGAACTGTCTTAATACCTTCTTCATAGCATACACGCAAATACTGTTCGTTGAACTGGTTACGCGGAAAAACCAGCGACTCCAGCTTCATTCCCTGTCTGGCTGCTATACCTTGAGCTGCCTGCAGGTCCTGCCGGAACTGCTCCAGTGTCTGCCCGGCCTCCTGGCAGTAGTAATGCGCGTAGGTATGGGAAGCCATTTCCTGGTAAGGCGTCTGGTTAATCTGTTCCACCAGCTCCGGCGCAAAAAAGAAACCTTTCAGGCTACTATCCCTGCCATATTCATCTTTTAGACGATAAGCCGACAGCTGATCATTTTGATACGAAGGCCGTAGCGCAGGCATAGCACTCGTCCAATCATTCCAGTCTTTAGCAAAGAGCATCCCCACGGTGGCCCAAGTCACATGCACCTGCTGCTGCTCAAAAAGCGTCAGCATCTCCGGTATCACCCGGCGGGTATTTTTAAAATATTGCTTCCGATCCGCTAAAGGCACTTTATCAAAAATCCCCCAATAGAGCTCAAAGTCCAAAGAGATGGTAAATATTGGTATGTCTTTGGCCATTTTAAACAATAAATCTGTTCTACTTTACACCTTTTGTAAAATAGTAATAGTAATACTCCCAAATTGTTGGATGTGACCAAAGCCTTGAGAAAGACACCCTAGATAAACTTTCTTGCTTCTTCCCCTCTTGTAGATTTTTTATAGCCTCAAGCATAAGATTTAGCCCCTTTGCAGTTTGAAGGTAAGGGTATGTGACGAAGTTGTCCCGCGAAGTTATTCTAATGGTATCCTGAGCTATAACTTTACCTGTATCAATACCCTGATCTATATAATGAATAGTAACACCTGCATTCTCACTATCATTATTTACCAATGCCCAATAACCACCATGCACCCCTCTGTAACCAGGTGTTATTCCTACATGCATATTAAGAAATACAGCAGAAACAGAGTCCAAGACCTTCTTTGTGAGAATACGAGTTCCATTAACAACAATCACATCAGGTGAAATTTGTTTTAAAATTTGGATTACCTCATCATCATTCACTGACTCTACTCTTGTTAGCTTTTCTTGGGGAATAATGGAAATTTCTAGTTCATTTTGAGTAAGTATTTCATCAATTCTTCTTCTTGACCTCCGTTGCAATGTTTTGACCACAATAAACTGAAATAGAATTTGCCCAATAACCTTTAAAATTCCCAGTTTTTTTATTCTTTTTTGTACAAGAACTTTCGCTGGCATCTTATCCTCCACAATAACAGCTTCGAACTTAATCTCCCTGCTCAAATAATTATACACTATTGATGACGATTGCGACATTCCAGCTAACAGTACTATTTTCATCAGAATAATTTAGTAGAATTTAAGTAAAATTATTTTGCCGATATTGGAGAGGCTATAAACTGCTCCGTAAAGGACTCTCTTTTAATTCTTTTTCAGCAAGTTTTATTTTATGTAACTTCCACTTCTGTATTAGTTGAGTCTTATTATGAGTCAATGTATATAGTATGAATATCAACAACGCTGGCGTTAACATATTTTTCATTCGCATCATAACGCCTAAATTTCCAAGAATATTGGAAAAGCCAAGTGTACTTACTATCAAAAATAAAAGCAGACCTTTGATAGGAAATGGCGCTGCTTTGAAAGAAGCCCATGGCTTTGTTTTCAAAGCACGATAAGTTAAAATCAATAAAATTAGATTTTCGAAAGAGGCTAGTAAGCTTGTTATGTTCCGAACATCAAAGAAAAGGGGTCTAAACAAAAAGGTAATAATCTTTATTGGCAGAGGATAAGCTGTCATATCTACGCCAGAACCACTACTTCTGCTTAATACATGAACCTTAGTTGCAGAATAACTTTCAATACTTTCAGTTGATACTTCATCCAGATTTATATACTCCATCACATCATCAAACAGATATATTGCGCCTGCAACGCAAACACCAGCCAAAAAAGTTTTTGAAATAAAACCTAATCGGCCGTCAAGCAATGCACTTACTCCATATGCTACTAGTGTAAACACTGCTATATGTGGCCTGACATAATACATCAAGTAAAGACTGATAGCAATCCCGAAAATTCTTTTTGGGGGGTTAAGTATACTGTATAAGAACAGCCCTATGCAAAAGAAGCTTAATGTATCCTTGCCAACGCCTGAAGACCAGAAGTGAAGATTTGGCAGAAAAAAAAGAGTTGGGAATAATTTATAACCTTGCATTTTAACTACAACTTTAGTTGGCACCAAGACTAAAGTTGATTTATAAAAAAATAGCACACCCAAATACCCTATAAAGCTGTAGATAATAGAGCCCGTTACAAATGACAAATTTAAATAATGGACAAAGGGATAGTTCAGAACATGAATAAAAGTAGTACCTGCACCGTGTGCAATATATTTCTCTAACGGAGTGTTAGTTTTCTTCCAATATCCTACAGCGTCCCCACCAAAGTTCAGAACATAAAACATGTACACCAAACCAAAAAACAGGTGGTATAACCACAACCATTGCAGGGTTTTTCTTGTATGAGCACTCTCACCCTTGGAATAAATACCAATGAGTACCTGAGACAATACAAGAACTGCTATTATAAAGATGATATCTAAACCAGACATACAGACTTAACAGATAAGTCAACCATTTCATAAGGTATAACTATCAATACTTTCATTCTAAACTAAACTTGTTAAGTTAGCTATCCAGGTAGTTGCTGCGGAATTTAAAGAGTATTTTGATTCAACTAACTTGCGGCCTTCTGCTCCCATCCTAATTCGTTGATGTTTATTTACTATTAATTTCTCTAGGGTTTCCCTCCATTCTGCAACACCTTCAGGTTTATAGCCATTAACGCCTTCCTTGATAATATCATCATTTGCACCAACTGGACTTCCAACAACAGGCAATCCACATCCCATATATTGAATTAATTTATACCCACATTTTCCTCTTTGCCATAGATCATCTTTCAGAGGCATTATACCAATATCGAATTTGTTTATAAACTCAACTTCATTTTCCTCTGACCAGGGTATTATAACCTCATATTCCCCCAATCCTATACTACCATAGCTACCTATTAAATGCAACTTAGCTTGAAATGATTCGCAGATATCACGTAAAGCGGGTGCTATAATTTCAAGATTATGAAAAGAAGTCGGAGACCCTATCCACCCGATAATAATTTCACCAGAACCTCTATCTTCTTTTACCTTATACTGGTCTGAATCAATGACAGTAGGTACAACAACAATATTTTTTGCACCAGCTGTTGCAGCATAATCCCTCAGGTAAGCGTTTCCGGCAACTACTAATGATGAATATTTCATAACAATTGCTATTTTATTCCCCAGTAACTTTCTGACAAATTTATTAGGATGAGTATCATAGTTGTGAAATACAGCATCATCATAGTCTACAACATACTTTACTCCTAGCATGGATAAAATTAATTCAAAGAAAGCTGGAATAAATGGAAATAACTCCTTCTCAATTACAATTATATCGTATTTGGAGATTTTAAATAATACTAAAAATCTCCTCAGATATGCTTTTGCCACATTCCACCTACTGGTACTTTTTTTCTTATATAATTCATTTAAATACTGATCGTTAAATAAAGGGCTTACCTCAAACTGTATCCCGTTTGCCTTGAAAAGAGGAAAAAATTGGTAAGTCCTTAATCTACTGCTAGCACCCAAACGGGTATATTTAGTTAAAAATAGAATTTTCAATTCAACTCCTTTAATGATGATTTATAAAGCTCAATACTTCTTTGTAGGCTAAACTCTTTTTCACCTAAGCTTCTAGCTGCTTGTCTAATAAGTGAATTGCCTGCTATACTTAATATCCAGTCAGCAGCACAACGTAAGGTTTGATCCTCATGGTCAGCCAGAACAAAGCAACATTCTTTTTCTGCCAACAGGTCCTCAGTATCACCAATCCCACCGGATGCTACTACAGGTAAACCTGTTAATAAGTATTCTCCAATTTTTATCGGAGCAACTCCCTGCATCGAAAAACTAGGCTTCCTGATTGCAAGACCTACATCTGCAGCAGACAGATATAGCGGTACCTCGTTAAATGCCAATGTCTTGATCACAACATTTGCATCTAGCATGCTTGAGTACACAACATTACTAAGATATTCTGGTGTGCCAGTTAAGACAAGAAAATAGGAGTTTGGTTGAATCTGTCTGACCCTCTGATAAATTTTAAGCATTTCAATCAAACAATACTGGGGTCCCAAGCTCCCAGAATAAACTAATAGTAGAGCATCTTTATCTATATTTAATTGCGTTCTAATTCGCTCAGAATGACTGGTAGGGGTAAAGAAACTTGTGTCCCTTCCATTTGTAACTTTTCGGAATTTTGACTTTAGCGCAGGATCTTTTTCTGTTAATATACCAACAGCCTTATTTGCTCTTGTAATAACTACGTCTGCAGCTCTTACAGCTTTACGCTCGATAGATTTTAGAAATCTATATTGAAATCCTGTGGGGTTTAATCCTGCAAAATCAACCCGCTCATCTAAAGGTAATCCATCAGCATCAAAAATAAATTTTATATTGAAATTATTATTAAGGGCTAATAAAGCCATCAAAGCAGGAAAAGTACTTCTAGGCATCGCGATATCTATATCATGACTCCTAATGTATTTTTTAATGAATTTGACTCCCTTGTTCAAAGTGAGAACAGTTCCAGGAATAGGATGTGGTCTTCTTGAAACATGGAAGTGATTATAAATTACCCCAGCTTTTTTGCAAGCTAGCTTTAACCTTAGCACCTTCTCGTCTGTAGACCAGGAAAATTGCAGAATGTGTACTTCATATTCAGACCTTAATCCGGCAAAAATAGGAAGAAAAAGCCCTTCCAAATAATTAACCTGCGGCCCATCCCAACATATAAACAATAATCGTTTCATTAATAACTGGAAACTTTCGGATTATTCAGTTTCACAATTCTCTCTTCAACCAGTAGCTCTTGGTATAGCGTTTCTACTTCACTAACATATCGTTGTGCACTATAATCATCTTGAGCTCTTATATATCCATTCTCTCCCATTTGCTTACATTTAAACTTATCTGATAGTAGACAATCAATTGCACTTGCAATCTGGTCAGGTCTATTTACATCAACTAAAATTCCTGTTCTATTATCTATTACAATACTTTTTAAACCACCTACACTTGTAGCAACAACGGGTAATTTATGAAACATAGCTTCAACAGCTACTAGTCCAAAAGATTCAGTTCTTGACACTATTGCAAAGATATCCATCATCTTGTAAAAAGGATGAGGGTCTTCCTGAAAACCGACCATGATAACCCTATCAGCTATTTGTTTGAGCTCAGCAGTTTGCTGTATTAGCTGCCTATCTGGTCCATCCCCAACAATGATTAATTTCAGCGTTGGATACTTCACCTTTAAAAGTGCAAGTGCTTCAACGAGATCTGTGAACCTTTTTACATTATTTCTTACACGTCCTACACTCCCAACAACAATATCTCCTTCCTCCAATCCATACTTTTTCTTTAAAGAACAGATGAGTGACTCATCACTTGGTACAGGTGGGGCTACACCATTATTTATTAGCCTTATTTTTTTAGTTGGTACACAGGCAGTATTTTTTAGATATTCATATGCAGCTGGCGAAACGCCAATAAACATTTTTGACACCATTGAAAGAAACCTGAGGAGCACAGAAGCCATTCTACTTCTATTGTATGGATCTGAAGTTTCCTCCGCTATGATAATTGGAACTTTCCCAATCTTTCCAGCTATGGTTGCAAGTAATACACCTTCAAAAACAGCTCCATGTATGATGTGAGGCTTAAATTCATTTATTATTTCGATTACTGCTCTGTATTTGCTCCAATCCCATACTTTTTTAAGCAATCCTATTTGTATTACCTCTACCCCCTCAGATCTGATTTTATCAGCGAGTGGCCCAATAGCTTGAGTACAAATTATTTTTAACTCATACTTATTTTTATCAAGTAGTTTCGCTAAAGTATAACGCCTTTGCTCTACCCCTCCACTTCCTACGGTTTCCTGTACTAATAATACTCTGATTTTTGTCACTGTTACTGTTTTTAATGGAAAATATGAGGAGCTAAATTTTTTACACAAATTATAAGCATACAACGAGGAGGTCGTTCCACCTAATTTTGTAAATGCTGCTTACCATGTTGAGCAATAAGCTTTATATGATAGTTGCTACTTCAGAAAACTCCCGGTTATGACATTGAGGGTTTTGACTGGCGCCAGATATTTTCCCAACCTAAATCAGAAAAACAAGGTCCTTGTGTTGCTTCAGAAAACTTTATATCGTTGTGACTGCCATTCCACTCCATTACCTTGATCCTATTATTCTTGTCTACAATCATGTCCCATCCTATACTTCTTACATGTGGCAAGGATTGATGTAATTCCAGAGCAGTTGCTATGCATTTCTGAAAATTAGGAATGGTTTTGTTTGAGAATAAAAAGTGAGTATCTGGATGCTTATCTATGCTAACCCAGGTTGGTAAATATCCCTTAGCCTCTAGTTTTCCGCTTTTAAGTTCAACTGGAACACGAATATGAGAGGCAGATTTAACATGAGTATCTTTACTACGACCAACTCTTAAATAACCAGCTCGCACAGAAGCTTCTCCTTTATCACTAAGTACTGTCGTTATGCGCAAAGTCGCAACGGAAGCAGGCATTATCTCTTCAAAAAACTGGTGCTGCTCAATGTATTCTTGGAAGACACCATTCCCTAATTTAAAAACTTCACTTAACTTAAAAGAAGATTTTTTAAGAACATAAACTCCTTTACCCTGTATTGAATCGTCTAATTTAAATACAACAACTTCTGAATATTTAAACAAAAAATCTTCAACGCAACCTTTTTGTAGAACTTCATTACTATTTGAAAAAAAGAGGCCATTTACATAATATGCTATATCCGGAAACACATCGTTGTTGAATATCTTTCTTGTCAATGGCTTAAGATCAGAAACTTTGCCATACACCCCCTTTATAGTGGGAACGACAACTTTACCATAATAATTATCAGGTATCCAGCCTTCCTCGAAGCTTTGAGCAATTGCGCTATAAACATATAACCATGGAGCATATCCACTCCACCCAAGTACATCTAAAGCATATTCATTGGATAGTTTGATAAGCTTAGGATCAGTTTTACCCTTTACTGATTCAATATCCTGTAAAATCCGTTTAGCCTGAAGCTTATGAGATTGATGATACTGATGATTTAAAATATTTTCTATTGCTTTTTTTGCTAGCAAATATGCTTCTTGCTTCATGTTATATTATCCTTTCCTCTACAAAAGAAGCTATAAAAATTAACCTTCTGTAGGTAACCGCTCTATTTTGTTTTAGCACATTTTTGCCCATTGCTATAGTTTTGCAAACTACTCCGCTTTTCTATATATTCTGAATAAACTTTTCATATGCTGCTCTAATGAATATGATTTAAGCACATGTTCTCTTCCTTTCAATCCTACACCTTGTAATTCTGCTTTAGGTTTCTGAATAACATCTTTAAGTATTTGCAAAATTTGATCTGGATTCTTTGGATCAAGTAAAAAACCATTAACCTGATCAGTAATAATCTCTGATGCTCCCCCTATTTTAGTAGCCATACAAGGTAAACCTGTATACATGGCCTCAACTAATGCATTCGAAAATCCTTCAGAAAAGGAGGGTAGTATGAATGCATCAGCTTTTAAAAGAAAGTCTCTTACATTCTCTTGAAATCCTTTAAATTTTACATGAGCGTGTAAATTAAGGTCTGTTACAAGAGCAGTCAATTCTTTTTTCCAAGGTCCATCGCCAACTATCCAATATTCTATATCAGATCTAACCTTGAGTAATTCAGGTATAGCTTTTATAACTGTATCTAAGTTTTTTATTGGATGGAGTCGGCTCACACTTAAAAGAATGAACGAGTTATGTTTACTTACAGGTTCTAGCTTTGGAAATAACACTGGGTTATACACTAACTGCAATTTTCTTGGCGGTACTCGATTCTCTTTTTCAAGGTATGCAAGTACCTGTTTTGCATTTCCTATCACAGTATTTGATAGAAGGTAAACTAAAGAAAAAATGTTTTTTGCTATTTTACTTTGGTTCGGCATGCCAATTTCCTCTGCGATCTTCACAGGCACTCCTGCTAGCCAGGCAGCTATAATTCCATGGAAGTTAGCCTCCGCTCCAGAAGTATGTACAACATCTGGTTTTTCTTTTCTAAAGAGTCGATATATACTTATTATTGCTCGTAGTGAAGGAATTCTCTGTGGTTGATTTAAACAGATAACTCGTTTCCCATTTTCTCTAATTTCATTTTCAGCAACACCACCATGATTTATAGCGACAAACACATGCTCAACGTTCTCCTGTTTATCATCAAAGCTTGATACATTTATTAACCTTTTCTCAATACCGCCAAAATCTAAAAAGGTAGTAAGCCTAATAATTTTCATTTAGTCACAGTAATCGCAGTAAATACTAAATTTCAATTTGGTATTTACTTTATTTTACAAATTCGTTGAGTTGTTTGGTAGATTTACTTTTAATATAGTAAACTAAAGATTCGGCATAGGTTCTTTCTAAATTAGGCTCCTCAGTTATGAACTCCCATTTCACTTCGTTCCCATTTTTAACTTCAGAGCAATAACCTGTAGACATCTCTAATGCATGCCAGCCAAAAGCGATACCTTGAAACTCAATTAAATAATTCTTGCCGTTAGCTTCAGCTATATCAAGGGAAACAAAAGGAACATCTAATTTTTGTGTCACTTCTTTGGCATAGTTCAATATAGAAGCCTCTAAAATATCATATTTAAACTTGCCGCTTCCACTTGCCCTAAAATCATTATCTCGTACATATCTCTTGAAGATGTAGTACTTTTCACCAAAGACTAATACTTTGTAATCACAATTTAAATTTTTAATGAACTCTTGAATAATAAAAGGGGTACGTTTTGTAAAAAAATCATCGTAATGCTTCAAAGAAACAGGATTTTGTGCTACATAGACTTTATCTTTCTGTTTAAGAAGATGTTCTTTTATCAGCCTTCTTATCCTAAGCTTATAGCTTTCTTTTTTCTTCTTGTTAATTATATTTCTTAATTCCTGATAACTATTTGCAAGAAAAACATTACTACTTATAGCCCCCCCCAACATTTTAACCACATAGGGATAATCTCTAAATTTTTCTGCTGAAAAATCAGATATATCTCCAAAGTAGTGACCATCTATATTACCTATATTTTCAGCTTTTTTTATGATCTCCTGAAAGCCTTTATTTTCAAAACATAATAGTATCTCATATCTCGGAAGCATCACTAAATCAGACCTTAGCTTAGAGAGTCCAAAAACTATATCTTCTACATATTTTCTATATGAAGGCTCATAACTTGAAGAATAGAATACAAAACTATTCTCAGGTAATTCTTTATACCTCTCAATTAAAAATTCAAATGGAACAACCGTAACTTTTATTTGATCGCTCGCATTTTCTAAAAAGCTTTCAATTTGTGTTATATCTAATCCCTTCCAGACTCTCCCACTAAAGAAGCTCCCATGAATAGGAGATATAATTATATTTATCATATGTGAGGCATGTTAAAAACTGTATTGATATATTTCATATAAAATCATCTCTTAAACATTTTCTTTTTTAAAAGCCTGTAGTGTAGTAGCAAAATGTAATAAAGAGGCCTAAATGAATCTATCTGCATCTTAGATAAGAGGCTATAATCAATCCCGTGATCTTTTATTACGAGTTTATTAAGAACCGCAAATATTGTACTATTTTGAAATTTATTAATCGCCTGCTTAAGAGCAGTATCTTTCGTTTGACTATATAGTTTGTTTAATGTTTCAAAAGTAGCTGGTAGTCTTGTAACAGCTGTTTTTGTAACCATATTAACTGAATCTACATGATATAAAGAAAGAGGCTTATTTATCCACAAATTATATCTGCTTTGCATTAGATACCTAATCCAAGTATCCAAGTCACCTCCTCTATTAAATTTCCCAGCGGGGAACATGCCGGCTAATATTAGCAAGTCTTTTTTCAATGCTACAGCACCGGTCCAAATTGGTCTAGGCCCATTCAGGTACTCTTTTAGTGAAAATCTTTTGCTTTCTAAATGCTTATTTTTAAGAGAAAAAGTATCTATATTTCTGCTGTCGCCATTGACATAAAACCATGACCAGCAAACTAGATCTGCTGATGAATTATAGATAGCGTTATCAACATGCTCCAAGAGTCGATTGTCCCATTCATCGTCAGCATCAAGAAATAGCACCCAGTCTGCTATTGCATTTTCTATTCCTAAATTTCTTGCTGCATAGCCCCCTGGCCCGGGTTTATCTCTTCGGAACAACTTAATTCGACTATCGTTAAACTGCTTCAATTTATCTGCCGAACCATCAGTGGAAGCATCATCGATAATTATTACTTCGAAATTATTGTATGTTTGCCTTATTACTGAGCCTATGGACCTTTCTAGATGCGGAAGTTTATTATAGACGGGGATGATGACAGAAAATCTTATACTTTCAGACATTATAGCAAATTAATATAGTAAATAGAAGGACTCTATGGAAAAGTTAATTCCACCATGGCATTATAATATATTGTCATTTTTTTCCCATAAATCGCTTACCTAGATAATAGTTGGCCTTAAGCATCGCTAGAACCATATCTATAGTAAATGAGAAATGCTTGAAAGCTGAGATATACTGTTTCAAACCTTCTTTATAGCTGCTTTGGTCCAGGCTGGTTTTTAATTTTGATAAAAATAAACGTTTTTGAACTAAAGGCTTGTACCTTTCATCAATTACATTCGAGAGGGTCTCAAAATAATGGATGTGGCTTTTTCGTTTATATTCTGTTGATTTCCTACTCCATATACCACCTCTATGGATTCTATAAACTGCGGGAGTTACATTTCGAGCGTAATGCGCCTTACCATACTGGCCTAGTAACGCAAAAAGAAAGGAGTCTGTGTTAACAACATCTAATACTTCAGGAGGATAATTCCTAATTAAGTTTTTCCTGAACATAACAGTATTTGTAGGAATCATATAGCCTAAGATCATTTCCTCTTGTGAAAGGTCTCTTCCCTCTCCTTTTATTTTAGATACATAGACTAGTTTACCTTCCTCATCGATCGCTTTTGTATCGTGAAAGCTAAGTGCATATTCGGGATTCACTTCTAAAAAGTCTACTTGCTTTTGAAGTTTTAATGGATCTGTCCAATAATCATCGCCTTCACATAAGGCACGATACTTGCCTCGTGATGATAAATTGTTAAAGATACCATTCAGCATATAACGTTTATAACCACACTTAAAATGGGACACTTCTCTATCGCGTAAGAAGAGCCTTATTTTATCAGGATACCTTTGAGCGTACTCAATACATATCTCCCGTGTTCCATCTGTCGACCCATCTTCGCCAATAATTAACTCGTATGGAAAAGTCGCATCCTGCATAAGTATCCCTTCCAAACACTCCCTTATGAAGGGCGCATGTTGGTAAGCCATAACAGTTACAGAGACAAGCGGTTTGATTGTATTTATAGGCTTTTCAGTACCTAAGTACTCCTCCTGAAGCCTAAATCTTCGATTAATTTCATGCAAAATATTCATCAAATATGACGACAGTATAATAGTTGATATATATTTTCTGGAAGTTTAATAAAGAGTAAGATTCATAGCTGCACTTTTTTAGTAAAAATTTTAAACAGGCAATACTAATATAAAATATTGCTTAACTTTTGCATATAGAGCCCAGATACTTGCTCCCAACGTTCCCTATATACTCTGTAAAAATTAAAATCATTTTCCTCCCTTAGCCATTCAGGCTCAAGTGCTTCCCAGTACCTGAAAGAAACATAATTACCTTTATGAATATCTACTTCAAAAGTGTTTAACTTTAAAATATCAAAAATAATCTCCTTCCAGATGATAAACATGGCAAGTGCTTCATGCCTACTTCCCTTCCTCTTAATCCAACTACACGCTTTACAGGTTGAAGCGCTAAAGTTTATTTTAGAAACCCTATTTAATCCTATAGGTTCTCCCTTAATATTTCTATAAATAAAATAATAATCCATTCCCGCAGTTTCTCTCTGTTTGTACTCTCTCAACCATGCCTTTTGATGTTTAATGTCAGAATTAAGAGTTAACATATATTTGGTTCGAGCATGATCAGAACGCAGTGAAACGATAAACTCTGCATCATCTTCCGTAACAAGACTAACTTTTAGACCATACTTTTCTATATTAAAATCTGATATTAAATTCATTTTTTATTTAAAATAAACGGTGTAAAAGTTCCTAATATTTTTTATAATAAACTCCATTTCCTCTCTTTTAGAGAACTTTAAGAGCAATAAACCTAATCTATCATAAAGAGTGTTAAACCCACATATAACATCACCCTCATGTTTAAAAAAAAGTTTCTCTACGATTTTGCTTTCTAATTCTGACGATAGCTCTATTTTATCCAATACTCCAGATTCAGGCGCATAAATCAAACAATAGGCTAGATATAATGTTTCTTGATTGAAGTCAGTAGGTTTATACTTGTGGCCACATGCTATTTCAACATTTACTTCTGCAAAGTCTACTCCCGTTGCCTCGCTCATAAGTCTGTAGATTAAGTTCCCACTATGCCTAGGATTGATTTCAATAAAATATACTTTATTACCTGAAACAATAGCTTCAAAATTAAACACTCCACTTTTGCAACCAATTATTTCAACAAGTCTTTGTAGTTGGTTTATAGTATTGGTAAGCTCTAAAGCTGCTGGAAAGATAGTTGCAACCGGAAGTATAGAATTGACATCTTTATCAAAGTAATAATCACCAATTAAGTAAGATACTATCTTACTATCTATTATAACACAGTCACCATTTATTGTAGAGGTGCCCTCTATAAACTCTTCAACAATTACCTCACCAGAGTTCGATTTAGATTTTGCAAGACTAAAAGCCTGAACAAGTTCTTCGTGCTTGTTTACTCTTGTTATACCTACGTTACCGCCTCTGTCAACAGGCTTCACAATCAAAGGGTAATTCAACCCTTCATCTATATCATTATGATATTCTGTAATTACTTTGTTACTAGGAGTATCAAAGGAGTGGCAATGTAAAAAGTCTCTAAACCTGCCTTTATCCATAAGCTTAGAGAGGCTCTCAGAGCTTAATCCGTTCAAGCCTAACTTCTCAGAAATATAAGACGCTGTTTTCAAACCATGCTCAGAGATAAAATTCACTACTGCATCTATTGATTTTTCTTTAACCTCATTATATACTTTTTCATAATCATACGTATCAACAGCTATAACTTCATCTGCCAATTGATGCCCGCTATTTAATGGATTGTTGTCACAGGTAATGATATAATATCCTTGGCTTTTTGCATACCTAATTACAGGCATTTGCCTATCCCCAGCAACTAAAAAAAGAATTCTTTTAGACATCTTAAATTAACTTATACTTACTCATCATACCATTAACCTCTTCAGGTGAATTGAACATCAAAACATCAATAATGGAGAGCCATGGAACAAAGGGCTCTCGAAATTGAACATACTCTGTAACTTCAGATTGAATAAAATTCAACTTTATATTACTGCTCTCAAATACTTCTTTGCTGTAAAGCTCAGCACCACCAATTGGGTTTATGTAATGAGTAGCTTGTTCTTTTATACATATATCTAAAACTCTTTCCTGCCCTGAAAATTTATTATTCTGATATATAATTGATGAAGGTACTATGTTAGTGGTTATATTTAAGTAGCTGATTGTATTAATTATACTTGCCCTTGCCACATCAGCCGCTGTAACATTATCAGCAAATAGCGTTTCCTCTACTAAGGGCACAACTACAGAAAAGTATGGTGCTTTTTTATAATTCTGCTCAAGCGTTTTAATAAACTTCTTCGCCCAATTATGGTAGAATTTTTGGCTTAACAATGTATCTCTAATCAAATTAAATGAGCTCGCTTTTTCAAGAGGAATAGTAAAAAGGTGTGATTTACCATTCATGAGAATATTATTCCTGTTTATCCATCCTTGCTTTATAAAGGTTACATCATCATAAACCACGAACCTATCAGTGGCTGCAATTAGCTGAAAATAACCTATGTATGGAAAAAAATATGGCTGCATTATGGCTAACTTCATAAGTTAATTATTCTGTACCCTTAGTAATAATCTGCAAACAAAGTCAACTTCTTCTATAGACAAATCATAATATAAAGGTAAACACAAAATTTTATTTGCAACACCCTCAGTTACAGGCATTTCCTTTGATATAAGATATGGTAAGGAAGTAGATAATGAAGGATAAAAGTACCTCCGCACGAAAACTTCATATGCTTGGAGTAGCTTCATGCACTTCAACAAGAGTTCCTCACTTTCCAGTATAATGGGAAGGTAGGCATAATTTTGAGTAGCTTGTTTATGCCATAGGGGGAAATCTCCGTTGAAATTTTTTAGCTTAAGTGTATATCGATTTGTTAGTTCCTTCCTCTTCTCAATTATATTCTCTATATAACCTAAATTCACCAATCCCATTGCCGCATGTAATTCAGAATTTTTGCCATTTATACCTAACCCTGAAAATGATTCTGGACCATTAAAACCAAAGTTTCTTATATAGGCTAGTCTTTTCAGTAATTCAGGATTCTTTGTTATAACTAAGCCTCCTTCTCCGGAATGGTATAATTTAGTAGCATGTAAGCTACATGTAGAGATATCTCCATATTCAAAAATAGACTTCCCGTTTATTTGAACCCCAAAAGCATGTGCCCCATCATATATTACTTTCAGATTATATTTTTCCGCAATCTCATCGATAGTATCCACATCGCAGGGATTTCCATATACATGTGTAGCTAAAATAGCAGATGTCTTATCTGTTATAGCAGCCTCTATTTTTGTTGCATCAATGTTTAATGTCTGCGCATCAATATCCACAAACACTGGCTGACATCCTTCCCACACTATGCTACTTGTTGTTGCAACGAATGAAAAAGGAGTAGTAATTATTTCTCCTTTTAGATCTAATGCTTTGATTGCCATTTGTAGGGCAATTGTACCATTAGTAACAAACAAAAGGTGTTTTACCTTTAGATGAGCCTTTAACTGGAGTTCTAACTCATTTGCTAACGGGCCCATATTAGTTAACCATTGCCGTTTCCAAATTCCACTCAAGTAATTCTCATATTCGGATTGTGGAGGAAGAAAAGGTTTTGTAACAGGTATCATTTTTTTAGAACAAGTTGTTTAAAATCTAACAAAGCTGGCATCTTAGATAGATAGCCTATTCCTAAATAAAGTATAGAATAAATTAATCCAGCTAAAAAGAGTCTCAGTAAATCTATCTGGTATTTTAATAATTGACTATCTAGCACCCACACAATGGTACCAACTATTAAAGCTAATACAATTTCAGGTAGAATAACTTTAAGCTGCTCCCCTACCGAATAGTCAATCATTTTACCACTATACCATGTATTTATGAAGAAGGCAGCTATTGTAAAAATTAGTTGAAAGTATAGTAAGCCGTAAATCCCGAATGGTATGGCACATGCTATACCTACAGTTACTAAACCCTTTTTAATAACCTCTAGTTTTAAAAATAAGTCACTTCTTCCTTTTACCTTTAAAATGTTTAGGTTGTAGGAATGTAGTGGGTACATAATGCCACCTGCGCACAGAATTTGGAAGTATGGTACAGCTGGCAACCATTTCTCCCCTAGCATAAACCCGAACAAGGGCTCAGCTACAACCGCCAAATATATCAGAGCAGGGGCAATCCAGAATATTACTTGCTGCATTAGCCTCTTATATGCATTCTTTAACTTAGCATTATCATCTTGAATAGATGAAAATAAGGGATACGTAACTTTATTCAAAGCTGTAGAAATGTTCTGAACAGGTAGTTGTCTTAAAGACTGCGCTCGCGTGTAGAAGCCAAGCTGCGTTGCTGAAAAGAACTTACCAATAATGAGATGATAGGCATTGTTATAAATCGTATCTAATAAACCTGAAAGCGTAAGTTTATAACCAAACTTAAAATGGAACATAAAGCGTTCTTTATCAAAAAGAAGGCTTGGATACCACCCAGAACGCAGCCACAATTGTGCAGTTGATAAGAGTGACTGAACCAAATTCATCCACACAAGACTCCACACGCCAAACCCATTATAAGCCAATACAATACCAAGAGTACCACTAACAATAATAGAGGGTATCTGGATGGTCATTTGCAACTTGAAATTCATCTCCTTCGTTAGTTTTGTGCGTTGCACACCAGCAAAGGCATTAATTATAAATGATAGAGTATACACCCTAACTATACTCTCCAGAATTTCCTGATTATAGAAGGCTGCTATAAAAGGAGCGCTAATAAAGAGAATTAGGTAAATTGTAATGCTACCTACTAAGTTTATAAAAAACACTGTAGAATAATCCCGCTGGTCAGGCTTATCGGTTCGTATAAGCGAAGAGGTTAGGCCACCATCAATCAGAGTAGTACCTATACCTATAAAAACAGAAAGCATACCTATCAGGCCGAACTCAGCGGGCATCAGCAATCTGGCAAGTATAATAGATACAAAAAAATTGATAAACTGTACTCCAAATTGTTGGCTAAATGTCCAGAAAAGGCCAGATATTGTTTTTTGCCTTAAACTCACGTATTCGATTTTAGAAATTTACCCCTCCAGCAGTGCGAGCATGTACTCACCATATCCGCTCTTGCGCAGCGGCTCAGCTACTGCTACTAGCTGCTCGTCATTGATAAAGCCCATGCGCCAGGCCACCTCCTCGATGCAGCCGATCTTCAGGCCCTGCCGCTCCTCGATCACCTGCACGAAGGTGGCCGCCTGCATCAGCGAGGCGATCGTGCCCGTGTCGAGCCAGGCCGTGCCGCGGTTGAGCACGCCCACCTTCAGCCTGCCCCTTCTCAAATACTCGCGGTTGACGTCTGTGATCTCGTACTCGCCCCGCGGACTGGGCTCCAGGTTCCTGGCAATCTCAACAACGTCATTGTCGTAGAAGTACAGGCCCGGCACGGCGTAGCTGGACTTTGGCTGCTTGGGCTTCTCCTCGATGGAGACTGCCTTTCCAGCTTCGTCGAACTCGACCACCCCGTAGCGCTCCGGGTCCGTGACGTGGTAGGCGTACACCACGCCCCCGTCGGGGTCTGCGTTCTGGCGCAGCACCGAGCCCATGCCCGCCCCGTAGAAGATGTTGTCCCCGAGCACCAGGGCCACCTTGTCCCGGCCGATGAACTCCTCGCCGATCACAAAGGCCTGCGCCAGCCCGTTGGGCACCTCCTGCACCTTGTATTCAAAGCGGCAGCCGATCCGGCTTCCGTCGCCCAGGAGCCGCTCGAAGAGGGGCAAATCGTGGGGGGTTGAGATGATTAGAATCTCCCGGATGCCGGCCAGCATCAAAGTGGAGAGCGGGTAGTAGATCATGGGCTTGTCGTAGACGGGCATGAGCTGCTTGCTCACGGCCAGCGTCAACGGGTGGAGGCGGGTGCCGGAGCCCCCGGCCAGGATGATGCCTTTCATTTGTCTTCGGTTGGTTTTTATGGTTGATGCCCGGGCGCCGCCTGTCGGCAGGCGCCTCCCAGGGCAAAGGTAAGGAATGTTTCGCAATGGCCGCCGCCCTAGCCTCCGAGGCCCCGCCTGAACTCGGCGAAGCTGCCGCTCTCGCGGTCCTTCTCAGAGACGATCAGCTCGCCCGGGTCCATGCCCCAGTCGATATTAAGCTCCGGGTCGCTGTAGAGGATGCTGCCCTCCGACTCCTTGTGGTAGTGGTTGTCGCACTTGTAGAAGAACTCCGCCTCGTCGCTGAGCACCGCAAAGCCGTGGGCGAAGCCGCGCGGGATGAAGAGCTGCAGCTTGTTTTCAGCGCTGAGCACCACCGAGAAGTGCCGCCCGAAGGTGGGAGACTCCGGCCGGATGTCCACGGCCACGTCGAGCACCTCCCCTTTCAGCACCCGCACGAGCTTTGCTTGGGCGTGCTCCCCGCGCTGGAAGTGCAGCCCCCGCAGCACGCTGCGGGCGGAGAACGACTGGTTGTCCTGCACGAAGCGCACCGTGCGCCCCGCCAGGGCGCTGAATCTGTCCTCGTTGAAGCTCTCAAAGAAGTAGCCCCGCTCGTCTGCGAAGACCGCCGGCTCAAGCAGCAGGCAGTCCCCCAGGAATATCTCTATAACTTTCATCTGTGTTCTTATCCTTCCCTCTTTTTATCTTCCCTCGTACTGCTTCTGGTAGTAGTCGCGGTAGTGGCCCGAGGTGACCTCCTCCAGCCAAGCTTCGTTTTCTAGGTACCAGTCCACGGTCTTTCTGAGGCCCTGTTCGAAGGTCACCGACGGCTCCCAGCCCAGTTCGTTCATCAGCTTGGAGGAGTCGATGGCGTAGCGGGCGTCGTGGCCGGCGCGGTCCTTGACAAAGGTGATCAGCCTTCGGCTCTCGCCAGGCTCTCGCCCCAGCCGCTCGTCCATCACGTCGCACAGCAGCTCTACAAGATCCAGGTTGCGCCACTCGTTCACACCGCCCACGTTGTAGGTCTCCCCCACCTTCCCGCGGTGGAAGATACAGTCGATGGCCCGGGCGTGGTCCTTGACGTAGAGCCAGTCGCGCACGTTCTCCCCCCTGCCGTACACCGGCACT
The DNA here is from genome assembly GCF_058932855.1 of Pontibacter sp. LHS1. Taxonomy (NCBI): domain Bacteria; kingdom Pseudomonadati; phylum Bacteroidota; class Cytophagia; order Cytophagales; family Hymenobacteraceae; genus Pontibacter; species Pontibacter sp. LHS1. The sequence continues at coordinate 404,973 of NZ_JBZYWF010000001.1, forward strand.
GGCTTTCGGGACTTGATGTTGTGAATGGCCAGCGGGATGAGCTTCTCGGGGAAGTGGTTAGGGCCGTAGTTGTTGGAGCAGTTCGAGAGTTTCACCGGCAGGCCGTAGGTGTGGTGCCAGGCGCGGACGAAGTGGTCCGAGGCGGCCTTGGAGGCTGAGTAGGGCGAGCGCGGGTCGTAGGACGTGCTTTCGGTGAAGAGCCCGTCCTCGCCCAAGGAGCCGTACACCTCGTCGGTGGAGACGTGGTAGAAGAGCTTGCCGGCGTAGTCTCCCGCCCAACTGCGGCGGCAGGCCTCCAGCAGGTTCACCGTGCCCAGCACATTGGTCTGCACGAAGGCCATCGGCCCTGCGATCGAGCGGTCCACGTGCGACTCGGCCGCCAGGTGGATCACCGCGTCGAACTTATATTCGGCAAAGATGCCATCCAAATAAGAAGCGTCCGTGATGTCGCCCCTCAAAAAGGTGTAGTTCTCGCGCTCCTCCACGTCCACCAGGTTCTGCAGGTTGCCCGCGTAGGTCAGCTTGTCGAGGTTGAAGACATGGTACTGCGGGTAGGCCTCCACGAAAAGCCGCACCACGTGCGAGCCGATGAAGCCGGCACCGCCAGTAATAAGTAAGTTCATATGTTAGTGTTGGGTCACAGGGAGGTGCCAAACCACCCCTGCCCCTCCTTATCCAAGGTGGGGAGTTTTGTTATTACTTATTTGATACTTTTTATACCAATCGAATGCTATGGCTAAGCCTTCTGAGACAGAGAATTCAGGACTATAAGCTATTAGCTCTTTAGCCTTACTTATTTCTGCCAGACTATGACGCACATCGCCTTTTCTTTCTTCACGATACTCCGCAGCCAGGTCTATACCCGCAATTTCAGTAATTCTAATCCACAATTGTTTCAGCGTTGTTCTTTCCCCAAAAGCAATGTTGATTACTTCATGTTGCGCTATACCTTCCATCAACATAGCTTTTATATTCGCCTGCACCGCATTTTCTACAAAGGTAAAGTCTCTGCTCGTTTCCCCGTCACCATTGATATAAGGAGCTTTCTCCTCCAAGGCAGCTTCAATAAAGAGCGGTATTACGGCTGCGTATGGTCCTTTCGGATTCTGCTTCGGGCCAAATACATTGAAGTAGCGCAAGCCGATGGTATGAAAGTCATAAGTTCTGGAGAAGACGCTGGCATACAGCTCGTTCACAAACTTCGTCACAGCATAAGGTGAAAGTGGATTCCCGATTTTATCTTCTACTTTTGGCAATCCTGGATGATCCCCGTATGTGCTGGAGCTTGCCGCATAGACAAAGTTCTTAACACCCGCATCTCTTGCAGCAACCAGCATGTTGAGAAAGCCACTGACGTTTACTTCATTGCTGGTAATCGGGTCATTGATGGAACGGGGTACTGAACCTAGTGCTGCCTGGTGCGATACATAGTCTATACCTTCCAGCGCTGTTCTACAGGTTTCTAGATTTCGGATATCGCCTTCAATTATTTCAAAAGCAGAATGGCTCTTGAATTCTTCGATGTTGGCGTGGGATCCGGATGAGAAGTTATCAAGTACCCGCACCTTCCCTGCACCGTACTTGAGGAGGTATTCTACGATATTTGAACCGATGAAGCCAGCTCCGCCTGTAATGAGGAAGTTGCTTTGGCTTAAGTCTGTTGAGTGGTAGGGGGTGTTATACATATTTTTTATTGTAAAATAAGTTTGAATTACCGGGTCAAACCACCCCTACCCCTCCTTAGCTAAGGAGGGGAGCTTTGGTACTATATTTAAAGACGCGCGTCGGAAAGTTCTTTTGGGAGAACGCCTTTCACGTCGTAGATAACGGCTTTGTCTTTGCAGAGTTTACTTAGATCTAGTTCCCGGAATTCATTGTGAGACACGGCGAGGATAATGGCATCGCAATCTGTTACACCATTTAGCTCTTTTACGGAGTTCCAGCCATACTCATGCTTTACCTCTGCAGGTTCAGCCCAAGGATCATAGATCGTAATGTTGGTATCATAATCCTTAAGCGTATGCAGAATGTCTACTACTTTGGTATTGCGCACGTCCGGGCAGTTCTCCTTGAACGTGATGCCGAGCACCAGGATATTGGCTCCTTTAACAGGAATGTCCTTTTTGACCATTAGCTTTATCACTTCATGGGCTACATACTCGCCCATGCCGTCATTAAGACGACGACCGGCCAAAATGATCTCCGGGTGATAGCCGGCTTCCTGGGCTTTCTGTGCTAAATAGTACGGGTCTACTCCAATACAGTGACCACCTACCAGACCAGGCTTGAATTTGAGGAAGTTCCACTTGGTGCCAGCGGCTTCTAATACTTCGTCCGTATCGATGCCTAGGCGGTTGAAGATTTTAGCCAGCTCGTTCACGAAAGCGATATTGATATCACGCTGCGCATTCTCAATCACTTTGGCCGCTTCTGCAACTTTAATAGAAGCTGCTTTATGTGTCCCGGCTGTGATCACGGCTCTATATAATTGGTCTACTTTCTCTGCTGTTTCAGGAGTAGAACCGGAAGTGATCTTTAGTATCTTAGCAACGGTATGTTCTTTGTCACCTGGATTAATACGCTCCGGAGAATAACCTGCAAAAAAATCTTCATTGAATTTCAGGCCTGACATATGCTCCAGCACCGGCACGCATTCTTCTTCTGTTACACCTGGGTATACAGTAGATTCATAGATCACAATATCACCACTCTTCAGCACTTTTCCGACAGTCTCGCTTGCTTTGTACAGCGGGGTCAGGTCCGGACGATTGTTTTTATCAACCGGGGTAGGTACAGTAACGATGTAATAATTACAGGCCTCAATGTCTGACAGCTGGTTAGAGCAGTAGAGTCCAGCCTGACCGTTTGAGCTAGAGGTCAAAACAGATTTCAAGTATTCATCTTCTACTTCCAGGGTACGGTCATGTCCGGAATTCAGCTCCTGGACACGTCCTTCGTTGATATCGAATCCAACTGTCGGAAATTTCTTAGCAAACTCAACGGCTAGTGGTAAACCTACATAACCCAAGCCAATCACGGCGATTCTGGCATTCTCTATACCTGTCATATCTGAAATTGAGATCTTTTTTATGTTTGTTCTACTTTGTATGTTCTGTTATACCTTGGCTCATTTAACACACCCCTGCCCCTCTCAAGAGGGGAGTATCTCCTTTATAATTCCCCTCTTGAGAGGGGCAGGGGTGTGTTGATCGTGCACAATTCGGACAGGTCGCGACCTGTCCCTACAGGTTAAACCCTCTAATCCCTCTAAACTTTACGAACTACCCCTTTACCAATTTCCTCAACTTCCCTCCAAATCCTTTCTTCTCCTCTTCGTAATAGTTACCATAGCCATAACCATAGCCATAAGAGTAGCCATAGCTGTTCGACTTTTTGGCATCGTTCAGCACGATCATCGGATGTTTGAGCTTACGTGATTTGTAAAGGTCGTCAATGATCTGGAGCTGTTTCTTATGTGTATAGTTATAGCGTACTATATATAAGCTAGAATCTATATATGGCGCTAGGGCCAAAGTGTCTGCCACCTGTCCAACAGGAGATGAGTCCAGGATGATGTAATCAAATGCGGCCTTCAATTCATCGATAAGAGTACCAATTTTAGGCAGCAACATCAGTTCTGCAGGGTTTGGTGGGATAGGCCCTGAGCCAATAATAGCCAACTCCGGCATCTCAGGTGCAAACTGAATCATATCCTCAATCTGAACGCTGTCTGAGATTAAGTAATTAGTAATACCAATATTATTGGGCAGGTTCACACCTTGTGTTAACTTTGGCTTTCGTAAGTCAAACCCCAGCACGACTACCTTTTTGCCTGTCATCACCAAACTGGCAGCCAGGTTCAAACAAAAGAAGGTTTTCCCTTCTCCACTCATACTGGAGGTAACCAAGATCACCTTGTTTTCTTTGCCACCAGCGGCAAATTGCATGTTAGCACGTAATAAACGGAAAAGTTCAGCACTGGAACTACGACTCTCCTGGCTAATGACTAACATTTGCCCTGATTCATTATGTCCAATCTCCCCAAGGATAGGAGTGGAAGTAGCTTTTTCTACTTCCCGCACTTCCTGCACAGTGTCATTGAGCATATCCCGAAGGAAAATTCCGGCAAAAGGTATTGCCAGACCAGCTAACAAGGCCATCAGGTAGATGTTGGTGGATTGAGGCTCAATCGGACTGCCCCCGGCTGTCGCAGGATCAATCACTCTGGAATTAGAAGGAGTAATAGCTTGCGATAAAGCCGCTTCTTCACGCTTTTGAAGTAAATAAAGATATAGGCCTTCTTTAATGCCTTTCTGACGACTGATCTCCGTAAGCTCTCGCTGCATGGAAGGGACCTGACGTACCTGCGATTCAAACTGTTTAGCGTTGGCCTGCAAATTACGACGAATCACTAATAAACCTTCCCGGATATTTCGGATATTCTCCAGAATGTTCAGGCGGAGGATTTCGAGCTGTTCGTTGACATTGCGAAGGACTGGGTTATTTTCGGTGACGGTGCGCCCCAAGCGACGACGCTGATTTTGCAGGTCATTGAAATTCGAAATTAGCCCACCTAAGGTAGGATCTGCAATATCGAGACTAGTAGGTACTAGTTCATACTTATTCTCCTCTTTCTGCAGATAAGATTCTACCGATTTTAATATTTCAAGCTTAATTTCGTTATCCGTAATCTGTTGATTAAGGCCATGTGCAGTACTCAGGTATAGGCCACCACTAGCTGATTGGTCAATAATTCTATTTTCCTGCAGGTATTCCTGCACATCCTTCTCAACATCGCTTAGCTCACCTGTTAAATAAACTAATCGCTCATCAATGAATTGAATAGTTTTCGTTACCGCCAGGTTTTTTTCGTTGATGGTTTCCCGATTATATACCTCTATCAGCTTGTTCAGGATATCCTTGCCTTTTTCTGGGATCGGATCAGTAAGACTAAGTTCCATGACCGTAGCATACTCGTTCACGCTCCTGACACCCAACCTGTTGGCATAGCCATTCGCCATCTTGCGCAAGTCATTAAAGCGAACCAGGATTCGACGCCCTTTGTCATTTGTAACATCAGAGTCAGCTACAATGGTAAAACTGCCATATCTCTTCTTAACTTCTTCACCAAACTTATGCGTAGAAACTTTATTTTCACCTTCCCATATACTGAAGGTATTATCATTCTCAACCTCCACGACAAAGCTACGTCCCAGACCTGCAGAATCAATTTGTGCGATCACCGCCTTAATCGGACTACGACCTCCATAAAGCTCTGGAGATTTAATGCGTCCTTCACCGAAATAGGACACCTGCATTCCTAACTCGTTTAGGACACGTTCCATTAAGCCTTTTGACTTAATTACCAGCACCTCATTTGAAAATGACTTATTTGCTTTCAGCAAAGCCATATCACCGAACACCCCGCTACTAGCCAAGTCGGCACCGCTTTCATCCTTGATCAGAATGGTAGCCCTCACGCTATACACTGGCGTGGAGTAGCGCAGGTACAAATGGGCAACTGTAAGAGCAATGGCTGCCCCTATCACAAAAAGATACCAGTAACGCAGATAGCGCATGACCAGTGCTTTTACATCTAAAGAATCAGCATTATCTTCCTGAAAATCGAGTTCGGACATATTCTAAAAAAGGAAGTATTACTTATTGAAATAATCGATAAAGGACAAAGGCGGAAGAAACGATGCCCGCTGCGAAGGCCCAGTTACGACGAATGAAGCTAGTACCGGCAATCTTGGCCTTATCCGGCTCCACATACACAATGTCATTTTGTTGCAAATAAAAATAAGGGGAGGCCAAGGTTTCTTTGCTGTTCAGGTTCAGGCGAGCCATGCTACGCTGACCATCCTGCTCACGTATTATAAGCACATTCCCCATCTTGCCATAAATAGAAATACCACCTGCCATCGCTAAGCCTTCCAGTATATTCACTTCTTCGTTATCTGCTGGCACGGTCACTACAGTTGGTCCCGTTTCGCCCATCATGGTGAATCGGAAATTCTGTAATCTCACTTTCACGATAGGGTCCTGAACATAGTCGCGCACTTTTAACAGCAAGGTATCTCGTACTTGTTCCGTTGTCATACCTTGTACTTGCATATTTCCGAATACAGGAAAATCTATAGATCCTTTCGTATCTACCAGGTAACCCTCATTCTGATTTCCCTGCTGACGCATCATCTGCCCACCTCCGCCACCTTCTTCATCCATCACAATACCCCGATTAAAAAGCATGTTCGTTTGTGGATTAGGAGTAAGCACTTCTATTGCTAACAAATCACCCGGCTTAATACTCAAGCGCTTCATCTCCACCGGCTCAATAATAAGCGGTTTCTGTTCTAGATCACTAAAATAGACAATATTGCGGGTACGGAGAGAGCTGCAAGAGGCGAATAAGAGAAGACTCAGAAAGAGTACCAGTTTAATTTTCATATAGGGTAAAAAGCATTTGCTTTGCTAACAGGCCATGAAGCAAAAATGAAGAATATAGTTTTAAACACATTCTTGCTAGAAAGCAAAATTACATAAAATGTTTTTTAAAACAGTTTTTTAGACTTGGTAATTTAACAATCTTGTTCCCTCCCCGGCTTTATTACTCTTGCTTCAATCTATATAGTCTCTAACTGTCATCTCGACAGCATGAAGAGATCCGGATCAGCTTACAGCATTGATAATGCCCCTGATTTCTCTGAGCTGTGCTCGCCCCCTTCGACTCACGTCTCGGGCGTATTCGAAATGACACAATGGCGTTTTCATGCCTTTACTTTCTGCATCTCTACATTTTGTAACTTGCAATCTCTTTACCACTTACTTAAACAGACACAACATGAAAACGATAAACCCGAAAGAAACCAAAACGGCGGAAGTGCATGCTTTATTGCTGGGAGCCATCGCCCCCCGCCCGATCGCTTTTGCCAGCACGGTGGATGAGGAGGGGAACGTGAACCTGAGCCCTTTCAGCTTTTTCAACGTGTTCAGCGCCAAACCGCCGATCATGGTCTTCTCCCCTGCGCGCCGCGTTCGCGACAATACCAGCAAGCATACCCTGGAGAATGTGCTGACAACAAAGGAGGTGGTGATCAACATCTGCAACTACGACATAGTAGAGCAGATGTCGCTGGCCAGTACGGAGTATGACCATGGCATCAACGAGTTCATTAAGTCGGGACTGACGCCGGAGCCATCTGTGATGGTGCGTGCCCCACGGGTAAAGGAAGCTCCCGTAGCCATGGAGTGTCGTGTGAACGATGTAATCAGCCTGGGGCCTGAGGGTGGCGCCGGCAACCTCGTGATCTGTGAGGTGCTGCTGCTGCATGTTAGCGAAGACATCCTGAACGAGGAAGGTAAGATCGACCCATACAAGCTAGACGCTGTGGCCCGTATGGGCGGTGACTACTACCTACGGGCAAACGGCGATTGTATTTTCGAGCTGCCTAAGCCGGTGCGTAACAAAGGGATTGGCGTGGACCAGATACCGGAGCACATCCGTAACAGCAGCATCCTGACCGGTAATCACCTGGCTCGGCTTGGCAATACGGAAGTTATACCTAGCCGGGAGGAAGTGGAGGCCTTTAAGGCTGATCCATTGGTAAGCTATACCTTGAGCAAGTATGGCTATGACCAAGCGCTGCTGCGCGAAGAGCTGGAGAAATTGGGTAAGAAGCTGTTGGATGATCACCAGGTGCTTGAGGCTTGGAAGGTGCTTTTATTAATGAGCAGGTGAGTAGTGTTGGTGAAAGATTAACCCACCCCTGCCCCTCCTTTAAAGAGGGCCCCTACCCCCAGAGGGGAATTCTGTGCACGATTGTCATCCCCCTACCCTCTTCTTTGTCGAGTCCCACTTCCCCCAAGGGGGGCTTTTTGTGCACGATTTGGACAGGACGTGAGGTGTGCCTACAGGCTTTCTATATTCTTTACTTCTATATCTTCCAGCAGAATTTCTGAGACTTTCTCCATTTTCCCGGCTTCGAAAGCGCGATCGTAGTTTTCGAGTGGGGTGTCTTCTTTTAGGGTGTAGTTGATATAGTCCTGAAATAAGATGCCGCCGACGGTGCGGGGGTTGATGGCTTCGCGGAAGCGGGTGCCGCCGTCGTTTTCCTGGAAAGAGTAGGCCAGGTAATCCATGGTGTGGCGCTGCTGGTGGAACCAGTAAACGTATACATCCTGGTAGCCTTCGCCGCCGCCTTCCTGTGCAAAGGTCACCCGAACTTTGTGGTAGGGCTCTCCTTTAATAGTCGCTTCGCCGAGGTATTCTTTACGCACCGCTTCGTCGTTGAGGGCATAAGGCAGAAGCGCAAAGTAAATCACAGAATTAACGGAAGCGGTAAAAGCTTTCTGCCTTTCTTCGGGCAGGTCCACCTCCACGTCGTTGATAGTGCGGGTAAAGCCGCTGTTGCGCCACACATCCCGTACCTGCTGGCCCGTGGAATCAGTAAAAGTCCTGCTATACACAAAAGCCCCACCATTACGCAAAGCCCGGTACTGCCTGTCCCTAAACTCAAAACTGATCGCACTCTTGAGATAGCGCTCTCCTCCATGGACGGCAATCGCCTGGTCCACGATCTGCTGTGCATCCGGCTGTTTTTCTGTTTGGCAGGAGGCTATGGTGAGCAGGAAGAGAAATACAAAGGTATAGAGAGCTTTGTGCATCATGATTTGTCGGATTTTAGATGTAGGCAAGTTAATCATTTTTCGAATGTCTGCAGGGGCAGGTCGCGACCTGTCCGAATCGTTCATGAACAATTAACTGGATCCTGATACTGTCGACCTACATTTTGTCATTTCGACCAAAGGGAGAAATCTGAGCTATTATTCAAGTTCTGGTTAGATCCAGATCTCTCCTATTGTCGAGATGACAAAAGTAAAAATAAAAAAGCCCTCCCCTGTTTTAGGGGAGGGCTTGTGTGAGTTTACTTAGGAGAGGTAATTACTTCTTAGCCGTAATATCAAGGCTTACCGTGAAGTTATCGTCGATTACTTTGTCGCCCAGGTCATCGAAGAAGCTCTTAGAGCCGTAGCGAACGTCATACTTGGCGCGGTCAACAATCACATCAGCTTTGGCAGTTGCTGTGCCGTTTTCTACGTTGATTGTAGCCGGGAAGCTTACCGGGTTTGTTTTGCCTTTGATGGTCAGGTCGCCTTCTACGTTATAGTTGGGCTGGCCGGCAGCTGCGTCTGCAATCGGGCTGATGCTGTTAATTTTGAAGTTAGCAGTCGGGTGCTGCTCTACACCGAAGAAATCGTCAGACTTCAGGTGACCAACCAGGTCGCTATTATACTTTGCATCTTCGATGTCAGTGTTTGTGATAGAGGCCATGTCGATAGTGAACTCACCACCTACTACCTGGTCGTCAGCTACCACGAGTTCACCACCTTGCAGGCTGATGTTACCAGAGTGCTCGCCACCTACTTTTTTACCATTCCAGGTCAGTTCACTGGCAGCCGGATCCACTGCGTAAGCATCGCCTTCAGCTGTAGCAGTAGCTTCAGTAGTTACGGCATTCGTGTTCTCAGTTGCAGTGTTGCTGTCGGTGCAGGCAGTAAAGAAAAGCGCTGCGGCCATAGAAGCAAGGATTGCTGTCTTTTTCATGTGATTCTAATTTAGATAATAATAGTTTTCTGAATTGAGCTACAAATTTAATGTATATACATTTATTGTACAAACATGCTTATAGTTATTTTTTGTTCCTTCTCTAAAATATTTGACTGTTCTGGATCAAGCAGGGCAAGTATTTACGGCTGAATCTTATTCTTTAAACCTTAAACCAACTCATTAGCCGAAATCTTCAGATGACCATTAGCTCATAAGCGTCAATGGAATTTAGGTCAATAGCCTTAATATCAGATTGGGCCAAGTAATACGAATGGCGTGGTTATGTAGGAAGGGGTAAATAAAAAAAGCCACTCAACAGTTTTAACTGTAAGTAGCTTTTTTTATGATTGACTAGCTGAGATCCCCGTTTATCTAATTACAGGCATTTCCATCAACATATTATTCGGAATCAACCTATTCGCCGGGCTTTTGGTTCTTCAGCATTCTTTCCAACAACTCCACTTTCTCCCTTTCACTCTTAAGCAAAGCATCATATAGCTCCACGATTTTTTCAATGGGATTGAAAGTGTAATTGTTAAAGTTTCCTGAAGCAATGTTCCCTGATGAACTATCGTGTAATGTCTGTATATTAAACATCGCTCCCTCTTCAGAGAAATTCTCAATAGCTTCAGGTGTAACACCAAGCGCCTGAGCAATTTTATTTAATGTTACTTTATCCATATCCTCTTCCTGCTCAATGCGGGAGATGTTCTGCTGGGTCATGCCCAGCTCACTGGCTAAGGCGGATTGCTTTACGCCCAGGGCCGTCCGCATCCTACGGACATGATCGCCAAGGTGAATTGGTCGTTTTCTTGCTGCTGTTTCCATGATATGAATATACGAATTCCGTATTACTAAATCAAGTAAAATTATTGGTATTTTACAATTAACTAATTGTCTATCATAACCTTACCAACTATTAGACCCTACAAGATGCCCATCAATTAATACGCTCTCAGAACCTCGCATACCCCCTGTTGATAGCCTCAAAGATAGCAGGCAATCCTGCGATATCAAAGCCACAAGCCATATCCGAAGCGCCCAGCATTCCTGTTCTCACCTGTACTGGCAAGAACAGCATCTTTTCTGCTCCAAAGGATTTAACACTATCACCCTCTTATCACAGCCGCAAGTAGCAGCAACGATAAAGTCCACGAGGGCAGGGCAATCCGCCCTTAGATACAAACGGCCAGAAACAAAGCGTTTTGTAGCTGGCCGTTTGTTGCAAAGCTTCTCTCACTTCTGGGCGATGGAGCAGCTTGACTGATTATCTAAAGCGATATGTTATTGCTTGGCCTTTACATTTAGGCTCACTGTAAACTCATCATAAATCGCTTTGTCGCCCAGGTTCTCAAAGAAGTTGCTTGAGCGGTAGCGGATATCGTATTTGGTGCGGTCAACAGTAACATCTGCTTTGGCTGTGGCCACGCCGTCTTTTACAGTGATGGTGGCAGGGAAGCTTACCGGATTCGTGATGCCCTTGATGGTCAGGTTGCCTTTTACGTTGTAGTTTGGCTGTCCGGCGGCGGCTTTCGCGATTGGAGTGGTTTCCGTGATCACGAAGGTAGCGCTTGGGTGCTTGTCTACGCTGAAGAAATCGTCAGATTTGAGGTGACCCACCAGTTTACCGTTTGAGCCGGCGTCTTTGATGTCTTCTACCGTGATGGAGCTCATGTCGATCTCGAAGGTGCCACCCGTCACACGATTCTTATCTACCTGCAGCTGACCGCTTTTCAGGGAAATCTTGCCATAGTGTTCGCCTGTCACTTTTTTGGCGTTCCAGTTTACTTCGCTGGCAGTAGTTTCAACAGCAAAAGTTCGTCCTTTGGCAGGAGCGGCCACTTCTGTTGCATTCAGATCGGTGTGAGAGGTGCCGGTGAAGGCAGATAGCATCAGCGCAGCTGCGAGTGATGCCAGAATAGCGGTCTTTTTCATGTGTTGATTAATTGATTTTTAACTACTTGGATGGTTTATTTTTAAAATGGTTTAATGATTGAATTGTTGATTGCTGATTGATAATTGTTAGGTGCACGATTCGGACAGTTCACGACCTGTTCCTACTGGAAAACGGTAATGCTGCGTAGCACCACGACGTTACGGAGTAACGTCGCTACGTATCATTCTCCGACTCCTAAACTCCCAAACTCCTCAACTCTCTAACTTCCCCTTACTTTATCCAGCAGCTTGCTCAGTTGCAGGGCTTCTTCGTCTGACAGGTTGGTGATGCCGGTTCCCTTTCCTCCCTCCAGTTCGTCCATCTGCTTGAGCAGGTTCAGGCCCTTGGCGGTGATCAGCACGTCTACGGTGCGACGGTCGTTCGGGCACTGCTGGCGCGTCACCAGTTCTTTGGCAACCAGCTTATCCACGATGCGGGATGCGTTGGAAGTCTTGTCGAGCATACGCTCAATCAGCATGCTAACGGTAGCGGGCTTAGGGTATTGTCCGCGCAGGATACGCAATACATTATACTGCGGCAAACTTACTCCGAATGGTTTGAACTGCGCACTCTGCTGCTGCTCTAACCAACCAGCTGTATACACCAGGTTGATGTAGGCCTTCTGGTGCGGGCTCCTGAATACCGACTGCTTTATTTCTTCTTCTATCTTCATGTTCTGTTGTTTCGATTTTAGGATTGACCTGCTGCTGCCACCATTAAGGGCATCCACTGAAGTAAATACCCATGCCGCAAGTTACCGCTTCGCTCAAACTTGCGGGATAATCGGGTAAAGCTAGTAACGAAGGGTTTATACCAAACGCCAACACCCCTATTGACCGATGGTCGCAAGTTTCGACTCTCGTCTCACTTGTCCAGTTTCTCCTGATAAACCTACTCTCAAAGGTGCTGGAATGCGCTTTGAGTGGTTTCTAACAGTAATGGTATGGCTCCTTAAAAATCCTGTAAATCCTCGGGGTAGGGGCCCTATGTAGAGATTCAGACAATTACTCCTCACAAATATATGTACATACATTTAATACAAAAACATAGTTCAGGATTCTACTCAAATATATTTCCCTTCTGCTATCTCTAAGCAGCCTTGTACTAAAAATAAGCAATCATAGCCACACCACCACTTGATTATAAAAATATTTATTTTAATTATTACACTTTACAGTTAAACTCGATTCCTATCTCTAAACCTTATACCTCTCACTATTATGAAAAAAGCATTTAAAATTATTGGCATGCTGGTGGTGGCACTGGCGGTCATTGTGGCGGCAGGGGTGGTATACCTGCGCTATACCTTCCCGAAGGTAGATGCGGCGCCGGTTATCACGATTGATAAAACACCCGAGATGGTGGAGCGGGGCGCTTACCTGGCCAACCATGTGGCGGTTTGCATTGACTGCCACTCTACACGAGACTTCTCCCGCTTCTCAGGGCCTATCGTGGAGGGCACCTATGGCAAAGGCGGTGACGTGTTTGACCACTCCATGGGCTTCCCCGGCACATTCTATGCCCGCAACATCACACCCGACAAAGAAACAGGTATAGGCAACTGGACCGACGGCGAGATCTACCGCGCCATCACGACCGGGGTCAGCCGCAACGGCGATCCGCTCTTTCCGGTGATGCCTTATAAGTCCTATGCCAGCATGAGCACCAATGATGTGTATGCCATCATTTCGTATATCCGCACCCTTGACCCTATCAAACACAAGGTACCAAAGGGCGACCCGGATTTCCCGATGAATTTGATTCTGCGCACCATCCCCTCTGGTAGCCCTACTCCTACTGATGAGCGAACCTTAACCAACGAAGTGCTGCGTGGCAAGTACCTGCTATCCATCGCCGCCTGTGCCGATTGCCATACCCCACAGGAAAAAGGAGCTCCCATTGAAGGCAAGTACCTGGCAGGTGGCTTTGAATTCAAATTTCCAAATGGAGCCGTGTTGCGCTCCGTTAACATCACACCGGATAAGCAGACAGGTATAGGTAGCTGGACTGAAGACGCCTTTGTGCAACGCTTTAAGAACTATGAAGCGCCCGAGGCCACTGCCGCAAAACTGGAGCCGGGCGCCTTCAACACGATTATGCCCTGGGCCATGTATGCCGGTATGAAAGAAGAAGACTTGCGTGCCATCTACAAATACCTGATGTCTGTGGAGCCAAACAACAACAAAGTAGAACGCTATACCCCGCCAGGGGCTGTTGCCAAAAAGTAGGGAGAAATCATTGTTTAAGTTGCCGGCCGCAGTTCAGAATGACAGGAAGACGTGGTTTAAACGTAGTGAAAGAGGTATGAAAAAGTTAACTTGCAGGTATGACAACAAACAGTCTTATGCAGGAAATCACTTATACTACTTATATCAAAAGTCCGCTGGGTCTTTTGCGCATTAGTGGCACGGAGCAAGGTATAAGCGAGATCAGGTTTGAGGAAGAGGAGGCTATACCTGCTCTTCCGGAATCACCGGTACCAGCTTGTCTGCAGGCCTGCGTACAGCAGTTGGCAGAGTATTTTGCGGGTGAGCGCCAGGGCTTCGACCTGCCACTGATACCTGCAGGCACAGCCTTCCAGAAGCAGGTGTGGCAGGAACTGCAAGGCATACCGCATGGTAAAACCACCAGTTACCTGGCTGTGTCAAGGGCTGTTTCGGGCGAGAAAGCCATACGTGCGGTGGGAGCTGCGAACGGACGAAACCCGATCTGCATTGTGGTGCCCTGCCACCGGGTGATTGGCAGCGACGGAAGTCTGACCGGTTATGCAGGCGGTCTTTGGAGAAAAGAATGGCTGCTGAGACATGAAGGTGCCCTGCGAACAGCTACACAAACCTCACTCTTTTAAAAATTCTAATATTAACCAAAATACTGCAACCCACTTGCAGGTATGTAGTATAAAGTAAAAGCACCCTATGTTAAGGTGCTTTTACCTGCTATTACGTATGCAATTGTCTTATCAGAAAGCGAAATCACACCTGCTCGAAGCCCAATTGGGTGCGCGGGTGCTCGCTTTTTGCCTGGACTCACTCTTCTTGATTTCCATCATCGGTCTGATCGAGTACTTTACCTTCAGCAGTGACGAGGAGGCGTTGCTTCTTAAATCAGAGCGGCTGCTTCACATGCTGCTGGGCTGGCTGTACTTTGCTGGCACCGAAAGTGCTGCCTGGCAGGGCTCTATCGGAAAACACCTGCTGGGGCTTCGCGTCGTAGGGCACAGCGGCGACCGCATTTCGTTCCGGCGCGCCAGTCTCCGCTATCTGCTCAAGCCAATCAGCATCTTCGTGCTGCTCATGCAGGCATTGACAGGGGCTCCGGTCGCTTCCTACTCCCGCCTGTTTCACGACCGCATCTGCAAAACCAGGGTGTTGTCCTAGCGTCTAAGCTCCAAATTCAGTAACCTCTACGCTAGCTGTATTGTCCGGGCGAACAGTCAGTTTGAACAGGTAGCGGTACTGGCTGTCTGCAATCTCCTCAAAAGGCTTTTGCGCACCGAATGCCTCCATGATCGGCAAGAGCGTATTGGAGTGCCCGGCCACCACAACCGTTTGACCGCGATGCTCCTGCAGAATACGCTCCTTCAGGCCTTCAAAATCATGACCTTCATACTGCACCACCTCGATGTTGCGTTCCTGCGCCAGCGGATAAAGCGTCTGACCGGTGCGCATGTACTTCGTAGCGTACAAGGCATCCACCTCCTGCCCTTCCAGTAAAGCACGCAAGGCCTCAGCACGGGCATGCCCTGCCTCTGTCAGTTCCGGATCTTCGTTGGAAGCTTCCGTGGTATCCTTCTCGGCATGGCGCACCAGGTATACAGTAGTCACTTCCGTAGCGGTCTCAATCTCCTCGATCTGCTGATCAGAAGTAGCGGAGCCGGAGTTGCAGGCACTGAACATGCCCAGAAATAGCAGGAAAAAGGAGATTTGGAAGAGGTTTTTCATAAGTCAGAAAGTTTAGGAGTTTGAAAGTTTAGGAGTTTGAAAGTTGAAAATGTAGTGACGTTACACTGTAACATTATGGTGCTACCTGGATTTAACGTATCTCTGTAGGGACAGGTCGCGACCTGTCCGAATCGTGCACCGACAACCATGCATTGGCAAATATACCCTGAAAAGTTTCAAAACCGCGTTCTACCGTACGCCGTTGCCGGATCTGCCATTCTTGTTTCACAGCACAGCCACCGCGAGGACAGGTCGCAACCTGTCCCTACAAGCCTTAATCCCGTGAATCCCTGGATAGGGTCTCATCCAGATTTCAACAATCACCCAATTAACCATTAACAATTTAACCACCAACAATTCCCCCCTACAACTTATACCCCAACTCTATACCTGCAGCGAGCAGGCGTTCGGCCTGGCTGTTTTTACCTTCCTGGTGCAGGAGCTTTACCAGGCTTTGGCGGGCTTCGTACAGGTATGGATTTTCGCGAAGGGCGGCTTCATAGGCTTTCCGGGCGCGTTTCGGCTCTTTCTCCGTTTCCCATACCTTACCGGAGGCAAACAGAAAATCGGCCAGTTCGGCAGGGGTGTGCTGCACGGGTTGTTTTTTGAGTTCTTCCTGCGCCTTGTGGGCATCCCCGAGGCCGGCGTATACCCGGGCCAAAAGGGTAGCTTCGCTGCGGGCACGCACTTTCCCGCTGCTGATAGGCTCCAGCAACTGCTGCGCGGCTGCTTTGTCACCGAGCTGCAATTGCCAGGCGGCCATGCGCACCATGTAGCCCGGGCGAGGAGTCCCTGCTGCTGCCAGTATACGTTGCGCTTCTGCCAAAGTCGCAATCGCTTCGGTATACTTGCCCTGTGTGGCCAGTACCTCGGCATACTGCTGGCGAAGTTCGTAGTGCTGCGGCTTGCGGGCAACCAGCGCCGCCAGGGTACGCTCCGCTTCCTGCGATGGAGCGGCCGTGCCACGCAACCAGCTGGTATAGGCCTGTGCCTCGTCGCGACGATCGCGCAGGTAGGTGGAGATGGTCGGTGCTTCCTGCACGTAGCGCTCTCCTACTGCAATCGCCTCGGGTAGCCGTCCGTAGGCAGTGTACATTTCACGGAAAGCCTGGTTCATGCGGGCGCGGGTGAGCAGATCATCCTCCAACAGCAGCGCCTGGTCGTAGCGTAATTGCTGCTCCTGCACGGCACGGCGGGCAGTCAACTGACCGGCTCTGCGACGGGCCTCCAGCAGCTCGGCCTCGGCTGTGTAGATCGGCGCATAGTCTTTGTTCACTTGCCGGGCACGCTCCAGCCACTGCTGCGACTCATCGAAGGCCAGCTGCCTTTGCTTCAGACCTGCATAGGCCAGCAGGGCAGGTTGGTAATTGGCGTCCCAGATCAGGGCAGAGTCCAGCAGCGCGGCGGCTTTCGGAAAATTGTGCGCCCTGGTTTCGCGCTCAGCCAGGTTCAGGTATACCTGCGCCCAGTTGCTGGCCATGGCCTGTTTGTCTCCAGCCAGGTAGGCTTCCTGCCGCTTCACCAGTTTATCCAGGAAGGTATACAGCTCCGGATCCTTTGTTTTGAGATCTCCGGTGGTGTTGATGGACTTGTGGTTGAGTGGGTGCACCTTCACAGGCTCAAAATAAGCCGGATAGGTTTGGGCCAGGTACTCGTGCTCATTGTTGGCTGAATAATAGTCGAGGGTTCGGCCCTCTTTCATGGCATGGTGGTAGAGACGACGTACAGCCCGGTTTTCGGCATCGGTAAACACCCGGCCATGGAACAGGTGCACATACTCGTGCAGCACCACGTTGCGCTCCAGGTAAGCACCCCGGATCACATATTCAATGGCGGCGGCTCCGCTTCCCACGCCCCGGATATCCATCCACTGGCGGTTGTCGAAGGTGGTGGCCTGCCGGAAGTAGGGCGAGTTCATGGCAATGGCCAGGTCGATGTGCAGGGGCGGAATGACAAATTTCTCCCCCTGCCGCGACAGGAACGGGAAGTATACGGTGCTGGCGTATAGCTGCGACCAGACCATTTTCTGCACCGTTTCTCCAGGATAGTAGGTCACATCCGGAAACACACGGGCGAAGTTAACCGGATCGGCAATCTTTGTTTGCTGAATGATCTGCGTGAGCGAATCATAAGCTGCCAGGTAGACGAGTTGCTTTTGCTTGATCACAGCGGCCAGGGCATTATGCGCCGGACCGTAGTGCTGCTTCCGGCGCAGGATACGCTGAAAAATAACTTCGGCTGAGTCGAGGCGCGGCTGGCGCGGCAGGTCGAAGGCCATGTAGTAAGCAGAGCCCCGCAGCATGTCGGGCAGTACGGAGGTCGGATATGCTTGCTGTACTTTGCGTATTTCGGTCAGCGCCTCCTGTAGTTTGCTTTGCGAGATCAGCTGATCGGCGGGCTGCAGGGCTTTCCGAACGGCTTCGTCTTCAGGCTGGGCATAGTCGGCATAGGTAAGGTTGGTATGCCCATTGCCCCAGTGCCAGTGCGTGACATAGTGCAGCGGGTTGAGCGCCAGCGCCAGTTCCCACTGAGCGGCCATGGCGTTGAGCTGTGTGGCATCCACCCGACGCCAGATGGCATAGCCGTAGTTGAAGCGGGCATCAGCATCAAAGGGGTTCAGCGTCAAACTCCTGACAAGTGGCTTTTCGGCCTCTTCGGGTTTCTGATCCCAGAAAAGCACATCCGACTCCAGCAGGTAGGCGGCCGCATTGTTGGGGTTCCAGCGCTGCACCTTTACTGCCTGGGCCAGGGCTTCGTTGTACTTCTTCTGAAACATCAGGATGCGTCCCACAAGCAAGGCAGCCTCTTCATCCTTTGCATTGCTACGCAGCAGTTTTTGAGTAGTGATCAGCGCCTTCGGCAACTCCCAGGCCTGCACCTGCAGCTTCGTCTGCAATAGCAAAGCCGCCCTGTTCGCCGGCTCCTGCTTCAGCACCTCTTCTACCAGTACTTCGGCTGCATCGTACTCGTGGCGCAGCATAGCAAGCCGGGCTTTTGCCAGCATCACCTCCTTGGAGGCAGCTGCCTTTTGCAGCAGCGCCTCCGCCTCCTGCCACATGCCGAGGTCCAGCATGCGGTTAGCCCTGTCTGCGACTGGCACTGCACCGTTCTGAAGCAAGGCACTCCGTTCCTTCTGCAGCCGGGCTTTTACTTCGGCAATCTGGTCAGGGTGCTGGGCAAGCGCAGGTATAGAGAACAGCAGCAAGGTATAGCCAAGGCAGGCAACAAGGAGGCGAGTCATAGTTTCAGTTTTAGAAAGGCGGTTGAGAACTCTAAGTTAAGCGGCCTGATGCTTATGACAAAGGAGAAAGGTATAAAAACAAAAAAGCCGGCTTTGCAGCCGGCTTTTAACATTTTGGATTAGTGCGCACGGGGAGAGTCGAACTCCCACGCCCGAAGGCACAGGCTTCTGAGACCTGCACGTCTACCAATTCCGCCACGTGCGCGCTTGGTAGTAATCAAAATGTAATTCCCAAAACCCTTTAACCCTTGTTGATTGGGATTGCAAAGGTATAACAGAAATTATTATCTGCAATAGTCCACCCGAAAAAAAATTGCTTTCACTAAAAATCAATCTTCCTCTACCACCGGAGCGATTTCTTTGCGGGTATACTTCTCGATGCGGCGCAACAACCAGATACCGATGATAACCCACAGAATACCAGCCGCAAAACCCGCCACCACATCTGTCGCATAATGCACCCGCAGGTAGATGCGGCTGAATCCGATGAGTAAAATAAAAATTACGAGCAGGGCCACTAAAAAATTTCGCAGGGGCTTGGACTCCACATGTCGCCAGGTCAGGTAAATGATCAAGCTGTAGAACGAGGCGGCGATCATGGAGTGTCCGCTCGGAAAGCTCAGGCCCGAAGCGTCGACCAGGGGCATGGCGGGCCGCTCCCTGTCGAAAAAGAACTTGAGCACCAGGTTGAGCGAGATACTGCCAAGCGCCACCACCGGCACTTTGAGAGAATACCACCTGTGCCGCCGCACAAACAGAAAGTAGGCGATGAGCAAGAGGCCTGCCGCTGTCATGAAGTGGCGGGAGGCGAAAAAGGTAATGAACTCGATAAACCGTGTAAAGCCGGTGCTTTGCATATCAGCGGCAACTGCAAAAGCTGCTTCGTCGAACTTGATCGGGCCGGCCGCAGAGGCAACCTCGGCGCTGACATATAAAAAGACGATGACACAGGCCAGGAAAACGGCCATCACAAAGATCAGTTCGAGGGTGAACAAGGCAAAGCCTGCTGCCAGCTTCTTATAATAGTGTCGTATCATGAATATCCAGGGGTCTTGTTTCTAGCATAGGCTAAGTATACGCCTGCCCACTAATTACGTATGCGAAGCCATACAGGATAGATACGCAGCACATGGGCCAAACCACCAGACTATTCATTGCAGCACCGCTCCCCGAGGAGTTAAAGCAGTACCTTAGCGAACAGGCAGGCAGGTATAAAGATGAAGCCATCCGCCAGGTTCCGGTAGAAAACCTGCACCTGACGCTTTACTTTATCGGCAACGTGCCCGCCAGTCAGTTAGACGCTATACAGGATGTCACCGCACACATGGCGCAACAGTTTGCCCCCTTCACGTTGCAACTGGAGGCGATAGAACCCGGACCCAAACCCCGCTCCCCACGCCTGATCTGGGCCCGGTTTGGAAGCCACGATGCCTTTGCCCAACTGAGCCGCAGCCTTACGCAGGCACTTTCAGAGGAGCCGCCTCTCAACCGTGAGCCTAAACCGCACGTCACGCTTGCCCGCTTTCGCAAAGACCGCCCGGTGCCGCATCACCTCGAATCGCTGCATCCGGATAGCCCGATCACACTCCAGGTGAACGAGATTGCGGTCTGGCATTCAGCGTTAGGATCGCCACATCCCCGCTACAGCATCCTGCACCGCTACCCGCTGACAGGTAACCCCCCGGAGGGCAAAGCAGTATGAGTAGCACCCCTTATCTGAATACGAATATACCTTATGAACCAAACAGAGCTTACCGAACTGACCATGATGCTGAAAGACAATGGCCTGACCATTGCCTTTGCAGAGAGCTGCACAGCTGGCATGCTATCTTCTGAACTGGTAAAAGCCAAAGGCAGCAGCGATGTGCTGATCGGCAGCCTGGTGGTATACAATGTCGAAGCCAAGAAAAAGCTGCTGGGCGTAAAACAGGAAACCCTGGACCTCTACACCGCTGAGTCGCAGCAGGTAACCAATGAGATGGTCATGGGATTGAAGAAGGCGCTCAATGCCGATATCAGCGTCGCTACCACGGGACTTGCCGGGGCTGGAGGCTCTGAGACTTCCGAGAAGCCGGTGGGCACTATTTTCGTGTCTTTTCTATATGATGGCAAGGCAGAGGAGTTCAGGGAAGTCTTCAAAGGCAACAGCCAAAGCCTGCTCAAACAATTCACCGAGTATGTGCTGGAGAAACTCAAAGGGATTGTAGAGGAGCATTATGCCCGGTAAGATCTTACCTTTGCAAGGTGAGCAACACCAACTTCGACAGCATCGCCCCGGTTTATGACGGCCTTTCCCGCTTGGTGTTTGGCAATGCGCTGCGGCGGGCGCAGGTACAACACCTGTCGCTTATACCTGCAAAAGCGAACGTACTGCTGATCGGCGGTGGCTCTGGCTGGCTACTGGAGCAGCTGCTCAGGTATAGCCCTCTGGCGGAAGTCACTTACCTGGAGGCCTCGGAGAAAATGCTGGAGATGACCCGGAGGCGCATCGGGCAGAGAATCCCCTCTGCTCTTTCAAACATCACTTTCCGGCCTGGCACAGAAGACAACCTGCAGCAGCATGAAACCTTTGACGTCATCCTCACTCCTTTCCTGCTCGACCTCTTCCCGGATGAGCGGCTGACATACCTGATGAACCGGCTGTGCACTGCGATGCGTCCGCAGGGACTTTGGCTGTTTAGTGATTTCTGGCCTGCGCAGGTGCCGGCTCCGGCCTGGCAGCGGCTCTTACTAAGGAGCATGTATACCTTCTTCGGAAAAGTAAGCCAGGTAAGCGCTACCCGCCTGCCTGATTTTGAGCGCCATTTCGCCAGACTGCCCCTGCAGGAGTTACAGGCAGCGTCATTTTACGGCGGACTGGTGCAGGCCAAGGTATACCGGAAGGTATAGCGGCTTTGCGCAACAGCTATAAAATCCCTACTTTTATTTTCGAACCAAACACTCCCTTATGTCCACGAGACTTTTTGGCGCCCTGTGTGCTGCCTTGTCGCTGACGCTCACGCCACTACTGGCACAGGAGCAGCAAGTGCGCTACCACCTCTCCTTCCCGAACGCCGTGCACCACGAGGCACAGATCAGCGTGACGTTTACAGGTATAAAAAGCGATACCCTGCAGGTGCTCATGCCACGCAGTTCGCCGGGCCGCTACGCCTTGCATGAGTTTGCCAAAAACGTGTACAGCGTCAAAGCCACCGACAGCAAAGGGCAGGAACTGCGCGTCAGCCGCTATAGTCCGCACCAGTGGCATGTGAGCGGGCACCAGGGAGAAGTTATCCTGAGCTATACCTTGTTCGGCGACCATGCCGACGGCACTTATACCGGCATCGACGAGACGCATGCACACCTGAACATGCCCGCTACGCTCATGTATGCCCGCGGCTTCGAGCAGGCACCGGCCCGTGTGACGTTCCGCATACCACAGGGCAGCAACTGGAAAATAGCCACGCAGCTGCAGCCGCTGAACGACTCGACTTTCCAGGCTCCGAATTTTCAGTACCTGATGGACAGCCCGACAGAGCTGAGTGACTTTGCCTTTGCGGAGTGGCAGGTACAGAATGGCGCCAAAAGCAAGACCATACAGGTAGCCATGCACCACCAGGGCCCTCAAACGGCATTCGACAACTATGTGGCCAGCACCAAAAAGATCGTGGCAGAGCAGCAGGCCGTTTTCGGGAAGTTGCCCGACTTCGACTTTGACCGCTATACCTTCATTGCCTGCTACATGCCACAGGCGGTGGGCGATGGCATGGAACACCGCAACTCCACCATCCTGACCAGCTCAAGGCCTTTAGCCACTTCCATGAATCCGCTGCTCAATACGGTGTCGCATGAGTTTTTCCATGCCTGGAATGTAGAGCGCCTGCGCCCCGCCAGTCTGGAGCCATTTGATTTTCAGGAAGCCAACATGTCGGAGGCCCTATGGCTGGCAGAGGGCTTTACCACCTACTACGGAGACCTGACCATGCGCCGTGCGGGCATCTTCGACTTAAAGAAATACAGCAGTGATCTGGCCGGAGACCTGAATTATGTACTGCTCTCACCGGGCCGCCACTACCACAGCCTGGTAGAAATGAGCCTGCAGGCTCCTTTCGTGGATGCCGCCCGCTCCGTGGACCCGCACAACCGCCACAACACCTTTATCTCCTACTATACCTATGGCAGTGTACTCGGCTTGGGGCTGGACCTGACCCTGCGTCGTGACTTCAACACTACCCTGGATGCTTATATGCAGGCGCTCTGGCAGAAATACGGTCAACCGGAGAAGCCCTATACCTTGCGTGACCTGGAGCAGACGCTGGCCGAAGTGACAAAAGACACTGCCTGGGCCGCTGATTTTTTCAGACGACAGGTATACGGCAGCGAATTACCTGACTATGCCGCGCTCCTGGCCGAGGCAGGTCTGCAGTTACGGAAAGACAACCCAGGCAAAGCAGGCCTCGGCATGGCCAATTTTGAATACAGCAAGCAAGGCGCTAAACTCATGAACGGCACCTATGTGACCTCTCCACTCTATAAAGCCGGCCTCGACCGTGGCGACGTTATCCTGACGCTCGATGGAAGAAAAGTAACCAGCGAAAAGGAAATGGAAAAGATCATGAACAGGCTCAAGCCAGCCCACAGCGTGCCCGTAACTTACCAACGCCACGGCACCGTCAGAAAGGCAACCCTGATCATGGAAGAAATTCCTACCCTGGAGGTTGTACCATTTGAAGCGGCTGGCAAAGAGCTGACGCCAGCCATGCAGCAGTTCAGACAAGCCTGGCTGGGAGCCAGGACAAAGTAACCATGCAAGGTATAAACCCAAAAGTAATCCTGCTGTATTGTCTGATCATGCTGCTCACCTCCTATGCCTTTGTTGCGTTGGGCTACATCTATGACATGCCGCTGGCTGAGTTATACCTGGAAACGGACAACTTAGGAGACTTTGAGGAAAGCGCTACCAAGTATGGCGTGAACAATGCCCGCATCGACAGATTCAAGCTGGTGCTACAGGGCGCTCCCTATGTCGGGGCACTGTTTGGCGTGGTGCTTTCCTTTATCGCCATCAGGCGCAAGAAACTGGGTTTGCAACATGCTGGATTTGTGCTGGTCATCGCTATCGTATTTGCCCTCCTCGGTTTGTTAGACAATGGGATGATGAAGGGCATCCTTTTTGCTCCCGGCAGACTGGTTTCTGATTCCGTTGCAACCATCTATACCTTGAACTACCTGCTATTGCTGGGATTTAGCTTCTGGTTGGCCTTTTCGGGCAGGCTTATACCTGCAAAAGACAAGAAATAAGCTTCCGGCTAAAAGCACTTGGGCAGGTGAGTAGATTTTTTGAGGCTGTACACTATGCAGCAGGTATAGCCGCTGGCAACAAAAGACTTAGGACCTCGTTTGGAAATAGACATCCGCTTGTTTCAGAAGCATTTGTACCTTAACTTAGTACCACATTCAACAGCGATTTTTCACGTGAAAATATTTTTGAGCACCATACTGACCTGCAGCCTACTTTTTGCCGGTAGCGCTATGGCACAGACAGGCCAGAAAGCCAGTCTGGAAACCGCGCCGGCCCCTACCCTGCAGGAAAGGCCAGCCTCGGCTTCTGAGGAAGAAAGGCCGACAAAATTTGAGATGCCAGCAAAGCGCCTCAGCTATAGCCTGGCCGCTGGCGCCAGCTTTGGCAGCGGTTTTGGCGCCACCTACCTGGAGCCGACCGTTCGTTATCAGCTCAATCCGCGCCTGCGTGTGTTCAGCAGCCTGACTTACATGTCGGTGATGCCGGGCCAGTACAGCGTTCCTACTACAGACGGAGGCACCACGCTGATGCGTACCAGTCCGAGCAACCATTACATCGCCCATGTGGGTGCCGACTACCTGGTAAACGAACGCCTGATCCTGAGCGGCAGCATCTGGAAGGACTTCTCGAATGTTCCGGCCCAGAACCCGGCTTACATGAACTTTATGACGCCGGGTCGTCAGGGTATGGATTTCCGGGCAACCTATAAAATTACAGAGCACTTTTCGGTGACGGGCGCTATGCGCTACTCCAATGGTGCTTCTCCCTTCTATGGACCTTTCCAACACCCGGTATCTGTGGGCAGAGGCGGTAGCTTCTGGTAACAGCTCCCTGCATAGCCTAAGAAAATCAAGTGCGCCTTTTCTGAATGGAGAAGGCGCTTTTTTTATGCCCACTGACGTATTTTAATTAATTTTCCGCACACGTTTCAACTTTCGTGCGCGTTATCGTGTTAATAATCCCTGAAAACAAGCTTATTCAGATTTTGAGGCAGAAGAACGAAACAGTAAGACATCTGAAAAACGACAAACTTGACGTGGTGAAGCCAGATTTCCGCGGCAACAAGACCATCAATGGACAGTTTGTGAACGGCGGCGAGCTCTACACCCCTAAACTGAGCAAAGTGCTGCGCTGGAAAACTACCCGCAATCCGCAGCGTGAAGAGAAGAAAGCCGACAACTATATCCCACCCGTTGTCTACGGCACCGACTTCATCAACTCTAAAGAAAACATGGTGGTATGGCTCGGGCATGCGACCTTCCTGATTCGGGTAAACGGACTGACCATGATCACAGATCCTGTGTTCTATGACCTGCCTATGATCAAGCGCCGCATCGGTCTGCCCTGTGCGCCGGAGCAACTCACAGGTATAGACCTGGTGCTGTTTTCGCACGGTCACCGCGACCACCTCGACGAGCGGTCCATCAAAACCCTGTACCGTCAAAACCCTGACCTGAAGGCGCTGCTGCCGCTTCGGGCAGGCGATCTGCTGCGCAGTGCTGAGCCGCATATGCCTTATCAGGAAGCAGGCTGGTATCAGAAGTTCGACCTTACCCCGCAAGGTATAGAGATCTATTTTTTGCCTGCCTCACACTGGCACCGCCGCGGCATGTTCGACATGAACAAGGTGTTGTGGGGAAGCTTCCTGATCAGGACGCCCACCATGCAGCTGTACTTTGCCGGCGACACGGGTTATAACGGGCATTTTGAGGAAATAGAGGCGCTTTTTGGGCCGATGGATGTGTGCCTGATGCCGGTAGGTGCCTATCGTCCGAGTTTTCTGATGCAGAAGAGTCACCTGAACCCGCATGAAGCAGTGCGGGCTTATAATGTATTGCGAGGGGGTACGTTCATCCCGATGCACTACGGGACCTTCGACTTGTCAGATGAGCCGGCGGGTGAGCCGGTGCGTCTACTCGAGCAGATAGCCGCTTCGGGCATGATGCAGGGGCTGCGTATACCTGCCATCGGGGAACCGGTGCTGCTGCGCGAGCTGCTATAGCCCGAAAACCGGCGGGCTGTGCTATATTTGCAGCCTCACGACGGCAACACACATGTCTGCAACGCTTATCATCAGCCTCATCATCGGCTATTTCGGCATCCTGATCCTGATCTCTTTCCTGACGGGCAAGAGCACCGATTCTGACACCTTCTTTCTGGCCAACCGCAAATCGCCCTGGTATGTAGTGGCTTTCGGGATGATCGGCGCGACGCTTTCGGGGGTAACTTTCGTGTCAGTGCCAGGCATGGTGCGCGACCTGCAGTTCACCTACATGCAGCTCGTGCTGGGCTACCTGGCAGGCTATGTGGTCATTGCCACGGTACTCCTGCCGCTTTACTACCGCCTCAATTTAGTCTCCATCTATACCTACCTGGATCAGCGCTTCGGCTTTTGGTCCTATAAAACCGGGGCTGGCTTCTTTCTGCTTTCGCGCACCCTGGGAGCCGCCATTCGCCTCTTTCTGGTAGCCAGTGTGCTGCAACTGGCCGTATTTGATGAGATGGGCATTCCTTTCGCGGTGACGGTAGGCATTACCATTCTGCTGATCTGGGCCTATACCTTCCGGGGCGGCATGAAAACTATCATCTGGACCGATACTTTTCAGACCACGGCCATGCTACTGGCAGTTGGAGTGAGCATCTGGGTGGTGTCGGATGAACTAAACCTGAGCTTTCAGGGGATGGTTGACACGATCTCAGCCAGTGAGTATGGCGATGTGTTTAACTGGGAGTACAAGGAGAACACCTATTTCCTGAAGCAGTTCTTTTCGGGCGCCTTTATCACAATTGTGATGACGGGTCTTGACCAGGACATGATGCAAAAGAACCTGAGCTGCAAAAACATTGGAGAAGCGCAAAAGAACATGTTCTGGTTCAGCGTGATTCTGGTGGTCGTGAATGTCATGTTCCTGTCGCTGGGTGCGCTGCTATACCTGTACTCTTCTTCCAAAGGCATAGCCCTACCTGCACGTGGCGATGATGTGTTCCCTTTCCTGGCACTGAACCATTTCCCGGCTGTGGTAGGCATCGCCTTTATCCTGGGCATTATCGCTATTGCCTACGCCTCCGCCGACTCTGCCCTTACCTCGCTCACTACTTCCTTCTGTGTAGACTTCCTCAATTTTAAAGAACGCAGCGAGCACGAACGGGTACGTATGCGCTACATCGTGCATATTGGCTTTTCGGTAATCATGATGCTCGTGATCCTAGCCGTGAATGAGATCAACAGCCAAAGCCTGATCTCAACGCTGCTGCAGGTGGCAGGCTATACCTACGGACCGCTGCTGGGGCTCTATACCTTTGGCCTCTACACCCGCCGCCAGGTACGCGACCGCTTTGTCCCGGCCATCTGCCTCGTGGCTCCCATGCTCACCTACATCATCAGCGCCAACTCCGCCGAGTGGTTCAACGGCTACCAGTTCGGTTTTGAAGTGCTGATTTTGAACGGGTTCCTGACTTTTGTGGGTTTGTGGGCGGTGTCTGAATCAGGATTGACAGGATTAAAGGATTGACAGGATTCTTATGCACAATTAACCTGCCCCTCCGAGGAGGGGAATTATGATATTGCCGCTGCGCAGGTATATTACTCGTGGGACGTCTTGTGCATGATTATCATCCCTTGCCCCTTTTTTTCGAGGGCCCCTACCCCAAGGGGGACTTCGGCTGTTCCAGTTTGGCAGGTATTGGGACTTAAGTTAGTGCTACAGATACCGGGTCAAACCACCCCTGCCCCTTAGAGCTACGCTCGCAATCTTCGAACTCGCGTTCTCGATTGTCTAAGGAGGGGAACCCTGTCGCTGCCATTTTATAGGTATAAGCCCTGTCGAGACTGTAAAAAATCACTGGCAAGTATCGAAAGACTAACTTGCACGCTGGCAATGCAACAGATAACCTGAGCCCGGTGCACCCTGTGACACTCCACTCTTTGAGCGTTCAGCGAGTGGGGGTAGGGGCCCTCGATTTGTGTCAAGACAAAAAGTGAGGCCCGCCCGGCCAGGGCAAAAGCTGCCCGCCGCACAGGCGAAATGCCAGCTATGCAATAGTACACGCTAAACTTGCGGCACCCAGCTACAACATGAATAATGATATCTCTCACTATGCAAATAGAGCCGCTATATCCCATACTTTACTTACCTTTGTAAGATTTTTCGGGTATGTGGCATTTTTAGCACGCATCAGCTGTTATACCTGCACATTCCCGGGCCGGCGCAGTCATACCTGTGGTTGGCACACATTATTAAGTATAGATTTCATTAATGGCAAAACGCGGAATCGGGCTAAACGACGGCACGCAGGAGAAAGAAGGCAGAAAGAAGATCAGCAAAGACAGCTTTCGTCGCGGCATCAGGATCTTTAGCTACGTACTACCCTACAAGTTTAAATTCCTGGTCGGTCTGGGCTTTCTGGTGCTCTCCAGCCTGACTTTCATGATCTTCCCGCTGCTCACCGGCAAGCTGGTTGACTCCTCCACCGGCAACGCCGACTGGTTCCTCGAAGACATCGACATGATCGCGCTTGGCCTGTTTGCCGTGATTCTGGCGCAGGGCATTTTCTCTTTTTTCCGGGTATACTTTTTTGCGCAGGTAAGCGAAAACGCCGTGGCCGACATCCGTCGCGACCTCTACAGCAAGTTCATGATGCTGCCCATCCCTTTTTATGAGAAAAGACGCGTAGGCGAGATCACCAGCCGCATCACTACCGACGTGGCGCAGGTACAGGATGCCATGTCCATTACGCTGGCCGAGCTTTTCCGCCAGATCACCACGCTTCTGGTAGGCATTATCATCATTCTTTGGACCTCTATTAAGCTCTCCATGTTCATGCTGGCGACCTTCCCGGTGCTGGTGGCGCTTACGCTCGTTTTCGGACGCAAGATCAAGAGCCTTTCCAAGAAAACACAGGACGAACTGGCCAACACCAACGTGATCGTAGAGGAAACGCTGCAGGCGATCAACACCGTGAAGGCCTATACCAATGAAAACTTCGAGATTGGCCGTTACCGCCATTCCCTCAGCAAAGCTGTAAAAGCTGCTCTTTCGGCGGCGAATTACCGGGGTGCTTTCATCTCCTTTGTGATTGTGGGCCTGTTTGGTGGTATCATCCTCGTGATCTGGTACGGCGCTACTTTGGTGCAGAATGGTGACCTGACCATAGGTGAACTGATTTCCTTTATCATTTATACTGTATTCATCGGCGCCTCTGTGGGTGGTTTGGGTGAACTGTATGGCAAGATCCAGTCGGCACTTGGTGCTACGGAGCGTATACAGGAAATTCTGGCCGAGACAGAAGAGCCAACCGATAAGAGCCTGCGTCCGCTGAGCGAGATCAGACGGGTGCGTGGCGATATCAGCTACAATCAGGTGGCTTTCTCCTACCCTACCCGTCCGGACATTCAGGTACTCCGCGACATCAACTTCAGCATCAACTCAGGTGAGAAAATCGCGCTGGTAGGTCCAAGTGGTGCCGGTAAGTCTACTATAGTGCAGCTCCTGCTTCGTCTCTATGATGTGAGCCACGGCAGCATTACCGTAGACGGTCAGGATATCCGCCAGATGAGCCTGACCGAGCTTCGTGCCAATGTGGGCATTGTGCCGCAGGAAGTTTTGCTTTTCGGCGGTTCTATTCGTGAGAACATTGCCTATGGTCGACCGGAAGCGACAGAAGAAGAAATCATTATGGCGGCCCGCAAAGCCAATGCCTACGACTTTATTAGCTCCTTCCCTGAAGGTCTTGATACCCTGGTAGGCGAGCGCGGCATCAAACTCTCTGGCGGTCAGCGTCAGCGTGTGGCCATTGCCCGTGCTATCCTGAAAAACCCGGCGATCCTCGTGCTCGATGAAGCCACCAGCTCCCTCGACTCGGAGTCAGAGCACCTGGTGCAGCAAGCCATGGACGAACTGATGCAAGGCCGTACCACGATCATCATTGCACACCGCTTGGCTACCATCCGCAAGGTGGATAAGATCCTGGTGATTGATGGCGGGGAGATTGTAGAGGAAGGCTCGCACGAAGTACTGTCGCTCAATGACAATGGTATCTATGCGAATTTGCTCAGGCTGCAGTTTGAAATGAGTTAAGGCTTGAATCTTTAAGGTATAAGGGCCCTGTTAGTGTAGAACTGACAGGGCTTTTTTATTTTGCTACAGGGACATGCCTCACCCTATTCCGTCAACTTAGGTAATAATGAAGACCTAGAATTTAAAGCAAAATTGACACCATGGGGTCGCCACCCGTCCGGATCGTTCACTAAATAACCAGTAACTAGCAATTCTATTCATCCTCCAAATCCTGATTAAGACATTCATATATCCTAATAAATCATTAATTTGCAAAGCAATTGTTTATACCTGAATCAGTCGCTCCTAAACCTTTTTATGCACTTAACCAGCGCTTTCACCCGAGGCTTTCTTCTTTGCTTGCTGCTTTTGCTGGGCTACTCGGCTTCAGCTCAAAATTACCGTGACACTTTCAGGGCGCGCAATGCGGTGTATGCTGAACTGGGGGGAAACGGTGACTTGCTGTCCGCTAATTTTGACCGCATCGTGTACCAGAAGTCCATGTTGAAGGCAGCTTTCAGGATAGGTATAGCAAGCAATACCTTTTTCTCATCGGAGGAGCCGGGCTTTTATCCGGTGGTGCCGGTGGAAGCCTTGGGTATGATCGGCCGATTTCAGAAGCACTTTGAATTCGGATTGGGCTATACCCGTCGTTTTACCAATGAGCCGGACCTGCTGCGCAATATGTACTTCAGCCGTTTAGGTTTCCGGTACCAAAACCCGACCGGAGGACTTGTGGTGCGGGTTGGCTTTACTCCTTTTCTTTCCACAGAAAGCAATACCAAGTCACCGGGTCCCGCATTCATTCCCCGCTTTGGCTTCAGCGTAGGGCGAAGTTTTTAGCGAATCACCAAAACTTATTCTGAAAGATCCGGTTAAGGGGAATAATCAGCATTTTTCACTATTTTCGAGTCGCAAACCATCATATTCAAATATAAAACCATGAAAAAGATTTTATTCAGCATGCTGCTGTCAGCTGCGTTGCTAGGCGGCACAGCCGTAACAGTTCAGGCTCAGCAACAAGGCATCGCCATGCCAGCTGCCAGCCCAGCGTCTACCGTGACACAGAAAATCGGACTTACTGATGTAACTGTGGATTACTCCCGTCCATCCATGAAAGGACGCTCGGTATACGGTGGCGATATTGTGCCTTTCGGTAAAGTATGGCGCACAGGTGCCAATAACTCTACGACCCTTAAGTTCAGCGACGAGGTGACCATTCAGGGAAACAAAGTACCTGCCGGTGAGTATGCCCTGCTGACCATTCCGAATCAGAACGAGTGGACCGTCATTCTGTACAAAGACACCAAGCTCGGCGGAAACGTAGCGCAGTATAAGCAGGAGAATGACCAGCTGCGTTTTACTGTGAAGCCACAGACTAACCCGAGAACAATCGAGACTTTCACCATCAACTTCGCCAACCTGAAGGCCAATAGTGCTGATCTGGAAATCCTGTGGGACAAAACCATTGTCAGCTTCACTATTGAGTCGGAAGTAGACAGCAAAGTGATGGCACAGATTCAGGAGCGTGTGGTAAATGGCAAAGAGGTGTCTCCTGCGCTTTATGCTGCCGCTGCCAACTACTATGCTGATAACAATAAAGACATGAAACAGGCGCTGGAATGGATGAAAAAAGCCAATGCCAGTGAGCCGCGTTTCTGGAACCTGCATGCACAGGCCAAGATGCAGGCGAAACTGAAAGACTACAAAGGCGCCGTGAAAACCGCTGAGCAGTCCATAGAACTGGCCAAAAAGGCAAACAACGAAGACTATGTGCGTATGAATGAAAAAGCCATAGCCGAGTGGAAGAAAATGAAGTAAGCACTTAGCTGCCTACTTACTACCGAAAGCCTCTGCTCTGGCAGGGGCTTTCCTTTTTATTACCTGTTAACTTATACCTGTTGGAAGAGAAAAAACATTCAGAGGACCACCTGGGTCCGGCCCGCGAATACTGGTGGAACGACGATTACTTAGAACTGCTGGCCCACCGCCTGCACCTGGATTATACCGGCTCGCTGGTGGATATCGGTTGCGGCAAAGGTATGATGGGCTTCATGTTTTCGCGGCACATGCCTCCGGGCGCCAGGGTATACGGCGTCGATTTTGAGCCGGAGTACATTGAGGAAGCCAAGCAGAAAGCCCAAAGCATCTACCTGCACAACGACATCTCCTACGACTTCCGGGTAGGCAACGCGTCTAACATCCCCCTGCCCGATAACCTGGCTGACATTACCCTCTGCCAGACCTTGCTGATTCATGTGAAAGACCCGAGGCAGGTGATCGACGAGATGATCCGGATCACGAAGCCGGGTGGCTGGGTGCTGGCGCTGGAGCCGAACAACCTCGTGCCTAACCTGATGTTCGATCGCTACGGCGAAACGGACTTTGACGTGGAAAGCACCCTTGAAGTGCTGGAGATAAAGCTTCGCATCGAGAAAGGCAAGAAGCGACTCGGCGAGGGCTTCAACTCGCTTGGTGATGTTATACCTGACCTATACCTCAAAGCCGGCCTCGAGAACATCAAGGTATGGATCTCCGACAAAGCCCTCTCCATCATCCCGCCCTACGACACGCAGGAGAAAATGCTGCGCGTAGAGCAGATGCTGCAGTGGATCGACTCCGACTCCATGGGCTACGACTATCAGGACAACTTAAACTACTTTATGGCCGGTGGCGGCGACAAAGACAAGTTTGATGCCTACTGGCAACGGCTGCTTTACAACAAGATTGCGCTTAAGCAAAGGCTTCTGAACGAAGAGTACGTGTCAGCAGGCGGCAGCTTAGTCTATATCGTGGCGGGGCAGAAGCCGCGGCATTAGTTCAACCTTTCATCTTTCTGCCCTGTGAAAAATTGAAGAATCGCGCCAAATACCACCACTGCCACACACCCGATCACGTTGAACCACAGGAAGGCAATCTCGGTGTAAAAGTGGCAGTACAGCACCACCGCCTCAGCCATCAGAGCTGCAATGAACACAGCATGTCCTTTAATGTACTTCACGTAGAAAGCCACGAGGAAAATACCCAGTATGGTGCCGTAGAAGATGGAACCGATGATGTTAACCGCCTGTATCAGGTTATCGAGCAGAGAGGCATAGGTGGCGAAAATAATGGCCAAGGTGCCCCAGGCGGCTGTGAAAACGCGGGAAGCCCTAAGATAGTGGAAGTTATCTTTTTCCTTTTTGACGGAACGCTTGTAGATGTCGACTACCGTGGTAGAGGCCAGTGCATTGAGTTCAGATGCCGTGGAAGACATGGCCGCTGAGAAGATCACGGCCAACAGCAAGCCTACCAGACCGGCCGGCAGGTATTTCATCACGAAGGAAATGAACACATAGTCGGTGTCTTTGGTCTCGGCATCAGGCGTGGCTTTGGCGATCAGCGACTTCACCTCGGTGCGCACCGCTTTGGAGGCATCGGTTATACCTTGCACCTTAGCTTGCGCAGCGGCTATGGCCGTTTCGTCGTCGGTTCGCAGAGCGGCAACCAGGCCATGCACTGCTTCCTGCTTTTGGTTGAACAGCGTGGTGTGCTGCTCTTCAAGCGCCTCCATCTCGGGGGCAAATTCTGTAGCGTATACCTTGTCCTTAGCCGCTTCATTAAAAAAGAGCGGCGGCTGGTTGAACTGGTAGAACACAAACACCATCACCCCGATGAACAGAATAATAAATTGCATCGGGATCTTGAGCAGACCATTAAAAAGCAAACCCAGCCGGCTCTCCCCTACCGACTTGCCACCTAAGTAACGGGCCACCTGACTCTGGTCCGTGCCAAAATAAGAGAGCGAAAGAAACAGTCCCCCCGTCAAGCCGGACCAGAAGTTGTATCGGTCGTTCCAGTCAAAGGAGAAGTCCACCACGTTCATTTTGCCCATTTTACCGGCCACAGCCACGGCATCACCGAAGGACACACTTTCAGGCAGGTAGCGCACCACCATAAAACCTGCCACCAGCATACCGCCCATCATCACGGCCATCTGCTGCTTCTGCGTCACGCTAACCGCCTTAGTGCCACCCGACACGGTATAGATGATCACCAGTATACCAATCAGCATATTCGTCGCCGTCAGGTTCCAGCCCAGGATAGTAGACAGGATAATGGCCGGCGCATAGATCGTGATGCCCGCCGCCAGTCCGCGCTGTATCAGAAAGAGCAGGGCCGCCAGCGAGCGGGTCTTGAGGTCGAAGCGGCTTTCGAGGTACTCATAGGCGGTGTATACCTTGAGCCGGTAAAATATAGGGATGACCGTGATCGAAATGATGACCATGGCAATCGGGAGGCCGAAGTAGAACTGCACGAAGCGCATACCGTCTTCGTAGGCCTGTCCCGGCGTCGAAAGAAACGTAATGGCACTGGCCTGTGTGGCCATGATGGACAAACCGATGGTCCACCATTTCATGCTATTGTCACCTTTGAGGTAGCCTTCTATATCCTTGCTGCCGCGTGTTTTCCAAACGCCGTAGCTCACAATAAAGCCCAGTGTGCCGAGCAGTACAATCCAGTCGAGTAGCCTCATGAATAGATGCGGGTGATGATGTAAAACAGGGTGATCAGAAAAGCGAGATTGCCCAGCACCAGCCAGTACATACTTTTCCAGCTCTTAAAGAAGGGTGGCTTGTCGAGCTCCTCGTTAGGCTTGCTATCGGTTTCTTTCATGGTTTTCTTTAGACAGTAGTCTTTGTAACAAAAAGCACAGGACTACTCACTGGGTATCTTGAACTGCAGATTTTGAATGGCTCCTTTTATTTAACAGCACTTTCTGTGCTGCTCCCCTGGTTGCCGTGCCCATTACCGAGGGAGATCAGGTTCGTGAAGATGCGGTAAGCACCCGGCACACCGGCAGGCAATTGCCTGAACCAGGAGTAGCCGGTATACACAAAGTGCCCTTTGCCATAGCGGGCAATCAGAAGACCACCGTCGCGGGCAGGCTCGCCCGGATCGTTGCTCGAAAGGATGGCTTCGAACTCCTTGCTCCACTCACTTGGGAAGTAGAGGCCCCGCTCCTGTACCCAGCCTTCAAAATCCTTTTTGGTGATCTTGTTCGGGCTGTTCAGCGCCTGGTGATTCGGCTTCAGAAAACGTACCTCGGCATCTTCTACCGTCACCCGCTGGCTTGATATCTTCAAAGGATAAGGAGCGATATTGTTCGTCTTGAGGCTGTGCCCGGTGTTATACTGCACGATGACTGTACCGCCTTGCTGCACGTAGTTGAGCAGGCGCGGCTGGTAAAAGTTCATGCGCTCCACCGTATTATAGGCCCGAACACCCAGTATCACCGCATCGAAGCGCTTCAGATTCTGGTCTGTGATGTCCTCGTCTTTGAGCATCGTCACATTATAACCGATCTGTTGCAGACTCGCAGGTATATCATCACCCGCGCCCATCAGGTATGCGATCTGCTCTCCGTTGCGCTTCAGGTCGAGGCGCACCGCTTTGGTTACAGCCTCCGGGAAGGTAGTCTGGGTAGGGATGTGGCTATACTGGATCATGTTGAGTCCGCGGGTATAAGGCTTGCCTGCTACTGTGGCGACTGCTTTCAGTTCTACTTCCTGCTGCCCTTTGGGCGGATGCACCATAAAGCGTACCAGCTGCTCAGCTCCGTTCTGCTCCAGATCAAATGCCACTTGCACCGGCTCCGCACGCCAACCTTTCGGGAGTTGCAATGCCAGGTTGCCTTTTATACCTGCCTTACCCGATTTCACCAGCACGTGCACTGGCTTCGGCTCCTGCGAGGCGAACATCAGCACTTTCTCGGAGATGTTCACAAACACAGGCGGCGTAATGGCGAGTGGTCTGTACTGCTCCCCATCCACCGGATCGTTGCGCTTGTACACCACCGGCACGGTATAGCGGAAAGGCTCTCCGCTGATCAGCAGGTTCATTTGAACCTCAGCGGCCGGCTGATTTTCGGGGGCACCGATTTCCTGTAGATCATCTACCCGGAACAGGCCCAGCGTTCCCTCCTGCCGTAGCCAGTACGGCTGCGAGAGTGGTGCCGAAGCCGGAATCTGCATTTTGAAAGGTATAAGATGCCCCTCATTCGGAGCGAGTGTTTTGTTCAGGCTGCTGTCTTTGGCGGCGAAGGAAGGACGCATACTCACCAGTTGCACAGGTATAGCCGATCGGTTGATGGCTTCCAGCTGCAAGCTCAGGCGCTCACCCGGTGTCACGGCATATTCCGTAGCCACTGCCTCCAGGTATAGACCCAGGCTATGCTTCACCACCTGCTCCAGTTCCTGCGTCTTGAGTTGCTTCCAATAGCTATCGGGCAGCTTAGCCAATTCTTTTCGGGCTGCCAGCAGCGTCGGCACTACGGCCGCGGGCTGCTCCGGCTTAAACTCCGCCACTGCCTGCTGCAGAAGGGCTGCTACTTTTTCGCTGCCTTTCACACGGCTCCAGCTGGTATTTATACCTTCAAACAATTCTTCTTTAGCTCGTTCGCCTTTTGTGTGCTCCAGGTACTCGATGGTAACACCGCGTGTACCCGTTGCGCCAAAGCCCTGACTCTTGTGCATGCTGCGGCTCAGGGCGGCGATCTCCGGGTATGACTTGCCCAGCAGCGGATTATAGCCGCCTACATCCACTTTTAATAGTTGTGAACCGTAGTCTTCAAATTCTTTCTGGCTGCGGAAGGACCAGACGCCAGTATTCCAAAGTACTCGTTTGGCCTGCCATACCTGCACGTGCTTGAGCTGCTCCGGAAAGCGCTTCGGGTCAGCGGCGGCTTCAAAAGCCTCGCTTGCCAGCATGGCCGAAGCGGTGTGGTGCCCGTGGGTTTCGGAAGGCCTTGGAGAGAAGCGGGTGATGATCACATCAGGTCTGAACTTACGGATTGCCCATACCACATCGTGCAGCACCTTCTCCTTATCCCAGATCGCAAAGGTTTCCTCAGGGTTTTTAGAGAAGCCAAAGTCGTTGGCGCGGGTAAAGAATTGCTTCCCTCCGTCCGTGCGGCGGGCCTGCAGCAACTCCTGCGTACGGATAATCCCCAGCCCCTCCCGGATCTCTGGCCCGATCAGGTTTTGCCCGCCATCACCGCGGGTCACCGACAGATAACCGGTGTTGTAGAGTTTTTCGTTGGACAGGTAGGCGATAAAGCGGGTATTTTCGTCGTCGGGGTGTGCCGCCAGATACAAGACGGTACCCAGCACGCTCAGCTTTTTGATATCCTGCAGTAGCTCGGCAGCATGCGGCTTGGCAGGCGACTGCGCCTTGAGTGCCCCTACAGAAAGCAGCGAGCACAAGACAAAAAAGAGCGAAAAACTTTTTTTCATGGTTTTAGTTAAAGAAGCAGTGAATTGAACCTTCATCACCATGCTGTAAATCTAAAAAATTTGTGTCAGCCTACCCAGTTTTGTATGGTTATACAAGACAGAAAGTCGCTCAAACCCGACATATAACAATGGGCATAATCTTTTTGTACTTAAAACAGCCTGCTACTTGATGGTTTAAATCCAGACAATATAGTATTGTAATATGACTAGTCAGGACTTAGCCAAGAATGCTATAGGTTAAAGTAAATTTTACAAAAAAATAATCAAATTAGTAGCTTTATATTTTACGCTTCCTATATTTGTAAAAAAGTGGAAGACACTTACCGCATCCTGCCTAAGGCTCGTCAGTTTAACTGGGTAGCCCCAACTATGAAACAATATATCTGAAGGCTACAAACATCTGACGCATATGG
Organism: Pontibacter sp. LHS1; assembly: GCF_058932855.1. Classification (NCBI taxonomy): domain Bacteria; kingdom Pseudomonadati; phylum Bacteroidota; class Cytophagia; order Cytophagales; family Hymenobacteraceae; genus Pontibacter; species Pontibacter sp. LHS1. Next base: position 442,725 of record NZ_JBZYWF010000001.1, read on the forward strand.
CAGAAAACAGAATTGGAGACCAAGCTATTGATTTTCTTGGTTCCTACTATGCCAAACATGAAAAAAAATCCGGCTTACTTATAAACAGACTGGTGCCCACGCACCAGGGCACTTTTGCCGATGCGCTGTTTGCCTATCAGAAACACGACAATTGCTTTTTTGCCGTATCGCTCAATATTTCTGCCTCTAACAAACTGGCGCGCCTGCTGAGCACTTACAAGAAAAAAGGACTGGGCAGAAGTCGTTATTTAACTGCTGCCTCTATTTTTGGCGCAGCAGCCTACCTCTGCTACCTGGCCGGCAATTGGCTGGCGATGGCCGTAATACCTGCAATACTTGCAGTGGCTGGCTTTATGCTCCATTCCAGCCTGCGCAAGCGCTATATGCAGCAGCAACTGAAAGCAGCAGTTGACCAACTCAAGCAGCAGCCTGCCGACCACCAGTGGTTGGGGCTACAGGTTAGCAGCCTGTGCTGGCGCGGCAATGCCATGGCAGACTACCTTTCCAAACTATGTGAACGAAAAGGCATAGGCCTGCTGACAGTAGGGAAGCGCTCCCGGCTCACGCTGCGGCAGGAGCCGCGCCTGGCCACCTGTCGCCGCACAGACTTCCTCTCTTACTATTCACCAGGCGAGAACCTGCGCAGAGAGTTGTCAGACCAATTTATGCGGGTAGCATAGGCCTTAAATAAAATGCGCCTTAGCCATTACTAATCATCTCCCTCCTGCGTACAAATGTCAAAAGTATGCCCTGCCTGTAAGGCAAAGGGCTTGAGACGACTCTTGAACCCATGAGAAGATACCTGAATATTCTACCCTTGGCTGCTCTCCTACTGGCTGGATGCCAGACCCAGGATGGCTTTCAGATTCCCAACACGCAGCCCGACATAAAGGGCAACATCACCAATATCAAAAAAACTAATTCCAAAAAGAAAGCAGGCGTGGCCGTTATACTGGTCGAGTCAGTGGAAGGTATGCAGACTAACCACACCAAGGCGACACTGCGCATAGATGCCAATACCCACATCGAGAACGTAGAAGGAGCCACACTGCGACTGGAGCATCTGCGTGAAGGACATTTAGTGGAGGCCTGGTTTGACGAGCAGGTCATGGAATCATTTCCGGTGCAGGCCCATGCCACTGCCATACGGGTAAGCCACTAGCAGATCAGATGGAAGGAAGCAAAGCAGACTATACCTGGCACAAAGTATTTGACAGCGCGGCCGAAGCCCGCGAACAGGTGCCCCTCCGCAAACTCAAACAACTGGTGCTGGACGGACGGACTATTTGCTTTGCGCATACTGCCTCCGGCTTTTTTGCGCTCGACGATGCCTGTCCGCACCTGGGCTATGCGCTCAGCAAAGGTACTACTAACTATCTGGATGAAGTGATATGCCCCTGGCACAGCTACAGGTATAGCATGCAGAATGGGCGAGAGTGCGAATTTCGCACGCGCAAAGCAGTTCTCCACCGGGTGGAGATAAGGGAAGAAGGTGTGTTTGTGGGAATAGAGCAGACAGCCGCTAGTGTCTGAAATGGCGCTTTTTACCCCTCTTCAGAGGCACTCCACTCAAATTAAGAGCATTCTTGCGGGCGAAGCGGCCAATTTGTTTACATTGCGAGGTGCAACCATCCGATGTTACCTCTATGGCACCCAGAACAATTAGACCGGAGACCCCTCCAGCTGCGCCGATAGAGTTGCGCCATATGATGGGCGATGTGTATGTCACCATCCAACGTAAGGAGGAGTACATCGAGGCAAAATGGCAAGGGCATATAACCGCTGATGATGTTGTATGCGCTTCACTTGCTTTTCTGGAACTGCTCAAAAGCAACCGCTGCTCCAAACTGCTCAACGACAAGTCAGGTGTAACCGGCGACTGGCAGGAAGCCAATGACTGGCTTCAGTTTGAATGGCTGCCCCGGGCTATGGAAGCCGGCCTGCGGTTTATGGCGCATGTGTACTCTTTTAATATGTTCAGTCAACTCGCAGCCCGTGAACTCCAGGAGCGCATCACACCTGAAATCAGTATGAAAAGCTTTTACGAACGCTCCCCTGCGGAGGAATGGCTCCGGGAACAGGATGACACTGCTACTGCCGACAGGCGGGCTGCCACGGCTTAACGCACGTTAGCAGCTACCGCACTTGGCGCAACAGGTGTGATCAGGACTGTGTCGAGCAGGACAGTCATCACAGGCTCCTCTATTTCCATATCGACAGTGCTGGCGACAGCAGCATCTACTGGTTGAGTGTTTTTGGTATCTGGTTGCAGTGCAAGACCGAAGCATGATACAGTGGCGGCGATTAGGAATAATACTTTCATGGCTATAATATTTAGTGGTTATCAATTAATTACTGTGACAAAGTTATTCTATAGTACTTTGTTATGCAAGGTACTGTTGCTTATATTACTACTATTTTATACCAAGGGCCTCGAAATACCCGTGAAGCACCCAAAAAACCAGACGAACGGCCGAAGTTTTTTAAAGCCAAAAAGAGCAATAATTCCCAGGTATCTTTATATATTATTTACTCACTATTGGCTTTCCTGCAGATAATCCCCCGTATATGTCCTTTCACAAAAAATTAGCTTTAATTTTGCTTTCCGGCCTTTGCCATTTTATTGGGCTATCGGCTTTACAGGCAAGTATCAGACAGCTACAATGCAGGATTTAGAAGAAGTAGAGCGAGTACAGAAGGAAGAGAAAGAAAGCGGGTTTAAACGTGAGATCAAGCTTTTTGACGCCATCATGATCGTGACCGGCGGTATGATCGGTTCGGGTATATTCATCGTGACAGCCGATATATCCAGGGCCGTCGTAAGTCCGGGCAACATGCTGCTGGTCTGGGTGCTCTCGGGTTTCCTGACCATGGTGGGTGCCATCAGCTATGGCGAGCTGTCGTCTATGTTCCCCAAAGTGGGCGGGCAGTATGTATACCTGAAGGAGGCTTACAACAAGATGGTGGCCTTCCTCTATGGGTGGACGCTCTTCCTGGTGATCCAAACCGGGGTGATCGCAGCGGTGGCGGTGGCTTTCGCACGTTTTACAGGGGTACTTATACCTTGGTTCAGCGAAGACAACGTGCTGTTTTCCCTGGCCGGCTTCAACTTCACCTCCGTGCAGCTGCTGGCCATTCTGAGCATTCTATACCTGACCTATATCAACTCACGCGGTGTGAAGAGTGGCAAGCTGATCCAGAACATCTTTGGCAGTACGAAGCTGATCGCTTTGTTTGGCCTGATCCTGTTCGGTTTGCTTTTCGGCATCAACGATACGGCGGTGCAGGCCAATTTCTCTGATTTCTGGGGATCTGCAGCAGCTGCTACCGGAGCCAGTGAAGCGCCTCCGGTAGGTATGGCGCTAATCACGGCCATCGGCATTGCCATGGTAGGCGCCCTGTTCTCTGCCGACTCCTGGAACAACATCGGCTTTTCGGGCGATGAGATTGTGAATCCAAAACGCACCATCGTGCTCAGCATGGTGATCGGCAGTGCCATCGTGATGGGCCTATACCTGATCATCAACCTGGTATATCTGCTCGTGCTGCCCCTCAACGGCGACCCGAACGCAACCGATGTGATAGGCCAGGGCATCAAGTACGCCTCCAACGACCGCGTAGCCACGGCCGTGGCGGAAGTGATCGGCGGTTATCCGGCCACAATCGGTATTGCCATTCTGATCATGATCTCGACCTTCGGCTGTAACAACGGCGCCATCCTGTCCGGCGCGCGGGTATACTATGCCATTGCCAAAGACGGCCTGTTCTTCAAGAAGATGGGGCACCTGAACAAAAACGGTGTACCGGCTGCGGCTCTGTGGTTACAGTGTATCTGGGCCTGCATGCTCTGCCTCTCCGGCACCTACAACGACCTGCTCGACTATGTGATTTTTGCGGTGATGCTCTTCTACATCCTCACCATCATCGGGGTGTTTGTGCTACGTGTGCGTCGTCCGGACCTGAAGCGCCCTTACAAAGCCTTCGGCTACCCGATTCTGCCAGCGCTGTACGTGCTGCTTGCCTCTGGTATCTGTATCATTCTGCTTATTTACAAGCCGGTCTATACCTGGCCGGGCCTGATCATTGTGGCGCTGGGCATACCTGTTTATTACTTCTTTGGAAGCAAGTTTAAGAAGGAGTCCGGTTTGTAGGCAGAGCCCTAAAGTATAATTGAAAAGCAGTCTGTCAGGTATGGCAGGCTGCTTTTTTGTAGCTTTGCTGCCGTACACGGCCACTTGCCGTAAACGCAAAGCTGTATGAGCACCGTTTATTTTATCAGCGGCCTTGGAGCGGACGAGCGCATGTTTCAGTTTCTGCACCTCAAGTGCAAAAACAAGGTATACGTACGCTGGATTCGACCCTATGACGATGAACCATTACATGATTATGCCGTGCGGCTGGCAGAGCAGATCACCGAACCCAACCCGGTGCTGGTGGGCATGTCCTTTGGCGGGGTGGTGGCCATTGAGCTTTCCAAATTCCTGAACCCGCGCAAAACCATCCTGATCTCAAGCATCGCCAGCAGCAAGATACTGCCCTGGTACTACCGCCTGATGGGTTTCCTGCGGCTGCACCGTATCATACCTGTGCCCTGGCTCAAACGCTTCCATTTTGTGGGCCCGCTGCTGTTCGGGGCCAGCACCAAAGCTGAAAAAGCGCTGCTTAAACAGGTAATCCTCGAAACCGATCCGCACTTTCTGCGCTGGGCCGTTGGGCAACTGCTCAACTGGCACCAACCGGACCACTATGAAAACGCCGTGATGATACACGGCACCGCCGACCGCATCCTGCCGCTGGGCACTTACCCGGGCATTATCAAGGTAAAAAGAGCCGGCCACCTCATGGTTTTGAGCCATGCTTCCGAGATAAGTGCTATCTTGGATAAGATTTTAGATGATTGCGAAACATGACAACAGATAAAAAGAAATTCATCATCAGGACGCCGGACGGCCAAACGGCTGACCTCACCAATGCGACCACCCTCCGAAGCAATAACCTCTACCCTTTCGGACGTCACAACTACTCCATCTACGAAAGTCCGGAAGGCGTATTCGTGCGCGGTTATAACAGCGGCGAGCGGGAGATCATGCTCACCGGTTTTGAGATAATAGACGAGGCGACAGCCCGCAACTATAAGCATACCTACACCCGCGAAGACGAGTAGCCATGGAGTTGAGTTTCTGGGAAAAGGAATCGTATTTCAGCCACGTAGATGTGCTGATTGTGGGCAGCGGCATCGTGGGTCTGAATGCGGCGCTATACCTGAAGACGCAGCAGCCTGCCCTGAAAGTAATGGTGGTGGAGCGCGGACTGCTACCGACCGGAGCCAGCACCCGCAACGCCGGCTTCGCCTGCTTCGGCAGTCCCTCTGAGCTGCTCGACGATCTGAGCCACCACAGCGAAGACGAAGTATTTGCGCTGGTGGAGCGCCGCTGGCGTGGACTACAGCGCCTGCGCCAGAACCTCGGCGACCAGGCCATTGACTTCCACCGTTGGGGAGGCTACGAATTGTTTGAGAAAAGCCAGCAGCCACTCTACGAAGCCTGCCTCGAGCAAATGCCTTACCTGAACAAGCAGCTGCAGCAGGTAACGGGTGAGCAGGATATCTACCGCCAGGCAGATCACAAAATAGGTGAGTTCGGCTTTAAACAGGTAGCGCACCTGATCGAGAGTACGGCCGAAGGGCAGATTGACACGGGCAAAATGATACTGGCGCTCACGCAGAAGGTCCAGGCCCTGGGTGTGATCGTACTGAACGGACTGGAGATTGAAAGTCTGCAGGAGGAGAGCACAGGTATAACCGCCCTGACCAAACAAGGCATCGCCATACCTGCCCGTGCGGTGCTGGTCGCAACCAATGGCTTTGCCCGTCAGTTGCTCCCAGAACTGCAGGTGGCGCCAGCCCGGGCGCAGGTGCTCATCACCAAGCCTATACCTGATCTGCGCTTCAAAGGCACTTTTCATTACGACAAAGGCTTTTACTACTTCCGCAACATCGGCAACCGGGTACTGTTCGGAGGGGGCCGCAACCTCGACTTCAAAACAGAAGAGACCACCGAAATGGGCCTGACAGAGCTGGTGCAGAATAAACTGGAAGAGCTGCTGCGCGAAGTTATCCTGCCTGGTACCCCTTATGAGGTGGAGCAGCGCTGGAGCGGCATTATGGGGGTAGGACCTGGCAAAACCACCATCGTGCAGCCGGTATCGGAGCATGTGTGCTGCGCCGTGCGCATGGGCGGTATGGGGGTGGCGATCGGTTCGCTGGTAGGTGAAGAGGGAGCTACGTTAATATTGGAGAAGCTTTGACCAATATCCCGCTTCTCTGTAGTCGAAAAGGCCTTAAATTATAATACAAAGCGAGAAAACAAGTAAAACTGATTGATAGGCTTTTTAAAATAAAAAAGGTAAACCGCTGGTGGTTTACCTTTTTCAATTGCTATAGTCAGTACGAGTTACATTCGTATCCATTGATTCGAGGGATTAGGGTTGGGGATTATCAGGTGTTTGTTGGCTTCTTTTTCTGCTTTAAAAAACTCCTGATACTCTTCTTCGCTCATTTCTTCGCGAAGGGCAATGTGAAACTTGGCCAGTTCAGGGTATAGTTGATTGCGTTCCTGGCGCTCCTGCGGACTGTCTCTGTTAAAATCGTAAAAGGATTTCACAAAATTTTTCATAATTAAACAGTTGATTTAAAGTGAGTTGGAAAACAGTTTTACTCCCTACCCATTTTTAGGTTGTCTATATTTAAAAGCAATTTTCCACAATTTGCCCTGAGTGCCTGTAAACCTACAAAAAGCTACCACTGAGGTCAGCAATCAAAAAGCCCCTGCCGATTGGCAGGGGCTTTTGGTCAAAGCATCAAACAGTTAGATGGTTTACTCTGGCAAAATTTGCCATAAGAAAGGGTGGTTCCGTTACCGACCGAGGTGCTTAAAGTAAAGCCCTGTTGCTATTAGCAGCAGCCTGGTTAGCTCTGGAATATCCCGGACAATGGAAATATGACCACCTGTAATACTAAAGCTTTCCTGCTCAAAGCGCATCAGGGTATTGCCTACTTCGTCCAGTAAGTCTCTGCTGCTGTCTAATGCTTTGCCCTTGAAAGTAAACTGCTCGCCCGTAACCAGGGTAGTCGTGGTTTGGCCAAAGCCAGACGTCTTGCTCATACCTACCACCTCATCTTTGAAATGTATAGTGACATCATGTTCGAGCCAGCCTTGCCTTTGGAAATAGAGGTTTATGCGCTCTGAACTGAAGTCGGCGTCGTTGCTGGTCCAGCCTCTGAAGGCAAGCTCCCCGACTAGCCCATCTTCTCCGCTCACGGTATACCTTCGCGAGGTTAAGTTCACCTGTTTCCACTGCAGCAACTCCATACCTGTTATTTTAATCCGAGCACATCCACACCCTGCTCAAACACCACGTCTACCGGAATGTTGTTGCGGCTGAGGCGGTCGAGGTCGGCCTGCAGTTCGGCACTGATCTGCCCTTGTTCGTTCAGCAATTTGCCAACGCCTGCATAGTCGCCATTGCCCTGCAGCGTCAGGATCAGCTCCGACAGCTTGTCCATGGCTTCTCCCATTTTCACGTAGTTCACGCGGTACTTGCCGGTTTGGGCATCCCGCTCAAAAGCACCATTTTCTTTAAAGAAATTGAAGCGCACCATGTTAGCCTTGCCGTGTGCACTGGCCGCACCGAAGCGCACCGAACGGAAGATGCCCGCCATAAAGGTGGTGTAGTAATCCTCCAGGCTGCCGCTCACCTCACCCTTCTTGTGCAGCTGCGTGATCATGTAAAGGCCCAGGATGTCAGCCTTGCCTTCCTCCAGGGCTGAACCGTGCTCTTTCAACGCTTCACGCACGGTACCCTTTCCGTTGATGGTGTTCTTTATACCTAAACCATGCGCTACCTCGTGAAACATAGTGTTGGCAAAGAAGGCGTCGAACGTGATATGCTGCTTCTGATCGTCGGCAATCAGCTCGTCGGCTATGGGCAGCATGATCTTGTCAAACTTGGCCTGCATGGCATTCTTAAGCTGCAGACGGCGCGTACCCTTCTTCAGCTGCACCTCCTCGTCGTTTGGTAAGTTGATAGCAATGGTCTTACTGCCCGCATTACAGTCGCCGGCGTAGTACACCACGTCGTAGGCGTTCAGGTCAGAGTCGGTGCCCGGCGTTTCTTTCTTGTAGTTGGCTGGCACTGGCAAACCGCGCTGCAGTTCTGGCAGGAAGGCCGCATACTTCTCCAGTCGCTTGCTCCAGTCCATGTCCTTGATCAGCACATAGGCTTCGTGGGCAGCTTTGTAACCAAACAGCTTGTCTTCGTATGTCTCGATCGGACCGATCACCACGTCGATGCGGTTGTTCTTCATGTCCATCCAGGCCAGGTCGCTTGGCTGGTAGTTGTCGTTGAGCAGGGCGTCCGCACGCAGGGTCAGGTATTTTTTCAGTCCCGGCTCCTCGGCCAGGTTCGCAGCCTGACGCAACAGGTCGGAGGCACGCTTTACCTGCTCTTTGAACTGCACATGGTAAGGCACCGTGATCAGGTTACCGTTGGCATCGCGGCGCAGGAAGGTATACTGACTGGCTTTGTCTTTCAGGTTCGCCTTCTCAAACTCCTCCTTGGTCATGTCGTGCGGGTAGAAGTTGGCTGCGTCGGGCTTTGGCCCCACGCCAGGTATAAAGGGCTCGTTGTTGTTCAGCCGGTCCCAGGGGCCGTAGTTGATCATCACAAACTGCTTCGCGGCATCGTCTGTCAGCGCATTCAGCAAAGAGTCCCTCTTACCATAGGCTTCGTACCAGAACAGTTCGTCCATGATGTTACCGGCCTCGATCAGCAAAGGAATCATCTGACGCTCTTTTTCGCTCAGGCCACTCAGGTCGGCAGTCAGGCGCACAGTGGTGTACATGCCCAGCTTATGCTGCAGGTCAGTAGCTACTGCATCGGTCTGTTCAGTTCCGGTGGTTTGGGCTTCGTTGGTCGTGCTGCCCGTGCAGGCAGCCGACATGGCGGCCACAGAAGCGGCCAGTATCAGGTGGCGTGATTTCATGTAGGTATAAGGTTAGTTTTTTTCAAGATGGAAGATACAGTATTTGAAGTAAAAGAAAAAGCCGCTACTCTTCACCAGAGCAGCGGCCTATATCTACATAAACTGATTAATCTAATCTAGAACAAGCCGAACAGCTCGCTGTTGATACGTTCAATAATGCTTCCCAAATCCTCAGGGTTGGCAACGAAGTCCATGTTGTTCACATCGATCACCAGCAGTTTGCCCTGATCATAAGTGCTCATCCAGTTGTTGTAGTGCTCGTTGAGGTTGCGCAGATAATTGATGCTGATGTTGTTTTCGTAGTCGCGGTTGCGCTTCTCGATCTGTCCGATCAGCTTTGGCAGGTCAGCCTTCAGGTAGATCATCAGATCAGGCGCTTTCACCATGCTGATCATTGACTGGAACAGGGCGAAATAGTTTTCATAGTCACGCGTGCTCATCAGGCCAGACTGGTGCAGGTTCTTGGCAAAGATGTAAGCGTCCTCATAAATGGTGCGGTCCTGAATCACATGCCCGTCTTTAGACTGGATCTGCTGCACCTGACCGAAACGGCTGTTCAGAAAGAACACCTGCAGATGGAAGGCCCAACGCTCCATATCCTCATAAAAATCCTTCAGGTAAGGATTGTTCTCTACTGCCTCCAGGTATAGCTCCCACTTGAAATGCTGTGAAAGTTTGGTGGCCAGGGTGGTTTTGCCGGCGCCAATATTGCCGACGATCGCAATGTGCATGGTAATGGTGTAATAGTTGAAAAAACCGACTGCAAATTACGGCTTTTTCGGTCATGCCCCAGCCTAATTCCGACCCCCAGGTCCTGTTTTTTTTGGTGCTTCTGCTCACCAACAATTCGCGATCGCCTTATCTTATTAATCCATAACTACTTAGCATCAGCACTCCCTGTAAACTACACTTGCGTTACGTCTTCTGCCAGCTAAGGCATAGCACTCCGTTTCAGGCTCTGCTTATTTCAGCTTTGTGCTTTCCAGTCCGGAGGCAAGGCACGGAGCACACGCATCACTACTGCATCGCAGCGCCTGTTGCCGAACTCAAACACATCCCCAACGATCGACAGCTTGAACAGGCTTTCTTTGAGCATGGATTTTGCCCGGTGCAGACGCACCTTCACGTTGCTTTCAGAAAGATCGAGACATTGAGCGATGTCATGAATGGACGTATCTTCCATTTCGCGAAGCGTATAGACGATCCTATACTTTTCAGGTATGTTATCGATGGCACGTTCCACCAGCTGTTTTACTTCCTGCCGGATAGCAGCCTGCTCCGGGTTCGCAGCGTTCATTTGGCTTAAGAGGGAAGACAAACCCTCCGGCTGGTCAAGCAGGTACGTGGCAGAAGATAGTTTTTTCTGTTCCCGCAGCCTTGCCAGCGCTTTGTTGATCCCGATCCGGATGAGCCAGGTAGAGAACATGGCATCGCTGCGGAACTGCGCCAGCTTTTCAAAAGCCTTCATATAGGTCTCCTGCATGACATCCTCCACCTCCTGTTCCTGCTTCAGGTAACTTCTTATCACCCGGTAGAGCTTCTGGTTGTGGCGGCGCATGAGGAGCTCATACAGTGACACATCCCCGTCGAGCACCCTCTCCACCACTGCTACATCACTGAGTGCCGCTTTTTCGGTTGCTGTTATCTGTTTCATGATCTTATAGGTATGATACATACAGTAGATGCGTTTCAGACTAATTAGTTACATCCTTTTGTAACGATTTCCACTTATAATCATCTAACTACCAAAAGCAAACAAAATAAAAAATCAACTAAAACGGAGGAAATCATCATGGAAACAATTGCATCAACAACAACCGGTGCGCAGCGGGCTGAGCGCCCGGCGTACGACCGCATCGCTACCGTCACCGCTTTAACAAAGTACACTTATGCACTGGTGCCTATCCTGGCGGGGCTCGACAAATTTCTACACCTGCTCACTGACTGGGACAAATACCTTGCGCCGGTAGTCGCCGATATCCTGCCTTTCAGCACGGGCACTTTTATGAGTCTGGTGGGTATCATTGAGATCATAGCAGGCCTGCTTGTGCTCGTAAAGCCAAAGATAGGGGCGCTGGTGGTCGGCTTATGGCTGGTAGGCATCGCCATCAACCTTTTGTTAACGGGTGAATACTACGACATTGCTGTCCGTGACCTGGTCATGGCTGTAGGTGCTTTCTCGCTATACCTGCTTCTTCCTGATGAGGGCAAAGCTTAGTCTGGCACAAGGGCCGTTTATTCACAATCGGCCTAACCCTTGCGCTCTTAGGGTCGTTTATTGAGTAACGTGCGTGTATCAGCTGGAGAGCAGCCTGAAGGTGTCACGCACACGTTTAATAAATTCCCAACATCTTATTTAAAAGCTATGACAAAAGGACACAATCAGGATAGAAACAAGTCGGAAAACAAACCGGAAGCCAAGCACAAAGGCGGACAGGAAGGACATCGCAGCCTGAGCGATCAGCAAAAAGACAAGAGCCCTAACCAGGGCCGCAATGACAAAAAAGACCAGTCTGGCGGCACCAAAGGCCAGAATGCCATTTAGCGGAATGTATTGAATTGAGAATAGCCGGGGCGTGTAGCGATCACTACATGCTCCGGCTATTTTTATGTTATTGTCTTACTGAAGGCTATACCTACCGTTGCTCCCGCATGTAGTTATACCTGTCTTTGGCATCACGGCTTTTGCGCAGGGTATTGAACTCCACTTGCAGGGCCGCTACCTTGAGTTTGTCGCTGTTTGTCATTTGATCCAGCACCTGCTGCTTGCGGTCGCTGAGCAACAGGTATACGTGCTCGGCGTAGTCCCAGTCGCGGAGGCTCCAGTCGGTGCGCTGTGCCCGTACGTTTTCCATGAACCTGACAAAAGTGCCGCGCAGTTGGCTGGCTTTAAGCTGACCAATCTTGTTGGTACCGGCCAGGCGGCGCTCCCAGGCAGCTGCTGTCTCACGATTGAGCGGCTCGCCGTAGCGTTCCTCCTTCTCCGCCTCCCACTCGTTGTAGCGGGTCTTGAGCTCCCCATACTCCTGCTTCGAAGCTTCACTCATCTGGCTGCTACTACGGTCCAGGCTCTGGGTACGGGCCCTGAACTCTTGCTTGATTGCCGGCCATTCGGCCCTTGTTATACTGTCGCCCTGGCTTACTCTTTTATTCATCCAGGCACGAAAATCTTCCAGGTCCTGCTCCAGCTTTGATTTAGTTTGGGCCTGGGCACCCAGCGAACTCAGCACCATCAAAAGCGACAGGGCGGCAACAAATAACTTCTTCATAGGTTGGTTTTACTTTATCAATCACTTTTCTAACACCACTTCCCCAATAAATATTATGCCAGAATATTCTAAAGGAGCTATATTTTTGTTCTGCTCCCTATACCTGCACCAGGAATAACAGGCCGTACACTATCTTTTTGCAGCCGCTTACGTTTAAAGCAAAGACAGGCATTTCGCCTGCACTGCACCTGGGATTGTGCCACACACGTTCTTCCCCTATCCATACAAAAAAACTTATATGCGCAAAACGAGGGACAACTTCCACGAAACCGTTGTTTCTATACCTAACCGGGATGAGATCATCCTGAGTGCCGAACAGTTTCCGTTCAAGACCACGCTCAGCCTGTCGCCGCTTGTGACCTACTGGGAAAACAAGATCGAGACTGACCCCAACTGCAACGTGGCCCGTGTAAACGAGCTGGCCGGTCTGCTGCGCAAAAACCCCGAGCTGCTGGAGCCTATCGAAGACGTATCTATTATTGATAAGTATATCGACACGGTGGATATCCTGATGGAGGACATTTTCCCGAGTGCTCTCTGGGAGAATGACCTGCGAGCCACGGTGCTGCCCTTTCACTTCGACAGCTTTTATGCCACTCCCCGCCTGGAGGAACTCGACCTGCTGGGAGGCGGTAACTATACCCAGAAACTAAACCTCGACCTCAAAACACTGCTCTTCCGCCAGACGCTCTCGGCTTATACCCTGATCCTGGAGAAGTTTTACAATGCCAACTTCATGGTAGATGAGCCTTTTATCTTCAGCATCAAGGACAAGTTCACCAAACTCGACCGGCACTACAAGCTGATCATCGATCTGAAGTTTATGAAGGTGAAGGCCAAAGGTCCGATCAAAAAGCTCAGTCCGCAGGAAATCAACTTTCTGATAAACCGCTATAATGACCTGGACCTCTGGATGCAGAAGCTACCGCCTGATAATTATGAGTTCAGCGGCTTTGCCATCTACGACTTTACGGACGTAACCAACGAAGAAACCATTTCCTCGCTGCGCTACGACCTGCTCGACCAGGACTCTGTGACCACACAGGAGGGCTTTGAGAGCCTGCAGCAGAAACTCCGTGTGCTTTTCGGGCTGCCGGGTCTGCGACTGGGGCTGGCCTCCTTCCCTGCCCTGCAGGAGTTTGACACCAACTACGCCCGCAAAACCTGGAACGGACTGGTCCTCACCAAGAGCTCTCCCATTAAGCTGGAAGATCTTACTGATTCGATCTATGCGCCGGTACTGGCCAAAGGCAACACCATTGTAGTAGATGACCTGGAGCAGCTCGACGAGCCGGGAAGACTGGAGCAGGAGCTGATCAAAACCGGCATACGCAACCTGATCATCGCGCCGCTGCACTACGAAGGTAAAACGATCGGGATGCTGGAACTGGCTTCGCCTATACCTGGCGAACTGAATGCGCTCTCCACAATCAAGCTCAAAGAGATTCTGCCGCTTTTTGCCCTGGCACTGAACCGTATGCTCGAGGAACTGCGCAGCAGTATACAGAACATCATCAAAGAGAAGTATACCGCCATTCACCCGATCGTGGAGTGGCGTTTTACGCAGGCGGCCATCAACCTGCTCGACAAGATGGAGCGTAATGTGCCGGCCGAGATCGAGCCGATCGTGTTCCGCGACATCTACCCGCTTTATGGCGTATCGGATATTCGCAGTTCGGCGTCGGAGCGCAATAAGGCTATACAGGGAGACCTGCTCGACCAACTGGTGCTGGCCAAGGAAGTGATACTGGCGGCCAAAGACGAGCTGCCACTCTCCATACTGGACGAGCTGGTGTATAAGATAGACAAGTACTCTCAAAACCTGGTACATGAACTGAGTTCCGGCGACGAGGCTTCGGTGCTGGAGTTTTTGCGCACGGAGATTGAGCCCCTTTTCAATCACTTTTCCCACAAATATCCCTCTACCCAAAAGGCCATCGAAGCCTATCGCAAGGCGACCAACAATCCGAGCGGCGTTGTGTATAACAAACGACGTGCGTACGAAGAGAGCCTATACCTGATCAACGACACGATCTCCAGCTTCCTGGACCGCGAGGAGGAAAAGGCGCAGCAGATTTTTCCACACTACTTTGAGAAGTATAAGACCGACGGGCTGGAGTATAATATCTACATCGGGGCATCGCTGCTGAACAGCGGGCACTTTGAGGAGCTATACCTGAAGAACATGCGCCTGTGGCAGCTGATGCTTACCTGCGAGATTGCCCGCCGCATACACAAACTGCGCGCTAACCTGAAACTGCCGCTCGAGATCACACAGCTGATCCTGGTACACAGCAGCCCGATCTGCATTCGCTTCCGGCTGGACGAAAAGAAATTTGACGTGGAAGGCGCCGACAACATCCGTTACGAGATCATCAAGAAGCGGATCGACAAGGCCACATTGCGTGGCACAGACGAACGCCTTACCCAGCCCGGCAAGGTGGCCATTGTATACACGCAACCCCGCGAGGCGCAGGAGTACCGCCGCTACATTGATTTCCTGCAGGCCGAAGGTTACATTGAGCCCGTAGTGGAAGACCTCGATATCGAGGAGCTGCAAGGGGTGCAGGGGCTGAAAGCACTCCGCATTTCGATCAATTTCCAGGAGCAGTTACGCCACGATATCGATGCCGGAGACGAGCTTCTGCAGATCGCCCAGGCGGCCACACTCAACTAAAATTGCACTTTTATACAAAACGTAATTTTTTTATAAATTCAATCCATCACACAATCAACTAAATATCAGCATCTTAAACTTAAATTAGATTTGTAAAATTCGACCAATTACAGGCTCTTCTGTAATTTTCTCTGCATCGGTGCAATTATTTTAAAGGAAAGGGCGTTTTACCTGAGACTGCCGGGGAAGCGCCCTGTGCTGTTTATTTATTTTCACTTTTCAACTTTTAGCCAAATGAAATTGAAAAACAGTTTTTTACCTGCCATGCTTGTATTTGGCGTGGTAGCACTATCATCTTGCGAAAAAAACGATCACGAAGAGTCTGCACAGCCTACTTTTGATCAGGGTGCACTATCCCATGTGATGCTGGATTCCGCAGAGGTTACATCTTTCAAAGTAGCAGGCAAACAGCTTAGCCAGGTAAACCACTACAACCAGGAAACCGGAGAAGTAGAGAGCTTCGACAAGTATGAGCGTGACAACAAGGGTCGCCTGATCAAGAGCACAACCTACGCTGGCAAAAGCCAGACTGTGCTGACAGAGCAGCATTTCACTTACAGTGACAAAGGCGAGTTGAGCAAATCGGTAGCTACTTACTTTGTGGGTGGCAAGCCGGAGTACCAGAACTACACCACTTATTCTTATGACGCTGCCAACAAGCTGAGCAAGAAGTCAGTTTACGAAGGCACAGAAGAGAAGGGCAAACTGAAGTCTTTCACGACTTATCAGGCAATGCCAAACGGTAACTATGCGCAGGAGAAGCAGTTTGTAATTGACGGTACTGGAGCAGCTAAGTTATACGCTACTACTACCAACTCTTACGATTCTAACCCGAACCCACTGCATGCGTTTGCAGAGCCAGGCGCTGCCAGCAGCCCGAACAACCTGGTGCGCTCTTCTATGGAAGTGCACAACAGCAAGAAGGCTTTCACGCGTTCTTACTCTTACAAGTATGATGACAGCGGTATGCCGATCAGCCAGACTGTGACGCTGCCAAACGGTAAGTCTCAAACATTCAACTACGTGTATAGCAACTAATGCTGAAACGTAATTAGAGTCACAGCCCCCGGCCATAAACGTCCGGGGGCTGTGGTGTTTATGGGGTATTGCCTGCTGCGAGCCGGCATCTGGTAATTGTGCCGCAAAAAAGCTATATTTGTTATTGTACTAAACACAAGACAATGGCGAAGACAAAAATAACGGTGAACAACAATGGCTCACTCAGAGTTGAAGGTGAGTTTGAGATCGTGGACAAGAATGGCAATGTATACGGACTCGGTGGTCGGGAACTCGTTTCGATCTGCCGTTGCGGCATGTCTAAGAACAAACCATTCTGCGACGGCTCCCACAAAGGACACTTTGAGCACGAAGCGGAAGCCTTTGACCTTCCACCTAAGAAGCAGTAAACACAGCCTGACCTAACACTACCTGTATACCATGGCAGAGCGCCTGATTACTGTTGCCACCTTCAGCCAACCCACTGAAGCTCACATTCTGAAAGGCCGTCTTGAAGCGGAGGGTATCCTCTGTTTTTTAGGGGACGAGCAAATTATAGCAGCACAGCCTTTCTACTCACTGGCAGTGGGTGGCGTGAAACTGCAGGTGACGGAAGGTGATGTGGAAGAGGCGCTCGAACTGCTAGGCAGGATAGAGCGCGGCACCAGCGAGTACATCATCGACGACAACATTGAACTGGCACCTCCTGCTCAGGTATACCTGGACACTGAATCCTGCCCGATATGTGAGTCAAAAAACATCTCTGCAAGGGGATTTTTCGGTTCTGTGCTAGGCATTACGCTGCCCTTCGTCAGTAAGCGCTACGGGTGCCACGACTGCGGCTATACCTGGAAAGAAAAGTAAAAAGCGCCCCATGGGGCGCTTTTTTTATACCTGCCGGGCAAACAATGCCTTACTTCAGGCTGTTTACTAACTGCACGTACTGTGCACGGGCATCCTCCTGGCTGGTGCCTTCCAGGTTTTTCCAGGCATCCCACTTCGCTATGTTTTTGAAATCAAAACCTCCCGGACGCTCGGTGTTCACATCGCCTTCAGTAGCCTGCTTGTACAAACTGTAGAGTTGCAGCAGAACATTATTGGACGGACGTTCCGTGAGCTCCTTCGACTGGGCCACTGCCTGCTCAAATTCTTCTTGTGTTGCCATAGTATGTCAGATGATTGTTTTAGGTACTGACAAGGTATAAAAAAATACGCTGCATGCATAACTTTTATTTAAAATTATAGTGTCGTATTTTTTCTTATTTTTATACCCTGTACAACAGATACTCACTATGAAAAAAGCACAGCACAACACAGCAGCTCCGGCCCTCCTGCTATCGGCCTGTCTGCTGGCGGGCACTGCCTGCAGCACGACACAACAAAGCACTGCGACAGAGACAGCTACGACCGAGCAAACGACTGAGAGCACGGTAAACGCCAATCAGCCGCAACCGCCTGTCGCTGCCAAAAAGCCGAAAGAGCTCACAGCACATGGCCACACCCGCATCGACAATTACTACTGGCTGAACGAGCGCGAAAACCCGGAAGTGATCGCCTACCTGAACGCCGAAAATGAATACACCAAACAGATGATGGCCGACACGGAGGAGTTGCAAGAAAAACTCTTCAATGAGATTGTGGGGCGAATCAAGCAAACTGACGAGTCGGTGCCTTACAAAAAGAACGGCTACTTCTACTATACCCGCTTCGAGGCAGGCAAAGAATACCCGATCTATGCTCGAAAGAAGGGCACACTCGACGCCAAAGAGGAGATCATGGTGAACGCCAACGAGCGTGCCGAAGGTAAGAGTTACTATGCAGCGGCCGGCATGAACGTGAGCCCCGACAATCGCCTGCTGGCTTTTGGCGAGGACACTGTGAGTCGCCGCCAGTATACCATCCGCTTCAAAGATTTGCAGACAGGCGAGATACTGCCCGACCGTATACCTAATACAACCGGCGGCGCTGTATGGGCCAACGATAACAAGACCGTGTTCTATACCATGAAAGATCCGGCGCTCCGTTCTTTCAAAATCTTCCGCCATACCCTGGGCACACCTACCTCGCAGGACAAAGAGGTATACCACGAAGCCGACGAGACCTTCAGCACCTTTGTGTATAAAACCAAATCCGAGAAATACATCATCATCGGCTCGGGCAGCACCCTCTCGCAGGAGTACCGTTTTGTGGACGCCGCCAACCCAACTGCCAGTTTCAAGATCATTCAGCCACGGGAGCGCGGACTCGAGTACAGCGTAGACCACTTCGGCGACAGCTTCTACATCCGCACTAACAAGGATGGCGCAACCAACTTTAAACTGATGAAGACACCAGTTGGCAAAACGACCAAGCAGAACTGGACAGAGGTGATCCCGCATCGCGCTGACACATACCTGGAAGGCACCGAGATCTTCAAGGACTACCTGGTGCTGCAGGAGCGCAAGAATGGCCTGACCCAACTGCGCATCAAGAAATGGAATGACCCCAAAACAGACTACTATGTGGACTTCGGGGAAGAAGCCTATACTGCTGGTATCAGCATCAACCCTGATTTCGACAGCAAGGTACTGCGCTACGGCTATAGCTCCCTCACCACGCCAAGCTCTACCTTCGATTACAACATGGAGACGAAGCAGAAGACACTGCTGAAAGAACAGGAAGTGGTGGGTGATTTTGATAAGAACAACTACGAGGCCAAGCGCATCTACGCCACTGCTAAAGACGGCACTAAAATCCCTGTCTCGCTGGTGTACCGCAAGGGCCTGCAACTCGACGGCAACAACCCAACTCTGCAGTACGCTTACGGCTCCTATGGCATCAGCATGAACCCCGGTTTTAGCTCCGTGCGCCTCAGCCTGCTTGACCGTGGCTTTGTATATGCCATTGCGCACATACGGGGTGGTCAGGAAATGGGCCGCCAGTGGTATGAAGACGGCAAGCTGATGAAAAAGAAAAACACTTTCACAGACTTTATTGATGTGTCAGAATACCTGATCGAACAAGGCTATACCAACCCGGATAAGCTGTTTGCGCAAGGTGGTAGTGCCGGTGGTCTGCTGATGGGTGCTGTCGTGAACATGCGTCCGGATCTGTACAAAGGTGTGCACGCAGCTGTACCTTTTGTGGATGTAGTTACCACCATGCTCGACACCAGCATCCCGCTCACTACCGGTGAGTTTGACGAATGGGGAAATCCCGCCAATAAAGATGCCTATGACTACATGCTCTCTTACTCGCCTTATGACAATGTGGAGGCGAAGGAGTATCCGAACATGCTTGTAACTACTGGTCTCCACGACTCTCAGGTACAGTACTTTGAGCCGGCCAAGTGGGTTGCCAAGCTCCGCGAAATGAAGACAGATGATAACCTGCTGCTGCTCCAGACAAATATGGAGGCTGGCCACGGCGGCGCATCCGGTCGCTTCCAGCCATATCGCGAAACAGCCCTGCAATACGCTTTCTTCCTGAAGCTGGCGGGGATTAATGAGTAATGAATAGTGAGGAATGATTAATGAGAAATAAGTAAAGAATTCAAATTTAAATAGAAAAGCCCGTTGCATTTAGTCTTGCAGCGGGCTTCTTGTTTTGTAGCTGTTATTTCGAACCTAAGTGAGAAATCTGAATCTGAAACAGCACGTCAGATCTCTCCTATCGTCGAGATGACAAAATAAAAAATCGATATGACTGGGGGGGTTCTCTTACGTGATCAATTTAACTCACCTTCACCACGATCTTGCCGAACTGCTTGCCGGCTTCCATGTAGCGCATGGCCTGTTCGGTTTCTTCCAGCGGGAACACGATATCCACTATTGGCTTTACTCTCGTTTCCTCTACAAAGGCGATCATTTCAGCGAAGTCCTGGTTGGTGCCCATGGTACTGCCGTGTATGGCGAGCTGCTTCCAGAATATCTCAGCCGGGTTGATCTGCCCGATCATACCGGTCGTGCCGCCATAAATCCCGATGCGCCCACCTGGCTTGGCCAGCTTCACAAGCTGCACAAAGCCCTCGCCTGCAGCCCCGTCGATGCTCACATCAAACCCGCCTACTTCGGCTTTCAGCTCTTTGCCCCAGTTTTCTTTTTTGTAGTTGATGCCGCCAGTCGCACCCAGCTCTTTGGCCTTTTCTATTTTCTCGTCTGATCCGGATGTCACCCATACCTCTGCTCCCGCCGCTACAGCAAACTGCACGGCAAACAGCGCCACACCGCCACCCGCACCTGTGATCAGTACCCGCTCACCGGCTTTGAGTCCGCACTTGGTAAACATCGCACGATAGGCCGTTACACCTGCCAGTGGCAGCGCTGCCGCTTCCTCAAAACTCAAATGTGCTGGCTTGCGGTGCAGGTTTGAAGCTTTCACTTTCACGTAATCAGCAAAAGTGCCATCCTGTGGCATACCCAGCACCTTGTACTCCTTGCTGTGGGCATGCGGGTTGTCACCCCAGTCTGTTGAAGGATCGATCACAACCTCCTGCCCTATCCAGCTTTGGTCCACACCCTCCCCTACTTCCGTCACGATACCAGCACCGTCCGACCCTAAGATGGCCGGGTAGTCTTTGGTGAAATAACGGCCGTACTGTATCCAGACGTCGCGGTGGTTCAGGGCGGCGGTTTTCACCCGCACGATGGCTTCACCGGGACCGGCAGTAGGTGTTTCTTTCTCTATCAGCACAAATGGACTGTTGATAGCTTCGAGGTAGATGGCTCTCATAGTATTTGGTTTAAGGTATATGTACAAAGTTAAAACTTCTGCTTTAAGCTGAAAACCTGCCGGGGCAGGCATTGGCTTTTTATACGGGAGCGCCTATCTTCGTTGCCCATACAAGCAACATCACAGTATATGAAAAGCCAGTTTAGCATACAGGAAGCAACCACTGCCGACATACCTACCATTCACTGTTTAGCCGAATCCATTTGGGAGCCCACTTACCGGTCTATACTTTCGCGGGAGCAGATTGACTATATGTTTGAGGTGATCTACACCAATGAAGCCCTCGAACGACAAATGGAGGAGAACCAGACCTTTATTTTACTGTATGACGGAGCTGAACCCATAGGCTTTGCGGCCTATTCTCTTAAGGAGCCGGACGGACCGGTTTACAAGCTCAACAAGATATACCTGCTTCCGTCCCGGCAGGGTGAGGGACTGGGTAAGCAATTGCTTGATGCAGTGGAAGAACGTGTCAGTAAGGCCGGTGCCCGCTACCTGGACCTGAATGTGAACAAATACAACAAGGCGAAAGCTTTTTACGAGCGTTGCGGCTACCGGGTACACCTCGAAGAAGACATTCCGATCGGTCCTTACTGGATGAACGATTATGTGATGCGTAAACAGTTGACATAAAAAAAGGGCAGCCTTTCGGCTGCCCTGATTCTCTATCCTTATTGAGCTAGGTTATTTGATCGCAATTGGATCCGGGTTGCCATCCGGATCGTTTTTCACAGTGCCACTTGTCTTAAGTGGGCCATGCAGCAACAGACCAGCTACGTGTGGAGACGCCATAGACGTACCGCTGATCGTGTTATAGCCACCACCTTTCCAGGTAGAGTTGATGCTCACACCAGGTGCGCAAACATCTACTGGCGGGTTGCCATAGTTAGAGAAGCTAGCCCATGAGTCAGAAGAGTTCATGGCAGACACGGTGTAGATGTTGGCATGGTTAGCACGTGCTGGAGACGAGTTGTTGGCATGCGTAGACTCGTTACCGGCAGCCAGGGCAAACTTAATGCCTTTGCTAGCAGCAGCGATCACAGCATCATCCAGCGCCTGAGAAACCGGACCTCCCAAGCTCATGTTCGCTACGTCGCCAGACTGAGCTGCTGAAGCTACGTAGTCAACACCGGCTATTACACCAGAGTAAGATCCACTACCGCGTGAGTCAAGTACTTTTACGGCAACTACTGTAGCGTCATGGGCTACACCAATTACACCTACTGAGTTATTTTTAGCAGCAATAGTACCTGCTACGTGAGTGCCGTGGCCATTGCCATCGTTTGCATCATTGGCATCTCTACCTGAAGTAAAGAAAGTTCTGCTGCGGTTTACATCCACATTGAGGTCCGGGTGCGTTAGGTCGATACCGGAGTCGATTACCCAAGCAGTTTTACCAGTACCGTCACCATAGCCAACGCGGGCAATGCCGTATGGTACAGTCTGGCCTGTAGAGCCGCCACCGCCTGGCTTACCACCGCCTGGCGCCAACATCACAACTCTGTCTGGCTCGATGTAAGCCACACGGCTATCGCGACGAAGCGCATCCACTTGGCCATCCGTTAGTTTTGCTGCCACACCCAAAATAGCCTGGCCATAAGCCTGCTCGATCGTAGCGTTGGCAATGCCATTGGAAGCAAGTAGCTCCTGGCCCATTTCGCGCACCGCGCCTACCCGCTCAGCATAGGTAGCAGTACCATCCAGGCGCAGGTTGGCATCTTTCTTAAATACAACAATATACTGCCCCTTGATAATAGCTCCATTCTGGGTAGAGGTCTGTAAATTCTCTGCTACTTCAGTGGCTTCCGGAGCCTCAGAGTCGCAAGAAGTGAATGAAACTGCGGCAGTAGAGAGAGCTGCCCCAAATAGTACAGAACGCAGTACGTTCTTAACGCGTAAGGTGTTTTTCATACGTGTAAAATAGTTAGGTTAGTTAAAGTTTTAAGGTTTATTATAAGGATAGTGAAAGCCAAACTATTAAATAGGATTTTTATATCCAAATAAAAGTATAATTTTTTTTAATGTTTTTTTATAAAATGCACTTGACACTATCTCCAGGCTGCACGTTGTTGCAACATCCAAATTGCACTGAAATCAGGGGATAATTTCCTGTATAGACAGCAATTTGAACGCTTTTCAACAGATATAAGCGATTTGCTATTTTTGGAGGCGGCTTTATACGCAACTCTAAATACAAGGTTTACATTCACAAAGCACTATCTTTAAAAAGTTTAATTTTAATAGATTTTTAACAACAATACAGTACAATTTTATTTGCACTTTATAACAGCATTTCGCTATATTAACAGAAGCACTAACCCTATCCCTTATGAAATACTCAGAAAAAGCATTCATCTCTTCACCTCTCCTGTGGGTGATCGCATTTTTTATGGGAATGGCAGCTTGCCAACCCAAAACAGAAGAGCAGGCTACTGCTGAAGAACGTGAAACCACCACAGAGTCTAAGCTCGAACCGCTCACATCAGAAAATGTGGTGGAGGTACTGACAGCTTATGAAAAAGAGCACCCTGACAGCCTGATTCTCATCAGCACCCGCCACGGTGATATTAAGCTGCGCCTCTACCCTGAGACGCCGCTGCACCGCGCCAACTTTGTGCGCCTCACAAAAGCGGGCTTCTATGACCAGGGAGAGTTCTACCGTGTCGTAAAAGGCTTTGCTGTGCAGGGTGGCGACTCCGATAACCGCACCATGAAACAGGGCGCCTACAAGATTCCGCAGGAGTTTAACCCGAAGTACATCCACAAGCGTGGCGCCTTAGCCATGGCACGTTATGGCGACGAACGCAACCCGGATAAGGAGTCTTCCTCACACAACTTTTATATCACATTGGGAGAGCCCAGAACGCTACAGGAGTTACGAGCCTATGAAGCACAGCATAATATGAAGTATACACCGCAGCAGGTGGAACTCTACACCACCATCGGCGGTGAGCCGGCGCTGGACCAGGAGTATACAGTGTTCGGAGAAGTGATAGAGGGTATGGATGTGATTGACAAAATAGCCGAAGAGCCGGTAGACGGACAAAAGTGGCCGCTTACCATTGTTCCACATAAGATCAAGACAATAAACCAATAGGCTATACCTGCCCCAGGTATAAAGAAAATGCCCCGACCTGTATGGCCGGGGCATTTTCTTTTATAATACAGGTATGGCTATACCTTACTGTATCTGACGGTTCTTCACGTAAGTATTCAGCCAGGTATTCATTTCCCACAGCATGTGCAGGATAGACTCGCGGGCTGCGTAACCATGGCTTTCGTGCGGAAGGAACACCAGACGGGTCGTGGCACCATGTCCTTTGAGGGCATTGTAGAAACGCTCACTCTGGATCGGGAAGGTACCAGAGTTGTTGTCAGCCTCCCCGTGGATCAGCAGGATAGGCGTTTTTACTTTGTGCGCGGCGGAGAATGGCGACATACGGTTGTATACCTCCGGGGCCTGCCAGTAAGTACGTTCTTCCTGCTGGAAACCAAACGGTGTCAGCGTACGGTTGTAGGCGCCGCTTCGGGCTATACCTGCAGCAAACAGATCAGAGTGCGCTAGCAGGTTGCCGGTCATGAAGGCACCGTACGAGTGACCACCTACGGCAATGCGCTTCGGATCGGCCACACCCATGCTCACGGTTTTATCGATAGCGGCTTTGGCGCTGGCTATCAGCTGCTCCACGTAAGTGTCGTTAGGCTGGGCATCTCCTTCGCCTACTATCGGGAAGTCCGTACGGTCGAGTACGGCGTAGCCTTGCGTTACCCAGAACAGTGGCGAACCGGAGCTGATACGGGTAAATTCGTAAGGCGAGCTTTTCACCTGACCGGCAGCCGCTGCGTTCTTAAACTCACGCGGGTAAGCCCACATCAGCATCGGCAGTGGGCCGCTTCCTTTCTTGTAATCCTTCGGCAGGTATAGCACGGCTGTCAGTTTCACGCCGTCGTTGCGCTCGTACTGCAGCAATTCTTTCTGCACACCTTCCAGCTGCGGGTATGGGTGCGGGAATTTGGTCACCTGCGTCAGCTGCTTCTTGTTCAGGTCACGCACAAAGTAGTTCGGCACTTCCTGCTCCGACTCACGACGGGTGATGATGCGCTTGCTGTTCAGGTCGATGATGTCCACCGGACGCTCATAATAAGGAGCCTCGGAGCGGAACAGAATCTTAGCCTTCTTCGACTTCAGGTTAAATTCGCTCAGGAACGGACGGTTGCCCTCAGGTGAGCCGCCTTCGCTGATCATGTAGATGTTGTCGCCTTTCTTGTCAGTCAGCAGCACGCTCCGGCCATACTGGTTTTTGGTATACACCGGGCTGCCTGGGTCGCTGTAGCCATCTTCGTATGAACGCTCGATCAGCACGGTGCCAGCCTGTGCAGGCTTGGCAGGATTCACGCGCACGACACGCTCGGTACGGGTCTTCCACAGACGCTCGTTCACCAGGGCCAGGTCATTGTTGCCCCACTGCACACCACGGTAGCGGTATTTCGTACCGGCCAGTTTAGCAGGCTTCCTAGAGAAAGGTGCATCCAGCATAAACACGATGTCACGCTCTGCCACTTCCTTAGTAGCATCGCCACCGTCCTGCGCTTCTACCCAGTATAAAGTAGCTGCCTTATCAGGGCGCCAGTTGTAGCTGCGCGGGCCTTTGGCTACGTTATCAAAACCAATCGGAATGTCTTCGGCCAGTGGCAGCTGGGCAAGTTGCTTCACCACCTTGCCGTCGCGGCCCCATACTTCCACATGGTAAGGGAAGTAGTAGTGCGGCACCAGGTATGAGTAAGGCTTCTGGATGGTTTCCACGAGCAGGTACTGCCCGTCTGGCGACACATCGGCGCTCTTGATGATGCCCGACTGTCCCACGTTTTGCTGCTTGCCGTCAAGTGACACCAGCTTCAGTTGGGTCTGCATGTAGTAGTCGAACAGCTGCTCGTCGTACTTATTTTTGAGCAGATCCTGGTAGGTACGCGAAGGATTCGCCTTGCCAATATTCTCCTGGATGTTCGGTCCGCTTGGCACCAGGTTGGCTTTCGGCATTTCGCCACGCTTCTCGTCCACAAACTTCACGAGCAACGACTTGCTATCCGGCATCCACGAAAACGGACGGCCACTGTACGCATCGTTCAAAGTCGCCTCAGTCAGTTTGCGGGCCTGCCGGTCAGCTATACCTGCCACCCACAGCTCGATGCCGTTGGCCTTGGTAATAGTGAAGGCAATCTGCTTTTCGTCCGGCGACCAGGTCACGTAGGAGATCTGCGCGTTTTGCGGAATACCTGCCAATTCAAACTCCTGCCCGCCATTTACCTGCTTTAGCTTGATGTTGTTGATGAACGAGGCGCGGCTCTGGCCGTTTGTTGCAGGATTTATGCGGAGACCAGCCAGTCGGCTTTCGGGCTGTGCCAGTTCTTCGATGCTAGGGTAGCCGGCCCGCTCGAGCAGCAGCATCCAGTCGCCTTTTGAGTTTATACTCACACCCGGCGTGGATGGTGCGTCGATGATAGAGGCGATGGCCTCAGGTGGTCGCTGATAGCCGGTGGTGGCCTGGTTGCCGCCCTGCGCCAAAGCGACAGGAGCCGGGGAGCCCGCCAATAGCAACAGGCTCAGCAGCGAAGCAGCCAGTCGCTTCGAGGTTCTCAGAGTCTTGATGTGCATGTTTCTTTTAAGGTTAAGATAGGTTAGATGTGCGATTAGACAATAAGTGTATCCGAAGGTTTAACTTACTACTGTTATCAGTAAAACACTACTGTTTGATTCTTTTTTTGCTCACGCTCAAAAACATACTTTTCCTTCATCCATATCATAGCCCGAAGTATTGCCGTATGAAAATAACTGCCATTCTGTATGATTTCGCGATTTCATACTCCAGGAAAACTGCTCCTTGAGTTGTATTGGTTATATTGCATCTGGCTATACCTGGACAAAGCTAACTACCCATGAAATTACAGGAGCTTAAATCTTCTACGGGCAAGACTTATCTGACCATCCACTACGATGAGCAGAACAAGTGGGTCTACAATGACTGGAGCGGCTATGTGACTCCTGAAAACGTGAAGCAGGGCAGTCTCGCCGTACTGGAAGCTATTGAGCAGCATAGCGCCACCTGCGGACTGAATGATAACCGGAGCCTGGTAGGTCGCTGGGATGAATCTGTAGAATGGATCGAGCAGGAGTGGATACCTGCCGCCGCGGAAGCAGGACTGCAGTACTATGCGCACGTGGCGAATGAAGATGCTTTTGCAGCCGCCTCTTCGTCGGATATGCTGAGCCGGGTGCGGGGCCGGTTTGAGATGCGTATATTTGAGGATATTAACGAGGCACGCGATTGGCTTACAGCCTGTCAGCAAAAATGAACGGAAGGTATACAGCTTCACGTACATGAACTATTTCACAGCTATTCCTCTTTAAGAGGAAGACAATTCACACGTATACATGAGCAAAGGATTCAACGTACCAGACAAGGTGATTTACGTCTGCACGGGTAGTAAATGCAAGAAAAAGGGCGGCAAAGATATAGGCAAGACGCTCCGCACCATGATCAAGGAGATGGGGCTGAAAGGCCAGGTGGAAGTGGTAAAGACCGAATGCACTGACCGCTGCGACTTTGCCCCTGTCATGAGCTTTCAGCCTGACAACGTGTGGCTGCACCACACCACGGAAGAGCAGGCTATTCATACGTTCAAGGAGCATACTCTGAAGTCAGATAAACAGGTATAAACACCTACAACCCATAAAAAAAGCCTTTGGAGCGAATCCAAAGGCTTTTACTTTTTATAGCGGGGTTAATTAATCCTCATAAGTGTCTTCGTACGTGATCTTGGGCACACGCTTGTCGATTTCGTACTGGCCTGTTCCTTCCTCGCCTATCACATCGAAAAGCTCGAGCGCACGACGGGCCACATACTCTTCCTCGATCTGCTCTTTCAGGAACCACTGCAGGAACGTGAAAGTCACAAAGTCCTTTGATTTCATGCACTTATCAGCCATGCGATTGAATGACTGCGTCACGGCGATCTCCTGCTGCAGGGCCTGCTCAAACACACTTCTGAAAGAATCGAACTCGATCTGTATACCGGAAATGTCCGGAGACACGGCACGACCGCCCATATCAGACACATACTTGAAGAGGCGCAGCATATGCTCACGCTCTTCGTCAGACTGCTTCTTGAAATAGCCAGCACTGAAATCGAAGCCGTTGCGGTCGCACCAGGCCGACATGGCCAGGTACATGGACGAAGCCTCAGCCTCCATTTTGATCTGTTCATTGAGTACTCTCTCTATTTCTTCGGTCAGCGAAGTTCTTAGCCTTAGTAAATCCTTCATAGGTATAGGGGTGTTTTTCGTTCTAAATCCGGGGCAAACTCTATACAGAGCATGCGTCCTTTATTTCTACCATTAAGGTAAGTATAATGTTCTGAAAATGGGTGCACGGAATGAAATATGGAAGAAGTCTAAATAAAAAAAGCACAGCTTAGGGGCTGTGCTTGCAGGTATAGCTCATGTTGTATGGCTAAGCTTCGAGCGGCGTAAGGCACTCGTGCAGCATACGGTTCAGCTCCAGGCTAAACTTGGCGCCTTCCAGCAGGTCGCGCAGGGCATACAGCTCGGTCAGCGACAGGATAAAGCAGCGCTCACAGCCACACACCGCTACGATCTCGTAATCTGAGGAGCGGGATGGATTGGCGGCCATCTGCTCCAGGTCAATGCTGGCAACAGCTTGCTTCAAACGCAGAAAAGTGTCTACTTTGAGCACGTTTAGCGAACCGGCGAAGTACAGCATCAGGCGGTTTCTGCGATCGCACTGGAATACGGCTCCGGCTTCGTTTGCATAGATTTCGACCATTTCAGTGGCTGCTGTCATCATCTCCCCGGGCTTTGCTGTAGCTGCTATCATGGTGGTGGCGCTTGTTGTCTTATTTTGAATGACACAAAGGTAAGCTCTATTTAGAATCAGTCCAAATAAATTTAAATGATATTCATCACCTCTATCTAAAACAGGTATAGCATGAACCAGAAAATAGAAAAAGTAAACCTGGCAGAGAAGTTCGCCCTGATATCCGACCATTGGAATCCGCGCATTGCCGGAGAGCTAAACGGACAGCAGGTGAAACTGGCCAAATTTAAAGGAGCTTTCGACTGGCACCACCACGAGCACGAAGACGAGCTGTTTCTGGTCGTGAAAGGAAGTTTCGACATGGAGTTCCGGGACAGGACGATCACGGTGCAGCCCGGCGAGTTTCTGATCGTGCCCCGGGGTGTGGAACACCGGCCGGTCGCGCATGAAGAGGCCGAGGTACTGCTGTTTGAGCCGGCCTCCACTGTCAACACCGGTAACCTGACTGACAGCGAGCGCACCCGCACCAACCTGGAGCGACTGTAGCGCCAGGTATAGGCGCTACCTGATCTTCGCCTTCTTCATGATGGTTTTGAGGTTGAGCCGCACCAGGTCGCCCATGCCCTCGCATTTGAGAAACTCGTCTGAATTATGATGCTGGGCCAGCTCCTGCTTTAGCTGTGCTATCTTTTCGGGGTTAGAGATGGTGTCGCCGCGCATGCAGTCGATCAGGTCTTTGAGGCGGTAGCGGGCTGTGCGCAGACGCCGGAAAATAAGCGTACGTTCTTCGTTCTGGTATTGCTTGATCACATCCGGTTTCAGCAGCGTCAGCACAAGGTCCACGATTACATTATTGTCTTTAAAGAACTGTGGCAGGTACATCGACTTGCGCCCCTCGTAGGATTGCTGGTCAAAGTCGATGGGGCGCACGCGGTACTGCTCGTCCTCAAAGTCAGGCGTGATATCCACGACATAGTTATAAGAGCGCATATCGCCGAGCAGACGCACGAAGCAGCGTTCGTTAAACTTTACAAATTCCTTGGCGATACGCACCTTATTTGTGCCCGGCCTGTTGAGGTACTCCTTTATAAAAAGGTCGCCCGGTATACCTGCAATGTGCTCTTCAATCAGCGTGTCACCATCCACGAGGTAGTTGATGCGGTTAGGTGACAGAATATACTCCAGCTCCAGGCCATAAATGCGGGAGGCATCGGCACGCTTCACATAAAAGTAGTCGTAGTTGTCGTTGAGTTGGTTCATGATCTGCACCCGAAAGGGATTAGAGTTGCCAAAGGTGCAGTAATCGACCCGCGACACGTACAGGTGCTCCATCACCGACATATCGCCATCGGTTTTGAGCAGGGCGTAGATCTGTGTGAGCCCCTTGCTTAACTCCACCTGCTCCTGCTGGTCAAACATGATCGTCTCCCAGAGCGTATCGTGCCCCTTCTTGTCATAGTAAGGGAAAGAGTCGGTATAGTGGATCAGATCTTCGTAACGCACCGGCAGCTTGGTCTCCCGGTCGTACGCATGCAGGTAGTTGCGCAGGCAAGCAGCAATCGGGTAAAACTGCTTCTTTTTGGAAATGGAGTTCAAGGAGTTTAGGAGTTAGAGAGTTTAAGACTTAACTTTTGGGAGTTAATAGCATAGCCCCTGCCGAGCCTTTACGGGAAAGAATGAAAATATGCTACGGGTTAAGGTATAGAAGTTTTATAACATTCGCTATACCTGGCTTTGCGGTACAGGCAGTAAAATGGAATAAACAGACTCCTCTTCTGTCAATCTTACTCCTTCCTTCTTAAACTCCCAAACTCTCTAACTTTTCAACTCTCCAACAGGTTGTTCTGCCCGAGCACTTGCAGCACTTCGTTTTTGTAGAGGCGGCCGATCGGGATTTCGGCTTTACCGACGTCGACGGCGGTGGCGGAGAAGGCCTGTACCTTGTCGAGAGAGATGATGAAGGAGCGGTGGATGCGCAGGAACTTGTCAGTCGGCAGTTTCTCTTCCAGAAAGGAAATTTTCTGGTAAGAGATGATCTCTTTCGTATCAGTCTTCACCCGGATGTAGTCTTTCAGGCTCTCGATATAGAGAATATCCGCCAGCATCACCTTCACCATCTTCTTGTCGGCCTTTAGATAGATAAAAACTTCCCTGAAATCCGGCTCTGCATGATTTGCCGCTGCGGGCGGGCCTGCTATACCTTTGGGCTCCGCGGGCGTTACCTTGGCCACGGCTTTCAGGAAGCGATCGAAGGCAATTGGTTTGAGCAGGTAGTCCACAGCGTTGAGTTCGTAGCTGTCGAGGGCGTAGTCGCGGTAGGCGGTCGTAAAGATCACCTTGGGCGGGTTAGGTATAGACTTCAGGAAATCTATACCTGTGAGTTTCGGCATCTGGATATCAAGGAATATCAGGTCGATGTGCTCGGTCTGCAGGCAGTTGTATGCCTCCACGGCATTGCTGCAGCGGCACACCAGCTCCAGGTTGTCGAGGCGTTCCACAAAAGTCTCCAGCACATCCAGCGCCAGGGGCTCGTCGTCTACTATCAGGCAGCGTAGTTTCATGTTCGTTTTATTTGCGAATCAGGTATAAACGATACGCTATACCTGGTAATTGCATCAACTTATGCAATACTGTTATTCCTGTCTCAGGTCCAGTTCGAGGCGCACGGCGTAGCTCTCCGGCTCGTCCTCCACTTCCAGGCTATACCTGTTCTCGTAAAGCAGCTCCAGGCGGCGGCGCACGTTTTTCAGGCCGATGCCTGACGCAAAGTCACGGTGACTGTCGCTGGCTTTCTCACCGCATTTGCAGTTCTCGACCAGTACAGCCAGTGTACTACCCTGCACCTTCACATCTATCCGTATCCAGGCGTTTTCGGTTTCGGTGCTCACGCCATGCTTAAAGGCATTCTCCACAAAGGGCAACAGCATCATAGGTGCAATCTGCTTGCCTGCAATACCTCCCGATTCGGTATAGGCGATATCCACACGGTCGCCGTAACGGATGCGCTCCAGGGCAATGTAGTTCTGTATGTAGCTCAGTTCCTTCTCCAACGGCACCTTGGCAGCTGCGGCGTCATAGAGCATGTAGTCCATCAAGCCTGACAGCTTCAGCACCACCTCCGGTGCGTTATCGGATTTGCGGAGCGTGAGCGAGTACAGACTATTGAGGGTGTTGAACAGGAAGTGTGGGTGGATCTGCCCCTTCAGGAATTTAAGTTCGGCCTCGAGCTTGTCCTGCGCCAGCGTCTGCGTAGCCTGCTGGTCGCGGTACCAGTTTTTGAGCAGGTAGATCGTCGCTGTAATCGACACCAGGTAGCCCAGGTTCACGATGTTGCGCACAAAGCGATAGAGCGTCAGGTTGTCGTTGGTGCAGGTGGTGGGGCAGATGAGGGGGTGAATGAGCAGCGGCATCAGCACAAACTGCATCAGGATGCCAATGGCCCCCATCATCAGGAGCAGGTATACGGCAAACTCCATGTAGCGCTGCTGCAACAGGTATTGTGGCATCAGGAAGTACATGTTGAAGTAAACCAGCAGCATCTTGAACGGCAGCTCAATGAGCTCGATCATGAAAGCATTATAGTAGTCATCGATGTAGCTGCCGTATAGCAAGCCGAAAAAACAGACGTATACCGCCCAGAAAAGCAGGTGCAGCAGCAGCCTGTTCTGGGTAATGTTGCGCACATCCGGCAGACTCCACCCCTTTACCTCCAGTTCACGTGCTGCGTTCAATTTTACTTCCATGCTGCAAAGTTACGTTTTCTGCGCATCAAGTCCCTAACCGACAGGTGCTTTTAGACGAGCGGCTATACCTACCATCCGAAGTGCAGCCAAGATGCCGTGTACAGCCTGCGGGGTGCTATACCTGCTGTAAGGGTATCCGAAACGGTCGCTTGTCTAAAATTCAATTTTGCTGCTGGTGTGGTGCTTATACTTGCATCACTATCGGGGAAGACAGAGCCCTGAAGTGCTGCATAGAGATTTCTGTAGGCTATGAAAATAGCCGCTGTCGGGAAGGTAGTTTCCCAGCCTCCACCGGCAGCAATTTTTGTTAGAGTGGTAAAAGGCGCTGCCGTTAGGTGGTGCCTTTTTCTTTTTCAGGGCATAAGCTATGTCAAAATTATCCATATATTAGTGCAATAATATACTATCTGGACCGGTAACGCTGTAAATTTCTCTGAAATACACCACACATAGTGCAGATAGTTATGCGCAATTCCAATAAATAAGTAGAAAAGATGAAACTTAGACTTAAGCTTACATTATTCATAGTGGGATTGTGCTTCAATGCGGTAGCTCAGGGCAATAAAACTGAGATATTGATAATAGGCTCTGACCATTTGAGTCAGGTTTACAAGAAAGATAACCCTAATACGGATGTCCTGACTCCCAAAAGGCAGAAGGAAGTAGAAGAATTCACTTCTCTTATACATAAGTATAAGCCTGACATGGTAATGGTTGAAAAGCTGCCTGAGCAACAGGCAGAAATTGATAGCTTATATTTCCTCTACTCGCAGGGTAAGCTGAATCTGGAGAAAGTGGACTACGGGAGAAGTGAAGTTTTCCAATTGGCTTTTCGAATAGGAAAGCAGCTTGGCTTGCCTAAGGTTTATTGTGTAAACGCACCAGGCGGCACTTCGCAGAGCATTCTGGATAATGGAGAGAACATAGAGCTTTACAAGAACGAAACCCTTGAGCTGAGAAAGGTTGTAGGCGAGAAGTATACAGCATTGCAAAATGGCACTCTCTCATTCAAAGACTATCTGATTTTCCTCAATCAGCCTGGAAGCTTCAACATGATTTACCATTTGAAATACATTACACCTGCCAGAGTCACAAACGGAACTTTCAAAAACCCAGATGAAATGGTGGACACCGCCTTTGTCAATCCCCAATATATAGGAGCTGAACTTATCTCAGTCTTCAAAAACAGGGACTATAAGATTTACTCCAACATCGTCACTAATCAGATGCGGGAACAGCCAAAAAGAATTCTGTTAATAATTGGAGTGGCGCATGTTGGGTCGCTTAAGAACATACTCAATGATGACCCTGCTTATGCGGTCATTAATGCCAACAAATACCTGAAAAATTAAAGCACATAACCAAGTTCAGCCTTTATGCTCGGCTTTGCCTCACTCATCGGCTGCACCAATCCGTTACCTAATATATTCACCTAACCCTTTCACATGAAAACACTCTTTACCCTACTAATCTTACTCGCCTGCAGCTATTGCCTAAAGGCCCAGAAGATAGACGCCGTAGCGGCAACCCGCTATTTCGAACTGACCGATAGCCTCCGTCAGGGCAGAGCTGTAAGCGATGAGCTTTGGAAAAACTTCCTCAGTTTAGAGGGGAATAACCAGTACATCCGCAACCAGGGCTACAACGAGAAGTACCTCAACCGCTTCCGCAAGGACATGGAGGTGGTGTACATGCCGCAGCACGACAGTCTGTTGCATGAGCGACTGAAAGATCCGCAGCAACACTACAACACGTACCTGATTCATTTTAACAAAGCCAACGAGCCGCAGTTGCGCGAGTTTCTGCAAAAGATTCTCAATGACCAGGAGGCGTACCTTGCTTCGCTTTATGCAGAGACCTATTCTATGCTGCCAAAACGCATGCACCACACAAAACCAGAGCTTACGTTATACTTTAACGCCCTGGGCAACGATGCAGTGGCCAATCATGGGAACGTAGTCCTGACCCTGTGGGGAACCTATGTGTATGATCGGGAGAAATACGGTATTCTGGGCGGCCATGAACTCCACCACGCAGTCAGAAGTCAGAAGAAATATGTAGTGGCGGAGAAAGACGAAAGCCTGCTCCTGATGCTGCAATTGCTGCTGAACGAAGGCGCGCCCGACCTGATTGACAAGCACTTTACCAAGTCTGATAACATGCCAGAAGACATGAGATGGGGCAATTATCTGTTGCAGCTCGGCGAGAAACAACTGCCAAAAGTAGACGAAGCGATTCGTGAGATGGCAGCAGGCAGCAAAGCCTATACCAGCCAGCAAATAAAACAACAGGTGATCGGCATGAGCGGCCATATACCTGGCTTCTACATGGCTGATATCATTGAACGAAACGGCCTGAAGAAAAAACTGATCGCCAACATCGACAATCCTTTCCAGTTCGTTTACCTGTACAACAAGGCTGCTAAAAAAGACAAGGCAAAGCCCATGCTGTTCTCAAAAGAGGCAATTGCGTATCTGAAGCAAGTGGAATCAAGCGCAAAACAGCTTAACTAACGCTATCTATGAAACAGCTTAACCTTTTTCTCATCCTGCTCCTCCTCCCCTTCCTATTTGCCTGTAAAGATGAATGCGAAGGGATAGACTGCCAGTCTGAAGACGCTTTTGCCTTCACAATCAAGTCTGAAGAAAGTGGAGAGGATCTGCTGTTTGGCAGCAACGCACAGCTAGACCAGGATGACGTGGAAGTGTACTACATGCAGAACGGCGGCAGGCAAGCTGCTCAGTTTAAATTTGAGGCTAACTACGTAGTAATTGCGTTGACTCCGGAAGTGACAGCCTATTATATTACCGCTTTAGACCAAACAGACACGATCAGGCTTGCCGTTTCCAGCACTGGCCCTACCGAGTGCTGCCCACGAACACAAAAAGTAGAGGACATCACCGTAAACAACCAGCCCCCTAATGAAGACAGTTGGGTAATCTCGCTGTTAAGGTAAGTTCTCCAATTACACTCATGTCTAACTACCTGAGCACTTTTTTCATCTCCCTGTTTTCGTTCGGTATGATACTAGCCGTAGCTTATCTGCTGGGCGTTACTTCCTTTTCATTTGCATGGGCCCTTAACTTTATGCTGATGATGAGCGTGTCATCGCTTATGCAAACGCTCAAACCAAAGCTGACAGCTACTTATTTTGATAGCAGAAACTGGGAAAGGAATGGCAAGGTATACCGTTGGTTAGGCGTCAACGCCTTTCGGAAGGTGCTGGTATGGGTCGGTTGGGAAAAGCTTCACAAGGCCGCCAGCCCCGTCAAAAAGGACCTGCAGGCATTAAAGAAGCTCGAATACAATACCCGACAATCCGAATACGGGCACCTGATCATCTTCCTCGTCGTCCTGGGGTGCTCTGTTTGGGTAGCTTTCTACTACGGATTAAAGCAGTCGCTCTGGTTGATTTGCCTGAATGTGGTGCTGAACGTATACCCCATCCTGGTGCAGCGCTACAACCGCCCCCGACTGCATGGGGCAATTAGAGTACATAAAGATCGATTGAGAGCCTCTTCAAATGCGGATGTCACGCAATAGCTTGAACCGACGAAACTTCTCTCCTGGCAAAGTTTAAATCCTAAACTCTCAAAGCAGCTCCTTCGCCGGATCCCAGAACAGCTTCTCGAACTCCACTACCTGGTCATTCTCCACCTTTACCCCCTCCTGCTCCAGGCGCTCCTGCATGGCATTGGAAGCTTCGAAGTGCTGCTTACCCGTAAGCATACCTACCCGGTTGACTACCCTGTGCGCAGGTATGGCGGTAAAGGGTTGCGAGGCGATCAGCGCCCAGCCGACCATGCGGGCCGATCCTTTGGAGCCCAGGTAGCTGGCAATGGCTCCATATGACGTCACCCGACCCTTGGGAATCAGCTTAACTACCTCATAGACATCCTCAAAAAAGTTTTTCTTGCTGTCGCTCATACCTTTGTACAATTTCTTTTGTTCGTTTTTAAACCTCTGAAGCTGCCGTTTGTCTTACAATAGTGTCTGTTGGTAGAGTTCATCCGCCACATGCTTTATTATACCATGATAAGCATGTAAATTTAGTCGTTTTTCGTTATTGTCTATACGTTAAATACAAACCGTAATTTTATACCTTTGAGGTAAGATCACCTTAATCGAAGTTTAAACTTAAATGAACAAAACTGTCAAAACAATCCTACTCCTGGTAGTTGCCGCTGTTGTTGGTTACCTGCTGTACAATAAAGTGTTTTCTGGTAACGAAGCAGCAACAGCAAGCGGGCCTACGGGTGGTCCTATGGCCCAAAAAGTGGCCGTGGACGTATTCGTCGTGTCGCATACCGCTTTCCAGAACAAGATTACCTCTACCGGCTCCGTTATACCTAACGAGGATGTGGAGCTGCGCAGCGAAATATCTGGCCGGGTAACCAATATTAACTTCAAAGAGGGCAGCCAGGTAAAAAAAGGACAGTTGCTTATGACAGTGAACGATGCAGACCTGCGTGCTCAATTGGCCAAGCTACAGTCTAACCAGAAGCTGTACCAGGACATGGAAGAGCGCCAGCGCACCCTGCTCGAAAAAGAATATATCAGCCGCCAGGAGTACGACCAGGTAAGCAACCAGTTAGCTACTGCCACAGCCGATATTCAGGCACTGAAGGCAACACTGGACAAAGCCTATGTACGCGCTCCCTTTGATGGTGTGATCGGCCTGCGCCAGGTTAGTGAGGGCAGCTATGTGACCCCAACCTCCCCTGTTGCCCGCATTGTGGATATCAGCCCTGTTAAAATCGACTTTTC
The DNA here is from genome assembly GCF_058932855.1 of Pontibacter sp. LHS1. Taxonomy (NCBI): domain Bacteria; kingdom Pseudomonadati; phylum Bacteroidota; class Cytophagia; order Cytophagales; family Hymenobacteraceae; genus Pontibacter; species Pontibacter sp. LHS1. Next base: position 479,762 of record NZ_JBZYWF010000001.1, read on the forward strand.
TATACCTGGCCGCTACAGCCAGTCTGTAAAAGTAGGCGATAAAATCACTTTCACCTCCGAAGGCAGTGCAGAACAGTACGAGGCCAGCATTTATGCCATACAACCTAATATCGATCCGGCTACACGCACTCTGCAACTGCGCGCCCTCTACGAAAACAAGAACCAGGAAATCAAGCCTGGTGCTTTCGTGAAGGTGAGCCTTAGTCTTGAAGATATGGACGAGGCCATCCTTATCCCAACAGAGTCTATCATACCGGAGGCAACGGGCCACAAGATATTCCTGGCTAAAAACGGGAAGGCACAGCCTAAAATGGTAAAGATTGGCCAACGCTCCGAAACGCTGATTCAGATCATCGAAGGAGTAGAGCCCGGCGACACCATCATCAGCTCGGGTATATTGCAGACACGCCCCGGTTCTGATTTGAATATCAGAAGAGTAGTAACATCTGGAGATGCACAATAACGCCTTTCGCAGCGTTAGCATGAGTGAGGAGCGCATGAACCTTTGTTCTGTCTCCCGGTCTGTTTAGTAAAAGAAATTTATGGCAAGTTTATCAAATATAAGTATTAAGCGCCCGGTGCTCGCCATCGTGATGAGCATCACGATCATCGTATTCGGTATCATCGGTATTACGTACCTGGGTGTGCGCGAGTATCCAAGCGTAGACCCGCCGATCGTGAACGTATCGACCAGTTATGCCGGAGCCAATGCCGAGACAATTGAGTCGGAGATCACGGAGCCGCTCGAGGAGTCTATCAACGGTATTGCAGGTATACGCACGCTTACATCATCGAGCAGCGAGGGCAACAGTAACATTACCGTAGAGTTTGATCTGGGAGTTGACCTGGAGGCCGCCGCCAATGACGTGCGCGACCGCGTATCGAGAGCGCAGCGCCGTCTACCGGAGGATGCTGAGCCGCCGACCGTGTCTAAAGCCGACGCGGATGCCAACCCGATCATCTTCCTGGGTATACGCAGCGAAACCCGCTCCCTGCTGGACCTGTCTGACATAGGTCAGAACGTATTTAAAGAGCAGTTGCAGACAATACCGGGTGTGAGTGCCATCAACATCTGGGGTGACAAGCGCTACTCCATGCGTCTGTGGATGGACCCTGATAAGCTTTCTGCCCTGCAGGTTACCCCGCTGGAAGTACGCGATGCACTGGCCCGCCAGAACGTGGAATTGCCATCGGGCAGCATCGAGGGTGCTACCACGGAGCTCTCTGTGAGAACCATGGGCCGTATTTCTACGCCGGAAGAGTTTAACAACCTGGTGGTACGCGAAGACGCCAACCGCCTGATCCGCTTCCGCGACATCGGCTACGCACAGCTATCCCCTGAAAACGAAAAAACAGTATTGCGCTACAACGGCGTACCGATGATCGGTGTGGTGATCATTCCTCAGCCGGGTACAAACCAGGTAGAGATCGCTGATGAGTTTTACCGCCGACTGGAGTTCATCAAAAAAGACATTCCGGAAGACCTGGAACTGACCATTGGCTTTGACAACTCGAAATATGTAAGAGCTTCCATTGCGGAGGTGAAGGAGACCATCTTCATCGCCTTCGGTCTGGTAGTAGTCATCATCTTCCTGTTCCTGCGTGACTGGCGTTCTACCATCATTCCGGTGGTGGCTATACCTGTTTCGCTCATAGGTGCCTTCTTCATCATGTACCTGATGAACTTCTCCATCAACGTGCTCACCCTGCTGGGTATCGTACTGGCCATTGGTCTGGTGGTGGATGATGCCATCGTAATGCTCGAGAACATCTACTCCCGTATAGAGGACGGGCAGGAACCGATGAAGGCCGCCAAGAAAGGGGCTGGGGAGATTTACTTTGCCATTATCTCTACTACCATTGCGCTGGCGGCGGTATTTATGCCGGTGGCCTTCCTCGAAGACACAACTGGTCGCCTCTTCCGCGAGTTTGGTATTGTGGTGGCAGGTTCTGTTATCATCTCTTCCTTCGTCTCACTCACGCTCACGCCGATGATGTCATCGCGCATGCTGAAGCGCCGCGATAAGCCGAACTGGTTCTACCGCAAAACGGAGCCTTTCTTTGCAGGTTTGACTAACGCCTACAGAAGCAGCCTGAACAGCTTCCTATCTTACCGCTGGGTAGCCTTTGTGCTGGTTATCTTATCGGCTGGCATTATCTGGTGGCAGTTCTCAACTATGCGTTCTGAATTGACGCCGGATGAAGACAGAAGTGGTCTCCGTATTCAAACCACTGGTCCTGAAGGAGCTTCCTTTGAATTCATGGACAGGTATATGAACGAGCTTTCGGCTTTGGTGAACGACTCGGTGCAGGGCATCAGCAGCATGACCACCATGACGCGTAACTCCAACTCCGGCTTCATACGCCTCCGCCTGGTAGACCCGCAAGACCGTGAGAAATCGCAGCAGCAGATCGTGGAGGAGCTTCCTGCCCTGCTCAACCAGATACCGGGTGCCCGTGCTTTCGCCGCCGGTGATAAAGGCCTGGGTGGCGGACGTGGTGCTGGCCAGCCAGTATCTTATGTAGTGCAGGCACAGAGCATGGCCAAGCTACGCGAGATCATCCCACCGTTCCTCGAGGCAGCTCGCCAGAGTCCTGAGTTCAACTTCGTGGACGTAAACCTGAAGTTCAACAAGCCGGAACTACGCGTGGAGATCGACCGCGAGAAAGCCCTGTCGATGGGTGTGAGTGTACGTGACGTTGCCCAGACCATGCAGCTTGGCCTGAGTGGACAGCGCTTCGGCTACTTTGTGCGTGGCGGCAAGCAGTACCAGATTCTGGGACAGGTAGCCCGTGAGAATCGCAGTGAGCCGCTTGACCTGCGCAGCTTGTATGTGAAAAACAATGCAGGTGAACTGATACAGCTTGACAACCTGATCGAGCTGAAAGAAGAAAGCTCTTCGCCTCAGATCTACCGCTTCAACCGTTTTGCCGCAGCTACTTTCAGTGCTACGCTTAATAAGGGCTATACCATCGGTGATGGCATCGAGGCCATGGACGTCATCGCAAAAGATGTGCTGGACGAAACATTCCAGACCTCCCTGACCGGTCAGTCCAGAGACTTCCAGGAGAGCTCAGGCAGTTTGATGTTTGCCTTCTTGTTGGCACTCGGCCTGATATACCTGGCCCTGGCAGCACAGTTCGAAAGCTTCCGCGACCCGATTATCATCATGTTCACGGTGCCGCTTGCGCTGGCAGGTGCCTTGCTGAGCTTGTGGTACTTCGATCAGACGCTCAACATCTTCAGCCAGATTGGTATGATCATGCTGGTGGGTCTGGTAACTAAAAACGGTATCCTGCTGGTGGAATTTGCCAACCAGAAAAAAGAACAGGGACTGACCAAGCTGGAAGCAGCCAGAGAAGCCGCCGTATCACGCTTCCGCCCTATCCTGATGACGAGTTTGTCCACGATCCTGGGTACTTTGCCAATTGCACTGGCCCTGGGTGCCGGTTCTGAAAGCCGTGTATCGATGGGTATAGCCGTGGTGGGTGGTCTTATCTTCGCCACTGGTCTGACGCTGTACATCATTCCTGCTATCTACTCGTTCTTCTCGTCTGCTGAGGCAAACCTTGCCCTGATGTCAGACAAAGACGAGGAGGAGGAACTGGAGCGCAGAAGAGAGCGCAAGCAGGAAAGAGAGCCTGTACTGAGCAAATAATATCTGAAATCTAATCTTTGACGCTAAGATTTAAACTTTTGCATTCTAATATAATGTCCCCACTTAGAGTTGCAGCACTGTTCCTACTTGGAGTAGTGCTGCTCTTCCCTAACAAACTTGCCGCGCAGGAGCAGCTTTCGCTGCAGGATGCCATTCGCATTGGGCTTCAAAACAACTACGACATCCAGATTGCCACCCGTCAGGAGGCCATTGCCGAAAACAACGTAACCCGTGGCAATGCTGGCTTTCTTCCGAATGTGGATGCTCGTGGAGGCCGTACTTTTAGTGAGAACAACTCCCGCCAGACCTTTCAGACAGGACCGGACCGTACCCGTAACGGTGCCAGCTCCAACAACATCAACGGAAGCATCAACCTGAACTGGACCATATTCGATGGCATGGGCATGTTCATCAACTACGAGCGGCTGAAAGCACTGGAGAAATCCGGCATCTTATTTACCCGCGAGACAGTTCAAAACACGCTTGCCGCTATTTTTGACAACTATTTTGAGGTGGTGCGCCAGTCACAGAAGATGCAGGCCATTGAAGATGCTATTGCTATCTCGCAGGCACGGGTGGACATAGCCCAGGCGCAGTACGAGGTGGGCGTGAGCGCCAAGGTAGAGATTTTGCGTGCGCAGGTAGACTTTAACACAGACCGCTCAGAACTGCTTGTACAGCAGGAAGCGCTGCAGAATGCAAAGATCAACCTGAACCAGCTGCTCAGCCGCGACCCGGACATCGACTTTGTGGTGACAGACTCGATCGTAGTGGACCCTAACCTGAGCTATAAAAATACGGACGCAGGCATGCTGGCCAATAACCCGCTTCTGGAGCGCCTGAAAATTAACCGGGAGATTGCCAACCTGGACATCAAGGCCGTTCGCGCAAGTCGCTTCCCTGTGATCGGTGTGGTAGGTGCTTATAACTTCAACCGCTCAGAGAACGAGCCGCTGAATGAATTCTCGCCTCTGTTTAACCAGAACCGTGGCTATAACTATGGTCTGAGTGTGAGCCTGCCTATCTTCAACGGGCTTAACATTAACCGGATGGCACAGAACGCCCGCATCAACCTGGAGTCCGCCAACCTGGAGTATCAGCGTCAGCAAAACCTGCTGGATGCCTCATTGGCCAGAGCGTATAGCCAGTACAGCAACAGACTACAGCTGCTGCAACTGGAAGAAACTAACCTGACACTGGCACAGGAGAATGCCGCCATTGCCCTGGAGCGCTATCGTCTGGGCCTTTTAACGGCTATTGAGCTACGGGAAGCGCAGCGTAACCAGCTTGTAGCAGAAAACCGACTGATCGATATCCAGTTCCAGGCAAAGGCAGCTGAAACAGAACTGAAACGCATTAGCAGCACACTACTGCAGGAGAGTAATTAACAATCATACCTTTAGGTAAATATTGTGAACATCAGATAAAAGTATAGCCCAGGCTATACTTTTATCATTTAGGGCAGTATCTTAGCACTACACCCATCGTCACCACACCACCTGTATGGAACAGGAACTCTTCCAAGTACTTGCCATTTCACTGGGATTAGGCCTGTTGGTAGGCCTTCAACGCCAGCATGATAACGCACAGATTGCCGGTATACGCACCTTCCCCCTCATCACGCTTTTTGGTAGCCTTACAGCCTTGATGGCCCAGGAACTTGGGGGCTGGATCGTGGGGGCCGGACTATTGGCAACTGCGGCCATTGTGGTGGCGGCTAATCTGCTGAAAAAACGAGAGCCTGTACCTGATATTGGCCAGACAACAGAGGCCGCCCTTTTGCTGATGTATGTGGTAGGCGCATACCTGGTGTTCGGCAGCAAAACAGTAGCCGTGGCCCTGGGTGCCACCGTGGCGGTATTACTACACCTGAAAGCCACCCTGCACGGAATCGTGGCCCGCATCGGCCAGCAGGACCTGACAGCCATCATGCAGTTTGTCGTGATCTCCCTTGTCATCCTGCCGATACTCCCAAATACAGAATATGGACCTTACCAGGTACTGAACCCGCACAACATCTGGCTGATGGTAGTACTGATTGTTGGCATCGGTCTGCTGGGCTATTTTGTCTATAAGATATTCGGTAACAGAGCAGGCACCTTTCTGGGTGGTGTGCTCGGTGGACTTATTTCCAGCACAGCTACCACTGTGAGCTACGCCCGCCGAACCAAAAATGCGAAGGGCAGTGGGCAAATGGCTGCGATCGTTATTTTCATTGCCTCTACAGTTTCCTTCATTCGTATTCTGACGGAGATAGTCATTGTAGCGCCCACTACCCTGCCTGCGGTAGCTCCCCCCCTGCTGGCGGTGATTGCGCTTATGGTCGTCACTGGTCTGGTAGCTTACTTTGCTAACAAGGAGGAAAGTGACCAGATGCCTGAGCAGGAAAATCCTGCTCAGCTCAAGGCGGCCCTGGTCTTCGGCGCTATCTACGGGCTCGTGATCCTGGCAACTGCGGCTGCAAAAGACTACCTGGGCGACAGCGGTCTATATATTGTCGCCATCATTTCGGGCCTGACCGATGTGGATGCCATCACCCTCTCCACATCCCGACTGATGAACCTGGGTAATCTCTCACCTGAAAATGGCTGGCGCGTGATCCTGGTGGCCGGACTGTCCAACGTTGCCTTCAAAGGTGCTCTGGTCGGCTTTTTAGGAAACAAAGGATTGCTCGCTAAAATATCGCTCTTGTTTGGCATTGTGCTGCTGGGCGGACTTCTGGTGCTGTGGTGGTGGCCTGAAGGCTATACCCTGCAGGTATAAGCGGCAACACCCCATGCTGCCTCCTTACAGATTCCTGGTGGATCCTGTCAAACAGCTGCGTCACGAATTCCTCGTTGAGATTCTTGCGCGAGGCAAGGCTGGCGTGCTTTTCCAGGAGCTCTGCCCACCTTTCTTCCTGGATCACAGCCAGGCCATGCTGCATTTTATACTGGCCTATTTCAGCAGCAACCTGCATGCGGTAGCTCAACAGGTCAATCAGTTGCTCATCAATGTAATCGATGGAGTGGCGCATGTTGCTAAGATCAGCAGCCGACTTTGTGTCGGTGGCCAATGGACGGCCGCTCAGCTTCGCCAGTAGCTCTTTGAGTGCCTGCGGCGTTATCTGCTGAGCGGCATCACTCCAGGCAGCTTCCGGCTGTATGTGCGTTTCAATCATCAGGCCGTCCATGTGCAGTGCCAGTGCCGTTTCGGCTATACCTGCCAGCAGATGACGGTTACCGGCAATGTGGCTCGGATCGTTGATCAGCATCAGGTCGGGGCGCAGCTCCTTCAGGGTCATGGGCATGCTCCATTCTGGGTTGTTGCGGTACACCGACTTCCCCAGCGGCGAGATGCCCCGGTGTATGGCACCTGTCTGACTTATACCTGCTTTCTCCAATCGTTCTATGGCTCCCAGCCACAGTTGCACATCAGGGTTAACAGGATTTTTGACCAGCACTGGTATATCGACCCCTTTCAGGGCATCTGCAATTTCCTGGACGGCGAATGGATTGGCCGTAGTGCGTGCACCGATCCACAGCACATCAATGCCATGCTGCAGACACTGCTCTACATGCACGGTATTGGCAACTTCTGTTGCTACACGCAAACCCGTTTCCTGTTGCACCCGCTGCAGCCAGGCAAGCCCCGGCTGGCCCACCCCCTCGAAAGAGCCCGGACGTGTTCTTGGTTTCCAGATGCCAGCCCTGAAAATACTTACCCCCGCGTCCTTTAGCTGGTGGGCCGTAGTCAGCACCTGCTCTTCTGTTTCAGCGCTGCAAGGTCCCGCTATGATGAGCGGCTGTTCGTGGGTGTTTAGATTACTTACAGATTTCATATTCATATTAGTTTGAGCGATTGTGATTTTATTTTTTATAGTTATCCTCTCGGAGCTTTGGGTGCGTGATGAAGAATTGTTCATAATGATTAGATTATAATATATGCGTAGTGTATTTCCCCAGCAGTTGAATGGATGCAGCAAGTGCTTCCATATCAGATAGCAGTTCATCCAGTTGCCCTTCTGCTTCGAAGCGCAGGTCCAGATAGTAGCGATAATGCCATGGCTGACCGGGTATAGTCACCGACTCGATTTTGGACAGTTGCACATGCCGCCTGTACAGTAGCCCCATGGCCTGTGTAAAAGCCTCCGGATCTGATTTCAATACCAGACAGATAGAAGCCTTATTGCAGGCAGTGGCCGGCTGTGGCAGCCTGTCGAGCAGCAGAAAGCGGGTATAGTTTTGCTTGCTCGACTCGATCTCCTTGCCGAGCACGATCAGGCCGTTTTGGGCGATGGCCAGCGCGCTGCCGATGGCGGCCATTTCCGTAGAGCCTGCTATGGCCACCTCCCGGATGCTGAGCGCCGTGTCTTCCGACTCAATCAGTTCTACATCGGGGTAAGCCTCAAAGAAGGGCCGGCATTGGTTTAGGGCCATGTAGTGGGAGTATACCTTGCGGATGCTCTGAAGCGACGATCCGGGCACACCGCCCAAATGCTGGCGAATGCGCATGATCACCTCGCCGCTTATCCACAGTTGCTGCTCCCTGATCAGTTCCAGGTTAGGTTGTATGGTGCCTGAGATGGTATTCTCTATTGCCATGATGCCTTTGTCAGCCAACCCGGAGGCAACTGCTACTGCCAGTTCCCTGAACGTGAGGCACGGCACTATCTCAATGTGGTCGTCGCTGAACCGGAGCCTGGCAGCCTCTTCATGAAATGCTCCCGCTATACCTTGAATTGCAATTTTCATATGGATCAAAAAAAAGCGCCCCGAAGAAAGACTCCGGGGCGCTGGTGATAACTTATTCATAAAGTATAATCAATACAGCCCCGGGCGTTTACCAAAAAAGTAAAAGCTAAAACCAAAGCCGCTATAGAAATTTTGTTTTGTAAGATGCATCTCTCGTGCTAGTTTAAAATAAAAAAGGCCCCGCTTGCTGCGGGGCCTCTATATGGTGACATATACCTTTTCCCGCTTTAGTCCTTTGGAGGAAAAAAGTAAAAAAAGAAGGTATAAGATTTCTGTTGCTTGTTCATTTCAACCGCCAATATAGAGACTTTTCATAGAACGCCAACTTAATTTCGCTTTTTTCTGGCGAACGTAGCTCTTGTTAAGTAATTATATTTCAGAATATTTCTTCAGCCATCGCTTCATATATCTGCTTTTAAAGCTCGCAGACGCACTTTATTCGACTCACAGGGATCAGCAGTGTCTACAGACCCGGTGACAAAACGGTCATGGCCTCGCAATTGTAAGATTTTTATCGTACATTGTAAAAAAATAAATGAACCTATATGCCTTCCACTATGTAGTAGGTATATAATTAAACAACACAGAATGAATAACGGAACAGTAAAATTCTTTAATGACCTGAAAGGTTTTGGTTTTATTAAGGAAGACAACACAGATCAGGAGTACTTTGTACACGTGACTGGCCTGGTACATGAAATCCAGGAAAACGACAAAGTGACTTTTGACCTGCAAGAAGGAAGAAAAGGACTAAACGCGATTAACGTTAAGCGTGCTTAGTTTTCAGATATAAGTCATTTCGAAAAAAGCCTTACCTGCGGGTGAGGCTTTTTTTCATTTCGATGTGCATGTTTTGCACCACTCCCCCGTTATTATAATGCCGCCCTGGCAATGTTTCACCTAACCCCTCCTTACGATGAATAGAAGATACCTGGTAGACACTACCACTCGCGAGTACATCTGCGTAGCCCTCCAAAAAGGACAGGACTGGACCCCAAACAATCAGGATTCCCTCCCAAAGTTCATGAACTCTCGTACAAACAAAGACCAACCCGACTTCGAGCTTGTAACCGGCGAATATAACGACAATTCATTTTTTGAAAAGTGGATTCGCAACGGCACAAACTTCCTGTTCAGGTACTAAAAAGCCTGCATACCAGCATACCATCATTTTATAGATCATTTAACAGCATATATGGGTAGATCACAAGAAACCTTCAGTAAAAAAGAAAAAGAGAAGAAGAGACTTAAGAAAAGACAAGACAAAGAGCAGAAGCGCGAGGAGCGCAAGGCCAATTCTGACAAGGGCAAAGACGTAGAGGAAATGTTCGCCTACGTGGATGAGTTCGGTAATATCACTGATACGCCTCCAGACCCGACAAAGAAGAAAAAAGACTTCAAGCAGGAAGACATCCAGATCGGTGTGGCCAAGCAGGCCGAGATCGACCCGGCTGACCTGATCCGTAAAGGCACGGTTTCTTTTTTCAACGAGTCGAAAGGCTACGGCTTTATACAGGACCACGTTACGCAAGAGCGTGTCTTTGTGCACCAAAATGGATTGGTGAATACGATCAAGGAAAATGATCGTGTAACTTTTGAGGTTGAGAAAGGCCCGAAAGGATTAAATGCTGTTAACGTTAAACTGGCGTAATCCCCTCTGGCTCAAAAGCTTCTAAACATAGCTTAGGCCATCCGGTTTAACTTAGGTGATTATAATCTGAAAATCTCCTGCTATTGTCAGCCATTATGCTGACTGCAGGAGATTTTTTTGTCGTATACAGTTTCCCGGCCTCTGCTGTTTATACCTTTGCAGCAAGACCGGCGAAAATAAAGCACACCCTACTAAATGGATACGATTAACACCCCGAAGGCCTTAATTTTGCATGAGGCTCAGCAACAGTTTTTCAACCAAGGTTACAGTAAAGTATTGATGGCTGACCTGGCAAAACAGCTAGGCATGAGCAAGAAAACGCTTTACCAATATTTCAGAGGAAAAGAAGAGTTGCTCCATGCCGTCATCAAAAACTTTTTGGAAGAACTGCAGCGTGATGTAGAAAACCTGCTTCAACAGGAAGCTTCCAACTTTGTCAGTAAGGCTGAGCAGGTGTTTCGCACGGTCGGGCAGCGCTTCGCCCGTATCAACGGACAGTTACTCACCGACATCCGGAAGCACACCCCAAAAACCTGGCAACTACTGCAGCAGTACCGCGCCGAAGCAGCTTTTAAAAGATTCAAAACTTTGCTGGATGAGGGCAACCAAAAAGGCTTTATCCGGAAGGACGCAAACATTTCACTAGCCGTGCTGCTCTATGCCAGTGCACTGGAGAAAATCCTGGACCCTGAGTTTATCAGCCAGGTGCCGCCAGATCTGATGCAGGATATCAACTACACACCTTCTGCCGTGTACGAGGGATTAGCAAACCTCATTTTCCATGGTTTACTGGAGAAAAACCAATGATAGTTTACACTTGTCAATAGCAGTTGTACTTACAGCTATACCTAAACAGATTGCTAACCGACTAAAAAACAGCCTGTTCCCTTGCCATTAATTAAAATATAATTATATTTAGTAAAGTTTTTTTCATTTCTCTAAAACTGCAAATTATGAGAATTAAAGCTTTACTCCTGCTCCCCCTCCTGGCCATGCTGGCCTCCTGCTCCAATGGCGAGGAAGAAATCAAAACGTTATACCCGCAAAAAGTGGTGATCGGCAGCACGACCCACGACTTCTACTATGACCAGGGTAGGGTCTACAGCGTTACGACTAATCGTCCTAACTTTTACGAGGAGGTGACCTATACTTATTACGATGAATATTTCAAGAAACCGGACCATCGTTTTAAAGACGAGATAGTGCAGGTTACTACTCTGCCTGATGTTGGCCCCATTGGCTGGGACAGAAGTGATTCCATTGTAAGGAGGCAAGAGTCAATCTGGACCAGGTCAGAGGATGGCCTCATACCTAGAGAAGGACAGCATGTATACCTCCGTGGGCGTGTGTTGAGGGATCATATTAAGCATCAGTACAACTCAGAAAAGAAGTTGACTTCCTCAATTTACCACTACAACAGTACGAATTTAGATCATACCTCTATTGTTGGTGATGACCCAAAGTATAGCCATAAAAAAATAGACTATACCTATAATAAGCAGGGCAAGCTCCAAAAAGCGGCTTTCTTCGCACCAAGTTCGGAGACTCCCTATCTGACTATTGAACTAGAGTTTGATGACAATCCAGGCTATCTGCAAAGCTTGCCCCTCGAAGCCAGGTTTATGCCGCTAGAGCTGCCTTACCGCAGCCACAACATCACCAGGTATACTGTAAAAGACCGGGAGGGCAACATCCGGAAAGACCTCTCCTATACCTGTAGCTATAAATATAATCGGGACGGCTACCCTACTAAGCTCAAAAGAACAATGCTGGATGGGCAGGAGTTGGAAGGATATATTGTGTACAAGGCTTCCGCAGGAAAATCAGAAATAGCAGAAGCCGCTTTGAACGCAGAGAAATAAACGTACCTCAAGCAAAACATCCTGAAGCAAGTTAAAAGTCTTGAACAGGACCTAAAACAAAAAGCCCATCAATCGATGATTGATGGGCTTTGCTCTTTGGTATCGCTACCAGCAGAGAGTGAGGGATTCGAACCCACTCTGCAATACGTTTATTATCAATTACTTATCACCCTAAAATATAGCGGTCACCCGAATTTACCTCCTCCTGAGGATTCTAGTGTTTTCTTTAATCAAATCTACTGCTTTATTTCACAAACATCAAGCCGAGAAAGTAAAAGTTAATTATCTTACTTCCGGTATACAATCTTAGGGAAGAAAGAACCTATGCCCAGTTACTATTTCCTGCTTCCAATACTTTCCAGCATAAGGCTCAGCTTTTCGCAAACTGAAGTAGCGGCGCTATATCGCCTTTATCGCCAGCTCGAATGGCGGCAATGTAAGCCTTGCGCGTAGCATCCGCCTTCACCATGTTGGATCTGTTCCATGTGAAGGCGTCTTTCCCAAAGATGGACTCCATGATGATGTCTGCCATGATGCGTGAATGCCGCCCGTTCCCGTTTGGGAAACAGTGGATGTTGACCAGCCGGTGCTTGAAGCGGATCGCTATCTCATCAGGCGGATAGGTGCCATGCTCTACCCAGAAAGCCGTGTCATCCAGCAGGTACTTGAGCTCCATGCCGATTCTGACCCAAGCCACCCCAATGTTTTTCTCGGATCTCCTGAACTCACCTGCCCACTTCCAGACCTCGCCAAACATACGCTTGTGCAGCGTTTTGATAAACTTCTCCGTCAGTATGGCATCCTTCTTAAACCTGGTGTTCATGGTCCAGGCGATTGCCTTTTCAATGTTTAGCTGTTCGAACTCGTCCAGTTCCCCGTGTGAGGTGATCGTTTTGAGTAGCAGCCCTTCTTTCTCTTCTTCATCCAAAGGAGTCTGGCCATCCAGGTAGGCATATTCTAATCCCATAGCGTGCCCTTCATTTCACGTTTAAGTTCTTCAGCTAGCTCTTCGATTGCCTGCCGGATCCGGTCATCGCTATTTCCCTGGTTCTCCAGCTTCATGTGCTGACTTGTTCTTAAGACGATCTTTCTAGCTAGCTGCTGTGCTCGTTGATCGACCAACTTCTCCATTGACCCTTGCTTCGGCACAAAGCCGTACACGAGCTGCATGTCAAGCGCCTCAGCTACCTGCTTCAACACGTTTAGGGAGACGGTACCTGTAGCTTCTCTTTCCTCTGTCTTTTTGATGCCTTGCTTTGTCTTGCCCAGCTTATTACCTAACTGCTCTAAAGTCATGTTAAGTGCGACCCGAATAGCGTGGATCCAACCTTTTTCCGGGACTGGAGTCTTAGCCAAAACCTTTAAAGGAGCAATTTTCCGGTCCAATTGCTCCAGCAGTAGTTTCTTTTTATTTCGCATAAACATCTTAATTAATCAACATATTTGTTTACTACTACTTGATAAAGGTAAATATATTAGTTTACTTTTATCGAATAAAGTAAATATATTAGTTAACAAGCGTATTGTTATAGTAAACATAAAAGTATACTATAATTTTTAATAAGTAAACATATTAGTTGATTTATTGACTATTTCAGTCAACCTACACGTTGATTATACAGAATAACGCTGCGAGATTGTGTGCAAATAAATATCAAGCATACGTGAAGACATATAGAGCTTGAGATTACTGCATGGTTAATGGTATAACATTATGAAAATTCCGCTTCTCACGGCTTAGAATTAAAAAAGTCAGGCATTTTCAATAATAGAGGGCTGCATCAAAGCCTATCCCGTTGTCTGAGAATGAGACTACATGACTTCCATCTGTACCCAGCCAGTGTCGGATCTCAATGTTAAGGGGCTTTCAGGGGAGCGAAACTTAATGGCGTTGGTCAGCAGGTTATAGAAGACACTGAACAGGTATGCCCTGCTGGCGTTCAGGATACGCTGTCGTAGCAAGTATGGCATCCTGTAGTAGTTCCTTGTTGCTGTGTAAGATCAAGTTAATATAAATCCCATTTCGGTGCAGTTGGCAAAATTACTTCTTTGATTCCGAGTTTATAGAAGGTAAGCGGGTTCAGGTTATTTTTCAAAATCTCGGCGCTGTTCCTTTCCCCGGAAAACTCAAGTATAGCACCCAGCCTTGGCGGATATTGTAGCGCACACCTGACTGTCCCTGAGCGTCCACTATCCGTAAGCTTGCTGACTTCATTCTTTAGTAAAATGACAGCCGATTTTTTGTCCAGATCAGGTATAGTTTGAAAATCCTTGAGTGCATCTGATATTTCAAACAGGTAGTAGTTCCCGTTGGTAACATACACATAACTTTTGACCGGCTTTACCCGAATTTTTCCAATTTTGGTTGTTACCCGTTTTACTTTGCCGGCCACCTTGCTGGTTTGGGGAACCTGCGTGGTCAGCCCCATACGATTGTATAATGAATGTAGGCAATGCGTTTCTCACCCTGGAATAGGTATGGTTTCAGTAATTCTTCCTCTCTTGGTCTCAGCAAAAAAACAGATTGCTTAAGCTTGTAGAACACTCCGGTAGAGAGTCTCTTGATACCCCCTTTCTTGATACACCTCTCGATGGCTTTGGCAGCGGCACTCTATATTGCCCGGTCAATACTCTGCTGCTGGTACTTAAATGTTGTACCTTCCTGTATCCTATTGATCTTGTATCCTGCTTTCGCTGTTACATTCACTGATTACTAATACAGCCCAGCCATTTGTCAAGTATTTTGCGCAAGATACTTGACATTACCACTTTTACAGAATCTTCCATAGGGAGGTGTGCTGTGCTTTTCTGACTGCCGGCCGTATTTAAAAGTTGAACCGACAAACGATCCATACGCGCATATTCTGCCTTACCCAAAGGCTAATCAGATGCTGCCTCTGCCGCAACAAATGCGGGTCTGGTTCCCCACAACGCACACGAGCCACTCCTGGCGAAGTGGCTCGTGTCATTGGCTGAGGATCTTCCGTTGCTATTGTACCAGGTACAGTTCAGTTTTGCGGTGCGCCTTGCCTTTGTCAGGCAGCACCTCGCTCTCTACCTCCACTTTGAAACTTTTGGCGCCAAAGTAACGCTGGATGTAGGCCTTCACGCTCTGAGCGCGCTGCTCACTCACCCGCCGCTTTGCCGCGGGCTCCCCGTAGCCGTCTGAATAGCCTTTGATCACAAAGGTCGTTCCGTCTGGCTGCTGGCGCAGGAAGCGTGACAAGCCGGCGAGTTCATTCAGGTTCAGGTGTACCCGGTTAAACTCGTTGAACAGCACCAGGGATGGGGAAACAGCCCGCTTAGGTGCTGTTTCCACTGGGCTGGTGTCGGCAACCTCATTCAGCCCGATTTGCTCCGGCGCCTTCTCCGCTACAGGTGGTTCTGAAACAGCACCGGCAAGTGGCGCAGCGGCAGCTGGTTCAGGTAATCGCCCTAGCATGTAGGCGATATAGCGCGGCTGCTCTTGCGAGGTGCCGCTCACCCACACCGTCCGGTCGCTGCTCTTTCTGAAATAGGCATTGTAAGCCTCTTTCTTGTTCACCACACTTTGAAGCCGCACGGCTTCCCCCATCTCTCCGTTTTTCAGGGATGCCCCATAAATGTAGGCTGTCACTCCCTGCTGACGCGAGAAAAACAGGGAATCGTTGCTGACAAAAGGGGCAAACTCAGCACCTTTGGAATTTACCTGCTTGCCCAGGTTTCGCGGCCTTGACCAGCTCTTGCCATTCCACTCGCTCCGATACAGGTCATCATAGCCTTCAGAGCCTGCCAGCTCAGCGGCGATGAACAGCTGCCGCTTGTCCTCCGTCAGGAACATGCCCAGGTTATGGGAATGGTTGCGCATGCGCGGCACAGGCAGCTCCTCCCCCTTCACAAACTCCCCGTTCGTCCACTTGTAGATGCTGATCTTCCCTGTTCTTCTGCCCGACTTATGGTAGACAAACACTTCGCCCGCCGCCAGGTTGCCACCGACGATGGCGTTGATCTGCCCCGCGTTCAGGGTAACGGCCCTCGCTGCCGCTTCCGGCTCGTCAAGGCTGGCAGTATACAGGTACTGGCCGCCTTCTGCTTTTTTGGTGATGAGCAGCATGTCCTCCCCCACCAGGGCCACACCGGCCATTTCATCATTGGTCTCCAGGAGTTTCGTCTGGGCCTCGCCTACTGTCAGGGCCCCTAGCATCAATCCGATGGTGTATACGATCTTCTTCATTGTCTCTTCGCTTTACCAGATGGTCACTTGTTTTCCGTACTTGGGATACTTCACCGGGATCAGGTTATAGGTGAGGGAGATCTCGTTGGTGCTCCGGCTCACGTGTCTGGCGTTCTGCACCGGGATCTCATAGGCATAGCCGATGCGGAACTGATCGAGGCGGATGCCGGCGGTCGCGCTCCAGGCCAGGTCCTGGCGGTAGCTGCCCCCCAGCCAGAGCATGTTCTGGTACACCGCTTTGAGCTGCACTTCGGTGCTCTCTTTCAGCTGATCGTCATACTGCAGCATGCCGTTTGCCACCAGCCCGAACTCTTCGGTCAGGGCGGTGCGGTAGCCCGCCTGCACCAGGTGCTTACGGGTATAGAGGTCCTGCAGAAACTCGTCTCCGCCCGACACGATGCCGCCCTTGGTCACGTCCTGCATGGCATAGCCGATATAGAACTGATCGGCGGTCAGCGTCCAGCCCAGGTTCAGGTCCAGCTTGCCCTGGCGCAGGCGCTGGCCCAGCACCCCCTGGAACTCGGGATCGCTCTCATTGTCCACCGTGAGCCTGTTGCCGTCCAGGCGCTGGGCGCTGTACGTAAGCGCTCCGCCCCAACGCAGGCTCAGGCTTTCCGATAACCGCACCCGGGAGGCGTAGCCAAAGTGCACCTGGCTTTCAGAGAAAGGACCGAATGCATCCTGCAGCACCGTCAATCCAAAGGCATGGCGGGCACCGGCCTGGCGGTCAAAGAAATCGTGCTGCTTGGTGCGCAGCACATCATGCTGCTGCCAGGCCGACAGGTCTGCCAGATCCAGCTCCGCCGAGGCGAAGTAGGTACGGGGAGCCCCCTCAAAGCCAGTCCACTGGTTGCGGTGGAAGCCCTTGAGCATGGAGCCCTCGTAGCCTGTGAGGGATGGGTTGTAGTATTGCTGAAACAGCTGAAAGTTGGCGATGTGTTTCCTGTTCTGGGCCTTTGCGCCCAGAACAGCACCAACTAGTAATATGGATAGGATTAACTTTTTCATTTTAAAGATTTTCTAAGCGTTGCCGACTTATTTCCCCAGGATGGTGACCACCCCGCGCTTCACCCAGTTGATGTCCTTCACCTCCACGGTGAAAAGGAAAGGGCCTTTTAGGATTTGTCCATTCGGGCCGCGTCCGTCCCAGCCCTTCTCCGGGTCCGTCGTCTCAAAGACGCGCACGCCGGAGCGGTCGAACACCTGAATGTAGACCTCGTTGTAGAACCTTAGCTCAGGGATGGTCCAGTTGTCGTTGACACCGTCGCCGTTCGGAGAGAAGGCGTTGACGATCTTGAGCTGGTCCACCGTGCGGTCATAGGCCTGCTTGGTGAGCGTAAAGGTGCGCTCGATGCTGTTCAGGTACGGATCCGTGCTGCGCACGCGGATCGTGAAGCTGGTCATGCCCGACAGGCCGTTGTTCGACTTCAGGTATACCTTATCGCCGCGGATCTCAAAGAGCGCATTATGCGCGTCGCCCTCGCCGCTTGCCAGGGTATAGACAAACTCGGTGTCATCCGGATCGGTGGTGGTCAGCGTTCCGATCACCTCCTCTGCTGTGGCTTCTGGCTTGAAGCTCGTGGCGCTGAAGGCAAGGGCAGTTGGCGCAATGTTCGGCTCTACCTCCACGATCACCTGGGCGGTCAGGCCTCTCAGGTTTGTGGTACCGTCAGCAAGTGTTAACTGGCCGGTTAATGGATAGATGCCTGCGATAAGGCCGTTGTAGGTCCCCTGCGCCCAAACCACACCGATCGCCTCGGTTGCACCGTCCGAGTAGGTGACCATGACGGTACCCGGAAGCGGTACGCCTGGGTAGGTAGTTCGGATCGGCACGTTGATCTGAGCCGGGCTTGCCACTGACACGATATCGCGTCTCACGGTTACCGTCTGGGTGGCAGTCGTTGAGTTGCCCGATCCGTCCGTCACTGTCCAGGTCACAGTAGTGGTGCCGGTTGGGAATTCGACTGGCGCATCGTTGGTAACAGAAGCTACCGTACAGTTGTCCGAAGTCGTGGGCTCACCCAGCGCCACGTTGGAGGCGCTCGTCTTGCCTGCGTCTACGTTCACGACAACAGCTGCGGGAGCCGTGATCATCGGTGCTACTTTGTCTTCCACTGTCACCGTGACTACTGCAGTGGCTTGGTTGCCGCTGGCGTCCGTCACCGTCAGGGTCACCGTGTTCTCTCCCAGGTCTTCACAGCTGAAATTGCTCTTGTCAAGCGACAGAGATACGATGCCGCAGTTGTCCGCAGAGCCGTTGTCCAGCTCAGCCGCTGTGATCGTGGCGCTGCCTGCAGCGTCCAGCTGCACCGTGATGCCTTTTACTAATACAATAGGAGCGGATTTATCTTCTACCGTCACGATGGCTGTGCCTGTAGCGACATTGCCGCTATCGTCAGTTACTGTCAGTACCACCTCGTTGGTACCCAGGTCGCTGCAATCGAACGCAGTCCTGGACAGGGACATGGAGGCAATGCCGCAGTTGTCACTGGAGCCCTTGTTGATGTCAGCTGCCGTAATGGTTGCTGCACCCGAGGCATCCAGTTGGATGGTGATGTGCTGCACAATGACCACCGGCGCTACTTTATCTTCTATTGTCACGGTAGCGGTTGCCGTTGACTGGTTGCCGCTCTTGTCCGTCACGGTCAAGGTCACCGTATTCTCTCCCAGGTCCTCACAGCTGAAGCTGGACTTATCCAGGCTTAGTGTTTCAATGCCGCAGTTATCAGACGAGCCATCGTTGAGCTGAGCCGCCGTGATGCCGGCCCTGCCGCTCGCATCCAGCTGCACGACCAGGTTACGGGCCATGGCTATTGGGGCAGTAGTGTCCTCAACTGTTATAGTTGCAGTGGCACTTGCCTTGTTTCCGCTCTTGTCCGTCACAGTCAGGGTTACTGTGTTCTCACCCAGGTTCTGGCAACCAAAGTCCGTTTTAGACAGCGCTATTGCAGCGATACCACAGTTGTCGGAAGAGCCCTTGTTGATCTGGTCGGCTGTGACAGTAGCTTTGCCATCGGCATCCAGGGCAACGGTGATGTTGCGTGTCAGCACTGTCGGAGCAATGTTTTCCAGTACCGTGACAGTGGCAGGGGCGGAAGCCGAGTTACCATACTTGTCGGTTACAGTCAGGGTCACCGTGTTGGCTCCCGTCTGGCTGCAGTCAAAAGCAGTTTTATCGAGTGCAACCGTTGCGATACCGCAATTGTCAGAGGAGTTGTTGTTGATCTGCGCAGCAGTGATTGTCGCCTTTCCTTCGGCATCGAGCTGCACGGAGATATCACGGGTACGCACTACTGGCGCCAGATTATCCAGCACGGTCACCGTAGCCGTCGCGGTGGACTGGTTGCCACTGGCATCCGTCACAGTCAGTGTAACTGTATTCTCCCCGATGCTGGTGCAGTCAAACGTCGCTTTGTCCAGAGCCAGTGTAACCTCGCCGCATACATCCTGGCTACCACCGTCTATGTCTGCCGCCGTGATAGAGGCAGCGCCTGAAGCGTTCAGGTATACGGTGATGTTCTTGGCTACAGCGTTTGGTTTAACCTTGTCTTCCACCGTTACTTGAGCCGTCGCGGTAGCTGCGTTGCCGTTCACGTCTGTCACGGTCAGCACCACTTCGTTAGTACCTACATGGCTGCAGTCGAACGTTGTGTTCGAAAGCGTCATAAAGGCAATGCCGCAGTTATCGGTAGAGCCGTTGTTGATATCAGCTGGTACAATCTCAGCGTTACCATTGGCGTCCAGTTGAACCGTAATGTTTTTAGTCACCACGACAGGCGCCGCATTGTCTACTACGGTCACGACCGCTGTTGCTGTCGACACATTGTCGTTCACATCCGTCACGGTGAGCGTAACAGTGTTTTCGCCAACGTTAGAGCAGTCAAAGCTTGTCTTGTCAAGCGACAGTGATTTGATGCCACAGGTACCCGTGCTGCCGTTGCTTACGTCTGCTGCCGAAATGGTAGCCTTGCCAGCAGCATCCAGCGTCACGGTAATGTTTTGTGCGATGGCTACTGGCGCCACATTACCCACCACGGTCACAACTGCTGTTGCAGTGGAGCTGTTGCCGCTTGCGTCGGTTACGGTCAGGGTCACTGCATTTTCTCCCACATTGGAGCAACTGAATTCTGCTATGTCTACTTTATAGGAAGCAACGCCGCAGTTATCCGTAGAACCATCGTTTACATCAGATGCTACTATACTTGCTTTACCGTTTGCATCTAACTCAACGGTGATATTCCTGGTCCTGACAACGGGTGCGGTGTCATCTTTTACGATCACCTGCTGGGTCTGCGAACTAGTGTTTCCCGCCGCATCCGTATAGGTCCAGGTAATGGTATAAGTGCCCTGTTCTGTATAAGAAAGGAGATCAGTGGTTTTGCCCGGAACAGTACCTGACATATTATCATAAGCGCTTGGCACTGCTGTAACAGTTGCCGCACACTGGCCGGTTATAATTGGCAGCATGGCTACAGTTGGCACCGGCGCTTCTTTATCTGCCACCGTTATCACCTGCGTTGCAGTGGCTGTATTACCCGCCGCATCTGTCACTGTCCAGGTGACAGTGGTGTTCCCCATTGGGAAAACTGCCGGTGCATTGTTTGATAAGGCAAGTCCACTACAGTTGTCGGCTGTTGCTGGTGTACCCAACACTACGCCTGAAGCTGTATTTTTACCAGGGTCCGTATTTACCGTAACAGCTGCCGGCGCGGTGATGGTAGGCCTGATCGGGTCAACGACTGTTACCGTGGCTGTTGCGGTTTCACTGTTGCCTTTCGCATCGGTCACCGTAAGTGTTACGGTATTAACACCAAGGTCGGCACATGTAAATTCAGTCTGGCTTAAGCTATAACCATCAGCCGGAATGGAGCAGTTGTCAGTAGACCCGTCATCGATCATAGCTGGTGTTATCCTTGCTTTACCGGTAGCATCCAACTCCACCGTAATGTTTTGCGTGATCACCTGTGGTTTTTGTGTGTCTGTTACAACAACCTGCTGCGTCGAAGTGGAAATATTGCCATTCCCATCATCAAAGCTCCATCTAATGGAGTAGGTACCAAGTTCAGTATAGGACAGTGGATCAGTGGTTGTTCCAGCTATAGTTCCGCCACAGTTATCATTTGCTACAGGAATAGTAGTAACCGTAACCGAGCATTCCCCGGTTATGGCTGGTAATGTGGCAGCATGCGTTTTAACTTCGTAATGGATATTTAAAGTGCCGCCCTCAAAATTAGCTTCCCAACCTGGCCACGTATCGAAGTCCACCTGCATAAAGTTATTCCCACCATATACATAACCGGGAACATCACCGGTAAAATTGATGGTGAAATTCTGACTGTAGGCCAAGAATTGGTTAGAACCTATATGTGTATCAGATACAATTATTCTGGCCGAAGCTCCGGTTCCTCCCCAGCCCTGGTCCCTGCCGGAATAAGTAAGCGTTATACCTGTCACAACGGCACCAGCCGGCAGTGGATCTGTAAAATTAAACCTGTACATGTTCCAGTTAGCTGACTGACCTGCAGGTATGGCAATCGTCTTCGAGGCAATAGTTCCCACTCCCGGTGCCGTCACATCATCTACAACCACCTGCTGTGTTTGGGTAGAGCTGTTACCGTTGCCATCGGTATAGGTCCAGGTAATGGTATAGGTGCCCTGCTCGGTGTAAGTAGTCGGATCTGTCGTGGAGCCTGTAACAGGGCCTGCCACGTTATCGGTTGCTGTTGGTGCAGATACAGTAGCTGAACACTCGCCGGTTACGGTTGGCAGCATGGCTATAGCTGGAACAGGCGCTTCTTTGTCCTCAACTTTTACCACTTGTGTAGCCGTTGCTGTATTTCCTGCCGCATCTGTTACTGTCCAAATGACAGTGGTATTACCGAGCGGGAAAAGGGTCGGTGCATTATTTGATACGCCGACACCCGAACAGTTATCGGCTATGGTTGGTGCTCCCAGGGCTACATTCGATGCCGTGTTCTTGCCTGCATCCGTATTCACTGTCACAGCTGCCGGAGCGGCGATAGTAGGTTTAGTCGCGTCAACAACAGTTACTGTAGCCGTTGCACTCTCGCTATTGCCGTTCCCATCAGTTACGGTAAGCGTGACGGTGTTAGGGCCAACATCCTCACAAGTAAAGTTGGTAAGGTCTACACTGTACCCATCAGCCGGAATGGAGCAGTTGTCTGTTGACCCATTGTTCACTTGGCTTGGGGCTATAGTTGCTTTACCGGAAGCATCTAACTCCACAGTAATGTTTTTGGTAAGTAGAGTTGGCTTCTGCGTATCTGAAATTGTTACATCAAAACTGATAGTCGACGTATTGCCAGCCGCATCTGTAGCTGTAAAAGTATTCGTAGTTTTACCCACCGGGAACAATACACCTGAAGGAAGGCCGGCTGTCTGCGTGATGGTAAGTCTACCATTACTCTGACTGAAATTTACGGCATTTATATAAAGCTCCTGGGCATTTGCGTCTGAAAGGATTGCTGAGCCTCCATAGTTTCCCGTATGTTGGAAGCCAACAGCCTTGCCCCCATTTGGGAACTCCCTCACCGCCACGGCGGCACCATAGGGCGAAGTCATCAACACGATCGGCTGATTGGAATTGTAAGTTCTCACACCTCCAGAATTAGCGGCTCCGGGAGGAAGGGTAAACGTAGCCGGCATATTTTTTAAAATTGGATGTGCGGCTTGAGCGGCCACTACAGAGTAAGCAACCTGCTCACTACTGCCTGTTGCTGATTTCCTCTCAAGAACAACAATGTCTGCCATGGCAGCCATCGTCTTTGAGGCATCTACTTCATAAGCTGACCACTCGTTCGTAATGTAAGTTCCGCCCTTGTCCACCACAAAATCAACCAAGGCATTTTGACCGGCAGCAGGCATTGCTGTTGAATATGTTGATCCATTCAGGTGTATAACTGCATCAAAACCGGTTAGTAATGGATTTGTACCATCATATCTTGTTTCGCTGGTAGCACTTAAAACAACATCAAGACCTGCAGCTGTCAAAGCATTTTTAAGATTAGTCGTATTCGTATTTATTTCATCCCAAATCAACAATACTTTCTTGCCTTCACTACTACAATTATCAGTAGCCGCTGGCATCGGATAGGTCACCACTGCACCGCATTTATCCGGGTCGTTGTTCTTAGCGATTGATGCAACAGCTGCAAATACAGGCTTTGTAGTATCTTTTATAATCACCTGCTGCGTCTGTGTGGAAGTCAGGCCCTCGCTATCGCTGTAGGTCCAGGTGACGGTATGAGAGCCTTGGGTGGTATAGTGTACAGGATCTGTCGTAACGCCCGTAATCACACCGTCGTTATCATCTTGGGCTGTCGGAGCAGTTACCGTAACAGCGCATTCCGCAGTGATAGTTGGCAATTCAGCTACTGCTGGGACCGGTGCTTTGTTAACGGCCACGATCGTTACATTGACAGTAGCGGTGTTGGAGACGTCGGTTCCGTTGCTTACCCTGTAGGAGAACACATCTGTGCCAACTACATCAGCCGCAGGGGTATAGGTAAAGTTACCATTGGAATTGAGAACGATCGTACCTGTAGCCGGCGCGGTAACCAGGCTATAGCTTAAAGGCTTACCATCAGGGTCGCTACCAGCCAGTTTGCCAGAATACGCAACATTCTCGTATGTCTTTACATCGCCGGCTGTTGACGGAACCCTGGCAGTTGCCAGGTCCATATTCTTGAGCGTACCATGGTTTGCATGGCTTGTGGCGTCATAGGCGATTGTGCCGGTCGTTTCATCAAAGCGCCAATAACCTGCCAAACCGGCTTCTTTGCCATTCAGAGTTGTAGCTCCAAGGGTTTTGATTTCTGCTGCGGTTAGGGCTCTTTTCCAGAGCGACACATTATCAATCTGACCATTGGCAAAACCACCATCCGCACCCATATAGGTACCAATGCGAATAGGGGCGTTTGAGGCCGAAGAATTAAAATTCACAGTGCCAGATCCAACCAAAACCCCATCTGCATAGATTTCCATCTTGCGCTGGCCATTTACATTGCGCCGTACAGTGGTCACCTGTACCCACTCTCCTACTTTGTAGGCTTCTGGTGTACCAACCCAGGTCCAGCCATAACCATGTTTGTCAATTCCGTAAGTAAATTTTCCGTCTTCAGCCGTTAGCCAGAACTGCATATCCCCGCCACCTGAAGGCCGGTTGAAAAGACCGGCAATTGCCATACTATTTGCCTTAAACCACAACGAGACAGTAAACTCCGTTTCAGAATTGAACTGGTTCGAAGGCTGGGACGGAATTTCTACATAATCGTTTACGCCATCGAACTGCAGCCCATTCAGGTATCCTGCTATTGGTTTATTTTGCGGTGAAGTAGTGTAAAGCACAGAAGGCAACGTGCTTGGCTGCCCGATGGATTCATCACTTAGCTTAAAAAAATATCTTCCTTCCTGAGCAGATGCTGTCGGCTGAAGCACCCACTCAAATTCCTTCATAATGGATTCATTCTGGAAGACTAATGCACCCTGTGGAGTAGAACTAGCTAGCACCTGTCCGGTCCTGAAGTTCCCGCCAGCGCCTGGCGTTAGTTGTTCGGTTGTTGCTTCCCCTCCCTGCACATGACCACTTGAAGCTAGTACAAAATGCTCGGCGTGATCGTTTGTAGCCAGTATCCTGGTAAAAGGGCCGTCAGCACTTCTGGAATACCCGATTTGATTCTCTATCTGACTAGTATAAGTGTAGTCAAAGCCACTTGCTTGTGAGGCGATCTTGATTCGTAGCCGGAGCATTTCATCCGAAGAGGTGATTTTAACCTCTTGGTTCTCTGCCCCCTTCCAGGTGGCGTTGGTTTCGGAACCATCATCGTTCCTCCAACGCCAGTTGCCATGGCTTAACGAGGGCCCGGCAACTGCTTCGAAGAACAGGCAACTGAAGAAAAAAAACAGTAAAAGTTTTTTCATACTAACGTGAATTATATTGGTTGGAATTATAACCCCTCGCATACAGCATTTTACAGATCAATCCTGTAGATACGTTTGCTCCGGTTTGATTTAAAACTTAAGCTGAAAGGATCTCTGTCCTCCTGTAAAACCTGACAAGAAGCAGCAGTACCGTTGCTGAAAAAATGGTGTATAAAAAATAGTGATAATCAATCGGGTCGATCTGGTTAGGATAAATATCTACCCGCTGCACACTGCTCCGTTCAGCGTGATACCGGGCTCCAATATCACCACTTGCCCGTATCAATCCGGATACTCCCCTGTTGTTGTTAATTACCAGGTCTTTTCTTGCTTCTATTGCTCTGAGTCTGCCGTTGTAAAAATGCTGCTTTGTAATAAAGAAGTCTGAAAACCAACCATCATTGCCCAGATTGATAAGGAAGGAAACCTGATCAGAAGCTAGCCTGTTTGTTAAAGCAGGTACAGCCGATTCGTTACAGAGCAATACACCAGCCTGACCCCATGGCGTTTTTATAGCCTGCAGCCTGGCCCCTTGCTGCACCACCAGCCCGTTGCCTGATAAGAAAGGAAGGATGATATTTCCATTATCGTTAAAAAGTGGCCTTTCGATAAGCGTGAGCAGTTCCTGCTTATCATGTCGGTCCAGTACCTCGCCTGTCGGGTTGAAGAAATAAGCGGAATTGAAGACTGCATTACTATTCTGAGCGACAGCTGTGCTCATCCCAAGCAAAAAATGAGCATTTTTGCCAGAAGTGGCTTTGGAGACTTCCTTTAGAAAGTCATCGTCCGCACTAAAAGTCCAGGGGATGACGGTTTCAGACCATAGGATAAGGTCTGGGTTATCCACCACAGCCTCCCTGTTGAGCGAGAGCAGACGCTCTACCAATGCATTCCCATTACGGGCATTCCACACAGTTTCTGGTGGCAAAGAAGCCAGGACTAGCGCTGTACTTATTTTAGGATGGCCAGTCGTATCCGCCTGTTGTGAGATATTATAATAAAGCCATACGCCGGCTATAAACTGAGTCACCAGTATTAAGACTGGCAACAGTAGCCACCTCCACGCTTCGGCATGAATGGCGTGACTGAAAGTATAGTTTACCAGAACCAGCAGAAAGGAGAGCATGTAAACACTACCTGCAGCTGCAGACTGCGCCATGAATAAGCTCCCGGCCTGAGAGATGCCGATACTATAGCTCAACCACGGCATACCGGCGAAGAGTGCAGCACGCATCCACTCAAAAATTACCCAAACAGCAGCCATTAAAAAGGCATTGCAGCATACAGCAACGAAAGAAGTGTTTGCAAACCTGGCTTTGGCAAATGCGGCAAACTGCAAAGCATACAAGCTACTGATAACTAACACCGAAAGCAGCCAGCAACCTATACCTAGTGTTAAGCTGCTTTGCGCATACCGGGCAATGGCAGGTATCATCCAGTAGTTTAGTATACCTGCGGACACAGCACCAAAAATAGCCCCTATATAAACTGCCTGGCGAACCTGAACTACGTTGCATAGTGACAGAAATAGAAAGATGAGTGCAAACCAGGCAATGACATAGTTTACAAGTATCAAAGAGATGCTTGTCAGAATTGCAGAAATAATTACAGCGGTGTAACTATAATTAACAGAAAAGATGCGCAGCTGTTGTATGAGCATTGGCTTATATTGAAGAGCACAACATGCAGGAGCCCTGCCTCACATTTCTAACAAGGAGTAAGCTCCATAGGGGCATTGCTTCTGCAGGCAGCTTGTTCGTGTATTCCGCTTTGGAACCTGGTCTTATCAGGCAAAATGAATTAATATCCATAAATGCCAGAGACTGAACTAGTAGATGCTCCCCAGCAAAAAATGCAGCAAATCGTTTCACAAAATGGGTGTAAAGGTTCGGCTATAAGTTCTGTTTCTAGAAAATGTAGTTGAGTAAGTATAATTAGTTTTCTATAGCCAAGCAGGTGGTACCAGGTCGTAAATTCAGGTAACTACAGGTGGCATCGTTCTAACCGTGCTTCACTGTGCTCTCCTTCCGCATTGCATCACTTAGCTAAAATCCCTTAAAGATCGGCTTAGCAAATGAATAGCAGAGGCTTATAATTTGGTGCAAAAATACAAGCTGTTATAACAACGATTCAACTATGCTGCCTACTCATTTGTCCTGTATTAAAAACGGAGACAAAATAGACAGTAATGTCCCTTAATTGAAACATCGCTATTCTAACTCAAATCATGGTATAGTTTTATCCTGTATTCGACCTGAGCTACAGAAGACAATTTGGTCGTCAAAAAATCAAAAACTACCCATAAAGCAGCTGTCTATTATTATTTAAGTATTCCAGAGACGTTGAAGAAGGGGACTAACCGATAGTATGCAGGATGAAAGGCGTATCTATGCCTTGTTATGTTGCACAGTGTTTGCAAGTGAGAAGTGCAAAACTAATAGTGGGATGCAATCAAAATAATACATGCTTCTTTATACTATAGCGAATATAAATGCAGCATTTAAGGGATTCCTATTTGACACTAAACACCTTTGAAAGCGGCTAAATAGGCCTTCGGACTAAGGCCTTCCATTTTATTAAATGCTTTATAGAACGCACTCCTGGAGGCAAATCCTGCATTAAAAGCCAAAGATTCTATGGTGAAATTCTGCAGGGATTCCTCCTTCTCTAATTGAGTCTTCAGGTAAGTAATGCGGTAATGATTTAAAAATTCTGTAAAGCTTTTCTTATGATACATGTTTAATGCCATAGAAAGCTTGTAGGAGGGAATACCTAAACGTTTGGCCAGGCCCTGCACTTTCAATGTCTTTTCCCGAAAGCATTCCGTTTCCAGTAGAAACTGCTCTAATCTCTCCAGAATGCCTGCTGCCTCCTGCACCTGCATTTGTTTATTAGTCTGCTTGATAACGCGGGATAATGTTTCCGGCTTTATATCCAGAAAGGAGGCTACAATTTCGAGCGGAAGGCGGTCGATGTAGCCGGGCTTTGATTTGATGAAATGCAGGTAACGCTCTTCTGCGTTGCCAATACGAACGACATGTGACCGTTCCTGGGCTTCTCGGTAATAGTTTTCATATACCTGGCGAATGATAAAGTTCATCTCAAAATAGCGGGCATACCAGCCTTGGAGAATATCCGTGTGCACGCCCACCAGCAGGGTCGGCCCCACGGCCACAATGGCTTCCCGGGAGGGTTCTTGACCATAAAGCCCGGATAAAGAGCTGACAAACTCGTTTTCAACAGAAATATAGGTGGTTATTTTCTTATGCTTGTGCTTAGAATAAGCCATCAGGGCGCCTTCCCGGATGAAATACATGTGAAGGCATCTCTCCCCCTGGTAAAGCAGATGTTCCCCCTCTTGAAGCCGCAAGGTGACGGTGTGCTTGTAAAACTCTTCCCGCAGGTTGTCGGAAATCGGATGCGAGGCCTCGAGCAGCTTCAGAACATGGGCAATGTCATCGGCTTTGGCGGGCAGGTATTCAGTGTAACTTTGACTCATAGGGTGACACCTCTGAATAGACTTTGGGAAAACATAAACAGTAAATGTACTGTCAAAAGTTATTTCCGGTCAGTAAAGTTAGCCTAAATTCCCACTTGCTATATAGAAAATTTGCACTATTAATCCATCCCTGCTGTGCCTCCCGCCATGCGGTGCCGGTGCATAAAGCGGATCCGCCGCTCACTTGGCTTGTTTTGGCCACCTGCCGAGACGGGGATACGGTCGGTGATCAAGCCAGAATCAGCCTCCAACAAATTATTTGTGCTGCTCTGAATGATGACATGCTGGCTATTGAGATTATCTCCGAAGCAGGTGAAAAAATATGCAATCATGAACCTGTTCAATCCTAAATTAATTGTTTTGGGAGGATCATGGGCAGCAACAGATGCCTATATTAGACTTCCACCTATATTAGACTTCCAATCAATGTCGCCATTAATAAGTATTCCTTAAGCCTTGTCAGCACCGACACGGAACTTCGGATGTCCAGTCCCGGTAGAAAAGCAGGCGTCATGGGGGCCTGTCTTCTGGCAAGAGATAAAATATTGTCCATACACAGCCTCGTTCTTTCCCTTGTCCAGGAACGTCACGTGGTGGTACCAGGTGATTTGTGCAAGCGTTCCTTGCACAAATCTGTCTTCTATCGTTGCCGGGAGCGCCAAACCGATTTGTGCAGGCGGCTCTTGCACGAAGTCAGGCCATGCATCTGCTAAGGCGTGCATGTACTTGAGTCCAGCACAAGGCCAAGGTATACTTCTTCCACATACTTTCTGATTTTAACATACTTTATCCCGGTTGCTTGTGCAAGCTCCTCCAGGGAGGGCATACGAGCCTCTTCATCATAGAACAGATCCCTTTGCTGTATGTCCTTCAAAAAACATGAGGGGCTCTCCCATTCTCTGTCAGCCGAATTACATCACCCTTCATCTAACTGATATTCAGCAACATACCCTTGGTTTACATACTGTTTTCATTCACGTACCTAAACTTTTACATTTAATTTGTTTTAATGTAGTCCCGAGACTTTAGAGCCTCCTACAGAAATTACAATGACCGTGACACGAGCGCCAGCTGAGTTTTTCCAGTGACTGCGGGCACTGCTCCTTCTATATGCTTTTCAGATCAAATAGTGAAGAATTCCTAGGACAGGGTGACCCTCTTTATAAGTCAATGACTGCAACCGTTGTGAATACCCTCCGTACCAGACAAATATTTCGATATCTTTATATAGGAATTGTAGCAAATTTGCTCTTAATCCCCACTGTTCCTGAGCCATGCGCCTGATTTATACATTTTTAATGCCTCTTCTACTGCTTTCATGCCCAGTCGCCGCCCAAAAGGTGGAATGGGTCAAAGTATTTCCGAAGAACGGCTATGACAGCCAGGTTACCGTAAAGACGGATCTTGACGGAAGCATCTATCTGGTCAATACGCATCCGTCAAACAGAAACTCCGGGTCTATTACCAAAATGAATTCCGATGGGGTCATCCTATGGGATATCAATTTTAGCTATCCTGCCGGGCAAAGTGATCAGGTCATAAATTTCACGCTGGACCCAGCCGGAAATCTTTACGGTACCCTCATTTTTGCGGGCATTAATGGCTTTGATCTAAAAGCAATGAACGGCACTTTCCCCATTGGAAAGAGTCCCGAGGGCACGCCCTCCAACAGTTATGCTACAAATGTACTGACCTTCAAAATAAGTAAGGATGGGGAATACAATTGGTCCACAGTGTATAATACCTATAACTATCACATACACACCGCTGAATTAAGATTCGACCCCCACACCAACACCCTTTACCATGTCGGCGCTTACGCCCTTTTTCTGAATTCTGACAAAACAACGTTGAACACCCTTGCCACCCGCGACAGGGACCTGGTGCCTACTGTTTTCTTCTGTGCTTTGAACGCAGAAACCGGTGAGGAGCAAGTACTAAAAAACTTATACATTGGCGGTGCTGGCACGCTTGTTCCGCTGAGTGACCGTCTTTCCTATTTTCAATCTGCCACCACAACCCCTTATTGGCAGCACCTGAATCACCAGGGAGAACCCCGCCAGCATAAATCCTTTGCGACTGATATGCACGGCAACACGCACCTGAGCGAACCCTTCCTGATCCAGGCGGGGCATTCAAGTTATCGTGATCCTGTCCGGGGATCTTATGACACCCACAATAAAATCAGGATAACGGATCTCTATGGGGATGTTGTTAGAGAGAAAGAATTCTTCTACTGGAATGAGCTGTACCAGCAAAAATACAGGGTGTTTGGAAACTTTGATGTACAGCGCATCCACGAAAATGCCCTATTGGCCCTGATCTCGGGACCACCGGCCAATTTTGACACAGATAAAGCGCCCTTCGATGGGGAAATGCTCACGGCACGTGATTTTCGTTTCCTTTTGCTTGACAGGGAACTGAATATCACCAAAAAGCTTCCAGCCTCTTCAAGTAACAGCTTATCCAATTCCTCCCTGCTCTACAGCCAGAAGGACAAGGCGCTCTACTTATTACTGGAATCACGGGTCAAAAACAGTTTTACGGTCGGCGGTACGATCATTGACATTCCCCCGAATAGGAATTATGTCTTGGTAAAGCTCACCATCGATGAACTGATGGCAGCGCAGGATCACGCCAATGTGCTGAGCTTCCTTGTAGATGGGCAGATTTCATCAGCCGGTATTAATCATGAAGACAAGGTAGTGACTGCTTTTGTTGGCCCTGGATCGAATTTAGCGCATCTCAATCCCAAACTATATTTGTCAGAAGGTGCCAGGCTTAAAGCGCCCTTGAGTCTATCTGCCAATTTTAATCACCCTCAGAGAGTGACAGTGGTCAGTCATTCAGGCAAGGAGCAGCAGTGGACACTACAGGTCAAAAAAACTTCGGGCACCGGAAACGCAATCGAGCTTGTTGAATTCCCGGGGCAGCTCCACGTGTGGATTGACAGCCTCCATAAAAGAGTAGATGTGCTTGTCGCGTATGACGTAGATCCGGGTAATCTAAGGTTATCTGATTTCAAGGCATCAGACTTTGCTACCGTATTGCCTGACCCACTTCAAATGAACGACTTTTCACAGCCCCGGCAATTGCTCATTACAGCGGAGAACGGAAAAAAAAGCAACTGGACCCTTCATGTCAGCAGAAAGCTGCGCGGAGGAAACAGCATTCTGGATATCAGCCTGAAGGACCAGCTCGGCCCCAGCAGGATCAACGATATTGACAGAGTCATTGCGGTGAACTTAGCCCGGTCTGCAGACTGGCACCAAACGATAGAACACCTTGTCCTGTCTCCCGGAGCAAAGATCCTCAGTTCTCCCGGTCAGGCGCACGACTTCTCCGCAGAAGCAAAGCTGACGGTCGAAGCAGAGGACGGCAAGCAGGCCATTTGGACAGTGAAAGCCGAGAAAGTTAACGCTTCCAGCCTGCGTGAAGCAGTACAGGTTTATCCGGTACCAGCAGAGGATGCCTTAACAATCTATTTGCTGTTTTTAGAAAAATCCCCCGCCATCCTAGAGATGATAGCAACTGATGGGCGCATGCTGTTTCGCACATCGATACCCCCTGATAACAGCTCCAGGCATACATTCGACATAAGTTCTGTAAAACCCGGACTCTACATGTTACGAGTAACGCATGCCAATCAGATGCATGCGCAAAAGATCATCATTCAACGCTGATATTCCGATGTACTACATCCGCAGAATTATACCTGTCTTGACTTGCTTGCTCCTGCTGGCTGGCTGCCAAAAGGAGGCAGACATACTCCCCGTCAAAACGCACGTGTCCGTAACACTGGAAAAAGCAGAAATGCTGCACATCGCTGATGTAGCCCTGGAAGCCAAAATGGAGACCACATCGGACCAAGAGGTCAGGTACGGCTTCATCATTTCAGAGTTTGAGACCCCATCACTGGAAAGAGGAAAGGTGATAGAGGTTGGCACTGCCAGAGTGTCCACCTCTTATTCCTATGTCTATTCCAGGACTGATACCGGCAAGACTTACCACATCAGGGCTTTTTCGCAGTTAAAGAACAACACCGTTTACTCCCAAACCCAAGTCTTCAAGCCCGTTGTGCCTGCGATTATGGGGGTATCTCCCAAAAAAATCAGCAACCTCTCCCCCTTAACTATCTCAACAAACCTAAAGGACCTAAACCCGGACCAGCACGTCGCCATTTACCTCGACCAGCACCCCCTTCAGGTAGGTGCTCGCTATAAAAGTCATGCCGGAAGCGTTTTCCAGGCAGAACTGCCCCAAGACCTGCTGGCTGGCAGCTACACGTTATCCATTCAGATTGATGATGTTCTGATAACCTATAAAGAGAAAATCACTGTGTTGTCAGGAAAGTGGGTCAGAGTGCTAGACCTTCCTTTCAATAATTGGCATTCCACTACAACTTTCGCGTATGGTGACTGGGTGTACGCCCTTCAGTTCAAATCCGGTAAAACTGAGTTTTTCAAACAAAACTACAAGACAGGTGACAAGGTTAATCTGACCCCATTCGGTCCCCAGTGGTTCTTGAAAAGCCCTGCTATCGTAGTGAAGCATCCACACGTTCACTTTCTGGGAGGGGAAGAATTCAATGGAAATCTTTCGGGCGAAACGACCGCCAAGCACCTGGTTTATAACATCCTGAATGACAGCTGGAGCCAAGAAGGTGACATTCCTGCTGCGGCGAGAGTCAGTGCAGTGTCAGGGGTCTTTGAAGACAAGCTGTATTTTGGCCTGGGCCACGATCTTCCCCCAAGCTGGTCAATTGGTGCCCTGAAACTTAAGAACGACTTGTGGTCCTATGATCTGCGGACAAAGCAGTGGAAGCAACTTGCTGATTTTCCGCAGTTCGGCAGAAGTGGCTGTGCAAGCTTTATGGTGGGACCACAGCTGCACATTGTCGGGGGAAATGAGCGGAGCCGCACCAACAAAGAGAACTGGGCCTACGATGTCCGCTCAAACAGCTGGACAAGAAAAGCAGACTATCCCGGCAATGGCTACACCGGCTTCACAGGTTTTTCAGTAGATGGCGCAGGATACGTAGGACTCGGAGAAATAGGGGTTTTTGCGACGATAGATACCCGTGAGTTGTACAGAACTTTTTTCAGGTATGACCGACTGGCAGATAGCTGGAGCAGCGTGTCAGAGTTCAACGGGAATGTGCCTATCAATAAATACACAACCGCTGACAGAAACCTGGGCCTGCTGATAGGTACTGATGGATTATACTCGAGTAAGTCGCTCCCTGTTTACACATTTATACCCTAGAACAGGAGCGCCTGACTCTGCAACCAGTTGAAGCTATAAGGGCATAAACTTGCTGATCTCCCTGGAAAACACCCTTACAACTTTTAGCAGCTGCTCCGATCAGAACTGAACTGCGGGGAACTCTCCTCCACCTACCAGAACTATGAGGATGTAAATGAGCAGCTGGTGGCCAAGCTGCGGCAGACGACACGGCTATTGCAAGGACTTGGCGCTTGGAAAGAGGCTAAGAAGAAGAAACTTTAAGAACAGGGAGCAGGTTTATGTTTTTGATATGCAGGAACTCAAACCCATCACATAACTATTTATCCATTAATTACTTAACACTCCTTAATTCAGCAAACACCCGATTTCCCCCTTTCAAGGCCTGTAGGTGCTTTAAATATTCAAATTTACTACTTTGTCCCATAAATATAAAGTTGAAGGAGTAAAAGCCTACCCTCCTACCTCCCAGCAGTTTTATAACTGAGCAGCTGAGACGTTGTACAGTGTCCCTCCTAAGCTACTTAAAGGCCATGCTGCTCAAATTAAAACGCCTCTAATAGTACACAAAGTATTATTAATCCGCTAAGTGAGGCTCAATAATGCTCCGCCAAATGTTGTAGCCCGTCGCTGTCATATGGAGCTTATCGGATAAAAAAAGCTCTGCCTTAGGCATCCCGTCTGTCCCGATCATAGGGCTGCTTACATCCAGAAACTTTACCTTTCGGTGCCATAAAGCATACCGCTTGATTTTCTGATTGACCACCTGCATCGTCGGATACCGGTCCCATCGGGAAATGCTTGGCTTTATAGACAGATACACCAGTTCTGCTTTGGGGAGTTCTTTTTTCATCTTCCTTGCAAAGGCCTTAAACTCCTTAAAGGTCATTTCTGGAGTACTACCAGCTGCAATGTCATTTTCCCCGGAGTACAGGAAAACTTGCCTGGGCTGATATTTCTTCACTATACGTCCGAAATAAAAGGTCGCATCACCCAGCCGGGATCCGCCAAAACCACGCATAATTATTGGATAGTCCGGATACTCCTGGGGGAGCGAAGACCACCTCTTGATAGAGGAGCTACCCGTAAAAACGATACCTCCCTTAGCGGGCATATCCAGGCTGTCTTTCCGCTCAAAGGCGCGAATTTCTTTCTCCCACTTGGCTGGATGTAGAGGATCCTGAGCCAGCAGAGTGGAAGTTGCAAAACCCAGCAGCCCGAGCAAGGCAACAAGGAAGTAAGATAGCCGTGACCTTTGTCCTGTCTTCATCAAATATCGAAGTCAAATGTTATTGAAATGCCCGCCCAGCGTTAAAATCAGGTTCAAGCTTACAAAGAATGCCTTTTGAAAGTATTAGATGGCTTGTATCCATTCAGACCATAAAATATAAGGTAGAAGTAGCAGCACAATGGAATGATGAAGGCTATTCCCCAGGAAAAATGATCTATCAACAAGCCTTGGGCATAAGTCACAAATGCTCCTCCTACTATCGCGGTAGAAAGTAGACCGGAAGCCCTGGTTGTGAATCCTCCCAGACCATTTACTGATAAAGAAAAAATAACGGCGAACATAATGGAATTGCAAAAACCAACCAACACCATCGCCCAAACTGCCAGATAGCCTGTTGAAAGAATGGAGGTCATTATCAACGCTACAGACAAGGACGCCACGATAACCAGTACTCTTGAAGGCTGTAACAGCTTTAACACATAGGCACCTATGAACCGGCCCACCAGCATGCCACCCCAGTAAAAAGACAAGTACAGATTGGCCGCATGCTCCTCGATCGAAAGTGTATCTGCAATGTAGTTCGTCAGGAAGGAGCCGATGGCCACTTCCGCACCTACATACATGAACAGGGCGATGATGCCGTAATTCAGATGGCGGAAACTGAAAATGGATCGCTGTCCTGTCCCTTCTGCTTCTTCATTGCCTTCGGAGGCGGAAATCTGAGGCAAAGCCAAACGAAACACAATAATTCCAATCAACAGCAACCCGAGGCTGATCATCAGATAAGGTTTCACCAGGGCATCGCTTGATGCGTTTGATTCACTTAACCGCGAGAGGATGAACTGGGCTCCAAAAATAGGCGCCACTGTCGTACCAATGGATCCAACCCCCTGTATAAGCGTCAAGCGGGAGGCAGCAGTCTTTGGTGAACCCAATACGGTTATGTAAGGATTAGCAGCAACCTGCAACAAAACGATTCCCGAGGCAACAATAAACAGGGCTGCCAGGAACAACTCATACTGGTGGAACCAGGAAGCGGGCAGAAACAGAAAAGCGCCCAATCCGGCTATCAGGAAACCGGCTACCATTCCATTCTTATACCCTATCCTTTCCACTATTTTCCCTGAGGGGATGGAGAGTAAGCCATAGGTAAGGAAGAAATAGAACTGCACCAACGAGGATTGGGAATAAGTAAGCGTGAAGCCCTCCTTAAAAAATGGGACCAGGGTATCGTTTAATACGGTAATGAACCCCATCATAAAATACAGTACCGCCAAAGCTATGAGCGCAGGCAGGTAATTCTTGCTAGGTGTGGTTTCCTGGGATACCTCCAGCTGGTTTTTAACCGGCAACATGGCCATATTCTACGATTTTGCTAATGAATACTTACTTTCCTCTACCCTTTCCATCGTCTTCCACAGCTGATATAAGCCTCTGGGCACGTGAAAACAACCTTTCCACTTCCCGCCCTTCAGGGGAAGCAACACCTTGCCCTGCCTGTTCAGGTAACCGAACCATTCCCCGTGTTCCTGATCCACAAAGTGCTCCCAGGTGTATTGATGGAGCTTCTCAAACCACTCCCAGCACTGCTCGTTCCCTGTGTGCAGGTACCCTTTGAGCGCTGCGATCATGGCTTCGATATGCACCCACCACAGCTTCTGATCCCACTCCAATTGCTGAGGCGGATTGCCTTTGATGTCCATGAAATAAAACAGTCCCCCATGCTCCTTGTCCCAGCCAAACTCCAGGGTAGAAAGCACAATCTCCACACACTGCTTTATCAGGGCCGTGTCATTTGTCCGCTCGGCTATATCCATGATAAACCACATGGCTTCCAAGCCGTGGCCCGGATTTACCAGTCTGCCCTCAAAAGAATCAGAAATCTTCCCCTCCATGTCCACATTCTCCAGGATAATTCCCAGCTCCGGCTGATAGAAAGTCTTCATCACGGTATCTACCCCTTCGGCAATGGTCTGCTCCACCAGCTGCGGATCAAGCAAATGCTCCACTTCCAACACCAGGTTACACATAATCATGGGGAGCGAGAACCCCTGCAGGTCCCTGGTCCCGGGGAAGGCCTTCGAGAATTTCCCTTTTGGATGCTGTTTCCGCTCCAGGATCTTATGAAAGCTATCAATGGCAACTTTGGCATACACGGCATTGTCGGTTGCTTTGCTAAGCTGAGCAAATGCCATCGTGGCAAAGCAATCGGAGAATATATTGTAAGCCTGTGTGAGCGGTTTTCCCTCCCTCGTCAGGGAAAAGTACCAGTCCTGCTGTTCATCCCGTCCGTTTTTCTTCAAAAACTCAGCCCCCTGCCGGGCTGCATCTAACCAGGACTGCTCCCCCATCGCGTTGTAAAGCATCGAGAACGTCCATACCTGCCTGCATTGCAGCCACATGAACTTATCCGTGTCATAGACACGTCCATCTCTGTCAAGACATGTAAAAAAGCCGCCATTGACCGTATCAACAGAATGCTTCATCCAGAAGGGCACCACGTTCTCTAAAAGATTGGACTTGTATAAGGCTGCGTAATCAATTTTAGTCATTTCAGTTTGATTTAAGTTCTACATGTAGGGCTTTTCCAATGCTTCCACTGGGCGCTTGAAGATTTAAGAGCGAAGAAAGGGTTGGGGCGATATCCGTTATTTCAACGCGCTCGTTCGAACGCCCCGCTTTTATTTTCCATCCCATAAAAATCAGGGGGATTTGTGTATCAGCCGGATTCCAGGTGCCGTGGGTGGTTCCTTTCAAGGGACCATCAAACCAGCCAGGCTCTTGTATAATCATCAACTGACCACTTCTTTTAAAATGATAGCCATTGACCATCATCGTTCGGATAGGTTCAGGTATGGCAAGCTGACTGGCGTTGTCCATGTCAGCCACAAACTGTACCCCTGGCTCTCGTCTCAAATACCTTATCGCGTGTGATTTTATCACTTGGAAGTCCAAACCAGCTGCCTCTATCTTCGCCATATCAAAATAAACCTGGTAATTATAGATGGCTTTGACTAAGTCATCCGTTTGGAATCTCTTGGCTAGCAATTCATTCAATGGCTTGACCTTCTCCTTTCCCCTCAGCCACCCTGTCGAAAAACGGAGCGATTCCAGATACCCAATGGACTGGGCGGCTCCATGATCTGCCGTCAGCACCACCAGGTAGTTGTCGACTCCGATCTTCTTGTCGAGGTATTTGAAGAAAGACGCTAAGTCCTGATCGAGTCTTAGGTAGGCATCCTCCACCTCCATGGAATTGGGACCGAACTGGTGGCCAATGTAATCCGTGGAGGCACAGTTGATGGCAATCACATCGGTCACGGTCCCGCTACCCAGCTGATAACTTTCGATGGCGCTTTTGGCGAATTCCAGAATTAAGGTATTCCCCATGGGCGTGTTGCGGATAACCCCTTTGTCAGTTTGATAGCGTTGCTTCACTAAGTGCGGAAAACCTGTTGTTTGTGCCCCCTTAAAAGGTCTTTCCCAGGCTTCCTGGTCGTTCGTGCTTTGCAGGTAAGTAGCAGCAGGGTATAAGGTTTCCCATTCATGCGCCAGTAATTGCTGTCCCAGATGCCGGCTGTTGAATTTTTCTACCCACGTGGGCAAATCCTGGAAATACCAACTGCTGGTCACAAACTTGCCACTTTTGTCGTCATACCAGAAGGCGCCTGTCGGCTTGTGACCAGCGGGCAGAATGGCGGCCCTGTCTTTCAGGGAAACACCGACCACCTTGGATCTGAAATTCGAAGCCAGCATCAGCTCATCTGTCCAGGTCGTGGCGAGCAGCTGTCGGGGAGACATGCTTTGAAGGGCTTCTTCTCCCCCTACAAGGTGGGTCGTACTGTCGTCGGTGCAGTACACCATGCGATTAGATTTCAAATCAAACCACTCATTGCCGGCTATGCCATGTATGGCTGGCACTGAGCCTGTGTAAATGCTGGCATGTCCCACTGCTGTCATGGAAGGCACATAGTTGATGAAGGTATTGTTGAAGGAGTGGCCCTTGCGCAACAACCTGTTAAACCCATCTTCACCGTACCTGTCCTGATACCGATGTAAATAGTCCCATCTCATCTGGTCTATCACGAGTCCAACGACCAGTTTAGGAGGGGAACCTGCGTGTACAGTCATGCCTGCCATCACCAGGCACAGTGTCGCAAGCACTCTAAAAAAGCTTGTCATAGGGAAAGGGGTTTAATCTTCAAATTCAAGCACCGCCACCAGCGGCAAGTGGTCCGAGGCATAGCGTTCCGACACAGTATAATAGTCTTTGAAGGTGAATTTGGAAGAGGCTGCCCTGTTTAGCAAAATGTAGTCAATGGTCGTTATGGGCCTTCCAGCCGGAAAGGTGGGAGGGCAGGTATTGCCGCAGCCCATCTTGAACCCCTCCTCATACAGGCTCCAGTTTTTGTTTTGAGGATCCATGTTGAAATCCCCGCCAATGATGATGGGAGACTGAGCAAATGGAGCTAGCACCCGCATGAGCTCTTTGGATTGCAGTTCCCTGTTTTTATCTGTCAGATGATCTAAGTGCGTTGAGACAAATAGCATTTTCTGTCCCTCTGCAAATTCGACCTCAATAATGCCGGCAGCCCGCAGTTCAGCGCCAGAACCGTCCTCTACAGGCAGTGCGTGAACGGATGAAGAAAGAATCGGAAAGCGGGATAACAGCGCGACGCCATAATCCCCACCGGACCTGTCAATTGCCTTTGCAAAAAAATAGTGCATACCCGTCAGCTTTGCCAACTCCTTGGCCTGGTGCAGGGTGGTTCCGGAGCGGTTGGTGTGCACGTCTACCTCCTGCAGGGCTACTAAGTCAGGCTTTTCACTGTTGATTGCCTTGGCTGTGGCTATCAGATCTACTTCTCCGGCTGGTTTGGAGGGTGGGTTCCCAATATGAATATTGTAGGACATCACTTTAATGGTCTGTTTTTTAGGCTCGGGCGTGCCTTCAGAGGAAGTTTTGCACGAAAGCAGCAGGAGCAGGGCAAAAAAGCCTGTCAGGTATTTCATATTCATAAGCTTATTAGATACACTGTTGAAAAATAGCAAAGACTATCTCCCCCCTACCCCAATTAAAAACGCCACGTTAGTAGGGGTAGAGGAAGAGGATAGTTATTAAGCAGGTATAGAGGCACTGGCTGTGCTGTTTTCTACCACCCCGGGTTTTGGCCGAGTGCCGGGTTGAGTAAGCGCTCTGACTCAGGTATGGGGTACAGGTAAAATTTGTCTTCCCATATCCTCGGAATTGTGTGTAGCCAGATAATTTCCCCTTTGTCACCCTGAGATAGCACTAAGGGGTTCGGCCTCCCGTTCGCATTGTCAGAGACGTTGATATAAGTGACTCCCGCAACCGGTGTGCTTGGCATGGATTTATAGAAGGCGATATCCAGAACGCCATCCTCATTCAGATCCAAAGGAACGTTCAACCCTGGGACATACATACCATTCCACGTCTTTTCTAACAGTTTACCTTTGTTCCATCGCACAAGATCATAGAATCTGAATCCTTCAAGCGCCAGTTCGATCCCCCTTTCTCTGCGCACTTCAAGCAAGGCTGGATTACTGATCTCAGGGAAGAACTCGCGCTGCAAATAAGGGTCTACTGTTGTTGGCATAGTGGAATTCATGATGCCTGCCCTTTGCCTTAACGCTCCGATTGTCTGAGCCCAGTCAAGGTCAGTTAAAGCTCCAAGCTCCGCTTTTGCTTCCGCATAGTTCAACAACACCTCCGCATAGCGGATGACAGGAATGATGTTGTCATTGCGGCTCCCACTATCGTAGAATGTGTCATCCAGTGTCCACTTGATGGGTTGATAGCCTGTGTAGGTGTAGGAAAACTCAGGAGGGGAAGCGACCACGGTGCCTCCGTTAATCCGGGTATACCCTTTTGTCCTAATGGTCTGGCTGAGCCTTGCATCCCTGTTTTTAACTTCCTCGCTAAATACCATGGTTTCGTATTGGGGGTTGCTTGTGAAAGGAGTGCCGTCCAGGTTCAGGTAAGTGTTGATAAAGCTTCTGGTGAAATTTGCTCTGTCTCCGTAGGTGGCACTCGTCCAGTACCAGTTTGCATCATGGTAAAGCGCCAGCTCATCGTCATAAATGTTGGCGAGCAACACTTCATTCGCGATTGGTGATTTACTTGTAAAAAGCTGTCTGTAAGCTTGGGAGCTGCCCCCACCTGTATGAAGGGAATAGGAGAAACCGTCCATCACGGCCTTTGCCGCCTCTGCTGACTGGGTGAACCATTCGTCGGCTGTACTGCCCAGGTTATAGGAAGTATGATATTTCCTGAAAGTACCCTCAAATAAACAGACCCTGGATTTAAAAGCATATGCAACAGGTTGGGTGATCATGGATCTCGTGCCATCGTTAGTCGTCCGGATATGCTTGATCGCAAAGTCGAGATCACGCAGGACTGAGTCCATCACCACTACCCGGGAATCCCTGCCATTGAACAATTCCGGATCGTTCACGTCGAACGGTTTGCCGATCCACGGCACATCTCCAAACCGCTTTACCTTATCAAAATAAAACCATGCCCTAAAGAATCTGGCGATTCCCATATAATGGTTTCTTGTCTCCTCCGGAACGGAGCTGTTGTTGTTGTTTTCAATAAAGTAATTGATGTTCCTCAGTTCCGACCAGTTCCACCCGGTACTTTGCCGAGGTCCATAAGCCCCCGGTCTGATGAAGTCGGGCACTTCTTTTCTGGCGATGTAATCCGACATGGCATCCCCGCGCAGAATGTCAGATGCTGTGGGGAGGATGTTGTAAAAGGAATTAGAGTAGAGCGCCAAGCCATTCTCACTTTCAAAAACCGCCTCTTTCCCAACCGTTGACCTTGGTGCCTGATCCAGCTTCTCGCAGGCAGATAAGCTAAAGGCTATTATGAATAATATGTAAATCCGCTTCATCATATTTACTTTAAAACGTTATGGACAACCCTAAAGAATAGCTTTTCAACATGGGGTAGTTGAAACCGTCACCATGATTGGTGGAGTCCAGGTCCTGGTCCGAGGCGCCCGTATTCTCCACATCTATATCCTTGGTAATCTTGTGCATGGGGGAATAGGCAAACAGGTTTTCACCAGACACATAGACACGGGCGGTATGTGCCCATATTTTGGAAGCAATTGCTTGCGGAAGGTTATACCCGAACTGCAGGTTCTTCAAGCGAACATAGGCGATGTTCTGCAAATACCTGGTCTGTGTTTCCCGCAAAGTACCCCCTCCCGTCCAGGCAAGATAACCCGTGTATCTAGGAAAGTAGGCATCTGGATTATCTTCTGTCCATATGTTGCCTATCTGTGATTTGGGAGGATGTCCGTAAGGTGCATTGTACTGACCCCAGAAGGTGTTCGCCCCTCTGCTAGGATACCAGTCTTGTTTGCCTACCCCTTGAAAGAAGGCACTAAAGAAGAAATTACTCCAGTCAGCGCCCAGATTCAGTCCGAACCGGTAACGCGGTTCCGAGTTACCGATGATTTTTCTGTCACCTGGCGAATCGACCGTATTCTCGCCAAAGTCAATCACTCCATCGTTGTTCAGATCCGCGAATTTAATATCACCCGGACGCCAGACACCTGTGGCTGTCGTATTGAACAGACTTTGATCCGCCGACCGGTTTACGTCTTCATTGGATTCGAAGAAACCAGCGGTTTCAAAGCCCCATATCTCTCCGATGCGCTGCCCCTCATAAAAGTCAGTTAACCGTTTTTCAGGATTGTTGTATTTTAGAATGGTGGACGTATGGTCAGACACAATGGCCCTTACATCATAGCTGAATGGTTTAGCCCCCAGGCTGAATTCGTCTCTCCAGCTAACAGACAGTTCCCAGCCCTTTGTCTCCAGATCAGCATAGTTTCCTCTGGGTGTGGCAGCGCCAAAAACAGCGGGCAGCCTCACCCCAGGCGTGAACATATCCGTCGTTTTGCGGATATAGGCGTCACCGACAATATTCAGTCTGTTCCGCAGTAGTGACAGATCAAGCCCTATATTTTGTGTGGTTGCCGTTTCCCAGGTCAGCCCGAAAGGAATCACGGAAGGGTTATTGGTGTACTGTGGCCTTACCCCATTCAGAATGCGCCCTAACTGGCCAACTGCAAGCTGCTCCTGAAAGACGTAGGATCTGATATTGCCATTTCCCAGGGAACCGTAGGAAGCCCTCAGCTTGAAGTCAGAGACGAGGTCCTCTGACACATTCCAAAAAGGTTCTGAGGAGAT
Organism: Pontibacter sp. LHS1; assembly: GCF_058932855.1. Lineage (NCBI taxonomy): Bacteria > Pseudomonadati > Bacteroidota > Cytophagia > Cytophagales > Hymenobacteraceae > Pontibacter > Pontibacter sp. LHS1. The sequence goes on from NZ_JBZYWF010000001.1 coordinate 523,020, forward strand.
TCTCCAACCGGCGGAAACAGACGGAAAGAAGGCAAACCGCTCATTTTCCGGGAACTTAGAGGAACCGTCGTACCGGCCATTGACTTCCAGCAGGTAGCGATCCTTGAAATCATAATTCAGTCGATAAAAGCCACCCATGATGTTCCATTGCTCCCATCCACCTGTTGTAATGATGGACTGGCCTAAAGCCAAATTCAGATCATCGGCATTTTCATAGATCAACCCGTTTCGCTGCGCGCCCACTCTCCGGTACGTATTCAATTCATAATTAAATCCTGCCATGGCCTTTATGCGATGGGCATCCTTGAAAGTATGCTGATACTCCCCATACAGGTTAGAGGCTATGTATTGCGTCTCTCTGTAGATCTCACGCAGGTCGTTCGTGTTCAGGCCCACATATTGAATAACTCCCGGGACCCGGCTGTAGGGTACTGGTACCCGAATTCTTTTTTCATTATCATCCAGGCTTTGAAATGTAAGATCACCTTTCAACTGAAACTTGTCCTCAAAGAATCTGGAAGTGAAGCTTGTCGTATTCCGAAGTAGCCTGCGGTCCGAGTCCATCCCGTTTTTGCCATACCAGAAGTCGCCCACTGTATAGGCTGCTGAGTGCGTCAGCGTACCATCCGGATTGAACATAGGGGCCATAGGAGGTCCTTCTGCCACCATATTCCGCCAGATACCCCCACCCTCTCCAACATTCAGCGGGTTGTGGTATTGCACATTGGAGAAGTCTGTGTTGTTCTCCAGCGTCAGCCATGAGAATACGTCGATGGCCCCTTTGGCCCGGAAATTATACATTTTGTAATCGTCCGAATTATACCTGAAAAGTCCGGGCTGATTCAGGTACCTGCCTGTCACATAAAAGCTCGTCTTCTCGCCACTCCCTGAGAAAGCAATGTTGTGCTCCTGGGAGTAGGTATGCTTCTTGTACAGCTGATCAAACCAGTCCGTATTCTCATAATAGACATATTCTCCTGTAACAGGATCTACCTCCACCCTGGGTAGGGAGGGGTCCTTGGACCTGCGCTCCAGCTCTGCCAGGTAAGCAGGCGAGAACCGAAGTGTCTTATTGACATTCTGGGGTGTGCTGGCGTAGTTGTTCCAACTTGAAAAAGCCTCGTTAAACATCGTTGCCCATTGATAGCCATCTGTCACGAAATCAGGAACGACAGTGGGTTCTTTAATGGCGAAGTTCGTGGTATAGGTAACGCTTGTTCTGTCTTTGGCTGGTCTTTTCGTTGTGATCAACACCACACCAAATGCGCCTCTCGCCCCATATATGCTGGCAGAAGCAGCGTCCTTTAAGACAGAAACTGTTTCAATGTCATGGGGGTTCAGCAGGGCCGGATTGCCCTCTACGCCATCTATCAGCACCAACGCATTGCCACCCTGCCCGATGGAGGTTGCCCCCCTGATATTAAAGGAGGGGGACTGCGTCGGCTTTCCGTCCGCTGGCGTCAGGTTTAAGTTGGGTAGGACGCCCTGTAACCCTTGCGACAGATTCGTGATCGGACGATTGGTGAACACCTCAGCGGTCACCTGGTCAACAGCCCCCGTCAGGTTCTCCTTTTTCTGGGTTCCATAGCCGACCACAATCACTTCATCCAGTGACTGGGCTTTATCTGTCAAGGTCACATTGATCTCTCCAGGCCCCTGAAAAGAAACGGTCTGTGTATTTGTACCGATGAAGGAGAACACAAGCTCCCCGGGAGATGGTGGAACTGCCAGCGAAAACCTGCCTTCGGAATCGGTTGCAGTCGCTGTCTGAGTCCCCTTTACATGCACACTCACACCAGGAAGCGGTTCTCTGTCCTGCGAAACGACCAGGCCTGTGAGGCGCCATGTCTCTTGTGTCTGCACACTTCTGCCCAGGGATTCCTTTGCCAGGCCCAGACAGAGCAGCAGGAGAAGGGAAGTAAAAAGCTTTAAATATTGTTTCATGGTGCAATGCTAAATATCAGTGTGAATAATATGCCTGAGTACTCCATCACTAAAATTGGAAAACAACGTCGTCGATGTTGATGCGGGGCCTGTTGTTATTGGCAAAAGGGGTTGAGGAATTCACAAACCTGATTCTTACCTGCTCATTTGCGGCCGCATTAACAGCTATTTCATCTGTCTCCAAAACTTTAGATTGCACATCAATGGTTAGCTGCTGCAGCAGGGTGAAAGTGTTGCCGCCGTCTTTTGAGATCTCCACATCGATTGTAGTCGGGTTCATGTTGGCAACCTCCGCGCTAGCCGGATAAATACCGTGGGACACTTTCAAGCCCTTAACCCCCTGCAGATCGAAATTCATGCTCACCATGCCATTCCGCTTGTCGTTGCCAACCGTGCCCTGCATGCGCACGCTCTGCGCCCCGTTTTTCATATCTGCCGAGGTAGCCGCCGTAATGGCGCCATCCAGGGTCCAGACACCTGTCTTGAAACTCAACTCCTTCACGTCATAGCTGGTATTGCTGGCATCCTCAAAATCCTCGGTCGTTTCAGTCACTCCGCCCACGATGTCCTCGATATTCCTGGGGTTGATGTAGAATTTGTCTCCGCTTATCCGGACGATACCGGTATAGGAGTTGGCCATGGCCGGCATGGTCACATCCGTGAACGCGGTATTGGGCTGAAGCATGGAATAAACGGCTCCGATGCCGTCCCGCAGCACCACCTCTCCCTCAAATCTCCCCTGCGTTCCACCGCTCAGGTTGACCTCAGAAACCTTTACCAGGATCGGACCCCAGAATTCCGCGTTGACCACAATGTCAGAAAGCGTGGTTGATTTTGGGGTAACCTCCACAGATCTTCCCGTTTTTTCAACAGCACTTGCACCTAAATCGGAAATGACCAGCTCTCCCTCCCTGGATGAGAGCGAGGCTCCTTCCAGATTAAGCGTTACCTCGTCGCCCTTCGCAAAACTGGAATTCCCAGACAACTGCAAGAGGATGGCGGCATCCTTCCCCTCCTCCTGCACGGCCACCATTCCTGCTTCCATATTGCCACCAGCCACATCGGAAATCACAATGCCCTTGATGGCAGTGGCGCCGAACTTCAGGTCGTCGGACTGCTGCACCTTTCTTAAACCTGTAATATTCTGAGGCTTGGACAACGGAACAGGAGTGGCATCCTCGCTTTTACTGCAGGCCCAAACCGATAATAGCAGAATAATCGCCAGGCTCCTTCTTAATGCTCTATTCATCATATTTTTAGAGGTGTAAAGTGTAGACATTTGGATTGATGGTTATGCTTGATTGCTATGGATAGTGAATTTGATGCTGTCTGGAGAATGCTATTGTTTCCCTACCGGTTGTCCTTCTTTGAGCATGGCGTTGATTTTCTCCCTTGCCATTTGCCTGAATTGATCATTGCCTTTGTAGCGAGCGTTGGTATTATCCCAAAAATTTTGTTTTTCCTTCGTAAGGATAAGGCTGTTGATAATCCAACTCTGTGTCCACCCTGTCAGGGTGCCCCAGGGTCCCCAGCCCGAGTCCGCATTGGAGGCCCAGTAATCCCAGCGCTCGTAATCGAATGCCCTGAACCAGGCCCCATCTAAATCTTCATGCACAGGGCTGCTCACCTGGATCCGCACCAGAAAATCGGTGATCCGATTGGAGGCTGCTCTATAGGAAGGGTTGCTTGTGGCGGCGGCAGCTTCATTCAGGGCAAATGAGGCAAAATTCAAGGTATAGAGCAGGTCGGTGACCGGATCGCCATATTCTGATATCAAAGGGGCCTCCTTAGAGCCATATTCTTCATTGGATGCGATACGTCCGTATCTTCCCAGTCCCTCTTTCCCCAGCTTCTCCCGTATGGCGCCACTCTCCTGCAAGTCCTCCAGTAGCTTGTCTGCCACCAGCGCGAGCCATTGTCGATGCGTCGGGGAATCCTCCACGCGCACAAGCCAGGCCAATGGCAGCAGCATTCGTGCGTATTCCTGCTGGATACCGTTTGTCCACTTCCAGTCTGGGTGACGGTTCATGGTGATGGCAATGGCATCCTTGGCTTTCTGCAACAAAGGAGCGTACCCCGTCTTATCATAGAGCCAGAGGTAACAAGCCCATAGCCAGGATTCATAATGAGGATGGACGTTTACGATCTCACGATTGCCCAGGGTCTGCCAGTCCGTCTTCTGCATGGCTGCGTCTCTGAACCAGGGGCCCCTGAAACCATTTTTGCCCGCCGTTCTGAAATTCCCTAAAATCCCCTCTAATATATAAGCGTCCCAATCACTGGTCCCGAGGTTGGCGGAGGCGCCGATGGTGGCTAGGAGCGCACGCGCATTGTCATCTCCGTAATAGGCATCCGGATCCGTAGTGGCCCAGCCAATCAGACCATAAGATGGACTCTGTGGATCATTTCGCTCTCCAGCCCGCAGGTTCGACTCCTTATAAAGGTGATGTAATAAGTTTTTCGCTGTCTCCTTGTATTCGTCCCTCTCCAGCATGTTTGCCGCCGAACTAAGGGAAAACGCCACTTCCGCCTGGCAATCTGCCCGAAGCCACCAACGGTAGGGCTGGGACCCGTCTGCCTGAATGAAGGAGGCGTGCCCTTCTAATATGCCCAGACTCCCATCACCAACAGGTTGAGCAGGTCCTACCGGTGGGTGCACCACCTCGATTCCGTTTTTCGAAGTTCTCTTCTCAAACAGTTCCTTCCATTCTGGATGTATGAACAAGCGAGCCTTGTAAAACCAATCTGAACCTTTCAGGATGGAGCGTTCGTAGGCGTCCGCAGGAAGCGCCTGCTCTTTCGCGTAGGAAGGCCTGACTTCCTGGGGCCAATGCCGCAGGGTAATCGCATCTGCCGGGAGCAAATCCCTTAAAATGAACTCCCACACCTTAGACCAGGAGTCTGCAGGCCCGAACCGGGATGTGATGGCATCACTCAGCTTTGTTGGGCTTACTAACATCCCCTGATGCCTGAATAACAGCGGGAAAGCCTCTACGTCCTGCAGACCATAATCAGCCTTGTCGTACCCCGCTACTTTCCCCAACACGATAAGCGGACTGCCCGCTGCCTGTAATGGTATAAACTGATGGTCGTTTACCCCTAGAAGTTCGAGCGAATCAAGCCCGGAGATCTTAGATGTATTGATGACGCCTCTCTCTAATTTTATGCGTCTGGTTTCTGGAGACAGCACCATGTTGGGAAGGCTGGCAGGGTACTCCAGGAACACCTTTAGTTTTTTCTTCTTAATCCTGTCAAAGGATTTCTCACTCAAAAGGACACGTTTAGCAGGATAGGAATCGGCCAGTAGGAGGACAGCATCATGCTCGCCTGCTTTACTTATCGCCTCTTCTGCACTCTCCAAACGCAGAAAATCAAGCTGATTCTTAAGCAGTAGCTTTACAATATCGTTGTCCGCCGAAGCTGACACGACCAACTGTTGCTCTTTTAGGCTGCCCCTGCTCTCTGAGGCTCGCTTACAACCAGTAATTAACAGCAATAAGAGGATCAGTGTAAATTTCGAATGCATACCTTCGCGTTAATGTTGGATCAATTAAAAAATTAATTCTATATATTCCAAATTGTTTTTAATTTTTTTTAATAATTATTGTCATTTATATAAATTAATTTTTAATCAAAAATAGACTGGCTAAATTTATTTAAATACATTTCCGTATTATCTTTATGTTATGAATCAACAGCAGACCGTCTCTGCTGTACATATTTACCATTGTTTAGAAGTTTAAAGGAATGTCATACAGAAAAGGGTTAAAAGGTACGCTTATTCAGGAGTTGCAGCAGGATGAGATGAGTGGCGTTTCCTATAAAAACACCTTGTTGAAAAAGCAGGTACTGGAAATCCTATCCACTCAGGGAAACGCTACTTTAGCTGATTTGGGCAGACAACTCAATGTCAGCACCCCAAAGATCAATGAGCTTATCACAGAGCTGATGGCCGAAGGCTTGGTTCGTGATTTCGGGAAAAGCAACGCTGGGATTGGCAGAAAGCCTAACATCTATGGCTTGGAGGCCTCTTCGGCTCATTTTATAGGGGTGGAGGTTAAAAGAGAGTCTATTAACATCGGGTTAATGGACTTCTCTGAAAAGTTTCTGAAAATAGAATTGGACATTCCCTTTCATCTGGAGAATTCAAATGAGTCTCTTGATCAACTGTGCTCTAAGATCGAGGAGTTCATCGACTCGACTACTGTCCCCAGGGATAAAATTTTAGCCGCATGTGTCAATATCTCTGGCAGAGTGAACCATAAAACCGGCTATAGCTATAGCTTCTTCCATTTACATCAGGAACCTCTCAGCCAGATAATCAGGAATAGAATAGGTATCCATACCTACCTTGAAAATGATACCCGGGGCATGGCTTTCGGTGAATTCTACAGTGGTGTCGTTACATCAGAAAAAAGTGTTCTCTTCGTCAACATAGATGAAGGCATCGGAATGGGTATCATGATAGACGGGAAACTGTATTATGGGAAATCAGGGTTCGCAGGGGAGTTTGGGCACATCCCGCTGCTAGCGAATGATATCATTTGCCATTGTGGTAAGAAGGGTTGTTTAGAAACAGAGGCTTCCGGCCTTGCCATCACAGAACAGTTTAAGGCAAGGCTGAAACAGGGAGCCACAAGTATCGTCACCAATACGGTCGGTGATATAGCCAAAATCAATCTCCAGCATATCATTCATGCCGCTCTGAACGACGACATGCTGGCTATCGAGATTATCTCCGAAGCAGGTGAAAAAATTGGACGCGGAATCGCAGCGATCATGAACCTGTTTAATCCTGAATTAATCATTCTGGGAGGAGCATTGGCAGAAACAGATGCTTATATCAGGCTTCCAATCAAAGCCGCGATTAATAAGTATTCCTTAAGCCTTGTCAGCACCGACACGGAACTCAAGATGTCCCGTCTCGGAAGAAAAGCAGGCATCATGGGGGCCTGTCTCCTGGCAAGAGATAAAGTATTGTCCATACAATAATAACCGTGCGGCGTTTAGTGACATTTAAAGTAGCATGACACTAAACGCCGCTTTCCAGAGGCATCGTGCTTGTAGAGAGCACAAGGTGTGATCATTCCGGTTTTTAACAAGCACCTGACAGTTCAACTAAATCTCCCGCAAATCCGTCCAGGGCCGTATGACCATTCCGCGGTTGTGATTCAGGAACGGCCTATCAAGCGCCTGTTTAAATCGCAGTGCACCTCCGTTCTCCAGCAGGCGTTGCTCCGTTCGGCCTTCTCTGCGAGCCATTACCGCCTCGCGTCGGCGCTTACGGACCCTCCCCACCGGTCCAGAAATACACTAAAATTTTTTTTCTTTTACTCTTGCCAGATACTGCGGACCTATCCCCAGCCATACGGAATTTTATTATCATCTGGAAAGCATCCGGTTCCTCAGCGTGCGCGAACTACCAGTTGTTGTTAACTGAGCGGTGAAAGCTGCACTACCTTCATTGCCAACACGATGTAAGCGAATGACCTTGTGAGACCCGTCTCCGACCGCATGCCTGTGATACTTTCACCTGAAGTCGAGGAGCTGTGGCTAGATGAGGACGACCTGCAGGGTGAGCTACGATCGATGCTGGCACCTTACAAGGCTGAACAAATGAAGTTTTTTATGTCTCACGGCTGGAGAACCATCTTTAAAAAAACGTACCTGAAGTGCTGAATTCGTTGCATAACGCTAAATGGTAAGCCTTATAATATCGAAGAAGACCCAAAAAAGAAATGTGCCAACTACCACCACAACGGCAGCCTTGACTAGCCGCTTCATTGGAACCAAGTAGTTCTTTGCCAACTCCATGCGCACCACTGGGTCCTGGTTTCTTAAAATGCGCCTTTTAACCAGCCAGTTGTTCAGAAAAAGGAAACTGATCGCCGAGTAAAGGAGCAGAATGAAAATAACGGTGTTAAATAAGCCTAAGTTTACACTTCGCACTGGCCCCAGCGTAGCAGCAGCTGGAGAAGCCGGGGTGGTTACAGCCTTGCTAATCACAAACAAGAAGTAAAGAACAAAGTAAAGCACTGGCAAAACAGCGTTAAGAGTAGGCAAGCCGATCTTATTGAGAGTGGCTTTATCGAAGGAAGCGGTGAGGTAGGCCTGTACAGTCACAATCAAAAGCAGATTGATTACCCACAGCATATTTGCTATCGAGAAGCTTTGGCGGTGATTGCTCGCATTAAAGAGCGAAAATTCCAGTATTACGATTCCCAGGATGCCTGGTATAAAGAGCAGGTAAACTCGCCAGTTAGTTAATACGCGCCGCATTGTCTGTTCTTAAATAATGTTTTAGTCCTTCCAAAACCCGTTTCTGCTTTCATTTCCGACACAATATCATAAATAAGCAGCAAATAATGAGCCTATGACCGAAGCGTATGGGCACAGTTTGCTATATAAACACGCACCTTTCCGGAAGAAATATCCAAAAGATGCACAGACACAAACTACTTCATATGAAAGTCGTAACGGGTAAAAAATAATTCACATGGTGTTACCCCCGTTTTTAAAAGCCGGAGACAAGGTTGGAGTTCTTAGCACGAGGGTGGGATTATATGGACTGGCAGCGTCCTGCTATGCCGGCTGACGCCAGCGAGCGCATTGATTTTTATATCCAACAGGCGAAGCTCGCCGAAGAAGCCAAGTCTGACACGTTCTTTCTGGTTGACACCGTGTAGAACCGGGAACATCGCGCATACCAGACAGAGCTAACCAGCTAATCGGTCATAATCAACTGTACCTGGTTAACAAAAACAAATACAAATTGAATACCATGAATCATAATACTGCTTATTCCATTTTAGAGCTTGCCATTGTATCGCAGGGGGAAACCATACAAAAGACACTGCATAATTCATTGGCATTGGCAAAAGAAGCGGAAGCACACAACTACAAACGCATTTGGTTTGCCGAGCACCACAACTCCGATAACATTGGCAGTAGCGCCACATCACTGCTCATGGGTTACGTGGCCGAAAACACCACCACCATCCGGATAGGTTCAGGCGGTGTGATGCTTCCCAATCATTCCCCTTTGATTATAGCCGAGCAGTTTGGCACATTGGCCCATTTATACCCTGGCAGAATTGACCTGGGCCTTGGAAGGGCGCCTGGCACCGACCAGGCTACAGCTCGTGCTATCCGATCCGACTTCATGGAGGCTGCCCATGCCTTTCCCCGGGAAATAGAAAAGATTCAGCAGTATTTTTCCATAGATAATAAAGGGGCAAAAGTAAGGGCGCCTATCGCAGAAGGTACTAATGTCCCTATTTATGTGTTGGGCTCAACGACCGATAGTTCGCATATAGCGGCTGAAAAGGGACTGCCATACGCGTTTGCCAGCCATTTTGCATCCACGCATTTACACAACGCCTTACGGATCTACGAGCAGGAATTCCAGCCTTCTGCTTCTTTAGAAAAACCCTATACCATGGCCGGGGTGAATGTGATCGTTGCCGATACCGATGAAGAAGCCCAAAAACTGTTCACTTCACTGATCCGCATGTTTGTGGGGGTATTAACAGGATCCAGAGCCCCCTTACACCCACCAACCGAGATGACTGACGAGTTGAAGGAAATACTACAGCATCCAACGCTGCAGCAAATGCTCCGATATTCCTTTGTCGGTAGTAAGCAAAAGGTAAAAACGCAGATCCAGGAATTTCTGGAAGAAACGGGCGTGGATGAATTGATCACTGTGTCGACGATGTACGATATAAATGACCGCCTGAAATCCACCAGACTCTTTGCAGAAATTATGGCGGAGCTAAACGAAAAGGGACAAGAGTAAAGGCGTCGTCTGTCAACCTCATAGAAGAAATGGACTATTGTAATACTGAGTGAAAGCTATATTTAAAGCAATTTTCTCAATATCTTCTTTTAGCCGGTTTTAACGTATTATGTTGAACCTTCATGTGCTCTGGTTGCAGGCTCTTCTTCAGCTTGGTAGCCAGCCTGGTCGCTAACTTGGTCGTTGCCGACTAAGCTATCCTCCAGGAAAGCTGGATGGCAGAAGATTTCTACCTCGAAAAAAGACCGCTCATCGTCTGTTTTAAAAGTAGGCGCATGAGAACCGTTGCTTTCCAGTATCCTCTTTATCATAGAGATCCCGGTGGCTCTGCCTTTTATCAACTCCAGCTCTTTCAATATGAACTGGCTGGAATTGGCCGCTAATTGGCCGAATTGGCCAGTAAAATGATTAAAGCCATAGCTTAAAGCTAACCAGGAATTTTATTAATGGTACAAGGGCAGCGAGAACGAACCCTTGCAGCACTGCCTGCCCACAAAGGCCAAGCCAGCCCCCAGTTCCAGCAGGAACTTGGTAATCTGCTGTGTCAAACCACTCTTCGGGCCCTTGTCCTGGTAGTCCTCGGTCAGGCTCAGAAAGTCAAAGATATACGGGCCTTTTAGCATTTCCCGGGCCAGGTCTGATTCAAGTGCCAGGAGCTTCAGATTAAAGTTGGTCAGGCTTTCCCCTTACCGCTGGTAAAGGCTGGACTTGATTTGCAGGCTCAACACATTTCTGGACCAGCCGTTCTCAATGGTTGGCGAATTTAGGAGAGCCGATCTTGCTCATCCTTCACCTTATCCAGCAACACCACGTGGTGTGCCCAAGGCAATTGCGCAACCGGCTGTTGCGTAAATTCAGAGCCGGGGTAAACAGAGGCAACCTGCGGTATAGACAGCAAGTTCCGATAAGAGAAGCTCTACAGGTCCGGAAATTCCTTGCCTATGTCATCAGAGAGCGTCTGAATCACTTTGGATCCCCACAGCCTTTAGTTTGCTGCTGCGCCAGGGTGATGTTCCAACGCAACAGCACTGGCCAGTAGCCCTTGTAAGCGGAACAGGTGCGGGAGACAAAGGCGTCCGTCACCCCGCTTGCCTGTAAACACCCTTAAGAGGCAGATCCAATGTCATGCCTTCCCCTTTCCATTCAGGAGTTTGGAGATATCCTCTGAGCGATAGCAATGCGTGCCTCCGACTTTGACCGAGGGTAACGTACCTTCCACCTGTAGCTTCTGCAGTGTAGAGGGTGATACCTGCAGCATGCGCCGCACATCGGCGGACTTGAGCACTTTCTTCGGTGCCTCAGCCTGCTGCTTTCCGACCAGTCTTACCAGGTCCTCGAGTAGTTGCCGGTGGGCTTGAAGCAGGTCTTGCTTGGTGATAATTTCTACAGCCATCGATTATCTTGTTTGGTTACAGATGAAAGATGCCCTGTTATCTTCCTTTCTTTTCACAAGGTGAACCCTGCTTGTAAAAAATTGTTTTTAGCCGAAAACCTAGAAAACAGGCTGCACTTGAGTTCAAGATTTTATCCTGAATCAAGCAATATCCGGCTTTTGCAGAAGCTTATAACACATCTTACGCCCCAAGGCAGATACATGTAAAACCTATCCTACATTGCTGAGAGGGCATAGCCATCAACAGAAGTCGAAAGAGCGATAGCTTTCCTTTAGATCCCATCCTCAAAGCCATCAATAAGGCAAGATCCAACGACAATTGGTTTGGCGCAAAGGTAGCCTTGCGGTCCGGACACAGGGACAAGGTCGTCCAAACAAAAGGGGTATCCACCTGCGGCGGACCCTCCGCATTTTCTTTGCCTCCACCTTGCCTTCAGTCCGGCTCCGAAGGCGAGTGGGGCACCATAATCCATTTCCTCACACTAAAACGTCATGATTATGGAAAAGAACACTAAAACATCCGCCTTCGCCAGAGTAGCCGAGATCAAGCTCACTTACCGCAACAGAGTAAAATCCTCCGAAAGGCCCCAGGTCACCTGCTCCACGGACTCCTACCAGGTACTCAAAACCAGCTGGGACACCGGGAAGCTCGAGTTCGTCGAGCAGTTCAAGGTGCTGCTGCTGAGCCGGGCCAACCGGGTACTGGGAATCTACGAGGTCTCCACCGGGGGCGTGGCCGGCACCGTGGCCGACCCCAAGCTCATCTTCGCCGCCGCCCTCAAAGCCTGCGCCTCGGGTATCATCCTCTCCCACAACCACCCTTCGGGCAACCTCAAACCCAGCGCGGCCGATCTGCAGCTGACCAAAAAAATCAAACAGGGCGGGGAGCTTCTCGACATCGCTGTCCTCGACCACATCATCCTCACCAGCGAGGGGTACTACTCCCTGGCAGACGAGGGGCTCCTGTAGCCCCTCTTTCTTTACAGGGGCCGTTCACGGCCCCTGCTTTCCATCCATTCAATTTCCTCAATTAAAATTCAAGCTTATGAACGCCTATCAGAAATTCAACCGCCTGGCCGAGCAGGTGACAAACGAAATCATCGCGCAGCTACAGCAGGGACAGGCCATCTGGCAAAAGCCCTGGAGCTCGTACGGACTCCCAAAAAACTACGGCTCCGGCCGTCCCTACGAGGGCTTCAATGCCATCTACCTCCACTATGTCACTGAGCAAAACAATTACGCAGCGCCTTACTTTATCACCTTTAAACAGGCGCAGGAACTGGGCGGACGCATTAGAAAAGGCCAGAAAGGCACCCCGATCGTCTACTGGAAGATCTATGAGGCAAAAGAACAGGAGCAGCCAGCAGCGCAGCCGGCCGCGGGACATGACCATCCCCGCAGCAGGTTTGTCCCCTTCATCTGGACCGTGTTCAACATCGACCAGGTGGAGGGGGTGGACTTCCGGCTGCCAGCCATGCCTGAGCGGTCCGAGCAGCAAGTCATCGATTCCTGCCGGCAAGTGGTGGATCGCTTCCCCCAGCCGCGCCCACAAATCCTGCATGGGGGATCACAAGCCTATTATGCGCCAGCCCTGGACAAGGTGCAGGTACCGGACCCCAGCCGCTTCCTTTCCCCGGAGGCTTATCACGCCACGCTCTTCCACGAGCTGATCCACGCCACTGGCCACCACGCGCGTCTCAACCGTTTCTCAAGAGAAGAGAAGGGCAACCGCTTCGGGGACGAGGCCTACAGCAAGGAGGAACTGGTGGCCGAGATGGGTGCCAGCTTCCTCTGCGCCTTCACCGGGATAAAGGAGGCCATGTTCCAGAACTCGGTGGCCTACCTGCAGGGCTGGATCAGCCGGCTCCGGGAGGACAAGACCATGCTCATCTACGCCGCTGCCAAGGCCTTCCAGGCGGCCAGCTATATCCTGGACCTGAAGCATATGGCGAATGAAGAAGCACTGCTGCCGGATGTTTCCACAAGGGCCTGCTGTCGCAACAGCAAATGATGCCCTGTTGGACTCAATCCTTACTGCTAAGCGGATGCATTTAATAAAGCGTACGTTGTGACACAAACTAAACCCATTGTACCACTAGATTGCCCGAGGTGGCCGGTCATTTGGTCTGCCCCTGTTAACCCAGGAGGTTGCGCAACGTCCCCCGCTCACCTTCCCGCGGTCCGTAAAACAGCACCCAGGTACTGAAGTCCGGGGTGAATTCCGTAAAACGGTGCGACGCCCCGGCCGGCACGAATAAAAAGTCTCCGGCCTGGAAGCGCACCTCCGCCTCTTCCATTTGGAATGTTCCCGTTCCGCTGGCAACGATATATACTTCGTCTCTTTCATGCGGTGTCTGCCGGTCATCGCCAACAGGTCGGTAGAGCTCCAGGCTCAGGGTACCGTGTTCAAAGAGCGTGACTGCTTCCTCGGGTGAGCGCTCCAGCGCCTGCAGCGCCCGATCATAGGCTACTCTGAATTCCATTTTATTTTGTTTTTGATAGTAAACAGCATGCTGGCCGGACAGGCCTGGATACTGCTTGTACAGCGATGCCTGCCCGTTGCCCAACCGGCTTTCCTCAGCGGAGGGTCATTTCCTTTAATTGTTCTTCCGTCAGCCCGAACATGGGGGGCGTTCGCACCCCCAGCATGTTCAGGTAAAGGTAGAGCTGCGCCCGGTGGTGAATTTCATGCTCGACCATTGCCCGCAGCCATTTCCAGATCCTGATCTCGCCTCCGCCCGGTGTGGCGCACTTCCGCTGCAGGTCCTCATCGGTCAGTTCCAGGAGGATGGCCACGGTCTCCTCATGCATCTGCTGAAAAAAGGCCAGCACGTCATCATAGCCCGCTGCCAGGTGTGCTCCGCAGCCGTCATAGCGGCTGGGTTTGCCTTGCACGATTTCAGCGTAAAGGAGGCGCTCAATGGCGGCGATGTGCCGGATACTGTCGGCGATGCTGAACTTCCCTGCCCTGTAAGCCCACTCCATGTGTTCGGGGGGCACAAGCTCAACGACCCGCCATGTCCGCTCTCGGACCCGCTCGTAATACGCCAGAAAAGAATCAATCGAATGTATTTCCATCTAATTCGCGTGTTCTGTGAAAAGATAATTTTACGTTTTTAACCGGTCCGGCAGCGCCGGATCGGGCCGATGGGCTGTCACTCCGTCCCTTGCCTGCCAGGCTAGTGCTTCTTCATCAGCCGGGACCCGTCAAACCAGACCTCGTTGCGCTCGATCAACTGATCCCGAAGCACCACCAGGTCCAGCCCCGTCTCCCGGATGCCAGGGTACCGCTCGCCAAAATCGGCCAGCCATTTCAGCACAAAGCCCTGCTCGGTGGGCCACACTTCCCGGGCCTCCCACCGCCAGCCCGGGAAACGGACAAACAATTTTTCCAGGTAAGCTGCCAGGGCGTCTTTCCCCCACAGTCCCTGCCGTATGGCGGGATCCGCATAAAAACATCCTGGCCGGTAGTAAAAGAGCAGCTGCCCCACCTCCTGCCTGTTCCAGGCCTCCAGCCAGCCATTGGTAAAATCCGACAGTGCTTCTACATCCATCCGCTATTGGGTAATGGTCGGTCCTGTAAGTAATGCCCGGCTACAAATCCTCGGTGAAGTGACGCCTGCCCCTGGTCTGCGTGAACTTCCGCTCATTGTAGGCCGATGATCGGTTGCGCGGAATGGACAGGGAAGTCCATTGCCCGTCCTGCGCCATCTTGGCAATGTAGACGATCTGCCCGATATGGTAAGGATAGTGCGCCAGCTGACGGTTCAGGGCCTCGGTCACCGTATGCCCGTCGTTGCGGATGTAGACGATACGCTCCAGGTCCTCTTCCCTGAGCTGGCCGACGGTCTCCTGCAGGCACTGCCATCCGCTCTCCCAGTAGGCCATCAATTCTTCCCGGTTGGCAAATTTGTTTTCAAACTCTGCGTCCCGGTTCCGCCAGGGCTTCTCCCCGTCCGTTGTCAGGAAATCAGTGAAGCGCGAGCGCATGTTGCCCGCCAGGTGGTTGACAATGACAGCGATGCTGTTGCTCTCGGCGTTGTACTGCCAGAACAGCATGTCGTCCGGCACCTGCGCCATCGCCTTTTCGCCGAGCATTTTGTAATATTCCAGCTGCTTGATCAGACTGGAGAGGTACGTGGTCTTCATATGCATCCATTTTAGTTTTTTACACTTTTATAAAGCGGGGGAAGCCGTAAGGACACCGCTCGGCTAGGCTTCCAGCACCGGATGGGTTCGGTTGCCGGCAAAGCCCAGGATGAGCTTCAAACCCAGCAACAGCAATAGCAGAAGCCCCAGTCGGGGGAGTCCTGGCACAGCCACCGCCGCCAGACTCAGTAGGGTAAACAGCAGCACGCCCAGCTGCCTGCGAAAACCGGTGCGCTGCAGCCGGATCACCAGGCTCGCAAAGCCCATCGCCAGGACAGCCAGCACCGCCACCTCCCCCCACCACTCCCCGTAAATCCACGCCAGCACCGCGCCCTGCAGGCCATGCACCCAGACAAAGGCATGCGGCGACCGGGCCTCCGCACGGTAGTAGGCCACCGTGCCTCCGGTAAAGTTGCTCACCACACCGCCCCCGATGTCCAGGGAAAGTACCACCAGCAGCAGGCGCTCCCAGGGCGATTGGGAGGCCGAAAGCAGCAGGCTCACAACCGCTACTGCCGCCGCCGCCGCATAGGTCAGGCACAGGTCCAGGCAGCGCGCGCGCCTGCCATGCAGTTTCCAGAGCGCTTTGGGTATGTCCACTAAGCGATAGGCTGATTTTTCCATCTTCGATATGAGTTCATGCTATGTCACGCTCCACAGGGCCTCCGGCCCCTTCATCGCCCACCCGCCACCTCCAGGAAGGTGCCGCTGGTGTACGAGGATTTTTCTGATGCCAGCCAGAGAATCGCCTCCGCCACCTCCCGGGCCGTGCCGCCCCGTCGCATGGGAATACGGTCCCGCAGGCGATCGACCCGCCCGGGTTCTCCGCCCGTCGCGTGGATGTCGGTGTAGATAAAACCGGGCCGGACCGCATTGACCCGAATGCCCTCCCCCGCCACTTCCTGGGCCAGGCCGACCGTCAATGTGTCGATTGCCCCCTTGGAGGCGGCATAGTCCACATATTCACCCGGTGCCCCTGTCCTGGCCGCCACGGAAGAAACATTAACAATCGTCCCGCCCAGGCCGCCATGCCGTACGGACATGCGGCGGACGGCTTCCCGGGCGCAGATCATCTGCCCGATCACGTTGACCGTGAAGAGGCGCTGCAAACGGGCGGCATCCAGCTCCTCCAGGCGCATCTGCCGCTCCAGCACCCCGGCATTGTTTACCAGGGAGGTCAGCTTTCCCAGAAATCGGTCCGTCTCTGAGAACAGCCGCACAATGTCGGCTTCTCTGGAAATGTCGGCCTGGATGGCAACAGCCCTTCCCCCTTTGCCTTGTATTGCCGAGACGACTTTTGCGGCGGCGCCTTCCTGCCGGTGGTAATGAACTGCGACGGCATAACCCGCCTCAGCCGCCAGTAAGGCCGTCGCCGCTCCTATGCCGCGACTGGCCCCTGTGATGAGCATCGTTTTCATCTTTTCACACGATAGATTGCGTGTATGGCTATTGCTTCTCCCTCTGGAGGGCATCCGCTTTGCTACTGGTTTAGTTCGGCCTTTAGCTTGGTCAGCTCCCCCAAAACACCCGTCTTCCGGACGGTCGCCGCCTGGTCCTGGGCACTGGCCATGCGCACAATCTCCAGGTTCAGGGTTTCCAGTTCCGTCGGTCTGTTGTGTCGAATATCCTGCAAGGTGGAAATAAACTGTCCCTCGGAATCCCGGCTGATCCGCAGCAGGCTCTCTTCCACTTCCAGCGGGTCCAGCATAATTCCCGCCCTGCCGGCAACACCAACACACTCGTCAATGACGCTGCGGGCGATGCCTCTGGCCGCCTCATGCCGGTGGAAGATGCCATTGTCTGTTTCTAGCAAGGGGCACACGGTATTGAACACACTGTTGATGATGGCCTTTTTCCAGACAACCGGCTGGAGATTGTTTTCAGGGACAAAGGGAAAATTCGTGGTGTGCAGCGCGCCGACTATGGATTCGAGCCGGTACTGGTCGCCCCGTACGACGCCCACCGGGCAGGCTGCCACCGGTTTAAAGCGCACGCATTGCTCGTCTATCCCCTGACTGCTTACAAAAAGAACACAGCGGAAGACCTGCTCGAAATTACGCTGCAGAAAGGCCCGCTCCACGCCTATGCCGTTTTGCAGCAGCACCAGCGGGGAGTCGGCCGTTCTCCCGCGAAGCCGTTCTGCCAGTTGCACGTTGCCATAGGACTTGTTGGCCAGCACGACAATCCCATCTAGCAGCGGCAATGCAGACAGCCCTGTGATCCCTACATCCGCCTCCATGGTAGTCTCCTCATCGAGCCACACGCGGAGCCTTTCCCTTTTAGCGGGTACCGCCTCCACGCTGCCGCGGATGAGCGTCACGTCGCGGCCTGCGTTTTTGAGAAACACAGCCAGCGCTTTCCCAATCGCCCCGGCTCCGATGATGTAGATGTGCTTTGCTGCCATGTGCCTTCCGCTTTAAAAGGTTAGAAGCTGATCGGGCCCGTCCCTCAGGAATCCTTCTTGAGAAGCAAACCCTACTTACTGCTGCCAGGCTTGCCTTTTTCCCGACAAAACAAAATTCATAAAAAGAAATACATGATAGCAGATGCAGTTTTATTAATTTTGATGGTAGCAATTAAAAAAGAATGCCATGGCCCGTTCGGATTTCAGATACCTGCGCATCGCCGGTATGCTCGAGCAACAGATTCTGAGTAATGTCTTATGCCTCGGGGACAGGCTGCCCTCTCTGCGCACGATCTGCCGGGAATACGGTGTCAGTCAGAATACCGCGCTCAACGCCTATTACCACCTGGAAAGCAAGCTCCTGATTGAGGCCCGGCCCCAGTCCGGCTATTATGTGCGGTATGCCTCCCACCGGGTTCCCGCCATCCCAACACCCAGCAGGCCCCATGCCACGGCTACCTTTGGAGACAGTGAGGCCCTGGTCAGCCGGGTGTATGACAACCTCGGCGAGGCCGGTTGTCTCCCGCTGTCATTGGGGGTCCCGGCAAATGAGCTCCTGCCGATCGCCAAACTCAACAAAGGCTTGCTGATGGCCACCCGCGAACTGCAGGGTAGCGGCGTGAGTTATGACAAGGCGCAGGGCAGTGAAAATCTGCGAAGGCAGATCGCCCGCTGGTCCTTTGCCATGGACTGTCAGCTGAGCCATGCAGACATCATTACCACCAGCGGCTGTCTCAGCGCGATTTCTTATTGCCTGATGGCACTGACAGAGAAAGGAGACACCATCGCCCTGGAAAGCCCCGTGTCTTTTGGCATGCTTCAGGTGGCGCAATCGCTGGGACTTAGAATCTTAGAGCTTCCTATGCACCCTCAGACCGGTGTCGACCTGAACGCCCTGGAAGATGCCCTCCGAAAAGACAAAATCACAATCTGCCTGCTGATCAGCAATTTCAGCAACCCCCTGGGAAGCTGTATGCCAGATGCCCACAAGGAGGCCACTGTGCGACTGATGGAAAAGTATAATGTCCCGCTTATTGAAAATGACCTGAACGGGGATGTATACTTCGGCCCACACCGCCCCAAATCCTGTAAAAGCTACGATGAAAGCGGCCTGGTCCTGTGGTGCGGCTCTGTGTCAAAGACCCTGGCACCGGGCTACCGCGTCGGGTGGGTTGCACCCGGCCAGTTCAAGGAAAAGGTGCTGCGCAAGAAACTCTTTCACAGCATCTCTTCCACCGCCATTACGCAGGAAGTCATTGCACGTTTCCTGGAGACGGGTCGGTATGAGAACCACTTGAAAAAACTCCGGCATACCTTAAAGGCCAACTACCTGCACTTCGCCCGGGCGGTGGCCGAGCACTTTCCCGCAGGCACCCTGGCCAGCAGGCCCCAGGGTGGCTTTGTGCTGTGGGTGGAGCTGCCTCAGGATATAAACACTACTTCGCTCTATGCGAAGGCCATTAAACAGAAAGTCAGCTTTGCCCCCGGCAGCATCTTTACCCTGCAGCAGCAGTTTCACAACTGCATGCGCCTCAACTACGGACTGCTCTGGGATGAACGCGTTGACAGCGGCCTCCGGCTGTTGGGCAATCTGGCCAAAGCCGAGTTGTAATTTCCTTGGCTTCTATATTCCTCCAAATTAGCTGTCTTACATGGTTTTGAAGCCTGCACGCAACTGTCACACAATGTTCATACAGCGGAAAAGGCAGTATGGCACTCCCCCTTTGGACTCCCCGGCTAACAAGCATGGCGCGTTAGTTTGTTACAGACAACCTGTAACGGCAGGGTCCGTCGGGGAAGCTGCCTCCCAAGAGGCAGTAGATGGTATTGGGCACCAAGCGCCCATTCGCTCGTGTTTCCTGAAAATGAGTATCGCTATTGGCTAGCAGGCATTGGTCAACACTCTTCATATGCTCTCATTGCTATATGATATCCTGGGATTTTGAAAGTTGTACGGAAGGCGAGCCTGTACCTGTAGTAGACCTGCCCAATTGAAGCATAAAAAAGCCAGGATATAGCCTTAGTAGCCAACTGGTTCCGCTGCAATTCGGGTACCCGAATTGCAGTCTCAGGAAGAAAAAAATCTAAAATTCAGATAAGGCTTGTCACAAAAACACTTTAAACCCCTGATTTAAAGTGTTTTATGCTAATTGACATTTACTTAGTGGAGAGGCCGAAACGAAAGGATCAGTTACAAATTTAAAAGAGGAAAGGAGTTACTACCGTAGCGAGTTTGTAGCTGTAAAATACAACTACAAATTACTTAATCACTCAAATGGGGATTGGTACTCGCCACGGTAGTTTTCACCTAAAAAAACAGTTAATGAAGAAAGTGCTTATTCATAACGGCACTTCCTGTCTACTACTTGTACAAAGATCAGGGGACACGATGGACCATTGGTTGTACATTCCTGTTCTTTTTATTTGAGCACTTTATTAGTCAATGCCTACCTGGGCAGCTATACCAGCGTCATTCCCTAAGTACCAGTGAAAATCACGAGATGGCTCAACCAATTTTAAAAACTTAGGATTTTGAGCGCAACAGTTGCCTTCTTATAAGCTGGTGCTAAGTGCAACACGAGCAGGGTTTCTATAGCACCGGCATTACGACTTGAGCTGGATAGTTAATGGGCTGTCCGACTTTCTACACACGTTACCACCAAACTAAAAACACCTACTAAATAGATAGCCTTAAAGCGAAACAGGCGCCTTTTGCTTGCCAGACTATGTCAGCGTAAGTAGACAGGATGTTACAACTACATTTTTTAAGGCATGCTCTACTTTTGTCTTTTAAGGAGACAAGCCATGATTTCTCCATCAAATATTTATATAAATCATAACTAAAAATTCAGTAATCACCTTCAAAAATGAAAAAAACAGCTTTATTCCTTCTGTTCGTCTGGATGCTGGCCTGTCAGGCCACCGCCATGCCAAAACCCAAACCTCAGGTGCCAGTTATAATGCTCTCCGGCACCAGTTATGAACGCGGCACTCAACATGGTTTTCAGCTCAAAAAACAAATTGACGAAGTTTACCGCAAATGGAAAGAAAGCATTCGTAAGGACACGGGTAAAAATCCCGATGCCGTTATTAGTGATTTCCTGGCTAGCTCCCAGTATCAAAAAGCCATCCAACAATCAACACCGCAGCTTTGGCAGGAAATACAAGGCATCGCTGTAGGCTCAGGACAGAAAATAGACGATGTACTGGCTTTTCAGCTGATTGACGAATACTGGGGTTACCTGGACCGACTGAAGAATGGCTCCGTAGACAAAAACCATTGCAGTGCCATTGGCGTTGCTGCTTTCGATAATCAGCCGACCTTTGTAGCACAGAACATTGATATAGACACCTATATGCAAGGTTACCAGGTGCTACTTCATATTGTCTCCGCAGAAGAAAACATGGAGCAGTACGTGATGAGCTGCGCCGGATTCATTGGTTTTGCCGGGATGAACAGTAAAGGTGTTGCAGTGGTTATCAACGCCCTCACAGACCTGAACAACTCAGTGGAGGGACTACCGGTAACGTTTGTAACACGCGGCATTCTCCAGCAGCAATCTGGAGAGCAGGCACTTGCATTTGTTAAGTCAATCAAGCACGCAACCGGGCAAAACTACCTAATTGGTACAGAAACCGAGGTGATAAACTATGAGGCATCAGCCAACCAGGTGGTACCATTCTATCCGACAGGAAATAAGGGATTGGTCTACCACACGAACCATTCACTCGCCAACCACGATGTGAAACCATGGATGCAGGACTATCACCAGCGCATCCTGGCTGGTACCGGCACTACATCCAACAGCCAGACACGGTACAAGGCGCTTGAAAAGCGGCTTTCTGCTTCTGTCCAGCCCCTTACGCAAGACCTTATTAAAAGCACCCTGCGCTCCAAAGATGATGAACGGTTTCCCGTATGTGTAGCCTATGATCCCAAAGCTGCCGCTTTTACCTTCAGTTCAGTTCTCTTCACGCTCGGCACAACCCCTTCGGTACAGGTAACTCATGGGGCTCCTGATCAGTCTGAGTACCAGCAACACTTCTTCTTTTCACAAGCTACTCAGTAGCTCTTTTTGCAGTGCTTGGCAAGCTAGGCCGAGCCTAAACTGGGTCCGGTCAAATTTAGCACAAAGAGTTGCCCCGTTCTTTTACTTAGAACGGGGCAACTCTTTATTTTTATAACCTCGGTAAACTTTTCGTATATTGATGTTATCAGGACTTCTTTTATGAAAATACTGAAACGTGGGCTACCGCATATGATGGGGAAAGAGCATGGCAGCAAGGGAGTTAAAATGAGATTATGTGCAAGGAGATTATCCACTTCATTGCCACTACTGCCACAGTGAATAAATTGTTAAAAAGGTCCAGAAGATTTCCTGTGCGGGGCTGTGAACACGGGCTTTGTTACCGAAATTAATGCCTGTAGCAGGCGAGTATTCTAAAGCACACCTAAAGCCTTACAGCGAAAGTAGAGGTAGCAGCCTCCTGGTCAACCACCTGGGTATTCCTTCCCGTTGTATTTGATGAATGGCAGTTCATGCTGTGTCAGAAAGCAGGAGGCTTAGGAGGTCTATTTGAAACTTAGCCCGGCTAGTGAAATTATCAATATATGTCTGCATCAAGCTGCTGGCCTTCCCTGTAGACATTCTTATCCAACCATTACCCACGACTGCACCGAACACCAATTGGTCACCCTATTCCTACTCCTGCCGCCATAAAGGGTATATTCTCAGAAATCATCGTAAAATCAATCCCTATCGGTGCCCCAGACACTTTCTTTACACCACTGGCCAGGTTTTCGTTAATAATTTCTCTGCACAATTTTGAGCTCTTTCTCGAGTAGCTTTATTTTTCTTGATGGGCTCATCTTAATCGGAGTTCTTGGTTCGCTTCGTATTATTCTGCTCAATACTTGCGGTGTTGGCAGGGAGATCTTTCTTCTGTAGTTCATCTATGCGTTACAGGCTGATAGCCTGCCTGCTTACGCATTTCATGATGGTCAATACCTGCCTTGTGATTCAGTCCCTTGATTTTCTTTTGCGCTTTTACATGGAGCGCTGCCTGAGGTCTGTAGAAGAAAAGAGAAATTGAAGATAAAAATAACGTCGTAGCGAGGCTGGAAAAAGCACTATTAATGATAAACCTTTAATTTAATTTCAATTTGGATATTCAAGTCAATAACGTAACCTTTCACTTTAAAGCCCCCTCCACTTAGCTGGCAGCTCAAGTTATAGGCAATATCAAAGCGTCTCCTCCACTAATAAACTTATGTCTTCTTCAGTTAGGAATTTAGTAAAGAATCCCTGTACAGGATATTTCCCGCATACAACGCTATTTTCCAGGCTTAGGGAACAAGTAAGAAAATAAATAGAGGGTATATGAATTACATTTTTAGCTCTAAGCCTCAAAATTGATTTTAAAAACTCAAACCCATTCATTGCTGCCATGCTCATATCTGAAAATACAAGGACCTCATCTCCCGGTTGCTCAGTATTAGATGTTATATGACAATTCGAGTAAATCCAGTTAAGCCCTTCTTGTTCGCTGGTGGCTACATCTATTGCTTTGCTAATGCCAGACTTGTCAATAATGCATTTGTTTAGATAGGTGCTCACCGGGTCATCATCAAGCAATAAAACTTTGTTTACCTTTTTCATAGTCAGGCTTATGGCAGCAGAATACAAGTTTCACAAAAATACATTTACAAATGGCTTGAATTAGCTCGGCTCTTCTAGAATAGAATCCGACACTTTAACAACTCTTGGAATTAATATGTCCTCTGTCTCCTTTTCACTTGCGCGGCCGACAGTAGCTCCCTCCACAAAAAAATAAAAACAGATCTAACCCATTTCATCATACCCTATAACCATGTAAATCCAAGCATTGTACAAGTAGTAAGCGGAAGTTCAAACAGCCGTTTACTAACAATGCAAAGGAGACACAGTCTGGCCTAATATTCATTGTAATTTCCTGACATTTAACCAAATATCAGGAAATCAACACCTTATAATTCAACTATACAGCAGGTCCGGATAAATAAAAGGAGCCTTCCGGCTAAAAAAGCGGCACAGATACTCCTTAAATGATTTACTACAACCGATTTGCCATCCTGTAATCCTACTTGCTCCGGTTGTTGCCTGTATTTGTTGGAGTAGGTAAACAGGCTAAAGCGCCTGTTAACAATGACTTATAGTTAACCAAACCAGAAGCAAAGCTTTTGATGAAGACAAATAAAATAGGCAGGATTTTACAACTCAGGCACTTTATACTAAGTTGAAAATACGATATCTTTAGCTATCCTGCTAGCAGCAACTGGGGCCGAAAACTGCTTTCATGGTATCTCCTTAAACGTTTAAACACGATCCATGTGCCGAAGTAATTAATTTCACTATTATAATAACCATGAAAAAGCTGTTACAAATTCCTCTGCTATTTCTTGCATTCTGCCTTGTTGACTTCAGAACCCTCGCCCAGAATACCACTATCTATGTAGTTCGTCATGCAGAAAAGGAGGCAACAAATCCTGCAGATCGAGATCCGGGACTAAGTTTAGTGGGCAAACAGCGGGCTGAGGCTCTAAGCAAGGTGTTGAAAAAAGAGAAGGTTGCTGCTGCGTTCAGCACAGCATTTCAGCGCACACAGCAGACTGCGGCACCTGTATCACAGAAATTAAATTTAACGACTAACAGTTACGACCCGAGAAACCCTGCTCAACTGGCAGAAACTATAAAGAAGGAATACAGCGGTAAAACTGTGCTTGTTGTTGGTCATTCTAACACAGTAATAGGTGTAGTGGAAGCATTAGGAGGTGTAAGCCCTGTAGAGCAGATTTCTGAAAGCGAGTATGACTACCTCTTCAAAGTAATGATCCATGAGAATGGAGAAGTCGAGACAAACTTAACGAGGTATGGCAAAAGTGCCGGCCTCAGTAGTGAACGCTAGAAACGCTCCGTCCTCTTTTTCATGGAGCCGCTTAGAGCTAAATCAGCAATGATCACCTCCATTTTGCTAGTGGTTGCCACCTGATCCTTGCCACATCGTTTAGCGCCTGCAGCTTCAGCATATAAACCATAGTACCTCCCCTCCTTAGCTTGACTTCATCACATGCAAAGGAGGCGTAATTAATTCTTTTATTTTAATGATAGAAAGACAATCAATTGCTCATAGACCAAAGCTGCTTTTGCTTTTCGTGATGTGGATATTCTCTGGTCAGGTAATGTCAACACCGATGCAGCAGGATACGGTTTCAGAGGGAGCGTTTATCTTACACAAGTTTCAACAACCCATCGGTAAAGAAACGTATACCCTGATTCAGAAGCATGACGCTTTACACCTGCATAGTAACTTTCGTTTTAACGACAGAGGCTCAGATGTTCCACTCCGGGCACGACTTGTACTTGATAAAACCGGCGCTCCAATTATGTTCCGGGTACAGGGTAAAACCTCCAGATCATCCAGTATAGACACGGAGGTACAGGTACTAAAAAACCTTGCGACCATTCGGGTTAACGACACAAAGAAAGAAGTAAAAGTTAACAGCCCCTACTTTACAATCAGTGGCTATGCTCCTGTCTCTATGCAGATGGCATTACTCCAGTATTGGAAACAGCAAAATAAACCTGCCTCTCTGCAAGTACTGCCCACCGGCACCGTTGAAATCAAGTTGGATGGCCTTGATACTGTCATGGTTAACAGCAGAAGGCAAACCTTAGAGCGCTACATCCTTAAAGGGTTGGTGTGGGGGAGTGAAGTGCTGTGGACTGATCAGTATGGAAATCTGGTAGCAGTCATTACAAACGATGCTGAAGGAGACAAATTTGAAGCAGTTCAGGAAACATACCTCAACCATCTTCCATTCTTTCTGGAAAAAGCGGCTCACCATAGCATGCAGGAAATGAAACAAAGCAGTCCTGCACCTCATCCGCTAATGGCATTGAAAGGTGCCAATATCGTGGATGTGGTAAAAGGTAAAAAGCACTTAAACCAGACCATTCTCATCAAAGATGGTACTATCTGGAAAATTGGCGCTACCGGCAAGGTTTCTATTCCTGAGGAAGCATACGTGATTGATATAACGGGCAAAACGGTTCTACCCGGGCTTTGGGATATGCATGCTCACTTTCAGCAGGTAGAATGGGGGCCGGCTTATCTTGCTGCCGGAGTAACAACTATCCGCGATTGCGGAAACGAACTTGGCTTTATCACCTCAGTTCAGCACGCCATAGATCAAAACCAGGGTATTGGTCCCAAAATACTTAGGGCTGGGGTAATTGATGGTCAGGGACCGCAGGCTTTAGGAATTATTCAGGCCAGCACGGCAGAGGAAGCTCAGCATGCCGTAAGAATGTACAAAGAGAGCGGCTTTGAACAGATTAAGGTCTATAGCTCCCTAAAACCAGCAATATTAAAAGCTGTTTCTGAAGAGGCACATAAGCATGGTTTGTCTGTTACAGGGCATGTCCCGGACGGGTTAACTGTACATGAGGCTATCGCGCTGGGCCTTGACCAGATCAATCACTACCATTTTCTGCTCCAGTCTATGCTCTCAGAACCGAAACAGGAGAGAGTAGATTTGGATGATCCGGCAGCTCGTAAAACCCTGCAGCTCTTAAAGGACAATAACGTTGTAGTGGATCCTACTCTGGCAATCTATGAATGGATAACCCGCCCTTTAAGCCAGCCTCTGGATGCATTTGAGCCCGGAATTAATCATGTTACCGAAGACTTTAAGGCTATTTTCAGGAACACAGGACTGCCGGATGAGCAAGCTCAACAAAGTAGGTCTCTCCTGGAAAATGGCAAAAGGATCGTTCTGGCTATGCATCAGATGGGTATTCCCATAGTAGCTGGCACCGACATGCTGGTTCCCGGCTATTCCCTCTTCCGTGAACTGGAGTTATACAACGAAGCAGGTCTGAGCCCACTCGACGCCATTAGAACTGCCACCATCGTACCAGCCAGCGTCATGAAAATGGAGAAGATTTCCGGATCCATTACAGAAGGCAAAATAGCGGACATTATTATACTTGATGCAGACCCGCTTGAATCAATCCATAACATCAGAAAAGTTAATACGGTCATCAAAAGGGGCACAGTTTATAAGCCGGCAGCGTTGAGGAAAATCGTTGATTTCAAAGAATAAAAAACTTGAGGCGTACCTTTTAAAAGGTACACTTCAAGTTACAACATGCTTCTTGCCAGCATCGATAGAATGTACAATGTCGGGAGGGAGATCTTTCTTCTGTAGTTCATCTATGCGTTACAGGCTGATAGCCTGCCTGCTTACGCATTTCATGATGGTCAATACCTGCTTTGTGATTCAGTCCCTTGTTTTTCTTTTGCGCTTTTACATGGAGCGCTGCCTGAGGTCTGTAGAAGAAAAGAGAAATTGAAGATAAAAATAACGTCGTAGCGAGGCTGAAAAAAGCACTATTAATGATAAACCTTTCAATCTATTTTAATTTACTATTCTCTACTATTCACTATTCACTATTCATTTTCAACTCTAATTCCCGATTCCCTACTTTCACTTAGGGAATCGGTATTTCAGCTGATTCACTACGACGTTACTTTCACTAAATATATGGTTAAACCCAGGTTTTCTGCCTGTACCTGAGCGATTTGATAATACAAAGAAAGCCGGTTTAGCTAACAATGGTGTTGTATTTTCCTGTCTCTTTCTACTCTTCAAGAAGTTTCATTTTAAGGGTTCCTATAACCAAAAAAAGACAGAGCCCGGCTTAATGCCTTTCCTCATACTAAACCGTGATCTTCAAGCTACCTGGCATTACAAAAACTGCTGTCATTGATTAGTCAGATAGATTAATCTGATGGATCAATGACAGCAGTGAATCACTTGGCGGCCATGCTGCTACTGCCCGCCAGCCCTGTTAAGCTCGTCCAGCCTGACATTGCGACTCTTAGATTTAAAGTTCTCACCGCGCTGGAAGTTGTAGCGCAGGTTTAGCTTTATACTTCTAACCATAAAGTAGTTTACAAAAGAGAACACATTGCCGTTATAGCTCGCATCACCATGAATTTCCCTGGTTCGGAAAATGTCTGTAGCACCTAATGTTACGTCCAGTTTGTCTTCCATAAATGATTTCTTCAGGCCGGCATCTAACCACCACTGCCACTTAAAGCGATAAATGCCAAAGGTTGAAGGAGAGCTGTACGCAGCGGTAGCCTGCAACTGCATGCCCCATGGAAGCAATACATTGTGATTAGACTGCGCCGTAAAGACAAACTGGTTGTTCTCCAGCTCTCTGTCTTGCAGGAAGATTTTATTCTTTTGATAACCTGCCACCCAGTTGTTACTGATATCCCAGCCCGGCATCACTCTGATTGGTAGCACAAGCGTTGCACTGATATTTTCAGCCTTGTCGATGTTCCGCTCACGGTATACAGTGGTGTTGGTCTCTGAATTTTGCTCCGGTACCTCTGCAAAGGAATCTTTTGTAAGGGCGTAGCCTAACATCAGACTATACGTGTTCTGTAACGTTTGCGTAACCTGGAATGAATTGGTATACTGTGGCCTCAGATCCGGATTTCCCTCTGCCCAGCTATAGGGATCCTGGTACAGAATGAATGGATTCAGAGAGCGGTAATTAGGCCGGTCTACTCTTCGGCTGTAATTATAGGTCAGTTGGTATTGGTCTGACACCTTATGCGTTAGGAAGAAGCTAGGGAACAAATCAAAGTACTTCTTCGAAACCTGTCCTTCACTCTCATTTTCTCCTAAAGGCTTGCCATTACCCAAGGTTTGCTCGCCACGGAGCCCCGCCTGCAAACTCAACTTTTCACCTATACGGGTGCTCATGTTAATGTAGCCCGCAAAGATTTTTTCAGTATAGCGGTAATGATTGCTCCGCTCTTTGTCCAGTTCCTCTTTTTCAGAAGTTACCATGTAAAAGTCTAGTGCGTTTCCAGAAATAACATAACTGGCCTTTGCTCCCAACTCTAATTTAGCTCCTCCAAATACCTTCCTCGTAAAATCTGCATTGGCAGAATAAATATCATAATAACCGGGATTATCTGATCTTAAAACTTCCGCCGACTCGATGTTGCTCCCTACTATAGTATAGTTGTTCTCATAGCGGGCATCATTTTGATTGTTTAACTGAATGTAATCTACATTGAGAGCCAGACTGGTGCCTACTGTATCAAGAAGGCCATGGTAATGCAGGTTAAAAGCAGTGCTGTTGTTTTCAATATCATTAAAGTTTCCGGCCTTGATGCGTACATGCTCCCCTTTTTGTTCGTCATTCAGATGGGTATCAGAATAAAAAGCCCGATCCATGTTGTTTTGGCTCAAATTTACCATAGCACCCAGGCTGTGCCGGGCGTTCAGTTCATAGTCTGTGCCCAGGCGCAGCGATGGCGTCTTCATGATTACACTTTCATCGCGCAACTGGTGAAAACGCGCATTTGCCCCTTCTCCATGAAATTCTCTGATCATGACCCCTTCACGAAGACGTGGCCGTTCAGCCATATCAGCGTTCACATAAGAGTTCCAGTTACCTTTTTTATAGTTAAGGTTAGCCCCCGCCGAATACCCGGTTGCATTGTTGTATTGGTAACCTCCGTATAGACTGCCATTCATACCCAAGGCGCTATTTTGCTTCAGCTGTATATTAATGATTCCAGCGCTTCCGGCGGCCTCATACCTCGCAGAGGGGTTCGTGATTACTTCTATGTTTTTCACATGCTCAGCTGACACACCCTCCAGCATACTCTGCAGCTCTTTACCTGTCAAGTAAGCAGGTCTGCCATTTATCATTATCCGTACGCCAGCTTTACCGTTGAGCTGGATATTCCCTTCCTGATCTACCCAAACCCCCGGAGACTTCTCCAGTACTTCATAGGCGGTGCTACCGGAAGCGAGCGCTGTTCCTTCCACACTCACTACCATTTTATCTGCCTCTATGGTGATTTTAGGCCGAAGCGCCTTTACCGTCACCTCTCCCAGTAAATTCACATTCTCCTGCAATACCAACGTACCGAAGTCCCTTCGAAAACTTTTTGAATTGACCTGGAATGGAGCTACATACTGAGTGACAAAACCAATCGCGCTTATCCTGAGCAGGTACAAGCCTTCAGCAGGTGAAGGAATAGAAAAGCGTCCTTCGACATCGGTAATCGCACCCGTTACGCCCGAGGAGTCCCTTGCCTGTAATACGGCTACGTTAGCAAAGCCAAGGGCATTTCCTGTATCATCTTTTAGCTGGCCGCTTAATTGAGCCAAAACATTGCTGACAAAGAGAAGCAGCATACCAGCTGCCAGTATCACCGTTTTCATCATATGGGTAATTGTAATTATGGAAGATTTGCCCTGATCAGTTATCTGAGACAATACTGGCGCCTAGCGTAAGCCTGTTAATACAGCGCACCTGTTCCTTCTCCGATTTTACAGATGATAAAATAACTGCATTATGGACTAGGATTGCTTGTACAATCCTGCCTTTTCATCTGAAAGGAAAATTCTGATAAGACGGAAAAGCAGCGTGCCGCATCCTCCTTTGTGCCTCCTGTTCATAGGACTGTCAAGCGGAAAAAAACAAAAGCTTGTAAGGCGGACTGCACCGGAAGGTTCGCGCCTGCTGTTCACCTAATTCATCTAAACTCACAGTGCATAACCTGAAACCCATTCGCCTTTAACAGCTTCTTTAAACTGGCTTCATCCATCGCTGTCTGGGGTCTATAGTGCCAATGAGCACCGCTTTGCGAAAGGCCTGTCAGTACCTGTACCTGTTTTATCCCTGTAAAAACTACGCTGCGGCGCAGCACTTCAAGAAAGGAAGGGCACTGTGCTGTGATCTTTAGCGTCTTGTGCTCGTCAAGTGTCAGGCGTAGGTGCTTTGTCGTAGCCTGGAGCGATACCTTGACAAAACCATTTTCAAGTATATCGGATGTATACTTTTTTATAAACTCTAAAATGGACCCTTTATCTTTCAAGGCAGCACTTACCCAATGCTCAGCTTTACCGGCTGCATGCTGATAGTCCCTGATGGCGAGCTGTATTTCATCGATTGCTTCCATCTGCTCAACCAGAAGAAAAAACACCTTCTTCAGATGCCGCTCTCCAAGCACCAGACTTAAAGTATAAAGCCCGTCTGCATCTGGGCCACAGGCAGTAAAATGCTCCTCTTCAGTATCCAATGCCAGCACGCCATCAGCGGCACACTTAATAATCCCGGTTGGATAAATAAAACCCGGTTCCCTGATCGCTGTAAAGTAGGTATTCAAGCCCCTCCCAATAAAGACATCGCAGGCCAGTTGCTCTGTTGCTTCAGGTACATGAAGGATGCCGGAACGGCTTATAGGGAAAGCTTCTACTACATGACATGCACTTATACCAACAACACCGGCATATTTACTTGCTTTAAACAGGGCATTGCCCAAGTGATCGCCAAACACATAGAAGTCGCCCAATGCCCCTACTTTCTCTCCTAGTTTCCCTTCCAGTAACAAATACCAAAGCTCTCGTTCCATGATGTGATCGGTTCTAGTATGGAGCTAAGGTAAGGAGAGCAGGAAGTAAGGCAATTGTAGAATACTGCTAATTTGTCGGAAGCAGGTACAGCACAAGGAAACAGCCGGGCAGGTAATTTCACATAGCGTCAGGCAATGGAGCGTACTGGTCTTTCGGGGTGTACACCTTGTCTAAATGTAGCAGGTGTATTGGAGTGGTCTTCCACTGCACAGCAGCCTCATCTGCACGAAAGCAGAGAGGGAGAAGATATTTCAAGCTGCTCAATTCTTTTAAATCCAGATCAGAGTCCGCTAGCTTCAAAGCATCAGTACAACAATAAATTTATTTCCTGAGGGCTTAAAGTATGGCTTTCGACGGAGACACGCCCATGACTTTTTTGAAACTCTTGCTGAATGCACTAAGATCCGTAAAATTCAAAAGCGTAGCGATTTCAACCCAACTCTGCCCTTGTTTTTTGAGCTCAATACTTTTATCAATCCTCTTTTTAAACAGATAGTTATAGGGACTGTCGCCGAAGCATTGTCGAAAGAGCCTGTAGAACCGGAACTCTGACATGCAGCACGCTTCGGCAACCTCTTTCATGCTCAGCTCTGTAAAGAGGCTGTCATCTAAAACTTCTTTGCCAACAAGCAGGCGGCGAAACACTTCCTTACGAGTTGACGACTTCGCAGTCTGCAACCTGTAGTAAGAATCAACAACCCCTTTGTTTTCCTCAATGACCAAGGAAGTCAACTCATAAATCAGCTCTATGGCTGACACCTGTAGGGTTTGTGAAGCAGATGAAGAAATAAGGTTTGTCAAAAGGCGCTGCAGGTGGTTAGAAGCTTCAGCCTCCCGTATAAACAGATCCGGTGTCAGTAAATAGCGACTGATGTGATGATGGCTGTCCAAGTCATTGGGATGAAGCCACTGCTGCAGCACATCATTAACCAGTTGGGCATCAATATCCACACAGATACTCCAGGTTGCCTTGTTTTTAATCGTTACGTCCAACGATGGCACCGAGTCATTTACAAGAAAATACCTGCCCTGCGATACACTGTAACGCTTCCCCTGAAGCCAATAGTCTTCCTGTCCCTCAGCGGCAAATTTGATTCCCAGTCCCTGGGGCCGTATCTGGTCTTCGAAGGAAGTGAAAAAAGAACTCATGATTCTGTTCTCACTCGTTCTCGGTTTTAGGACATGGTAATTTTTATGATTGACATGCACAATGTCACAGCTACTACTGTACGTTTTGCTTTCGGGTATTAATACGCTTCTATCCAACATTTCCACTAAATAATTTTAATTAGCTCTTAAATATAAGGAAGAGAAAAATTAAAAGCAGCCAATAAATAACTGCCAGTAAAATAAGCAGGAAATCACAAGCAAACTGCTCTGATTATACTTTTTCTTTGCAATGGAGATACTATGACCGGACATGAAATCAGTGGACGATGCACATGTATCCGCTACCCCCTATCCCAGAGTTTAAAGCTATCCCCATCAGTACCCAGTAGCAATTTTAGTCGTAGCGGATCCTTAAGTGGCTGTTTGTTTAAGGTGAGATGTAAACTAACCCGTCCACCGCTACGGCTAAAATTGTTATCATTGGAGCCTGGGCAAATACCCCCCCTATTGACACGGCTTACGTTGGCTCAGATAAGAAGCCAAGACTTTCAATAGCTGATAAAAAAAGCGATGCAGGTTTGTTCCTGCATCGCTTTTTTTAATCTGAAGAGTTGGTTCAAGCTATCTCATTATTCAATCTTTTGACCTTCGCCTGAAGCACAGCCCTCTAGTAACCAGGGTTCTGCTGCAGCTTAGGATTAGCTTGAATATCTATCTGAGGGATAGGAAGAATCGTTTTATCTGACCCGTACGGCTGCAACTTGTTATTTCCATTGGCCGGAATATCCTTTTTGTTTCTTAGCAAATCAAACATTCCGTGACCCTCAAATGCTAACTCTCTTCTTCTCTCTAACAGAATCGTTTCCAACAGGTCTTGGCTGGAGGCAAAATCTGCAATTTGATAGGTAGTGCCTTTAGCGCGTCCGCTTACCGTATTTAACAAAGCCACAGCCTCCGGCTCTACGCTGTTAGACACTTTAACCAACGCCTCTGCTTTACTCAGCAGTACCTCCGGATACCGGATAACCGGGACCCAACTAAAGTTTCCGACATACTTGGTTGTGTACACCTTTCCCACAGCTAGCTTCGTGAGTGTTGTAATACGGAGGTCTGTACTGTTCTCAGAGAATAAGCTTAAATATGGATTGACTGATACGTCCTTCCGATGATCAGCACCATAATGCTGCCCCAACGAACTGTTCGTATTAGGATTGTCGTTGACATTATGCGCCACAGAGAAAATGGATTCCCATGTAGTGTAATCCGTAAATGCGGTGGCTGGAGCAGCATTTAATCTGTACCCCATGCCAGCAACCTTGTCTGCCTGCGCAATGGCTTTAGCATAATCCCCCTTATACAAATACAAGCGCATTAACAAAGCCTCCGCAGCCCCTTTAGTGGCACGTGCGACTTCCCCGAAAGCTACCCCCTTTCTGGAGGGCAAATGTTGAACGCCAAACGTTAAATCTTCTTCTATCTGGGCATATACCTGCGCGACAGTGCTCCTGGCTAATTGCGCCTCAGGTGAAAAAGCGTTTGTCGCATCATATGCTTTTAAAGAAATTGGAATACCAGGATGTGAACCGTCGGCAGTGAAGCTGAAAGGTTGCGCAAATAAATTAACCAGGTACCAGTGGTTTAAAGCTCGTATAAACCTGGCCTCTGCTTCATACTGCATGGCCAGTGCTGCTGTAGGAACTTTAGAACGGTTTTCCTCAAGCCCCTGTAAGAATAGGTTTGCGGTGTAGATAGCTCTGTAGCCACCAGTCCATGCCGCTGTTACGGTAGCATCGTTGGACAAAGGGCTGAATAATCCGATACCGCCAAAATAAGTGGCGGGGTCTGTATCTGCACCTCGTATATCCGCATACACTAAAACCCGGCCACCCAGGAAGTTCACATTCTGGTTATCGTCATATATGCCAATTACAGCTTTCTCTATTCTCTGTGGCGATGAGAAAACAGACTCCGGTGATAGGTTTTCAATTGGTTCTTTTTCCAGCACATCACAGGCAACAGACGTAAAAAGCAGTGCTCCCAGTAAAAAAGAAGATGCTATATTCCTTCTAATAATTTTTTTCATGATTTAAATAAAGCTTAAAAACCAACATTTACCCCTACTGTAAAGCTGCGAGCCTGCGGCACAGATCTGTTATCAAAGCCGTAGGCAATACTCACGTCTCTGTTTGTATTCACCTCCGGATCGGCTCCTTTGTATTTAGTCAGAACAAACAGGTTTTGGGCCTGTGCATAGAGACGGATGCTGCCCAGTCCGACTTTCTGAATAGCAGCGGAAGGCACATTGTAGCCCAGACTTAGCTGACGCAGCCGCAGGAAATCTCCGTCCTCAAGCCAACGGGTAGAGATGCGGTTAGACTGCGGGTCCTGCAGGTATAGCCTCGGCACATCCGTCACATCGCCAGGTTTCTGCCACCTGTCCTTTATCTCTACAAGGTTGTTGTTCAGGTAGCCTGTCATCAGGCCTGCACGTGTTTGGTTAAGGATTTTATTTCCCCCGCTGTACTGGAAGAACACACCCAGGTCAAACTGCTTATAGGTAAAGGTATTATCGAAGCCTCCAAACCACTTAGGATAGGGGTTTCCAGCATATACAGCGTCACTACCTGTGATAGGAGAGGTTTCAGTGCCATCAAGGAGATAGTACTTGTCTGTTGCAGGGTTATATTGCTTCACCACGTCATCTTTTGTTAAGAACATGGCAAAACCATTATCTGGATTCACACCAGCCCAACGAACAAGCTTGAACTCGCCTATACCGTGTCCGACTGCGGCTTCACTGTGGCCCGAACTATGGACAACCGGCACATCATTGAACAGGCTGGTCACCTCGTTTTTGATAGCGGTGAAGTTGACACTGGAAGACCATGTAAATCCATTCTTCTCCAGGTTCACAGTGTTTAGGGCCAGCTCTATCCCTTTGTTGTACATAGAGCCGATGTTTGTACTGACAGACGCATTGGGAATACCTGTTGTCCGGAATACAGGGGCATTTAAAACGAGGTCGTTGATATCGGTGTAAAAGTAATCGAAGGTCAATCCGATCCGGTTATTTAGCACGGACAGGTCAAAGCCTATATCCAGCTTGTTGGATGTTTCCCATTTCAAATTCCTATTACCGACCTGCACCGGGCTGAAACCGTTCTGCTCCACGTACAAGCCACCACCGTACAGTGTTCTTGAGGCAAAGTCGGCAATGTTGGAATTACCAACGATGCCATAGCTGGCCCGAAGCTTCAGGTCATCTAAGAATGTGAACTGCTTCATGAAGCTTTCCTGAGAGATCCTCCAACCTATTGAGCCCGCAGGGAAATAACCCCGCTTGTTATTGATGCCAAAGCCGGAGAAAGCATCGGCGCGCAGTGCTAGCTCTGCGTAGTATTTGTTTCCATAGTCATAGGAGAGGCGCCCGAAGTAGGAATCAAATCCATTATGTGTTTTCCCACCTTCCGAACCAGGCTGATAGGCAAATGACCCTGTGATGATGTCTCTAAAGAAAGGATCCGCAAAATCGCCTGCATACGCCCCTATATCGAACTGTTCTACTTCCTGGTACTCGATACCCGCAGTTGCCGACACATTGTGCTGGTTTCCGATCAATACATTGTAAGTAGCATAGTTAGACCAGTTCCACTGGTTCCTGCGCAGGTTGTTGGTTTGCACCAGGCCATTATAACTCCAGCCTAAGCCATAAATGCTGGGGTCACTGTATTGATTTTCGAAATTATCAATGTAATCAATGCCATACTTAGAGGTAATCTTCAGGTCTTTGATAGGCTGAATCTCTACATAGGCGTTTCCGAAGATCCGTTGAGACGTGTTATCATTTTGCTGGAGTTTTAAAGTACCGAGCGGGTGATAGAACCTGTTAAGGAAATACTGGGCATTCTTGTTGACACCATCGCCCAGATACCCTCCATCGTTCAGGTAATAGGACCCATCCCTATTATATACAGGCAGATTTGGCGCGGCATTGTAACCAGCCACTGTTACACCTGCCAGGTAGCTGTTGGAAAGTACGCCGTTGTTCAGTGTTTTGCTGTAGCTTGTACTAATACCGGCCCTTAACCATTCTTTTGGCGTTATATCCAGATTCAGTCTTGCAGAACCTCTTCTTAAACGGTTGGATACTACCACGCCATGCTGATCTGTATAGGATACGGACCCATAGTAAGAGGTTTTCTCACTGCCCCCGGACATGGAGAGCTGATGATTCTGTATATTTCCCCGTTGAAATACCTGGTCTAACCAATCAGTTCTGTCAGGTCGGCCATCTTCATCAAGATCCACATTGCCGGCAATAACACTTCTTGGGTCTTCCGGCCCAAAGCGGTTGGCTGCTTTTTCATTCTGAATGGTGATGAAGTCATCCCCGTTGAGGAGATCAGGTCTGTTTGCCACCTCACTGAAGCCAGAATAGAAGTCGTAACTGACTTTAGCCGTACCCGCTTTGCCTCTTTTTGTAGTGACCATCACGACCCCGTTTGCGGCTCTTGAGCCATAGAGTGCTGCAGCCGCAGCATCCTTCAATACCTCAATAGATTCAATATCATTGGGGTTTAGGTCCGCAAGCGGGTTGTACCGCGTGCCATTTCCTCCATTGAAAGTGTTCAGGTTGCTCACCTGTGCCATCGGAATGCCATCAATCACATACAGCGGCTGGGCGCTGTTGGAAATAGAGCCAACCCCACGAATACGTACGGTTACCCCGTCAGCAACAACCCCGGACGTATTTGTGATCTGCACACCTGCAGCACGACCCGACAGGGCCTGGTCGAAACTTTGAACCGGCTGATTCTCAATCTTCGCAGCTGAAATACTGGTGATGGAACCTGTCACGTCTTTCACATCCTGAACACCGTAGCCTACCACTACCACCTCCGCGAGCTGCTGCTGGTCGGCAGACAGGGCTACGTCGACAGTGTTACCGCTTCCTATGCTGCGTTCGATAGTCGTGTAGCCCAGATAGCGGAATATCAGGGTAGTCCCATCAGTTGGAACACTTAGCGTGTAAGAGCCATCCTGCCCTGTGAAGGTACCCGCTGTTGTTCCCTTCACTGCAACGCCAACGCCCGGCAGCGGCTGTCCAGTGCCTGCATCGGTCACTTTTCCTGAAATAGGTCGCCCCTGTGCCCATGCTTCACTACAAAGCATAAGCAAGAGCGCCAAGCCCATAAATAGAGTTTTTCTCATAAAGGTTAGATTAAATAAAAATAATTAAGAAGTATAAAAAGTGCGTGTAAAGCTTGTTAAGCAGCGCCACAGCTAGTTTCTGCTCCTGCTGCAACAGCGCATAAGTGCAATAAGAAGCAGCAGGAAATAAATTCATGATGTAGCGGATTTCTCCCCTGGTGAGGCTAAAAGGGTTACGCAGTCAACGTCAATCAATCATTTGCTTTTCTCCCTGTCTGTACTCAGGCTTCACCACAACACAACAACCTATTAGAAAAAGCACAATAACCCACTCCCTCTATAGCTGACACATCTGTTCGCTCATCTGCTGTTTTACGCTTGCAAAGAAAGCTATCCTGTAAGCAGACGAGTTGTATTATCCTGTCTATTAGAAAATGAGCCTCAAAATTTCAGAGGCTTTCCTACTGCCGGCATTGCTTGTGATTCTGCCTGCCTCCCGGGTGTCGAAGCCCGGCAGCAAAGGACTTTCTGTCCTGGACCCTGGCAGTTATAGAGACAAATCAATTTATCGTCTATAAATAATGCGGGTACATATAATAAATTTTGAAATAACTGGAGATAAGACAAATTTCACCTGAAAATAGCTTTGGCTAGCGCTGCCCTAACAAGGAAACCCACACCACTTTTGGGAGTGAGAAATGTCCGCCTCAATTGATTCAGTCGTGTGTTTGTTCCGGGGCAGGTCTTGGGGATACTTCCTGTACATCACAGAGCTCAGGACGTTGCAGGCAAGAGCGGGGGACGAAAGAGCAGGTCCCTTGAATTAAAGCTTCCTTTGCCGGATAGCCAAATCTGGTGGGCGAGCCTTCTGATGCATACTTATACTATAAAGTAATGGTCAATAAAATGGAATTGGGATCATCAGGAAAGCGTGCTATACCCTATAGTGGCCAGTGTGAGATCTTGCATGTGAATGACAACAACTGCGATATTCTTGAGCACATCAGGAGCGAGAACTGCATCATGAGCACGCTCTCTTCCTCATTGGAAGCAGAGTTACGCCCCAAAGGCCTTGCCTTAAAGTTTACCACGGATGGCCTGGAAACCTATTGGTTTCAGAACAGGCCGTTTAAAATCTCTACCGGGAAATACCTGCTGGTAAATGAGTCTGTGCCAGCCATGGATGTTGTCATTAAAAAGGTTTCTACGCTGGGAGTTTGCGTAGATATTGACGTGCAGCTCGTAAACGATCTGTTATACCAGCTATTTTCCCCCAATGATTTAGAGAATTATAACAACATAAGCAGGTACCTGCTATCACCGGAGCTCTTTGTAAGAGAAGCTGTAGCGGGAAAACCTCTCAAAACTCTTTTAAATCAGTTTGCTGCTATCTCCGTTTCAGAGAACTATGCAAGACCTGCCTTAGAATTAATTTACGAACTCATAACAGTACTCGTACAGGAAAACCTGGACTTTATTACCTCCTATTATAAGCTGCAGGCAACAAAGCTGTCTACACGAAAAGAACTTTACAGACGCGTACTGCTTGGCAAAGAAGCTTTGGACAACAGTATCTTCTCAGAAATGACCATCACAGAGGCTGCAGACATCAGCTGCCTTTCGGAATTCAGGTTTTACAGGCTTTTTAAACAGTGCTATGGTGTCAGCCCTTACCAGTACCTGATCAAAAGGAGAATCCAAAGCAGTATCGAGTTGAAGAAACAGGGGCTCACATGGAACGAGATTGCGCATAGCCTTAACTTTACAGATTTGGCAGCATTCAGCAATTGCTTCAAAAAGATCCACGGAGTGCCCCCATCTAAATTTTCACTTTAGCCAATATATAAAAATTACGGAGTGATCAGGCGCTTGAGTACGGGCTTCCTGTCGCTGCTTCCCCTAGCCTTTTGGTAAAAGCCAATATGGAGCAGCTAAAATTTCACTTTGATCACCCATGTATGCAAAAGGGCAGGATAATACAAGTTACCTTATTCGCAGAGTGGTAATTTTGATAAACCTGGAAAAAGGACTGCGTGACTAGCTAAGCCTCAGCCAGTTTATGACAGGTAAAGTAGCGCAGGTTATATTTATATAACAGCAGGCTGCATGCAGTAGACACCTAAACTAAAAATTATGAGAAGCGCGTTTCTTCTTATTATACTGGCCTCCTTGACAGAGCAGCAGGCAGTTGCCGCCCGCAATTTCGCCCGCATAACGGATCAAACGATAGTCATTACCTTCAGCTCCGCCCTCTTTACACTGGGAGACAAACCACTGGTGCAGGTTACTGACGGGTCTCCGGACCAATAGGACTGCCAGACGCACTACTTTAAAAACAAAAAACATTCTAAAACCAGATTCATCCTGTGTCATGAAAAGAATAATTTCCAGTACGCTTATTTTACTTCTGTGCTGCTTTACAGCCGCTGCACAAAACCCGGCACAGCTAAAGGCGATCAAGGCTCAGATGCAGGCAAAGCTGGATTCGCTTCAAAAGGCAAACGGCTTCCCAGGTGCTACCTTCGCAGCGGTGCTCCCGAACGGAAAAAAAATCACCATTGCCACCGGCATGGCAGACTCTGCCAGCGGCATTCCGATGCGCCCCGATAACCGGATGCTTTCGGGCAGCAATGGGAAAACGCTATTTGCTGCCTCGGCTATGGTGCTTGCAGAGCAGGGACTCTACAGCCTGGATGATAAGATCGAAAAATACATCGGCCAGGAACCCTGGTTCAGCAGAATTCCAAACGCGAAAAGCATTACCATGCGCATGCTGCTGAACCACACATCCGGCCTAGAGGAGTATTATCAGCTGGGGGACTTTATGCAGAAGCTGAAAGAGAACCCGGCCCGTAGCTGGGCTCCATCCGAGACCTTTGCCTATATCTTTGATCGGAAGCCATTATTTGAAGCCGGCAAAGGCTGGGGCTATGCCGATACAAACTATATTCTCTTCGGCTATATACTGGAAAAGATCAGCGGAAAGAAGATGTATGAGCTGGCTAAAAAGCTCGTCATAGAACCTTACCACCTGAACGACACGGAGCCCTCGGTTAAGCGTAAGTATGCCCGCTTTGCTGTGGGCTACTCAAAGGCAAACGGCCCTTTCCCTTTTGAAGGAGCCATGATTAGAAACGGAGAGCTGGTATTTAACCCACAGTTCGAGTGGATGGGAGGCGGCTTTGTATCCAGCGCCACCGACCTGGCCACCTGGGCAAAAGCCATGTATCACTTTAAAGCAATTCCTGTAGCTAAACGGGAAGAAATGCGCCAGGGTGTACCGGCCTATACTGGCAAGAACCACCTCTATGGCTTGGGTATACAGATCAGGCCGGGAGGCTTCGCAGGAAACGGCTACGGACACAGCGGCTGGTTCCCTGGCTATATCTCGGACGGCCAGTACTTCCCCGACCTGGACGTGGCCATGGGCATCCAGTTCAACACGGATAATGGCCAGCTCCTGAAAAGATCCACACACGATTACATGCTGGACATGGCCAGGATTATTTCCGCTGTGACTAACGTGCCTAATTGATAGCGGGCGCTTCTACCGGTTTTAGCCATGTACAGGTAGCCGCTTCTGCAATGAACAGCGGCTACCAGCTTTTAACGCAGGCGGGCAATACACTGCCATAACCCCCATATCACTATTAGATATAAGAGTATGAAAAAAAATTATCTCCAGCACCTGCTCACTATAGCATCTTTTGCTGCTGCTATTGCCTGTACGTCTGCTGTACAGGAAGAGGAAGAGGCACAGGTGCAGCAAATGGACGAACTGGCCGAGCGATATGTCAGCACAGTGTTGAAGATTGGGCAATACGACAGTGATGTTGTAGATGCCTACTATGGCCCGGAAGAGTGGAAACCGACTGGTGTGGCAACAGATACCTTTCCAGGTGATGCCTTTATCGGGGACTTAGGCCAGGTGCTTCAGGGGCTTGCTGCGCAGGACACAGTAGGTTTGTCTGCACTGGAAAAAAGAAGAATTGCCATGCTCCAGAAGCAGGTACAGGCAACCATGACCAAGGTAAGGATGATGCAGGGTGAAAAACTTCCCTTTGATGAAGAGGCACAACTCCTCTACGATGTAAAGCCTCCGCATTATAGCCTTGCTCACTTCGACTCGCTCCTAAGTACCCTGGATGGTATTCTTCCCGGGGAAGGCAGCCTGGCGGACAGGTGGTTTGCCTATCGCAACCGCTTCGTAATACCAAAAGAAAAACTCGACACAGTTTTTCAGGCTGCCATTGCAGAAGCACGAAAAAGAACGAAAACGCATTATTCCCTTCCTGATAAGGAGAGCTTCCAGGTAGCGTATGTAACTGACAAACCCTGGTCAGGCTACAATTACTTTAAAGGCAACAGCTACAGCCTAATCCAAATTAACACAGACTTTCCTATCCATATTGAGCGTGCCATCGATCTGGCCTGCCATGAAGGCTATCCGGGGCACCATGTGTTCAATGTGCTGCTGGAGCAAGAATTAGTAAATAAGCGCGGCTGGAAAGAATATGCCATCTATCCCTTGTTCAGCCCGCAATCGCTAATTGCTGAGGGCAGTGCCAATTATGGGATAGAGGTTGCTTTCCCAACACAGGAACGCATCCAGTTCGAGAAAGAGGTATTGTTCCCGTTAGCTGGCCTTAACCCTGCCGAGGCAGAGCGCTATTATGCCATACTTGCCCAGATAAGCCGCTTAAACTTCGCAGGCAATGAAGCGGCACGCTTATACCTAAATGGCGAAATAAGCCGTGAAGAGGCCGCAGATCTACTGGTAAAGTACAACTTCACTGAAAAGGATAAAGCTTTGCAGCGCACCCGGTTCTTTGACAGGTATAGAAGCTACGTCATTAACTACAACCTGGGGCAGGAACTGGTCCGACAGCATGTGGAGGTAAAAAGCAAAGATGAAAAAACTTCTGCAAAACCCTGGGAAGTGTTTTACGAATTACTGTCGAATCCCTACAGCGCTTCCATGCTCCAG
Organism: Pontibacter sp. LHS1; assembly: GCF_058932855.1. Classification (NCBI taxonomy): domain Bacteria; kingdom Pseudomonadati; phylum Bacteroidota; class Cytophagia; order Cytophagales; family Hymenobacteraceae; genus Pontibacter; species Pontibacter sp. LHS1. The sequence goes on from NZ_JBZYWF010000001.1 coordinate 565,451, forward strand.
CAATAACACATGTGTGGGAACAAGGCAAACCCGAAAAAACAGAAGCAGTGCTGAAATTGACTGGCTGACTATCAAACTCCAATACCCTATAATCAGAAAATGAAATTACTTTATTCATCTATCCTCCTGTTTTGTATATGGTTCACCCCTGCGGCCAAGGCGCAGGAGCTGAAGCGCAGGGCTTTTCTGGGGCTCCATACCTCTCCCCTTCCTGATTCCCTGGCCAGGGCCCACAATTTAGAAAATGGCTTGCTCGTAGCAGCTGTTGCGCCTGGGTCTACTGCCAGTGCGTTAGGTATCGGCAAAAATGACATTCTGCTCTCGGTAAACAAAAAGCACTTAAGTAAACCAAACGACATAGCAGAACTCAATAAAACGCTTTACCCGAATCAGGTAGTAACAGCGCAGCTTCTCCGTGGTGGCAAGAAAAAAAACCTCAAGGGCAAAGCAGTAGGAAGAACAGCGGAGGCGCCTGCCAATGCAAGCATCGTCTACAGCCAGGTGCCTTTTAAAGGTGGGCAGCTACGCACCATTACCTACAAACCTAAAAATGCGACTAAAAGTCCCGCTATTCTCTTCATCCCGGGCTTTCCCTGCCGTTCTATAGAAGACTACAACAACACTGCCTATGGTCAGCTTATAAAAGGCTGGAGTGAACTTGGCTACCTGGTTATGCTGGTAGAGAAACCGGGCCTGGGCGATAACGAGCTTACCCAAGACTGCATGCAGATTGACCTTTATACCGAAATAGAAGCTTTTGAGCAAGGGCTACTGGAACTGAAGCGCCTTCCGGAAGTTGACCATGAGAACATCTTCCTCTTTGGTCACTCCATGGGCGGCATTGTTGCACCTGTGATTAGTCAGAAACATCGCCTGAAAGGTGTTATGGTATACGGCAGCCCATACCGCCCTTGGTTTGAGTTTGCAGCCGATATGTTCCGATTTCAAAAACCACTAACAGGTACAGACTATGTGGAAAGCGAAGAAACAATGCGACAGCTGCACCATGTGCTTTATCGCTATTTTGTTCTGGGGCAACACCCAAGCACTATTGCCGCTGCCGACCCTGCCTATGAAAAGATTTTACAAGAGGAGTTTCAGTACAATGGCGGCGATGAGTTCTGGTCGCGCGACTACCGCTATTGGCAGCAGATTGATGAAATCAACCTCACCAAGGCATGGGCCGAAACGGAGGAATACGTGCTTTCCATCTGGGGCGAATACGACTTCCAGGTAGTGAATGCAGAAGACCATAAGCGTATTGCCGAAATAGTAAATCACTACCACCCCGGAAATGCTACTTTCCTGACCATGCCCAAAACTAATCATTCCTTTGTTATAGTGCCTGGTATGGCGGAGGGCGTGGCGCAAATGAACAAACGCGATCCGGAGTACAACAGAACCCACTTCAACACCAAACTTATTCAAGATACAGACACCTGGATGAAGAAAGTGATGCATGGCACTCCAGAATAAGAGCTCCTGCCGCAACCTAGTTTTTCAGACAGAGACTGCACCGAAAAACCTTAGCTTATGCCCCCTACTCAACAGAAACAGCTCTGAAGTTGCAAGAAAAAGAACCACTGCACCTTCAGACAGCAAGAATCGAATCTTGTTATAAACCCAAGTCCCCAAAATAAAACTATGAATAAAAATACTGCCTGTTTATCGCTTTGCCTGTACTTCTGTTTTGTGGCCGCAGCCTTTGGCACGGGAGCAAATCCTAAGATAGAGCAGGAACTTAACGTCTTCCTTAAAAACTACGTGGATGCAACCAATACCCACGATTTTGCTAATGTGCAACCACTGTTAATGCCTGATGCTGTATACTGGTTTAATAAAGACGAAAGTGTGGGCACGGCTGCCGTTAAGGTTAATTTTGAGCGAACATGGCGTTACCTGCCTGACGAGGTTTACGGGATTGAAAATATTAAATGGCTTTCGGTCGAGAAGCGTAGCGCCACGTGTATTTACGAATACACTTACCAGGGCACACATGATGGGAAACCTGTGAAAGGCAGAGGACGCGGAACAAGTGTGCTGGTAAAGCAGGATGGCAAATGGCGCATTGCACATGAACACCTTTCTATACCGCAGTAACCAAAGGCAGCATACAACTTTACTACTAACTTAACCCGGTTGCGGATGCGTGATCACTTCAAGAGGGGAAAGTATGTATCATGCCCTCTTCTGGGAAATAAACGGCAATTGGCATGAAGGGGACAGCCCCTATTGTAGAGGAGTTCCCGGCATTTATCTAACATTTTAACAACAACAGCTATGACTATAATTTGCTGTAACCTAATAAAAATCAATATGAAAAAAATTGCGCTCTCGTTGGGGCTATTCGCGTTTTTAGCCTTTCAACAGCCTGTAACGGCTGGTAGCTCTCCATCGCTTACTTACCAGGTAAACCTGAACGATCGGGCCGATGATCGCTTTAAAGTAACACTGGATGTAAAAGGGCTCAAGGCCGAGCATAATGTTTACCAGTTTGCAGCAACCGCCCCCGGTACCTACCAGACGATGGACATGGGCCGCTTTGTTCATAATTTCAAAGCTTTCGATAAAAAAGGGCGCGAGCTGGAAGTAAAACAGATTAGCACCAATCAGTGGCAGCTGAGCAATCCGGCCAAAGTACGCCAGATTACCTATCAGATATCCGAGACCTGGGATACACCAGTTGAAGAAAACAGAGTATACGCTATGTGCGGCACATCCCTGGAGAATGACCACGCGCTGATCAACGGACAGGGCGTGTTTGGCTACCTGAAAGGTATGCAATCGGCACCTATGCGCATCAGGCTGGAGTACCCACAGGAGTGGCAGGTAGGAACAGCACTAACGATAGATAAAGACGGCTATTATACAGCAGATAATTATGATCATATAGTTGACTCACCCATACTGGCAGGTACACTCACGAAAGCTGAAACAAAGTTCCGGAATACAACGATTGACATTTATACCTACTCCAAAACAGGCTTAATTCAATCGCAGGATCTCCTCAACAACATGACGGAAATGCTGGAGGCAGCCAATGCTTTTGTGGTTGACTTCCCCGTAGACCGCTACACTTTCCTCTATCACTTTGAAGATGAAACCTGGGGCGCCTGGGAGCACTCCTATTCTTCAGAGTACGTTTACAAAGAAGCACCGCTCACACCTGCCTATGCCAACCAGTTGACGGATGTGGCAGCCCATGAATTCTTCCACATCATTACCCCACTAAACATACACAGTGAGTTGATCGAACAGTTCAACTTTGTTACTCCTACTCCTTCTCAGCATTTGTGGCTCTATGAGGGGACCACGGAATGGGCCTCTGACATGATGCGGTTAAGAGGAAAAATGATTGACCTGCCAGCCTACCTGGAGGACATGACAGAGAAACTCATTTTCGATGACCGCATGGACAAGAACTACAGTTTGCATAAACTGAGTCTTACGTCCTATACACCGGAAGGCCAGAAGCAGTACGGTAATATTTACCACCGCGGGGCTGTAGTGGCAGCCCTTTTGGATATCCGCCTCCTGGAACTGTCGGAGGGGAAGCGTGGACTTCGGGAAGTGGTGAACGAACTCTCTAAAGAATACGGTCCTAAAAAGGCATTTCCAGAGGCCGAATTCTTTAACCTTTTTGCATCCAGAACATACCCTGAAATCGAAGACTTCTTTAACCGTTATGTAAAAGGCGCAGAAACCCTCCCCCTAAGTGATTACTTCGGTAAACTGGGTATCATCTATCAGGAATCAGTTAAAACAGGAGTTATGAAGCCACACGTAGGGTATGCTTTCGCATTCGCAGACGGAAGCATCGTTTTTACCAAGGTAGATGAAAAGCTTCAGAAAATGGGGCTGCAAAATGGCGATGTCCTGGTTGCATTCAACGGAGTAAACATAACGCTCGAAAATGCCCAGCAAGAGATTAAGAAACTATCCGCAGCCAGGCCGGGTGATGCCAATACTTACACCGTGCTACGCAACGGTAATAAACAGGAAGTAAAGACTACCGTTCTGGAGAAAGAAGAGGAGTTAAGACACCGGTTTAAGCTAGATGACAAGGCAACTCCAAAACAATTGACACTCAGAAACAGTTGGCTCAGCAATCTTTAGGGTTTTACAGGTCATCCCGCTCCGCCCTCCAAAACCATGTTTTGGGGGGCTTTTTTTGTTTACTGCTGCCGATGCAGCTGCCATTCGGTGCGGAAATGTGGACAATCCTGAGTGCCCGTTAGCGGTATAAGCATCAGGGTTCATGCTGCCATCTACATTGCCCGCACTACGGATAGCTCCTGCTTCGCCAAGGACGCTGAACTCAAGCGCAAGTACGATCTGCTCACCTCTGGAAGGGTGTGAACAAGGTGCTGGCTATCTCGCTGCTAGTCTATACCCATGGCTTTGCCAAAATGGAGGATGGGCGCAAACTGGCCTGCTACTGCGGCGTGGCTCCTTTCGAGTACTGCAGCGAAACGAGCGTGATGGGGAGAACGGGTGTGTCTAAGTTCGCCAACAAGGAGCTAAAACACATCCTCCACATGGCCGCCCTTAACAGCATCCACTTTAACGAGGAGTTCAGGCTCTACTTCGAGCGCCAGGTCGGGGAAGGAAAAAGCAAGATGAGCGTCATCAACGCCGTCAGAAATAAGCTTCTCCACCAGGTCGTGGCGGTGGTGAAACGGGGAACGCCTTATGAAGTGAGATTGAACAATATTTAGAGAGAAACCCTTGTTTTAATCATAGATTTCATCTCGATCCGCACGCCGTCCTCATGTTCTTTAATAGCTTTGATCTGTGTTTAGGTAAATCTTGTTTTCTCCATCACATTCTAAAGAATTAAGGATTTTGTAGCTCTTAATGGCTGAAATTTAGGGAAGTCAATAACCCTCAAAGGGCAATTTTTCTGACCACAGGGTGGATTAGCGGTATACGTAGCCAAAACAGTAACTTACAACAGATTTTCCTGCACATCCTATGCTGGAATTTTTATTAAAAGGTTAAAACGTGTTAACAGTTTGATATCAAGGTAAAAAGCTTATTAGGTTTATTTTTTCAAGATAAAATGACAGGATAGTACAAGAATATTCATCCCATAAAAAGCTACTTTGATTGAGAATTTTCCCTAAAAAAGAGATTGCCTGCAGTTCAACGGGGACTAATATCAGTCCCTGCCCTTTTAGGTTTCGAAAAGGGGGCACAGACAAGATCCATTATCATACCATTGACAAAAAATAATGCAACTACACAGTATCTCCTATTTCAAAAGAGCTACCTTAGGTTATAGCCTTCTTTTACTTTCTGTTATGTTTTCACCGCTGCCCTGTTTAGCACAAGTGGTTGAGTATGCTTTGCCAAAACCAACAGGGAGTTATGCGATTGGGACAAAAATACTGGAGCTGACCGATGATCAGCGGGGTATCCTGTTCAAAACAGACAGCAACAGAAAGCTGCCTGTACAGGTATGGTACCCGACAGATGCCTCATCAGGCAAATTGGCCCCTTACCTACCAGATAACCGACTGTTAGGGGTTATGCTTGAGCACCGCTATAATCACTTGGACAGCGCGTCTCTAGCTCGAATGGCCGGTTGCACCACGCATGCCAGATTGGATGCACCCATTATGAAGAATCAACAGTTCCCGTTGATCCTATTTTCCCATGGCCAAGGAGTTTCAAGAGTAAATTATACAGCGATAGCAGAAGAGCTTGTCAGCCAGGGTTATGTTGTCCTGATGATAGACCATCCGTATGGAGGCTTTACCCTTCTTTCAAACGGTAGCCTCCTAAGCGCTCGCTTAGATACACTTCTTTACTCGGAGCAGGCAGATGAAACATTAAAAGTGCGAATGGCAGAATGGTCACAGGACGCTATTTTTATACTGAATAAAACGTTCAGCAGGAATAATCCTTTAGGTTTCTTCCTTGCATCGCATATTGATCGCAACCGTATAGCTGCGATGGGACACTCACTTGGTGGTAATGTAGCCCTCAAGCTCTCTATATTTGATAAGCGCATAAAAGCAGGTATCAATTTAGATGGGGGGAGTTTCCAAGACATGAAAAATGTGAAGCTTGAAGCTCCTACTCTTACGCTTCGAAGTCAGCCGGTTTACTCTGAAGAAGATCTTAAAAAGCGAGGCCGCAGCGTGGAGGAATGGGAAGAAATGGGCAAAAAAATTGATCATAGCTTTCAGCGGGCACTGGAAGGGGCACAAGATGCCTATGAGTTAAAAATTGCAGGAACTGGCCATATGAGTTTCAGCGATGCTCCTTTCATACTTCCTGAAATGATAAACCGCTTTGGTGGCAAAATCATTTCTCCCCAGAAAGGGCATGACATTATTATGAAATCGATTCTTCACTTTTTGAATACCACATTTTATGCAGAGCAGCAGAGATTGGAAAATCTCATGGAAGCATACCCCGAAGTCAGCCTGAAGTCTTATAAAAAAACCAAGTGATACTTCCCCAGCCTCTTAAAGGAACATCGGCCTGTATAACCTAAATAGTACGCAGTCCGAATCCTTCTCATCACAATGATAGTAGGCCCGAGGAGTATACTTTTTCTGTAGTCGATAAAGTATAATGATTTAGGTAATAAAATATTAGCTTCATAGTGTTTTATTCTTTCTTGGAGATACAGGCAGTTTTCCTACCGATTCTCCTTTTCCCTGTTCCCAAGCACAGGGTCACACCTTCAATGCCTCTGGTGTAGGCTTTGCCCACCAGTTTATTCATCTGATCATTGTGCATCTGGAACATCTCCAGCAACAATATCGGCTCCTCCTCCACTCCTATCCACTTCTTCTTGAAGGCCTCTGTGGTGACGTGCCTGCCTCCAGCAATTCCCAGCATGGGGGTATGCCTTGGCTCTTAGCATGTCTAAGTGGGTGTTAACGCTTCGGGCCTCAGCCGAACTTCCCTTTACTTTGCACGCCTCAGCTGACCAGCGGGTGAGCGAGACGTAATGGTGTGCTCAGCTCCAGCCGCTAGCCCTGCAGCGTAACGCACAGGTAGTATGGCAGACAACCCATAAAAAATTCAATTAGACATTTTTACTGTAAATCGATTACATTATAATCTGTCATGGAGCGTGTAATGGGTATGCTTATGCACCTCCCCGATAGAATGCAGAAGGAAAAAGGCATCTTGTCATTATAGCTATAGAAGAAGCAGCCAAGGATCAGTTAAAGCATATTTAGTAAATAAAAAGTATATCACGTCGTACCATAACTATACCCATGAGATGGAAGGAATGGAAGGCCTGTGCTTTGCCCCTTTCCATATACTGCCAACAGAAGGCAAGGTGCATGTAGATCAAGCGCACACTTGGCATATGGAGCAGACAGGCGAGATCTGCAGGCAGGACGGGCAGTACTTGTTTATGACAGCGCTGCGTTTTGTGGATCTGGAAGATGCCGATAGTATAAACGCTCCGTCAGCTGGTGGACAGAAATAACGGCTGCAGGCGGGGACGGCACCGTGGCAGACCCCAAGCTCATCTTCGCCGCCGCCCTTAAAGCCTGCGCCTCGGGCATCATCCTCTCCCACAACCACCCCTAGGGCAACCTTAAGCCTAGCGCAGCGGACCTGCAAGTGACAAAGAAGATGAAGCAGGGCGGGGAGCTTTGGACATCGCAGTCCTCGACCACATTATTCTCACCAGCGAGGGCTATTACTCCCTGGCAGATGATGGGCTACTGAAAGTAAAAAAACCACTCCATTTGATATGGAGCGGTTTTTTTGTTCTGACGCTTTTCAGTCACTTACACTCTACTTTAAGTTAATCCAGTTTACACCTATACCTTCATTATTCTCTTCTTAAGCCTACCGATTAATTATTCCCTGCCCTGTTCACCTCTTCCAGGTTTACATTGCGCTTTTTCATGTCAACCCTTTCGCCTTTGTTAAAGCGATAGCGTAGGTTAATGCGGAAGCTCTGTGTGCCATGGTACTGCTCCGCGCTGATGGCATAGCCTTCTACCTGTGTCACTCCTGTTATCTTTTTGCTTCGGAAAATGTCAGTCACGTTCAGACTCAGGTCCAGTTTGTCGTTTAAGAAGGAGCGCTTCAGGCCGGCATCAACCCACCAGTTACCGTACAGTTCGTACAGACCATAGGCTATAGGTCCACGGTAACCGGCGTTCACCTCCAGGCGCACACTAGCCGGCAGCTGCACGTTGTGGTTCGATTGGGCCATAAAAGTTACCTGCTCATTCTCCAGCACCTGATCGCCTCTTTTCTGCGCAAAGCTCTGGTAAAGACCCGTTACTGTGTTGTTCATTTCCCACTTATCCGATACCCGCACCGGGGCCACCAATGTAGCGCTTATACTCTTCATGTCGTCCACGTTCTGCTGCTGAAACAAGGTTACCTCGTCTGATGATGTTTTTGCCGGAACTTCTATGATGAAATCCTTGGTGACTGCATAGTCCAGCACCAGGTTGTAACGCTGCTGCAGCGTTTGGGTAACGGAGAACGAATGGGTGTACTGTGGCTTCAGATCAGGATTGCCCAGCACCACAGAGTATGGATCCAGGTAAAATACAAAGGGGTTCAGTGCACTATACTTTGGTCTGCTGATGCGGCGGCTGTAGTTGTAGCTAATCTGGTAGTTCTCATTAACGTTTTGCTGCAGGAACAGACTTGGAAACAGGTCCAGGTAAGATTTTTTGGTGTGCTCGTTCAGCGTTTCTGATTTTCCGTTTGTAACGGTCTGCTCGGCGCGAAGGCCTCCCTGCAGCTTCCATTTGGCACCAAGGCTTGTAGAGAAATTAGTGTAAGCAGCGTAAATGTTCTCTTTGTAGATAAAGTGGTTGCTTCTGCTCTCATCCAGGATTTTCTTGCCGTCAGCCGTTTGATAAAACCTTAGCTCATTGTCGGACACGATGTGGCTGGCTTTGGCTCCCAGCTCCAGTTTGCGGCCTTTCGCAAGTGGCTTGGCAAAGTCTGCTCTGGCTGCGTAGATATCGTAATTGCTCGGGTTCTCGGAAGTCAGCAGATCGGTTATAACAGGAGAGCTGTTGCCAAGGCTGTCGTAGTTGTTCAGAAAGCGTGACTCGTTTTCGCTTGCAAGCCTCACGTAGTCCAGGTCGGCTGAAAGTGTCGTGCCGAGCGAATCCAGCTTGCCCAGGTAGTGCAGGTTAAAGGCAGTGTTGCCGTACTGTGTCTCAGCGTGGTTGTTTGCCTTTATATATAGGTCGTTCCCCGGCTGGCTGTCGCGCAGGTAGGCGTTCGTGTTGATCCTGTCCTCTGTGTTGTAGAAAGAAGCATTTGCCAGAAAACCAACGCTGTGCTTGCTGTTCAGGGTAAAGTCAGAGCCTAAGCGCAAAGCAGGTATAAAGCGGGTGCCCTTCTCCACTACATATTGATTGAGTTTTAACCCCTGCTTCTCCAGGTATATGCGCTGCATGTTGTTGGTGCGGTAGTGGGTGCGCTCAGCCACATCCAGGTTCACAAAGGAGTTCCACTTGCCCTGCTTGTAGTTCAGGTCCGTGCCGGCTGTGTAGCCATGAAGCTCGCTGTACTGGTACCCGGAATACACGCTGCCATTCATGCCGCCAATGGAGTTCTTTTTCAGGTTGATGTTAATGATGCCGGAGGCGCCCTCTGCCTCATACCTGGCTGAGGGATTGGTGACAATCTCCAGGTCCTTGATGTTGTCGGCTGACATGCTCTGCAGCAGGTTCTGCAGCTCCTTCCCTGAGAGGTAGGCTTGTCTGCCATCGATCATGATCTGCACACCGTCTTTACCATTTAGCTTGATATTGCCGTCCTGGTCCACCCATACGCCGGGTGATTTGGTGAGTACCTCAAAGGCTGTAGCACCCGCAGCCATGGCCGTCCCCTCTACGTTCACCACCATTTTGTCGGCATGTGCTACTATTGTAGGGCGCATGGCCTGCACGGTTACTTCGCGCAGCAGCTGGGCATCCTCTTTAAGGGTTAGTACCCCGAAATCTTTGCTGAAGTCGCTGCCCGTTACATCAAACAAGGCTGTCTCCGTGGAAGTATAGCCCACCATGCTCAGCTTTAGCTTATACTTGCCCGCGGCTGGCGTCACGATCTGAAAAGCACCCTCCATATCGGCAATCGTACCGGTTACCACGGCTTCGTCTGATGCCTTTATTACCGCTACATTCACAAAGCCAAGGGGCTGGCCCTGGCCATCTTGCAGAGCGCCCGAAAGTACACCTTGTGCTAAGGCTTCCTGACTAAGTACGGAGAGGGCCAGGAGAATCATGGATAGAAAACGTTTCATAGTTTTATCATTTAAGTTTTACATTCATTCCGCTTCAGCTCTTTCGCTGAGGTATGACAAAGATGTAAAGCCTTAAGGGCCTATGAAATCTGATTCTGATGAACCGGGATCTGAGGGGAATGAATCCGGATATGGGTTAGATGAAACGGAAGGCTTTGGTAATGAAACCGACGTTTAAGGTAATAAAGCAGTCCACGGAGAAGGCATGCATGCAGCCGTGATCCGCTGCAGGTTTGTTTCTTCCGATTAATATAAGTTTATTTCGAAAAAATGATGTGTTGAAACCATCGACACGATGGCAGATTGCAGGCAAATGCACGATGATGAAAATGCGCTTTAAGTATAAATCATTCCTAAGAAAGATCGCCACCGCAGCGCTGACGACTTTGCTTTTGTACTATGCCGTATTTTTTATACATCAGGGCACCATCTGGGCATTTAACCTGGGGATCCTGATAGAGCTCGCATTTGTGTTTTTCTTTTTGTTGGCCATTTTATGGTCGCACAGTCTCATTTCCAGAGCCTTCTCATCGGCACCAGCCCAAAAGCTTCCGAACTTCTGGAAATCCGTTCTGGAAGGAATGACAGTAGTTGTAAGCAGCATACTGATCTGCTATCTGCTGTACTTTTTGCCGTATATCTTCATTTTCTCTCTGGCAGGAATGGAGTTGAACCTGTTGCCGGAACGGATACGATTGGCTTATGTGATCAGCAGTTTTGCTTCGCTTTTCTTTTACTATTTTGTGGAGCGCCAGCGAAACATTAAACAGCTCCAGGCCGAGCACCTGCGTGCCGAGCAACTACAGAAAGAGAACTTCCGGGCGCAACTGGAGTCACTGAGAAACCAGGTAAACCCGCACTTCCTTTTTAACAGCCTAAACGTGCTCAACTCGCTTATCCATGTAGACCAGGACAAAGCCGCCACCTTCCTGAACCAACTGGCTGAAGTATACCGGGCGCTACTCGATAGCGGCGACAAGCAATTGGTGCCGCTTGAGCAGGAGCTGAGCCTGGCCAACGCCTATATTTACCTCCTGAAAACCCGTTTTGGTGACAATGTACAGTTCCAGGTGGACGTTCCTGCCAGGTACCTGCACCTGCAACTACCCCCTACTTCCCTGCAAATGCTGCTGGAGAACGCCATCAAACACAATGGCTCCACAGCAAAGAAGCCACTGCTTATCCAGATTTATACTGCTGAAAATAAGCTGGTGGTTGATAACAACCTGCAGCCCCGTCTGGATGAGGTAAAATCCACCAAGGTTGGCTTACAGAACATCAGCAGCAGGTATAAGTACCTGACTGATAAAAAGGTAGAAATCATGCAAAGCGAGGAGTCTTTTACTGTAACCTTACCCTTACTTGATGTAACAGCATATGAAAGTAGTTATAGTTGAGGATGAACAACTGGCTGCCGATGCTCTGGTTGCTATCATCAAAAGGCTCCGGCCGCAGACAGAGATCCTGGCCACACCAGGCTCTGTGGAGGAGACGGTGGAATGGTTTAGCCTGCACCAGACACCGGACCTGATCTTCTGCGACATCCACCTCTCCGACGGCAACAGCTTTGAGATATTCGGGCAGGTGGAAGTTAAGTGCCCGGTTATCTTCACGACGGCCTATAACCAATATGCGATAGAGGCCTTCAAAGTGAACAGCATCGATTATCTGCTGAAGCCCATTAATGCCGGAGATGTGGCCCAGGCGCTGATGAAGTATGAAAGCCTGCAGCAACAGCCGCCGCACCATATAGAGCATCTGCAGCAGTTCCTTCAGACGCAGCAGAAGCAACAGCAACACGCTAAAGCCAGGTTTCTCGTCAAGCACGGCCAGGCCATAAAGGCCGTTCCGGTACAGGAAGTGGCTTACTTTTGGGCAGAGGAGGGCGTTGTGTTCCTGGTAACGCAGCAAGGCAAACGCTTTATCATCAACTATACCTTAGACCAGTTGGAAGAGCAACTGGATAAAGCCACCTTCTTCCGGGCCAACAGACACCTGATTGTGCACATCAACGCCGTGCAGGAAGTACGACCCTATTTTAAAGGGAGGCTTTCATTGCTTCTAAATCCTGCCTCCGATAAAGAAGTTGTCATCAGCAGCAGCAAAGCCTCCGACTTTAAGGAGTGGCTGGACATGTAGAATCCATCGTATAATTCACTTCGCTGGCTCTTCAAGCAGGTAGCAGGGCGTAGACCTGGTGAGGTAATAATTAGTGGGCTTGTCCTAATAGGCTATAAGCTAAAAAGGCTCTACCTGCCTGAAAATATAAAAGCCCCCATTGCCTCTCAATTTGTTTTGCAAACTTGGCAAATACGTGGGGAAATGGTTCGATAAATCAATCCCTTGGTCTACTTGAAAGCATCTGAGAGGCTTTTTTTCATGCACTTCGGACACTATTCGGATGTTAAAGCTGCCTCTCATATACTACTGAACTGCAAGAAGTCCCTGCCGGTATAGACGCTTTGGGGCAGAATACACAGCTGTCATAGCTTATGTGTCTATCATAATCTTTATGGATAAGTTGGAATGCTATAAACTTTCTTAGTCCGACTGGTGAGCTTAGGAGGCTATGGAGAAACCTATCATGCCGCCAAAAAGAGAAAAAAGGTGCCCGCACTTCAAGGAGCAGCTGGTGATATGGTAGCGGTATAAGTTGTAAAGGGCTGGCAGGACTAAGGAATAGCTGTCATGCAGGGAGTCAAACCACCCACACAACTTGTTTATTATTAGCAATATACCACTCATATATACAGCGGACACCCGAATTTTCCACCTCTCAGAGGTTCCTAATGTCTGTTGTAATCAAATTTACTTCTTTTATATACTAACTAACCTCAAGTATAAAACGAGAAAAGTTAACCCGTTCTACTCTTTAGAAATTCCTACAATTAGGGATTGAATAATGACTCCCAAAATAAGAATGATAAAACAAGCTTCATCTAGCATTCATTGATGCCTTATAAATTTACCTTGTGTTAAATAAGAATCAAACTATGTAGCTAGCCATTGCCTGTATCTACATTAATATTTTTGTCGGACTCTTTCATGTGTGCAGGAGATTGTGGCCCTAACCAAACTCCCTTAACTAAGTACAACTCATAATAAATTATCCATTCACTGATCCATGGAATGGTGTACTCAAAGGTATTCACTCTCTCAGTCCAAGGCATATCAGGTGGATAATGAAGGCAAAGACTATGGTCTTTGTACATGTGTATTTCCACACATGGTTCTATCACTGGAGAGAGAACTGTAACCTTAGGCTCTTTGCCTGCCACCTGCTCCACCCTCACCTTGTACCGATCCTTGCAGAATTCAGGCTGAAGGAAGCCTATGCAGTCAAGCACGTTATCCTTGACCCTGAACTTGCAGGTCAGAAAGGTAAAGTGCTTTTCTAATAACCTTTTTTGGTTTGCTAAAAGAGCATATCTGTTTGTACCCTTCCCGTACCACTTGCTCCTACTCATCACAATGAAAACGATGGGGCTTATTTTGAATGCCAACCGGGTTTGCTGAAATATTTCCAAAGCTATCGGTAAAAGCGCTGCCAGTGCTCAACAGAGCAGCTTTCTGCATAAGTCCATTTATCCTTTCCTGCTCAGCTCTTTGTTCAGGAGATCGCTTGCGGAGCTTACCGCTTCCTTCCTCTTCTAGAAAATGTAGGCTCTTTAGGTATTTGTACCAGTCAAACGAGTACTGTGTGTAAAGGAAACCTTTATCCCGGTCTTCATATATATACCTCTTTGTAACTTCTCCTTTGCTGTCTCTTACGTAATCGAATAGCTCTTTGTCAAGAAGCTTAAGCCGTTGCTTTACGTTATCACCAACTACTACGCCATTCTCGCTTGCATAGGCCTGCATCTTACTTGCTAGACTTGTATGAAGACTGTTTGTTGTCAATTCACAGCAGTCCCCTAATCCGAAATTCGCCCACATTACCTGCTCATGATCTCCAAAGTCAATCCCAATCCTCGTGCTAATATCTTCTACCCCTTCCTCTTCAAATAGCTGCTTCAGATCATTTTTCACAAAGTAAGTGAAGAAGCTGGCCGCGCTCACAGCCATTTGCACAGATTCATCTTTGCCTATACTTTTCCCTCCGAAATAAACGAAAAGGCCATCACCCTGCAGGCGTTGTATGTGGCCCCGGAAAATTGCGCAGGTGTGGATAGCAGCTCGCTGGATAGTATTGGTAATGACGTAGATAGTCTGCAGATCATACTTTTTGTGCAGATTGGTTGAGCCTTTGATGTCAATGAAGACGGAGGTAATATAATGTTGCTCTGTGTTATCAGTTCCCTTCAGGTGCTTAAAGTCAGGGTGCTCACCAAAGGTTGCGGCACCTGCTTTGCTCAGTCCCATTGTTTTTCCAAGCTCAAGAAGGCCGGCCTCAGGGGTTAGCATGCTGGAATGGCTAAGCTTTATGAGAGGTGATGTTCTGTATTGAACTCCCTCTGCGAACATACGTGTTCTGCCCAGGCCCTTTTCTAAGCTAGACTGGGATAGGGCCGCTCTTATTGTGTTTGTGTAATCTTTATAAAAGTCCATTGTAAGATTCTGTTTAAATAATGTAAAAGAACAGCACGGCATATGGGCACAGGAAAATGAACTGTAGCGCCAGCAAAAAGCCCGCCTTCTTCAACAAGCCAAACTTGTAGTATAGCCCTTTCGCCAACTGGTGTGCTTGCTTGGAGAGATCCTCCTCGATCGCCTTGCCGTCTGCATCAGCTATCTGCTGCAGAAAGGCCTTACACTTTAAAGTAGCCACGCTACCGTAAAATGTAAGGGAAGGCTGCTTTGCCTTCTTTCCTTTCCCAAAATAAGGCAATATAGCTTTGAGTGTTAGGAATATGGATAGCCAATTGATACCTGCCAAGATGAAGGCTGAAGCAGTAAATAGGTTGCTGCTCAGGCTCTTGCTCTGTAGCAACATGTATGCAGCTCCATACGCACCTAACAGAAAGGTATTCGCCGCCAGGTAGAACTGACCTTTGCTGTTGACAGTGTCATAGTAATGATCGTACCTGTCGATGATAAAGCGCAAGTGTTCAAGCTGTGTCATGTTTTGCTGAATGATACAGGTATCAAACAAGTAATTTCAGTAGCTTCAAGGCAATAACTCCAAACTTCTCGGTGTTCTCCTTCAGCTTAAGGATCTTTTGGTTGTCGCTTGTTCCGGAGTTGACAAGTGCCAGCAGCTCCAATAGCTTTTCCTTGTCAGCTTTCTCAGGGAAAAGCTCCTCGATTTCCTCCTCCTTAAGTCGGGTGATACCAGAGATTATTGCCTGGTACTCCTCATCTGTTTGCTGCTGCGCCCTACGCGCAGCGGCGGCGTACTTATTCAGCTTTGCCATTTGTTACTTTGTTTACTTTTTCCTTAAAATCGTTTATCAACTCGGGGATGTCCTCAGCTTTTGCCCCTGCCTTCAGCATTTTATCCATTACCTGGTTAACCTTGTCAATGGGTATCAAGCTCTCCGTGTCCACATTCAGCTGCCGCTGTAGCTGCTTCCGCGTTTCCACTACCTCCGCAGCAGATCCCAGATGAGCTGTCAAAGCCTGATTCACATGCAGCATTTCCTGATAATGCGCCTCAATCTGGCTGCGGATAAGTCTGTCCATCTCATCAACGGCTTTCATCATAGAGCTTCTCCGTTCATCGATGATCGGAATCGCTGCCTGGGCAAATTCTATGATTTCTGCCCCCTTTTCCTCATCTGTACTGGCAGACTGTATATTCCCTAAGACACCGGATTCCCGTACAAAATTGGCCGTGAAGGAGGGGACGTAATCCTCCTCCATGAACTTGTCCACCTTGTCCTTCTGTAGGCGGGTGTACTGGTCCAGCAGTCTCAGGTGGGACACGCGGGCATGCAGGATCATTTGTGTCAGCTCACCGCTGAGCTCAACAGAGGCCTTAGGGATAGTGACACAGCTCGTTATGAGCAGCAACATTGCGGCTGCGCATAACGATAGTGTTCCTCGCAATGATTTTCTCATCTTGATTCATTGAGAGTGTAAAGAGGAAGGGAGTATTCCACAGGGTCAGAGCTTTGCAGCAGCACCTCCACGATACGGTCCAGCTCCTGAGAGCAGTTCTGAGCCGTCTCGATTCCCACTTCGACTAATGCCTGTATGTTAGGTTGCCTGGCATCGTCCATTTCCAGACTGGCGTTCCCCATTCTGGATGGTTGGATCCGCACATAGTTGCCATCGTGTCCACCCGCTGAGAATATCTTTTTCAGGTGGTAGTCAGTAGTTTCAGAGGCACCTGCCATCATGATGTCGATCACCGGCCGAATCCATCCGATGGCGCCCCAGTCCTTGGCATTAGAATACTTGTAAGGCGTATGCTCACTGCCTGTGCCCAGGGAGACGATAAACATGTCCTTGGCACTCGGATTACCCACCGCGTTGCGCACCTCCGAGTAAGCGCAAAGAGCAGGGTTGTTGGCAAAGACCCCGCCGTCAACCAATGGGTAACTTACACCACTGCACGACCTAATGATGGCTGCCTCAAAATAAGTAGGCGCAGCGGAGGTGGCGCGGCACACGTCCCGAACCAGGAAGTCCCCTCCGTCCCCCTTCTGCGCAAAGTCATGCTGAGCGAAAAAGTGGGAGGCCCTCCGTTCGATGTCATAGGCGGGGATCAGACAGGGCTTCAGCAGCTGGCTCAGTCTCAGGTCGCCAAAGTAACCCTCCAGCAGCGCCTGAAGAGCCGAAGCGTCATATTTCTCGTCCATCGTGCCGAAACCTGTGCGAATGTTTTGCCACATACTCACATCGAAGATGGCCTTTCCGTTCTCCACATAGAGGTCAACTGCCTCTTTGGCAGAGAATCTGGCTTTAGTAGGGTCCTCATTCGAAGGACAAAGGCTGATACAGGTTAGTATGCCGCCCGTGCTGGTCCCAGCGAAGAAGTCAAAGTAGTCAGCAATGCGTGCCTGGGGATTGCCTGTCCTTACCTGTAGTTTCTCCTCTAGAGCAACCAGCACTTGACCAGGTATGATGCCACGAATTCCGCCGCCATCAATTGATAGAATTTTTTCATTGGCTAAAAGTATAATTTAAGTAGAATACAATAAGTGCCCCTTCACTGGCCTTTACCAGAAGGTGCATAAATGGAAGAGACTGCTGTTGTGACTTGAGTGCCAAATGCAGGAGAATTGATGCTCTCATGCCAGTTACTCCTAGGCGCAACAGTAGCTCTCGCAGGACTATTTTTCTTTGCGCACACCTTTAAAAGGCCTACCATCGGACTTCTGGTCCATGAAGCGACCAGTATTTGAATCACGTTTCACCCAGCGGTCGTTTTGCGGGTTGTAAGTCTGGGAGCGCTCTCTTACAGCCCCTTTTCTGTGACCATCTCCGGCCGGTTTGTTAGTTGCCATAAACGATTCGTTTAAAAAGCTATTTATCACCATAGATCACACAGCCCGACTTAGCGCATGGGTATCCCTTGGCCATTTAAATGGCTAAGAATTGCTGTGACAGCACGCGTTGCTTTACAGATCCTAAATGGCAGGATGCAGCATACCTCTTGTGTTACGGAGCTATCCTCAGCACAGCTGTGGATACAGGTATCCGTGATGGAAGGATGTTACCCATGCCAATTCACGATACATGTATGCCTCTGGCTCATGTACCGTTTTGATTCCAATATGCAGGTTTTACTATTTCGTCATATAAGAGCTCTAAAACCTTTGCCTGGCTTTATTGAGGTGCAGGCAAATGACCTGTGGTGCTCAAAAACGCACCGCAACTGTTATAAGTGAAGATAGCCGGGAGGGCAGGCTGGCTAAGCCAAGTGAAGAATTCAGAGGTATTGCAAATTGCAACCTTATTGTTACCTTTGCGTTCCCATTATTGAAGTCCCTAACTTCACTCCAGAATCCTGCAAGATTCTGACCCCAAAGAAACCAGCAACCTATGCTAGCATAGATGAGCTGGTTTTATTTTTTGTACTAAAGCAAGAAATATGCCATACATTTGCATATTTCTATATATTATTAATATTCCCTTAAATTCTCTACTCTAAAAGATATATGCTATCACTTAGGTGTAAATGGCATGAGCAGATACAGCCATATTGTCATAAACCGTAAGGTACTTGTCACCTTTCCACAAGCCAAAGCATTGCTACTGCTTTACTGAGAGGCGAAGCAGGATTAGCTAAAATGCTTGAGCTTAAAGGCGTGCTTCTGGTAACTGATTAGTTTCCGTTCCTCATGGTTTTTAATCCAAGCGTCTTCCTCATGGCTCATCTCAACTAAATCAGAGGTCGACATTTTCCCAAAATTGGACCTTACTTTCTCCATAACAGACAGCTCTGCAGCACTAAACAAGGAAGCATCAAATGGGTGTAAACCTGAGAAGCTTTCCGCTACGTAATCTGCTACCGACCTCTGCTCAATGGAAACTAAGCCATCTTCCTGTAGCTTCACGTACAGCTTGTCATATTCGGCAGGCACTGGTCCGAACTTAATCGCTCTGTACTCAAGACCTGTTATGGAGTAACCGGTTTGCTTATAGCAGCCGAAGTCCGCGTAGAAAAGTAACTTGTTCAGCTTTGTCTTGGTGACTCCCAACGTTTGGCTAAAGTATGAGATAATCTGCGCCACCTTGTAGAAGTCCGGCTTATGAAATCCTGAATACTCACTGGGCAAATCATCATGCGTTATCTGTCTTACCAGCAGGTGTTCCCAAAGATTTTTTTCCCTATGCTCAATAAGCTTTATCGCTCTCTGCTCAAACTTCTCCGTTTCCGAATGGCTCAGCAAATGCTCGCTTGCCTTCACCTGCTTTATGAAATCCTCCGGCTCTCTAATGGCCAGAATAAGTCGGCCGTTAGCTACAGATGGAATCTCTCCGGTCTCATATAGTCTATACTGATTGGCGCCAAATCCCAAGATTAATGACATCTTACTAGCCGACACACCATACTGCTCCCGGATCTCCTTGATCTCGTCTGGAAACGGGATGCCATATCTTTCACGGTACTGGTTGTATACCTGGTTCAGGTTGATGGAATCAAGTGTGTCATCAGTGAACTGCTCTCCGCTGTCTTCGCACAAATAATAATGGTACATTACCTCAAACTCCTCTTTGCGGAACGGCAATTCTGCCGACTCCATCATCAACTTCATCTCTTTACCTGTTATTGGGCTTTGCATATTATTTGTTTTTAAAAGGGTACACCATTGGCTTTTCAGCCACATGAAACGAAATACAAATCACATTGGAGCCCGGCCGGCCCATGGAAACCTTAATATAGACCTCTTTTTTGCGTACGACTTTGCCAAACACCCACATTGGAGCAACACCATATAGGGTATCCTCCAGCGGTCCTTCACAGTAGTCATTTAGCTCGAGTTCTTCAATAATCTCTCTTCTGCTTGCTGGAGTAATCTCGAGCTCAAGCAAGGCTCTGCTATTTTTTCCTCTCTCATCTCGGAAGAGAATACTGAATACGCTCAGCTTTGTGTGGAAATCGCTAAGGAATCTCTTTACATCCTCTCTACTTACCATTCCTTAACGCAAATGTATAAAACATAGTTTCAAGATACAACTTTAAAGTTTACAATAGATGCAATATAAAACAAAACATCAATCTTATAATTGAATAGACCTATACTTTAGAATTAAATAGATAAGTAATCTCACACCCCTTACACAACCGCTTCTCCTGGTAATACTCCGCTACATCACACCTCCCATTCGTCTTCTGAAAAATATCCAGGCCACGGCCTAGCACTATCTTCCATCCATTGTCCAGCTCAATGGACCGGTCATGAATGTTTTCATCAAACTCGAAAGTGAAGAAGATACCAAGTGGCTCCAGGGAGTCGGTGATTTCGTGGAAAGCTTCCCTAGCATTCTCCAGGTAGTCTTCGTTGTTGTTGGTGACCAGGTGCAGCTTTACCTCCTGCCCTTCTTCTTTCACTTTGGCAACTAGGGCCGTGAACTCCATGAAGTTGCGCAGCTGATAAGGAAGCCGGATGTAAGGGTCTGTCAGCCGGATGTCGGTAGCGCCCTGCAGGTATAGCCCGAAGAGTTTCTCGTAGGATACGCCTGTCTGGTTGTCGCGGATAATCTTTTGGCCGGCTTCGGGTTGTAGCACGGCAGCAACTGCTGGTTGCGCTCCCGGTATAGGTCCAGAAACGTCTTCAAAGTCTGGCTCCTGCCCATCTGCTTTCGTGCCGTACTCAATTACCTCCAGCGTCTGGATTTCCTTCTTCTGGCGGCTGGCCTTGCAGGTATAGCTGAAGTCTACTTCCTCGAACGTCTCGTCCATGATGCGCAGCTGCTCTTTCACGCGGCGGCGGCACTCGATAGCAAATTCCAGTAGTTCGTGCGCGTCTTCTTTCGTGAAGTCGCCATCCGGATAAATCACCTTCACCAGACCCGAGAACGTCTTGGAGATGGCTGTTTTGTCGCGGGTGGTGATGGTGTCGGAGAGCTCGAAGAACTCGGTGTAGGCGTAGGTATGGTCCTCTTTGCGGAGCTCTTTCAGCACCTCGGCCAGGTAGTCTACAATGAAGCCGTAGTCGGAGGTGAACATCTCGTTGCGGAGCTTCTGCACCTCCCAGCCGGGCAGGTAGGCGTGTATCCTGTCCAGAAAGGCGGTATCGTAGTAGTCTCTTGGCAGGGCCTCGAACAGATTGGAGTGCTTGAGCATGTAAGGCACCGAGTGATCAGTGTTGCCCACAAATACCATGGAAGCCGAAGCGCCGTATACCTGCGTACCCCTCGAAAAGGACTTGTTGGCCATGTAGTTCTTCAGGATGTCCACCAGACCGCGGTCGGCCCGCTTGTCCTTACCCGCAAACTCGTCATAGGCCACTACGTCCCAATAGCCCACTAGACCAATATCGCCGGTGGTGTTGTTCACGAAGAGCTTGGCTTTGGACACCTCCCCACCCGAAATCAGCATGCCGTGTGGCGACATTTCGGAATAGATATGCGACTTACCCGTTCCCTT
Organism: Pontibacter sp. LHS1; assembly: GCF_058932855.1. Classification (NCBI taxonomy): domain Bacteria; kingdom Pseudomonadati; phylum Bacteroidota; class Cytophagia; order Cytophagales; family Hymenobacteraceae; genus Pontibacter; species Pontibacter sp. LHS1. The sequence continues at coordinate 586,693 of NZ_JBZYWF010000001.1, forward strand.
CGGACCCAGCTCTATCAGGTTGTAGTTGTTCTCGGCAAAAGGTATAAGCCTAGACAGTTGCAGGAGCTTGGAGCGGAACGAGAACTCCGCCGGGTTCAAACCGATGGACTGCATCAGGGCGTCGATCCATTCGTCTTTGCTGAAGTGCTTGCGGGTTTCCTTGTACTCTTCTACATCAATGTTGGCAATCTGTATCGGCTTCAGGCTGTCGATTATCCAGGGCGATACGTCGCGCTCGTCGGAGGGCATGTAGCCCATCGTCACAATGCACCACACCCCGCTCGAAAGAAGCTTCTTGTGCTCCTTCACGATGATGTCCGAAATCACCACCTTGTTCAGACCCAGGTTCGCGAAGTCGGCTTCGTACACGTCCTTGCGGTCGTTCAGCTTGACCGATACCTTATCGATAATGCGGTGGGAGCCTTTCTCGCGTACCATGGACTTAATCATCTGGGCCTCGTCGCGGTGCACGAAGTGTTTGGCGATGATGTTCTTCACGTTTTCCACGCCCTCGGCTATGGTGTCTTCCACGTCGGTGGCGCAGTACTGGCCCAGCAAATACTCCAGCACATAGGTCGGCACAATGGCGTTGCCCTTCACAAGTTTGGTGAGGTCTTTCCGGACTACTTTACCCGAGAAATGGGTGTTGAGCAAGTGGTTAATGTTACGCATCGCTAAAAGTCGTCAAAGTCGTTGGAAAAGGAGATGTTGAGCGTGTAAAGGTACTCGCGGTACAGCTTCCATTTCGAGGAGCCTTCCACGGGCTCTTCCAGCACCAGTTTCACGGTCTGGTTCTTATACTTGCCGCTTGCACTGCTGCTTAGCTGGAAGCGGTGCTTCACTTCCCGCTGGCGCTCGCTGCCTTCTTCTATGTCGAATATAAAGTTGAACTGGTCGCTCAAAAGCTCGCCGTCGTTGGAGTACAGCGCAGCTTTTATCGTTCTTGGCAGTATGCCATCGCTTACCAGTTCGGTCTGCAGGAAAGATACCGACAGCAAATTAGTGGTAATCTTGTTTGTCTGCTGAATCACGTCCACGCTTACCTGGCGGGTAGTGTCCTGGCGCTTCTTGGTTACTTTCACCAGCGGTATCACCACCTCCTGCAGCGAAGCGCCGCCATGCACAAATCGCGAGCCGGCGCCCTTCACGCGGTGGCGGTTCACGGACTTCGGTATCAGTACATCAAAGTCGCCTTGCAGGTGCAGCTCTTCTGCCTTGAAGTGGCGCGAGCTTTTGTTGCCTTTCAGGTCTTTGCCGATAATGAAGCGGCGGTTCTCTTTCCATACCTCCCCTTCTACTTCCACATGCGCAAAGTCGGACTCGTCGAGCACGGTGTGCTGGTAAATAAAGCCGTGGTCGGCGGTAATCAGCATGTTGGTGCCGTTCATGTTGGCAATGCGCTTTATCACCTCCATCAAAAAGCTTAGCTCCCGGTGCACGGCCTCAAACACCTTGTTTTCGGTGGTCTTGTCGTCGCCGGTTTTGTCTATCTGGTTATGGAAGATGTAAATCAGGTCGTACTGCTTCACAAAGGCGCGGCCCTCTGTCGAGGAGTTCATCTTCATAAACTCTTCGGCCTGTATACCTACGGCCTTGTAACCGGACAGCGCGTCCAAGACTTTGTTGCGGCCCTGCAAGCCGAGACAAGCCACATCGTCTACGCATACCTTGTCGGAGCCGGGAGTAATGCTAAGCGACTGGTGCGGCAGGAGCGCGGCCATACCCAGCTGGGTATACGAGGGCATCACCGTGAGCATGTGCTGCAGCTCGCCTTCGTAGCGGTTCTCGGCATTCACGCGCTGCAGGTACTCGTAGCCGCACTCGTAGCGCAGGGCATCCGACACTAGCACGAACATGCGCTGCCCTTTGCTAAGCACCGGCTCCACGTGGTCTTTAAAGAAGCGCGACTGCGACACGCGCGGCAGGCGTGGCCACTCGGGCGCGGCGTCTATCGCCGACTGCCAGTTGTTGTTGAGCGGCAGGAGCCAGTCGTTGGCGTATACCTTCTCTACCTTCTCGAAGAGCTGCTCCAGGGCTTTGTTCTGGTTGGTGCTGCGGTAGTGCCAGATAAATTTCCGGTAGTGGTAATCTACCAGGTATAGCTGCTGGCTGTAGCGCTTGGCTCCTTCCTCTATGTCGAAAAAAGTGGTGCCGGCATACTTGCGGGTAAGCGAAATCACTTCAATGGCATGCGACACGGCCGCATAAAAATCGCGGAAGCCGGCGTACCAGTATTTGTTTTCGCGGCGCTTGATGATTTGGTTGGCTTTGTCGTTGCCTATGCTCTCGCTCACGACCAAGTGTATCAGGTCGTGTATGATTTTGAAGTCGATTACCCGGAAGAGGTCATCTTCGAGGATGTCTTCGAGGTTGGCGTCTTCGAGCAAGGCCTGCACGTTCAGGGCCTCGGCTATTTTGGCGGAAAGGTCCTTAAAGGCCTCCTGGTACGAGATGGTGTCTTTCCAGACGGAGAGCAACAGGCTGGCGTCTTTGCTGAGGCCGCTGCTCTTGGTGAGCGAAAACACGTGCGCGAACACCTCCAGCAAAAAGTCGTAAATGCCCGGCGACCCGGCTTCGTAGCGGAAGCTGCTGCCGATAAGTCCCCAATAGAAATTGCCCAGGTTATAGCGCTCCAGCTCGCGGTCGGGGCGCTCGTTGCCGTCGTTGTAGGCACTGGCGTGTGCCTGTATAAATGCTGGCAGACTGATGGTGTTGGTGCCGAACAGCACAGCCAGCATTTTGTAGCGAATGTCCCGGAAGCTGTCTTCTTTGCCTAGGAGCGCCTTCAGTCGCTGGCGGCGGTCTTTACTCTTAAAGAACTCGATGTGCTCGGTTACAAGGTCTTTGAAACCATAGTCCAGGTCGAGCTCCTGCAGGAACGTGGCCTCCTGGTTGGTGTGGAACTGGTAGTGGGCTAGCTCCAGGTCTTGCAGCCAGTTGTCGGCGGTTTCGGGTTGCTTGCCGGTGCGGTATATCAGGTATAGGCCGTCGGGCTGCTGGCGGGCAATGCGGTGCTTAATCCAGAACTCGTTGTTCTGCACCTCTAGGCGCTCCACGCCCGGCAGCACCAGTTCTTCATACCTGTCCCGGAGCTCTTCCTTTTCGTCGTGCCAGAAAATGACGCGGTGTTTTTCGAAAAGCTTCTGTAGGGTTTCTTCTATCTGGCTCATACCTCCTGCGCTGTTTTCACCCAGTCAAACTCGGCTACTTTCTTCTGGGTTTTAGGGTCGTTGAGGCCGGGCACCAGTTTCAGGGCCTTGCCGAAAAGGTTGTAGTTCACCAGCACGCCATTGTCGAGGTCGATGGTGAGGCGGTCGGTGGCGAGCGGGAACAGGATTTCGCGCTCGTACTCCTGCAGCTCCAACAGCAAGCGCTCTATGCGGTCGCGCTCTTTTATGGCTTTGGTCTGCTCGCTGGCAGAGCCGCTCACCATCACGCGCTCCAGGTGCTCGCGGCGGGTGCGCAGCTTCTCCTGGTACTCGCGCAGGTACTTGTTGAGGATGTTGTTGACCGTATCCGGGGTATAGCGGTGCATGTAGATAAGCGCATTAAAGGAGCCCTGCGGCGAAGAGAAAAGCCAGTAGACAGGGCGCTTCTTATACCGGCGCACATGGTCGTTGTAAAAGTCTTTGACGAAGTACTTACGGATGTCTTTGCCGAGGCACTCCTCCACAAAGGCCAGGTTTTTGGCTAGGTTGGCCTCGCCGAAGGTAACCTTCAGGAACGCGTGGAAGCGGCCCACGATGTCGTCTTCGAACCACTCGTCGTCGAGTATCGGAATGATGTTGTCGGCGTCGGGCAGGAAAGACACCTCCTGCTCTTGCTTCTCCAGCTTTCGGAAGTAATCCTGCAACGTCTCGCCCTGATTGGCCAGTATAAGCCCCGGCTTGTCCAGCGAATAACGACCGAACATGCAACCCACGGCGTAGCTCACGAATTGGGCCATCACCTCATCGGCGTGGAAGACTAATTCGCCGTTTTTAATGCTGGTTTCTTCTTTGAGAATGGTGATATCCTCTAATGGAACTGCCGGAGACAATTCATTTTGTAATCCATAAATTTCTATGAAATTATTATTAAGATTTGTCTCACTCTGCAGAATTTGATTAAACTTATTTTTCCAAAACTGACTAAATAAGTCATATGTTTCTTCAAATTCCAGTGATTCGCTATTTTTTAACCGTATCAAATCATTAAATACAAAGTCCCAAGAGGTTTCATTAGAATCCCACTCCGCTTTGCTAATTTCTATAGATTTTAAAACGTCTTGATTAATCGATTCTAAGTACGGTTTCTTAGGTTTAATTACTGGTATTGACGCAATATCACCAACTTGAAAAGCTAATGTTGGATTAAGTATTTCCAGAATTTGGCTTGCAATCTTTGAGTTTAATAGACCTAAATAAAAATAATGTTCCCCTTCCTTGTGCTGAAAAAAAGACATCCCGTTTATATCAAAGACAAACCCTTTAGGTCTATATCTACATCCAAATGCACTTGATGAAGTTAAGCTCCAAGTTATCGCAGGCTTAAAATATGTATTAGCTCCACGGAACCTTGACCTTTCCTTACCATTTTCATCTTTGAACTCTTTGATTAATTTACCTCCGTCTTTCCATAAGACAACATAATCATTGTTCCCATACCACTTCCTATATGCACCACCCTTACTATATGGAACCCAAATAGTCTCCTCTGTCACTGAAGAAGCAATTGATTCAAAACTAGTTCGTAAAGCCGAAGAATTAACTTCGAACCAAAATCTTAAGAATCTATTATTATCTCCTGTCGCTAATCCTTGCTTTACTACACCATGTCTTTCTAAGCTATCAAATTTGGTAAAGGCTTCTGATAGTGCTCCATTAACCCAATAACCTAAAGGACTTCCTGGTATTTTTTTAAAATCTTTTTGTGAAACTATTTTATACCTCCCATTATCAGTAACGGGGAAAGCTTTAGGTCTCTCAGATTCTCTAACTATATTATCTGATTCTATAAAAGAGTAAGTTCCCTTAGTCCTATCATCTGGCTTTGTATTCTGCAATATGAAGCTTGCAGTACCAAAAGCAATTCGCATAATGTACCACCCAAAATGGGTAAGGCTGTGAATTGTTGAATTATCTATTAAATAGTTCCTTAATTCTTCAAAGCTGGATAGGAACATCCAACTCTCCATAGTTACTAAACCACTAAAACCCGAATCTGGCACAAATCCTAAAGAGCGTTCAATAAAACAAGAAAATAAATCTGCCTTTGCTCTTGGATAGGCTAACCGTAGCCATACCGTTAATTCATCATTCATCTTGCCAGAGCCTAAGTATGGGGGGTTAGCAACTACACAGCTATATTCCTGCCTTAGCAAACTTAAATGTTCCAGAATACTTTTCAACTGCTGCAACTCAAATTGCACAAACATATCAGACTGGCTCAGTTTCTCCTCTACTTTTCGCAGCACATTATCAATCTCCGGAAGCCCTGCATGCGGCACAATTAGCGAGCCCAGGTTGGTGGCCTGTCGCATGTTTTTGAGGTCGTGCAGTAGCTCGTCCGATGGCTTGGTGCCTATACCTGCCAGCACAGCGCTTACCTGCTGCTCGTTCAGCTTCAGGTCCTGGAAGCACAGGATGTGCGGCTGCGGCACCTCGCCTTTCCGGAAGAAGCGGCGCTGGTAGCTGCGGGCTTTCATCATCAGGGCCATGGCGGCCAGCTGCGCCGCCCGCTCGTCTATCTCAAAGCCGAAGAGGTTACGCTCGATAATCAGCTTCGGAATTTCGCTGGCGCTATACCCTTCTTCTTCGTAAATTTTAGAGAGCAACTCAAAGCCATACACCAGAATGTGCCCCGAGCCGCAAGCCGGGTCCAGCAAAGTGATTTCCTCCGGCGAGCTAATCTTCAGGTAGTCCTCGCTCTGCAGCGAAGCCGACTCTATAAAGTAAGGCATGTGCTCGCGCAGGCGTGAGTTGGGCTTGTTCTGCAGCCACAGCTTGCCCACGGTGTTCTGCACCATGTACTCCACAATCCAGCGCGGTGTAAAGAGCTGCGTGGCGGCCGGTATGTCTTCTTTCTTTACCTTGGCCTTGGAGGCAGACACCTCGTCCTTTTTCTCGGAAATGTAGAACTGGTACAGCCAACCGATAATCTCCACCTGCTGGCAGTCGGCGGCGGCCATGCCCTCACGCACATCGTGCACAATGGAGAACTCACTGGTGAGGTCGTCGGGCAGCAAGAGCTCGGTATAGTCGTTTATGCGTTCAAACAGGAAAGGCAGCACCGTGTGCAGGTGGTTGCAGGCCGCAATCAGGAGAATGCGGTAGGCCTCGTTCTGCGGGTTGGCGCCCGGCACGCGGCCATCCAAGAGGTCGTATACCTGCTGGGCGTTCACTTTCAGGTCTTCGTGTATGTGTCCCTGCTTGGCCGCGTCCAGCAACTCCGGAAAGGTATAGCCCTCTTTCGGCGAAATCACCCGGATGTCGAGCGGCTGGTATTCGTTCACGTCCATGAAGCGGAGCGCCACCAGGCGGTTAAACCAGGTATAGGCCACCTTCTCGGTGAGCTGCTCTTTGCTGCTGCGGCCCAGCTCGTCTTTCAGGGCCTTTACCTGCGCGGCTTTCTCGCGCAGCTCGGCACTATCGGTATGCAGCACGTACTCCAGCTTGGCCCCCACCTGCGCTATCAGTTTCTTGCGGGCCTCCTGTGCAAAACGCTTCAGTTTATTTGTATTCATGGGTTACAGGGTAATTCGCTTGTTGTTTTTAATCTCGTTGAGGTATGCTTCGCGCATGGAGTTCAGGTATTCTTCCACGTCCTGCTCTGTTTCGAGGGTGGTTTTGCGGAAGCGCACCGACACCCTTGTTTTCGGGATGTACTCAATCGGCTTCTCGTTCACGACCGTCTTGCTATGCCCATTGCCGCTGACAGGTATAGCCGCCGGCTGCACCGGCTTTGGCAGGAGCTGCTGTATCTGGTTCAGCAAGCTTACCTTCAGGTCGTTGGTGCTGTTGGCGTAGTGCCTGATGTTCGAGATGTAGTGGTTGTCGCGTATCTTTTTGCTCACGGCGTCCAGCTGCTGCAGCAAGCTCTGCTGCTGCGATGGGCTTAGTGTCGCAAAGTCGGTATCGTTGCTGATGTCCTGCTTGTGCTGCTCCACACGGGCAATGGCCTTATCTTTCTCTTCTTCCAGCTTGTCAAGCACCTTGTCGCGCAGGCTGTCCATGGCGGCTTTGGCATCGCGTATACCTGTGCCAGCGTATGGCTTTCTGTGCTGGTATACCTCTTTGAGCGTCTGCAACTCGTTGCCGTCAATGTGCTCGAAGTTAGACTGGTCGCCGTTCAGGAAAACCTTAATCTCGTCGTAAATCTTGCGCTGCTCGCTGTTCCAGAAGCGACGGATAGGATCCAGAAGCTCCTCCTTGCCATCCAGCAAATCGTCTTCGTAGTCCTTGATGTTCGCCAGGAAGTAGTTCGGCTCTTTTTTGGTGAGCTTCTCCATGGTATCGCGCAGCGGCTCCAGCGAAGCCAGAAACGGATAGCTGTTTTTCTGCGTCACCAGGTTGCGCAGGTCGCGCCACTCCTCCACCAGTTTCTCCCGGAAAGCATTGGCCACATCACGCGCCTCCGAAGCCGGGCATACCTGGTCAAACAGATCGCGGTACAGCTCCTTCAGCGCTTTCAGCTTGGCAGGCTCCACCATTTCGTAAGGCTCCAGCAAAGTATTACCCTGCACCCGGTTGTTGGTGAGCGCATGCAGCACCTCTTCGTCGGTGAGGAGGTTGGAATCCTGTCGCATGTCAATCTTGCCGCGCTTGTAGAGCTTGGCCACCATCGCCCAGACCGCATTTGGGTACCAGCCATAGGGCTTCTTCACAAAGTGGTCTTTCAGGTCGGTGAGCGAAGTGCGGTCGTGCTGCTTTTTGCGGCGGTTGATGTAGTTAAGCACTTCCCCCTCCGGCTCCGACAGCGTGTTGTCATCGTTGTTGAACAGGTCGTCCTGCTTGCTGCGGATGGTCTGCTTGATGGTGTCTTCGGAGTAGGCTGCCGTGCCCAGCATGCGCAGGCTCGGGTAGGCAATCTTGATCAGATCCTGGAAAGCGTTAATCACCTTAGTGCGCCCATCCACGGTGTTGCCCATTTCGTGCTTGCTGCCGTTGAGCATAATGGTCGCCTCGCCTAGTAGCTTCTTTACCAGCGCAATCAGCGTCTGGCGGCGCTTGCCGTTCTGGTCACCTTTCTCGTAGAGCAAACGCTTCACCACCTCCTTGTTGTTTGTGGACTGGCTCTGCTTAATGTATTTGCTCGTTTTCAGGTATAGCCGTACGTCTTTGAGCAAGCGCTCGTCAGCTGGCAGTACCACCAGCATCATGGTATTGTAGCCCAGCGTCTGGGCACGCAGCATGTCGGGGTTATCGTAGTTGTCGTTGTTCGGCGTGATGACGTTTATCACCAGCTCCTTCTCGCGGCCCATCAGCACCCCATCTATCTTCTGGGTATACTCATAGTCCTGCTTATTGTCGGCGTAGCGTATGCGGGTATCACGAATCACCTCATCGAACACCAGTTCGTTCAGCATGGTATTCACGGCGCTCTCATCCACCATAATCTCCTTTATCTCCTGCTCTATGTCTTTCTCGTCGTCGGTCAGGAACTCGTAGAGTTCGCCGTTGCGCTGCACATAGGTCTGCGCCTCGAGTAAGTTCAGGGCATCGAGTACGCGCTGGTTATGCGCCTTCAGGTCGATGTGGATGTTGTCAATCATCAGCACCGACACGTTGCGGCTGGTGGTCTTGAAGTTGATGTAGTACTTCACTAGGAAGAGCGCCTTGAGCACGCGCACGGCAAAGGCATCGTCGAGGTTGCGCTCAGCCAGCGTGATGGAGTTCTGCACCTCCCCGCGTATGGTAGAGCGTATACCTTCATAGAGCATATCGAAGGTCACCAGCGCATTGGTGCTTTGCGAGGTCATGTTGCGCACCACCTCCTGGAACACGCCCAGCATGGAGCGCTCCCCTACCGAGGCATGCTTGCCCTGGAAAGCGTTGTGGTGCGACAGCGCCCGGATACACTGCTGGAACAAATCGAACTGATACGGCACGAAGGGGTACTTATTGACGAAGTTTGCCTCTTCACGGAAGCCCTTGAACTGCACGCCCACTTCCGAAAAAGAAAGAAGCGTCTCGAGGTTCGAGTGCTCTTTGTGCCAGATACCGGCCAGCTCCTTCTGGGCCTCCGGTTTTTTGAGTAAGAGGCGCTTTTCAATCACCTCGTCCACGTTAGCAGAGGTAAGTGGCACCTTTATTTTAAAGCGGGCCTGAATGCGCGAAAAGTCATTCTGCTGCGACTTGTTCATGTCGCCCACCACTTTCTCAATATCCTCCTGAGAGGTTACCAGCACCCAGGCCTGTCCTTTGGTTTTAACGGCCAGTGTTTCGGCGATGGTCTGCAGGTTGAGCATCAGCTTGGTATTGTCGCTGATGTACTGCCCCACCTCGTCCACATAAAAGTTGAGTCGGAAACCGGCAGGCTTGGTTTTGATATAATCGTACACCTTGCTGCAGAAGTCTTCTATCGAGATGGCGCTGTCCTTGCGCAACGTGTCGATGATGTTTTTATATCCTTCGGTCGTCTGCCCGAGCAAATCAGTCAGTACCTCGTCTACAGTCTCTTTTATTTGTGGAGAGAAATACTTTAGCCTGCCTTTGGTCCAGGGCTCACCTGTCTTGCTCTCAAACTGCTGCAGGAAGTCGGCATATACGCCCTCTCCTGCCAGCCAGTGCTCAAAGTCCGCCACATGCGGCTGCCCGCCGAAGTAGCCCAGGTGATCGTTGAATACCTTGTAGAACACACGCAGAATAGCATCTTCCTGCTGCTTGCTCGTGATTTGAGCCTGCTGGTCTATGTTAAACAGGATCGACTCCGAAGGTATACGCATGGCCCGCAGCACATCGGCTTTTAGCATTTCATCGTCCTTTATCTTGCCGGCGAACATTTCGCCGAGTTTCTGCCCCTCGGCTTTCTTGTTCTCCATCACATAAGAGAGAATCTTGAGCAAGTGCGATTTACCTGACCCGAAGAAGCCCGAGATCCAGACCCCATTGGCACCGTGATAGTCGTTGTAGGCCGCAAAGAACTCGCGCACCTTTTTGGCCACCTCGTGGGTTACCACATACTCATCCACCTCCTGAAACACATGATCACGGTCATCCGCTTTAATGACGGTTTCGATGGGGCGGTTAATCTCTCTTTCGAATATGTCGCGTACTATCATACCTTAAGTTTGTATTTGTCGATGTTGAAGGCCCTGTAATAATTGTCGTCTTTGAGCAGGCCGAAAAGCTCTAAAGAGTAGCCGTTGTATTTGCCTGGGAAGAACGCCACAGTCGGGGCATCTTTGGCCACGTTCTGCAGGTTGTTGAGCACATTGTGCGAGCGGATGAAAGGGAAAACCAGTCCTATACCTGTGAGGAAGTATACCCTGGCGCGGCTGCCGTCCACGAGCTCCTTTATGCGCGGAATAAGCATCAGGTTAATGTCCAGCACCGACTGCAGCGCCTCCTTAAACTCGTCCTTATCCATCTGCCGCTCCAGCTCAAAGATTTCCCCAGGCCCCAGTTCCTGCTCCAGTATCTCCATGGCAATGTCGTAGAGGTTTATCTCCAACACCGGTATACCCCGGTTCTCGAGTTTATTGCAAAGTCCTTTGATGGCTTTGTCTACTTCCGGCTGGTCTTTGGCCTCGTGCTGAGCTATAAAGAAAGGAATCTCCCCTCCCAGCGAGCGCATCTCCAGGAAGTCGTCTGTGCTGATCACCTGGTACAGGTGATCAAATCCTTCGGCAATATTATGCATAGTTGTTTTTGCTGTTGTCCACTTCGCTGTCCGGCAAGAGGTAAATCTTGAGCCACTGCGGATCCTCTTCCACCACGGCCCTTACCACTTTGCCATCCACCAGCTGTGGGTTGATCTTCTTCGTCCGGATGTCGTCGATCAGTCCGGCCTGTTCCAGCATTTTAAAGGTTACCTGTTTTATTTTATATTTGGTACTATCGGCCAGCGCCTCCAGTTCAGGATGATTCTCACTCTTCCGTCTGAAGAAGGTAGTAAACTCCCCCTCTGTTATTTGGTAGTCAAACACCAGCGCCTTCTCGCGCAGCACCTCCACCACAAAGTCGCGGATAAAAGGGTATAGCTTGCATACTGTCAGCAAGGCCATCTGCTTCTGTACCAGCACATCACCCTGCGCCAATAGCTGCCTTTGCTGCTCCGTCAGTGTAGCTATCCTAAGCTTCAGCTCGATCAACTCCCTGACAGCCGTTTTAGAGCTGCGCCCCTTCAACATCGACTCCTTTGTAAGACTCTCCGGCCCCTCTTCGCTATACCTTCTCGCCATCTCTGCCATCTCGGGTGCCCTGAGAGAAGCTGCCGTAAACGACAGTCTGTACCTGTTCTTCTTATCCATTGCTATTCCTCAGCACATTTGCTTCCACATCCAGGATAGCACTTAATTTCTCCAGGTGGTCATCGTTAGGTATTGTCTTACCACTGCACCAGTTGCTCACCGTCACCTCCGACACACCCAGTTTGGCAGCCAACCACTTCTGTTTCACCCCTCTGGATTTTATTAGCTCTTTCAGCATACCTTCTTTAAGAAAAATTAAAGTGTTCCTGAAGTCAAAGATAGAGAAAGAGTATGTTAAAACTTTATTAGCGGCGCCTTTAATTACAATATATATTTATTTTATTACATTACATGAGATTTAGATGCCTAAGCGCGTCCTGACACACCTTAATGAATTAAAAACTCCTGTGAAAACACATTACGATTACTCCCTCCATGCCCACCGTTTTGCTGTGTGGACAGCCGCCAGAGCCGTTAACAGGGACTTTGCCAGCACAAAACTTGTCCAGGAAGCCATTGAGGAAACAGCATTGTCTGCGAAGCTGGAGCAATTGCGCAGCACTGTCCAGCTGGACGAAGCCACCTTCGACACGTTTCACAAGGAAGCCGTTACAGCTATAGTAGAAAGTCTTAAAGATAAATTAGGAGCTGATGCAGGCAAGGCTACCTATGGCAGAGCAGCCAAGATTGTAGCTATTTATATTAAGACAAGGTTTGTTATCCCTGAACCAGCATGCAGCCTAAGCAAAATAGCTCACCCTCCTATTGACTCTATCCTTCTAAAAAACCTTACAAAAGAGTACAAGGACTTGAAAGTAGCTCAGGTAAGGTGGACTAAGCTTGGTGAAGCGGAATACTTCTCGTTGATTGACTCGCTAAGGAATAGCCTAAACCTGGAGAACTTCTGGGAACTGGAACAGCACTGGCTGCCAAGTTAAAAATATAAGCCCATGATGCCTTCTCTACCTTTCATCATCAGGTGCCATAACTGCGGAAATCAGATGAAAAAGCAGGCGCTTTATTCTGGCAACACCTTCGAAGCTACTTTCTATACTGATGGAAAGTTGGAAGCACCAATGCTGCCTGAGCTCCCGAAAATAACTAAGTGCCCAGCCTGCAAAGAATTGTTCTGGATAGATGAAGCAGAAGAAGTCGGCGAGTACTTCCCTTTGCCTTTTCTTCCCGGTGAAAAAGAAATCTCCTCAGTCCGGTTCCTGTCCATTACAGATTACAATAAAGCACTAAGGGGCAATCGTAGCCGCAATACGGAAGATGAGCTATACCTGAGGACACAGCTTTGGTGGAGATTCAATGATCGTGTACGCCGAGGTAAACCCCTGGTGAACTCATCTCGGGAGGAAACGATATGGAAAACAAACTTGGCCCTGCTGGAGGGTATCTTGGATGATAATAACCCTGAGCAGCGGATCATGAAAGCAGAGGTGCTTCGCCACCTGGGCTTTTTTCTGTTGGCATCGACTAAACTTGAGTTTGTTCGGGATGAACACTATAAGCAGGTTGTGGATATAATAAAGAAAGCTTGTAAACAGCAAAAAACGGAGGTCTTAAAAGTTGGGGATAATTAAGCACAAATACTGCTTTTGTCTGAGTATCAACTTTAAGGAAATAGTAGAAGGAAACATGGGAATAAATGATTTTGCACCCATAAAAAAGGGTGATAGCAACCGCTATACAATGGAAGCAGCGCACTACTTTCAGGAAGGGAATGATCTGCAGTATAATCAGAGGAATTATGCAGCAGCGAGCGAGTCTTACCTGAAGGCGATTCAGTTGAGACCAGATTACATAGAGGCATTGAACAATCACGCCCAGAATCTCAGGCTCAATATTAAGAACTATCAGGAAGCAATTATTTACTATACAAAAGTGATCGTACTTAATCCAAAGCTCGAAGACGCCTTTTTTAGAAGAGGGCTGTGCAAAGGACACTTGGATGATCTTATAGGCCAGATTGATGACTATTCAAAAGTGATAGAACTTGCTCCCACATCTGATAATTTTGTCTCAAGAGCACTTATCAAGAAGAAAGCCAAAGACTACACCGGTGTAGTAGAAGATTGCAGTCAGGCAATTTCCTTAAATAAGAATAACTCATATGCCTATCAATTTAGAGGAGAGTCCAAAGCCAATTTGTCTGACTTTATGGAAGCCATTGCGGATTTAGAAAAAGCCATCGAAATAGAAGAAAGTAAAGCCAAGCGAGATCCAGCATACAAGCCAATGCTATTTGGTGCATTGAAAAGCTGTGCAGAAGCAAAATTCTCAGCAAATGACTTTCAGGGCTCATTGGATGATGCCGCGAAATTAATTTCTCTTTTCCCGAACCACCCTTTGTCCTATGTATTGAGCGCTAGAGCCAAAGAAAAGCTAGGGGATGCAGATGGCTGTAGCAAAGATATGTCAGATTTCAAGCACATAAATGAACAACACGTGAAGAAGTATGGGGTGTCATTTGAAGAATAAAAATGTATCCCAGCTCTCCTTCTCCCCTCCTGGGCTTCACATGTGTTGAGCAAAATTCCTCATGCCTTTGTAAATTGTTGCTATAGTACTTGACAAAAAACAATAATTATAGAATGTTATAGCAATATGAGCAAGAAGATATGTGCAAATAAAAAAGCACTTATATGTTTTACCTTAAAAGTGCTTGACTTTAGAGGGGAGTCGACAATTGTGATGTGTAACCAACTTGTTAAAAAGCCTGAGGCTACATAATCTAAAATCTTAATCTTCAGATTTATGACCCTTTAGCATTCTCTCCAACAGTTCATTTTTTTCCCGCTCAGCTTTCAGCAGCGCATCGTATAGTTCTACGATCTTTTCGATGGGATTGAAAGTACATTGATGTAGCCCGCTATAATTGCTAGATGACCCTTCATAGTTATTTTGAACATTAAACATCGCGCCCTCTTCCGAAAAGTTCTCAATGGCCTCAGATGTCACGCCAAGTGCTTTAGCAATCTTCTCTAGCGTAGGTTTGTCAATCTCCTCGTCTTGCTCGATGCGGGAGATGTTCTGCTGTGTGGTACCCAGTTCACTGGCAAGAGCGGATTGCTTCACGCCCAAAGCCGTGCGCATCCTGCGGACGTGGTCGCCCAGGTGGATCATCGGTCGTTTTCTGGCTGCTGTTTCCATATGATTAATTTACGAAATTCTTACTAAAATACCAATTAATAAGTTCTTGTTTTTCACAAGCAGAAGATTATCTTTTACAAGTGCGCCACCTAGCCATTTAGCGTAATTTAGCTTGTGTCTTTGCTGGTTATATCTTTAGGCTGCTAAACAACCGCTATAAAGATAGGAGGTATTAGGAGCAAATCAAAAACGGGTAAGTCCTGCCTGCTCTCCAGATTCTTTTCAGCTTTCCATGGCTGATAACGGGGAAGCCGGGAGGATGCGGCAGCGCAGTTAACTTCCCGGCTGCTCCACGCACAGCTCAGTTCCAGGGAAACCCAGCTTCATTAGCGTATCATCCGTCACTGTTTCGGTTGCCGCTCCCGCCTTTGTCAGGGGCCTGATGTACACCAGGCTTTTACAGGCGGGGTCGTAGGAGGGCAGGTAGTAGAGGTAGCCCCACTTGTCCAGCTCTCGGATGCAGCGGTGGTAGGTGACGCGGGAACCGATACGCGCCCACGCCATCACCTTCTTCCTATTTACCTGGAAAGCTTCACCGCCTTGGCTTTGGACCAGCAGGGCCATGTAGAGGTTCAGGTGTGGGCGACGCAGGCGCCTGTCCCCTCCCGCTTTCCTGTAAAAGCCCATCATTTGAGCGCTTACTTCCATGACCGCACCTCCTTCCCGTTCAGCAGCCTGGTAATATCTTCCTGGCGGTAGTAGTGGGTGCCCCCGACCTTGACGGAGGGCAGCGTGCCCTCCACCCGCAGCTTCTGCAGCGTGGAGGGGGAGACCTGCAGCATGCGCCGCACATCGGCGGACTTGAGCACTTTTTTCGGTGTTTCAGCCTGCTGCTTTCCGATCATTTTTGCCAGGTCCTCGAGCAGTTGCCGGTGAGCCTGAAGCAGGTCTTGCTTGGTGATGATTTCTACAGCCATCGTCTTATCTTGTATGGTTACAGGTTGAAGATGTCCCCTTTTTTTCCTCCTTTTTCACAAGCTGAACCCAACTTGTGAAAAACAATTTTACCGAGTAGAATACAAGCAAGATGCCATTTCTTCAGTGTTAAAAACCTCTAGATTCACCTGAACCGGGTATTCCTACAGATAAGCAGCCACATCATCAGCTTTCACCTCGCCCCGGCCGAACTTGAGTTATTCTCTGCACCGTGTTCCCAGATTTATCATAAAACAGGAGTAGATGACACGCTACAATCACTAACGCCTCAGAAGCTTGCCCCTCCTGCGGCAGGGAAAACACGTTGCGGTCTGGTGCAGCGAGCGAGCAAGATGTATTTTTGCATGCAAAAAGCCTTCCGCGGGTATCGGGTCCTGAAGAGCTTGCCTCGGAACTCGGCGCTTCTCTTTTTTCAGGTTGGCAAAGGAGCAGCAGGAAATGCAGCCTGCCCAAACTCTGCCCATGAGGCAAACCGTTTCAGGAGACAATTAAAAGGCTGTTGGCATGTGGGAAACGCCTACGGGGTTTTCCCACATGCCAACAGCCTGGCAGTAGTGGTAAAAGCAACTGACCACAAGCAGGGAGAAGAGGCAGGAGTCCGGAAGGAGCGCAGGCCGAAAGCCACCTCAAAGCAAAAGTCCATTGTCATTGTTGATGGCGCAAAGGTAAGCCCCGGGCTACCGGGCGCCCAAAAGACTACGGCATACCCCCCCGAGGCCCGCCCACAAGCCATTTATTCCGTTTCCTTCTGGGCTTGGTTGCCCGGGGCCTGGAGGGGCACCATAATCAATTCCCTCACTTAAAATCAAATGATTATGGAAAAGACCGTTAACACCTCCGCCTTCCACAGAGTAGCCGAAGTGAAGCTCTCCTACCGCAACCGCGTAAAGCCCTCCGAGCGCCCGCAGGTCACCTGCTCTGCTGACTCCTACAGGGTGCTCCAAGAGAGTTGGGACTCAGGAAAGCTTGAGTTTGTCGAACAGTTCAAGGTCCTGCTCTTTAACCGCGCCAACCGGGTGCTGGGGATTTACGAACTCTCCACCGGGGGTGTGGCGGGCACGGTGGCAGACCCCAAACTTGTCTTCGTAGCGGCCCTGAAAGCCTGCGCCTCAGGTATCATCCTCTCCCACAACCACCCCTCGGGCAACCGCAAACCCAGCCAGGCGGACCTCCAGCTCATTAAGAAGATCAAGCAGGGCGGGGAGCTATTGGACATCGCCGTACTGGACCACATCATTCTCACCAGCGAGGGCTACTACTCTTTAGCAGACGAGGGGCTTTTATAGCCCCTCTCCTTTTTTTACTCATCCAAATACGTAGGATTAACTGCCATGGCAGAGCACACTTGCGTGCATTTCGATTGACCTATGGTCTTCCTCTATCGGTAGTATTGATCAGGCTTACGCTTTCCTCTTTTCCCGCAACAGTGAAACTCCCTATCTTTACCTAATAACTTTTATCCCATGATGCAAAGAAAATTATTTAATTTTCACTATAAACGTATACTTAATAAGGGGTGTTTAGTTTCTGCCTATCAGCGAGTAACACTTTAAAAACCCTTCATTGTAATCGTTTGCCTTGAACCAATTTTCTCTTAGTAGTAACAGTAATTATAGAAATAATATTTAAGCGAACTATCCTTTTAAATAAGCTAGTTAGACTTGAAACGCTCATCATAAATGATTTATCGAAGAAAGAGAACTTAGGGCTAACACCCAACAGAAACCATTTACAATTGCTACTAGATGAATTGATAGAGAGTGGTCATGTTCATCTACTTGCTGGGATATCTCCTTGTATTTTTACCATCACATACAGTGGTACACAGAAAGGTAAAAGATTAGCTATAGAATGAAATTTAATGCTCAACATAAAACTTCTCTTTTATCCTTTTTATAGTTGGCTATCCTCTTCCAATTACTTTTCAAGCTATAATGCTTTAAAAAAAGTAGCATCATGATTTCTTAGAAAGAGCATTTATTGTAGCCAATAAGCCTGTACTTAAAAATAATTTGCTCACCACCAGATCCGGTCTCAATAATTTTTGGTCTAAACCAAATAACTAAAACTTTAAGCAATGAATAAAGACAAGCTAAAAACCCTTCAGCATAAAGTAGTCTTGGCTGCTAATGCATACTGGAACGAATATTCTAAATTGAACATGAAACAAGAAAATGTTATTACTTGGGTAAGAAATGATATTACCGGAGAGATGCTGTGTCTCACGAAAGGAGACTATACCAACCGGCTTTCAGGATTTATCGAAAGGCTCCGGTGATGCTCCGGTTTAATGCTTGCTTGGTTAATTAAATAATGATCTTTTTTATAGCTTATGCTTTTACTTGGTCTTGGGGTAGCTACAATAGAGGTGAATAAGATGTTCCAAATTCATAGCTGGGAGTAATCATTTATCCTTAAGAGGTGGTTACTTCATATTGTCGCTTTCTCAATTGCTATACTTTGGACTTCAACTACTACATAAATAGCTGGCTGCTCCAGGTAGGTAGCCATAATCCTGGTGCCGTAGGCTGAAACAGGCACAAAAGCTCTGATCTTAGCTTCCTGTGCTGCTAACTCCTTTAGAAGTGCCTGCGCCTTTAAAGTATTTTTATCAGCGCTCTCTTTATTTATTTCAAATTGCCTTAATGCATCAAAATCCAACTGCTGCTCCTCAGCCTGAGCAGATTCTATAGCCTGTGCTCTCCTACGGACAAGGTAGGTTTCCTGAATCTTATTTCTAAGCTCTAAGATCCGGCTAAGGCAATTGTAAAACTGATCCTGATTCATTGTAAATCTAAATTATATGAGGTAGGGCAATAATTAAACAATAATTCTTGCATTGTTAAAAGCTGAACCCCTTGTATCAATTTTATGCTGGAATTTTCAACACTGATGATTTTCACTTCTGCATCTAACATCAGGTATTGTTCTTCTTCCGAGCCATAATCTTCAAAAAGCACAACATGAAACCTATGCCCTTCCTGTTGGCTGTGGAGTTGGATCGCTCCACCTTGCACTATGCCATCTGTCACTAATTAAACTCATGTTGCATTCATATATGTGTTGAGATAGGTATCATTTTCTGCTATCCGTTGTGTTATAATCAAAAAGTCCTGGTTGCGCTCAAAAGCAAGAAGTTCCTGTGGACTTGGCACTCTTCCTAGAAGCTCTAATAGGTAAGCTTGACAGCCGCTACTGGTGATTGCATCTATAGGCATAGTTGAAATAGTAAGAGCGGGATGGATAGAGAGCAGAGCACCTCTGTGGCTAATAAGGTCAGTCCATCGTGCCAAGTAAAGATATATTAGTACAACAGGTACCTGGGTAGTAATAGTTTATAAATCTGTTCAATTATTTAAATCTACGCCATCTACATATTAAACTTTAACAGCATATTCTGCTAAATGATGCCCCCACAGACCCCAGTGGTATATTGAAGTTATCAGAGTATTTATATTAAAAGTATATTCGGTTTATCTCCTCCGGTGCACGTATACATATAAGTAAGATAGCAGAAGTGCCCTGGACTTTAATAGTAGCCGGTTAAGACCATCCTACTTGAACAGTGTAAGTGTAGCAGAAAACAATGATAGTAATTTCAATCACAGCTATAGTTGCTGCGCTACAACTTGACTTTAAAAACAATCGCCAATCTCCTTACATAAAGTTGTGATGTAAATGCAGGGCAAGTTCAAAAAAGCAACGATCAGGTTATTTCTGTTCCTATCTGTAATTACTATTTCCCAATAGTAAAGCTGTGAAAAAAGGAAGCTCGGACAATCGTTCGAGCTTTTATTGTAACTAATCATGAGAAGTCTGCAAAATGTAAAAAGTGTGCGGGGTGAAGATATGAATATTTATGATTACTTTAGAACTTAATCATGTATAGCACTGTCATATAAGTATGAAGTTAAGCTACTGTGAATCAACAGCATAATAACTTTAAAATTTGAATGACCGCTATGAAGGCAATAGTTTACAAAACCCTGAACATTAGAATAGAAGAAGTAGCGGCCTTGTCTTTTTATCATCAACTCAGATCTTACATTCGGGTTGAGGACAAGAAGAGCTTTGGTTACTTAATGGAATTAAATTCGACTAAAGTAAAAGATAGTGAGTTGATGGATGCTGTTATTTCTATTATGAAAGGCAAGCACCCGCTGGCGCTGGCTCACTTTATCCTAAATCTGGAACAGTAAGCTATCCCTATCCACTATGCTTAACCTATACTTCAGCAACTGGTTCAACTATAGGTTATTGTAAGACTTGCTTCTGCAGGTAAGCGTTAGGATCATGTTCCATGGCTCCTTCCGGTAGCCATTGCCACCAATAGCCTAGATCTTTTTGGATGATGTTTCTGTAGAACGGAGGCAACTGCTGTGTTTCTCCTTCAAAATACTTCCTGAAGCCCGCATCCTCTACCAGGTTTTTGCGCACCTGTCTAAAGAAACGCAGGCGGCCGTAACCTTCTGATGAGACAGCCCGCATAAAGTTCATCCACTTTGCTGACCGGCTGGGCGAGGCCACAAAACGACGGTAAATCGCTTTTTTAGAGAAAGTATAGGCAGTCAGATCAATCACCTTGTCATAAAAATCCACCCACTCATAGTTCAGTGGTTTTACATTCATGGCCAGGTGGTTGTTCAGGAAGTGAAATGGGAATGGAAGCACCCTGCCTGCGCGCTGGTATTCCAGGTTCAGAGGTGCCGCTTGTCCAAAAGCGCTTAATAAAGAATAACCAGGGAATGCGGCCGGCGAGAGATCCACAAAACGTTTCGTGAGTTCAAAGGGTTCTTCTCCCTCATCACTATCCAGCCCCAGCACAAAGTTTGTCTGCACATACGGAACATATCCAAACATCATGTTGATATGCGCTGAGATGCGCGCTACCTTTTCCTCCCCTACCGAGCGGGATGTTCTTGATTTGTTACCTAGCTCATACCATGATTCTATGCCGGGCAACAAGGCATCAAAGCCATGATGCTGCAACACCTTTAGGTGCTCTTCTGTCAGAATGGAAAGGCTGCTTTCTGCAAAAAAACGGAAGCTCTTTAAAGGAGCAGCAGAAGAGATCGCTTCCATGTTGGCTTCGAAGCGTACACCAAAGTTAGGATCATGCCAGCCTATGGTAGGTTTCTCAAACTTTGTCAACAGGAACTGCAGGTCTTCCTTTATAACATCGAAATTCATGGGCTGGTAGGCTACTGTCGCATCTATACAAAAGGAACAGGTATACGGACAGCCAACACTCCCGATCATGGGCACCATTTTAAGAAAAGGAGCTTTCTTCAGAGTAGGTTCGATAAACTTCCAACGCTCTTTTACCCCCGGCAGGTGTGCCGGCTGCCTCTCAGCGGAAAGGTGTTTGCCTACCGGCTTTTGCGGTACGCAATTCTGCAGCACTTCTTCTATAGTTGCTTTGTGTGTAAAGCCCAGCACATAATCAAAGTACTTCACCGCATCATCCGGGTAGCAGCGGGCGTGCGGCCCACCTAAAACCGTAACTGCACCTGTACTCCGAAAATAATTGCTTAAAGC
Organism: Pontibacter sp. LHS1; assembly: GCF_058932855.1. Classification (NCBI taxonomy): domain Bacteria; kingdom Pseudomonadati; phylum Bacteroidota; class Cytophagia; order Cytophagales; family Hymenobacteraceae; genus Pontibacter; species Pontibacter sp. LHS1. Next base: position 607,715 of record NZ_JBZYWF010000001.1, read on the forward strand.
ATAGGCAAGTAACGCTGCCTGGGTAAAGGAACAGATAAAAACTACATCAACACCTTTTGGTAGCTCCTTTTGAAGATTCTCCAGCCCGGTATAGCAGATCAGCTTCACCTCATGGCCTTCCTGCTCGCACCAGGTAGCTACCACCTGCGGCATTATGCTGGCCAGGTTGGCATGCATTACCCTGGCCCACAAGGTACTGGCAGGGCCTTTACTTACCAGATCAATGACGCCAACCTTTAATCTATTCATATGAGAGCGCTAATAGATTTGTTATATAAAACATGTGCATGATTATATATTACGAAAGAAAACAACATACGGACAAATACTAATTTCATAGAAGAATGCAGGAATCAGTATTGAGTTATAAACAGTACAAGACTTATTTAAAATAATAGCTACTTGTACTGACTTTAGATAGTAAGCAGTCAGTTCAATTTGCCAACTATTCCAGGACATGAACAGCCTTCATCTTCTTTACTCAGGGCGAGCAGGAAGTAATATTATATACTTTAAAGGCTTTACGTGACACTCTTAAAACTTATATGGCTTATATTAAAGCATTTACATTTTATTAACTAGTTTACACGTATACTTAAGCAGGATAATAGAATATACCTTTTCCTGCAAAACATGACCTGTAAAACCATTATCATCTCGTTATTAACCAGTTTCTTTTTATTGACAGGAACAGCTATCTACGCCCAGAATGCCCCTACAAAAGAGGAACAGAAACAACCACAGGAATTTGATAAAGAAAAAGCGAAACGAGACGAGCTACGCTTACAAGCAACCAAAGACTTAAAGGCTGAAACAAAAGCAGATGCAAAGCGTGCAAAAGCGAATGCGAATGAAGCCAAACGCATAGATAAGGAAGCTTCTTATGCGGCCAAACAAGCCAAACGTTCAGCTAAAATGGAAACCAAAGCCCAGCGTAACCGCACAGAAGCAGATAACCAGGCAAAGAAAGCAGCCAAGGCAACAAGAAGATCAAATGACAACTAATTCTGCTGAGACGGAAAACAAGCTTAGGGGTAAATGAATAAAGGGACTTTGACAAGTTACATTTCTAACCTTCTGTATTTCTTCCGCATAAAGAATATATTTTTCAACTATAGTAGCAGGTGGCTTAAAATTTTCCATTGAGCTAATGTACTTATATAGGGCAGATTGAAATGGCATCTGAGCATGGTAAGTTTAATCGCCTATGGATTCACGTAATCTTCTGAAAGAGCCAGATTCTTGTAGCTAAAGCTCAACAATTCCACTCTTTGGTCTACCTATTAAAGCCCAAAACCCATTTATTTTAGCAGATAAGTGGGTTTTGGTTTCAAAAAAGAACTTTAAACAGTTGAGCTCTGATGTCAATGGTTATCAAATTCACTTGTGACTGTTTTGCCTACTGCAAGCTCTAAGAAATAATCAGTATTCCTCTTCACTTCACATTGCACCCAGGCTGTAAGGCTGGAAATCACCACTTGTCAAAGGCTAGTATACACATATGCCATAGAATAAATACTTACATAAAATGACTACCTTTAAATAGTATGATTATCCGTACAACTTTTCTAATGGCAGAAGCATCTAAAAAGAACGGTAAAATTGAAAAACTCATCGAGTTAAACGATGAACTCGAGAACTACTTCAACAACACCATCATACCGCAGCTATTTGTAGATGCCAATATGATCCTACGCAAGTTCACACCTGCTGCCATGACACACTTCAAACTTTCAGCCAGCGATGTGGGCAGGCACATAGACGAGGTATCCAACAACATCCGCTTCCCTACCATCATTGACAACATCCACGAGGTGATCGAGAGCAGCCTGAGTTTGGAGAAGGAAATCCAGACTACCGATAAAAAGTGGTTTCAGATGAATATCCTGCCCTACATTATAAAAAAGGAGAATAGGACAAATGGTGTCATCATCACCTTCATCGACATCAACGACCGCATCCAGATCCTGAAAGGGTACGAGAAACTACACAGGGAATATGAGAACATCATCCACTCTATCTCACACGACATTAAAGGACCGCTTTCCAACATGGAAGGCTTGATCAGAATATTGAAAGGAACTCTGAAAAGTGAAAAAGGAAACAAGAAAGCCATAGACATGCTCAGCCAGTCTGTGGACAACCTGCGCAAAACCGTTGATGAGCTTGCTGACATTGATAATGACACAGCCTTTGCAAAGGGGCCGGAGCGTGTGAACTTCGAGAACGTCATCGAGGATGCAAAGCTTGCCCTAAGGGATAAGATAGCGGAGACCAATGCAAAAATCAACGTCCAAATCGGGGAATCCGAAATCAGCTTCTCCCGCAGAAACATCAGAAGCATTATCTACAACCTGCTCTCTAATGCCATCAAGTATAGCAAGCCTGACAGCAAGCCAATAATCACCATATCTACTGAGAAATCTGGGGAATATATACTGCTTAGAGTGAGTGACAATGGTTTGGGTATAGCAGAAGCCAAGCAGCAGTATATCTTTGACCGCTACACCAGACTGCACTATAACGTGGAGGGTACAGGCGTGGGGCTGTTCATTGTTAAAGGAATGGTGGAAGCCATGGGCGGCAGGATTGAAGTAGAAAGTAAGGAAGGCGAAGGAACAACCTTTGCGGTGTTTTTTAAATATCTGCAGCAAGCTACGTGAAAGTCAGCACATTAATTTGTATGCCTATCACCCGCATGCAACTTTGCTTGTCTTAATTCTTGCACCCTTTTGTTCAGCTTCTCCCTTGTTTCAGTGATTTCTGTTTCCCTGTCAGGGTATCTTCTGGTAAAGTACTTTAGGTAGAGCAGGCATTGACAGACCTCACTTGCTCGTAAACTGTTCACGTCCACCTGCCTGATATAGTCATACAAGTTGTTCATATACAATCTTACGACAGAAGAAGACACTAAGAAAACAAATAAACACTGAATCTCTGTCAGGTAACTACTTATTTGCTTGTTACATACATTGATAAAGTAAAGTACTCTCTGCTGCGTAGCAGACTTACGAAAGACCCTGGCACAAGATAATAGGGGTTGCCATTTATAACCAGTAACATCGCTTTGTCCTTTTAAATGCTCTTTTGAAGAAAATTTAAATTGTTGTCTGTTTTACTGACATTGATTATTGAATACTTGCAGCATAACTGATTACTTGTCCATACTCAGTAAGCTTTCCCACTGTCCAGGTTCAGTATAGTATTTTATCACATTGTTTCGCTCCACCAGCAATTGGGTTATATACCTTTTCAGAAAAAGCTTGTCAGCGACCATTCCAAACATACCGAAAGGGGAGGTGTAGTCAAACACATCTCGCATTAGAGTAATGCCATTTCCAGCTTCATGGAAGTGGTCTTCGTGTTTGAAGCGTTTGAACACACCCTCCACCATTTCATCAGCAAAATAGTAGGGTCGTTCATATTCGGTGATTCTGGTCGAAAGGCGCTGCCAGATACCAAAGTGCTTTGCTCTCCATGTTACGGATTCACCGAGACCTATCAATCCTGAGGCAACTCCTGCAATCGCACGCTCACCCGTATGCATGGTTGAGATTATGTGAAGGTCTATGCTTCTGGATAGGTCGAAGCATGCCTCTATTGGTGCGTTGATGGGTGTTTCAAGGTGAATGATGGGCATAGGCTTGGCTCTCTGGGTAAGCGCTGACTTAATTCACGAAAACCTCTTTTACCCTCTCTGAGCGCAGCATGTATGGAATCACGATGATGCCCGCAGCCAACCTGTTCAGGTATACCTTTCGGGAGATACTGGGCGAAGTTGCTTATGATGATGAACCTACCCTTTCTCTAATAAGCCTTAACCCAAATGATCCAACTTATGTGCCCATTCCTGGTTCTGTAGACTTAGGTCAGCTTTGCTTAGTTGGTTTTGGGGCCATTGGAAACGGTTTTCTTTGGGCTCTGTCTCAATTTAAAGGGTGTAAGGGTGAAATCGATTTAGTGGAACCACAAAAGCTGGACTTGTCTAACCTTCAGCGTTATGTACTTACACAGGAGAAGGACGAAGATCGCCCTAAAACAGAGATTGCTAAAGAGGTGTGGGGCCATAAAACCCTTTCGTTAGAAACTTTTCTTTGTGACTGGGTAGGTTATGTTTCCCGCAAAGGAGATTGGCTGTTTGAGAAGGTGGTTGTAGCAGTTGACTCTGCAAAGGATAGGATTGCTATACAGAGTTCTCTGCCAAAACAGATATTCAATGGTTATACCGCTAGTAAGGTTGTTGGAATCTCACGCCATTATGACTTTCTACAGAAACTTTGCTTAGCCTGCGGTTATATCCCCAGTAGTAAAAAGAAAGATAAGTCACAGTAGGTTGCAGATAACCTTGGACTTTCTAACTACGAGAGAGATGTAAGAGGTTACCTGCAGTACAACAGGCCTGTGGATTTAGGTCTTCTTGAACTCATTAGCAAGGAGAACAATGTGTCTATGGAGAAGCTTCAGGAATTTGTGGGGCAACCGATCGCGAATTTTTATTCTAATGTTGTCTGTGGCGGCATCTTGATGAAACTGCGTCAGTCTGAATCTACAATCAGTACTGCTGAAGTACTTTTGGCTTTTCAGTCTGCCCTGCCTGGTATACTGCTTGCCTCTGAGGTTGTGCTGGATGCCTTGGGCCATAGAACTGCGGAGTTTTCTTGTGTTACGCAAATTTATCCTTTGGCACCTATTAAAGCCGCGAGCAATCCTTACAATCATAACCTGGCTAAGGACACATCTGGAAGATGCCTTTGCCGTGATGAGGATTTTAGAGAACAATTTCAACAAAAATGGAATGTGGTAGAATGCGCGTAGCTTTTCTCATCCCCTGCATTTGGCTCAAGCTGCGAAGGTATACACCTTGTAAGTGTAACAACTCTAAGCTTAGTTTAGTATGAGGTTCAATCCTGCAAAATGAATAAGGTAAAGCGACCATGCTTTACCTTATTCATTTCTTGTTGCCAGTAACGTATGTGAGATGAAAGAACAACTAAGGGTGATGTGCATCTCAGCTTTTTCATATTTTCCTGCCTCTACTTCGTTTTAGCTTTGGATTTTCCTTTGCTTGAATCTCCTTAATGTCGCTCAAGTCGCGAGCCCTACCTACTGCCTCTTTATTCTTAATGAAATCGCGCAAGCCGATATAAGCCACCTGCAGCCCGTCTAAGTCCACCTGCTCCTTGTTGCCGTAGGCTTCCCGGAAGCTAACACCGTCAATGGTGTTTAGAATGTCGATGCGCAGGGGAGGATAGCCGATCTGGGTAACATAGCCTTCCTTTAGAAAGTCTTCCCTCTCAAAACCAAGGGATGCCAGTCCAAAATCCTTGAGCACCTTAAGCATGCGCTCTGCATTCTTTTCTGAAACACCAATCCAGATGTCTAGATCACCAGTATGTCGTGGTCGGCCGTGGAAGGCAAGCGCATAGCCGCCTACCACTAAGTAATCCACCTCATGCTTGTTCAACAAACTGATAAACTCCTCGAAATCCTTAGCTAGCACCATGGGAGAGCTTTCTTATGGAAACGGCGGTTTTGTCAAGCCGCTGCCCTGGCTTTATGTATTGGGAGATGATAAAAGTTACTGCCTCCATTCGTTCCCTAGGGGAGCGGCGGAGCCAGTAGAACAGGTCCTCTTGCTCGTCAATCTCTTTCATATAACCCTTTCTTACGACAGCTTGTATCCGCATAGTGTTTAGTTAAAGGTACACAGGGCAAATTGAAACATGCCCTTTACAAATATACTAAATTTACCAGACACTTGTTGTGGCTTAAGAAGTGGTGGGAGACTGTTGTAGGGTTTATGAGGCGCTGATTACAGTATAGATTCAATGTATGACACAACTACCACTTTGGTACATGAATCATAGTATATGTACCACAATGGTACACGTTCTTCACTTCATGTCCCAACTTAGTACACGAGCAGTATACAGCCTGATGGCAAGTGCCGCGAGGCCTGCATTACAAGGAGCATATCCTTTACTGTTTCTTTATCATCACCAACATCTGATTAAAATAACACCCTTTTCCACTTGATCAGACACACCGCATCAACGGTGAAGGAAAGTGCCACTAAGTTTTACCTTTACAGTAAATTTATTGCCTGCTCTCCGTCTGGACAAGCCCCCACCCGTGCCCAGAGGCTGAGGCGGTGCATCTCCAATGAACTAACAAAGTGACCTTATTTCACGCTTTCCTCTTGAGCCTGTCCCGGAGCTGCTGCATGTCATTGATAACCTTCTGGTCCAAGATTTTAGCGTAGTGCTGGGTGGTCTTCAGGTTGCGGTGCCCCAGCATCCGGCTGACCGTCTCGATCGATATCCTGTTGGAGAGGGTGACGATGGTAACGAAGGCGTGGAAGGTGAGCGTCTTGCAGATGCCGCACTCGTCGGTTCCTTGAGGTAGGCGTTCATCTTCTGGTTGCTTAACACCCGCAGTACCCGGTTCTGGTTCAGACACTGCGGGTTTTCGTTATATCTTTCTAGAATGGTCAAACACAATTTGTTTAGGGGATTATAAGCAATTTCATGCGAAACAAACTCAAAGTGCATCTATTCAGTCGCATACTTCCTCTTTGGGGTTAACAGTATTTTATCCAAGATCATTTCTGGATCACTTATAGATCATTTATGGATCATTTATGGATCATTTATGGATCATTTATTCATTATTTCTTTGATTATGATCTATAAAGTATCTAGTACCTTTCAACACACCTTCTGTGTATAGAATTTTGGAATCAACAAGTTCAGCCAACTTCCTTTTTACTTTATTTCTATTTATTTCCGGCCCTATACGCTCATTTATATCTCCGATGGAACTCCCAGGATAAGTTTCCAAATCCATCAAGATAAGTTCCTGAAGCCTGTGCGGCTCAATCTTTTTAAGGTCTGTTTTGCCTTTGAAATCTATTTGTCTAAGCAACTCAGGGTTGACATGATATTCAGTTCCTTTTGTTTTGCCCTTACTATGGATTATCTCGTGCTTCAAGAGCTTCCCCAACCAATAAGCTAACCCATCACTATTTCTCACATTAAGCTTCTTGCTCAGCTCTATAGCTGTCATAGTACCGTGTTGTGCAATCAAACCCAGTGTAATTATCTCCTTTTGATTAAGGCCATAGTCATCATTGGCTCGCGACATAAGCTTAGCCACCTCAGTACTGATGATATTCTTCATAACCGTTACTACTACTCGATCATCCCATTCCTCTACTATTGGCTCGGGCTTACCATGAAGTAGTAACACTTCGTATACCTTGTCATAACCGCTACCTTCCTTCTCCATTAGCATCAAGTCATAGAACACTTTGGCCAGGTGCGTATTGCGGTGAATAGATTTGCTAATGATGTTGGAGGGGGTAACACCTAAAGGAAGCAGCCCAGGTGAATGAATTTCTAGGCGGTCGTGGTAAAGATTAATGAAAATATCACCACGCATAGTATAAACCCGGTGTACTAAAGCATTTGCTATCAGCTCTCTGATCACTACCTGATTATAGTTGGGAATAGTCCTCCGGAATATTCCATCGGCAATCTCTATTGATTCTCCCCAATCAGGTATACCTGTAATTATTTCATTAAGAAGTTCCTTCGGGTTAAGCGTGTAATCGTCCCAAACTCGCTTGTTCACTTTAACACCGTTTTCATCATATTTAATGAACTGCACAGCAGGCGAATAGTGCATTAAGGCTCTGTCTTTGCGCTGGCCTATCCAAAGCACACCTAAATTTGTCAGGTAATCACCGCTAGTGAAGAAGTAGTACTCTAACATCTCATCCTGAGACATTTCCTTAACGAAGCCGCTTACACGCTCCGAATTCCGCACATCACTTAAAAAATTACCTAGCTTAGCACCATCAGCTTGGCTTATGTATACTTTTCTTGCCACCTTTTCCTCCCATACAAACGCTTGCTTTTCAGCAGCCACACGAATCATTTCATCAGGCATCAAAGGTTTACACTCATCGGCTATACGCATATAGTATTTACCATCGGACGTGGAGGCAATAGTCTGAGTACTTCTGTATATTTTAACCTCGATAAACTCTCCACCATTAGGTGCATTCTGTATGGTCGCACTAATACCTACATTTATGGTTCGCTGGGGAATTACCTGGTTGATTTTCTCTACAATAGATTTTTTGATCCTTTGATCAGCAGGAGGCATATCGGAGTCGTCTTCGACTCCGATATATATCGTCCCACCTTTGCCATTGGCAAAACAAACACAATCCTTCGCCAGCTCAGCCCAATCTGTAGTATTACCCTGCACCAACCTCAGCGATTTTTTATCGAATTCACTATCTTCTAACATAACGATTTAGTCTCTTTTACTTTTACCCATACTGGTGGGCTGATGACGGTAGACACTCCCCTTACCATGGCATCGGGTTACTGCGGAAATACGTAGCGCACCCCAAAGACAAGGAATTCGAGTAATGCTTGGCGCATCACTTTCTGCTTTGGCTTGCCAAAGCCCTGCCACGTAGAACTTGTGGATGGATTCTAACACCTCCGACGCACTGATGCCAAACTCATGGGTCAAATCCTTCATCATCCAGGGCGCATCACCTCTCACCGTGATGGCAAGCAGTATGACTATGTCTTACGGCCGCATGCCACCGTGTTTTCTCATGATATTTAATTCTCAATTCGCGAATTGCAAATCAAGAGCCACAGCTGAAAGTAAGAATTTTATAGTCGGGCTGGTTGCTAAAACGGTACCTTCTGTCAACTAAAGCTTCAGTTTCTCCCGGAGCCGTTGCATATCGTCGCTCACCTTCTGGTCCAGGATCTTGGCGTAGTGCTGGGTGGTCTTCAGGTTGCGGTGCCCCAGCATCCGGCTCACCGTCTCGATGGGCACGCCGTTGCTCAGGGTGACGGTGGTAGCGAAGGTGTGGCGGGCAATGTGGAAGGTGAGTGTCTTGCGGATGCCGCACACATCGGCGATCTCTTTGAGGTAGGCGTTCATCTTCTGGTTGCTCAGCACCGGCAGAACCTTGTCCTGGTAGAGACACTGGGGATGGTCTGAGTATTTCTCAAGAATCGCCAGGGCCGCTGGCAGGAGCGGAATCCGGGAGGGCGTCTCGGTCTTCTGCCGCTTGGTGAAGATCCACCGCTCCCCGTCCATGCCCTCCCCGATCTCCGAGCGTTTGAGCTGCTGCACGTCCACGTAGGCAAGGCCGGTGTAGCAGCTGAAGAGGAACACGTCCCGCACCTGGCCCAGCCTGTCTGTGACGAACTCCTTTTCCGCCATGCGCTGCAGCTCGTCCTCGGTAAGACACTCACGCACCACCTCCCGCTTGCTCATCTTGAAGCCCAAAAAAGGGTCGCGCTCCAGCCAGCCGTTTTTGAGGCACAGGTGGATGACCTTCTTGAAGTTGGCCAGGTATTTCATGGTGGTGTTATGGGCGCAGTTGCGCACCGTCTTGAACCAGAATTCGTAGTCGGTGATGAAGCCGTAGGAGAGCTTCTTCACGTCGATATCCTCCACACTGTACTTCCACCGGATAAAGTCCCGCGTGTGCTGCAGGGAGGTCGTGTAGCGTTCCAGGGTGCCCGGGGCGTAGTCCTTGCCCACCAGCTGCGCCATCCGCTCGTTGTGCATCTGGAATACTTCCAGCAGCATGACCGGCTTCTCCTCCACTCCCATCCACTTCTCCTTGAACGCCTCCACTGTCACGGGCCTACCTTCCTCGAGCAGTTCCCGGTGGTGGCCATAGGCCTTAGCCCGCAGCGTGTCCAGGTAGGCGTTCACGCTCCGGGCCTCGGCCGAGCTGCCCTTCACTTTGCCCGCCTCCGCGGACCAGCGTTCGGCCGAGACGTAGCGGTGGGTGCTCAGCTCCAGGCGTCTTCCCTGCAGCGTGACGCGCAGGTAAATCGGCACAAGGTTGTCCTTGGTGGTCTTGGCTTTCCTGCCGTAGAACAGGATACTGATTTTGGTGTTCATACAACTCCTCCTTTTATGGTTAAAATTAACATTCAAACCAAGGCTTCACAAGATGTAAAACAACTGTACATCTTCCTTACAGCCAACTAGTTGCACATCAATTCGGGTACCCGGAGTCGGAATAGTTTCGGGTACCCGAATTGGCTGCCTCAAAAAGGAGAGAATATGTAAAATTCAGGAGGGGCTAAAAACAAAAAAGCCCTTAAATCGCTGATTTAAGGGCTTTTTAAGCTATTTGATAAGCTATTCTGCAGAGAGTGAGGGATTCGAACCCCCGGACCTGTTACAGTCAACGGTTTTCAAGACCGCCGCGTTCGACCACTCCGCCAACTCTCTGTAATTGAATCGAGCACAAAAGTATAGCGCTGCGGTGAATTTTCAAAGCTATACGCAATTATTTTTCGCTGGTTTGGGCATTTCAGGTATAAGCAACTGATTTTGAAGCTGTAAATTTTCACTGATTTTGGCTTGTACCTTGCTTTGAGTAATGCCCTACTCCGCCTGTACCAGTTAAGCTGCTGCCGAAGTGGCTTTCTCAGCAGTTTGGGCTGTCTTCCGGGTAAGCCGTTTGGTCACCGTATCAATGCTCACGTTGATCTCAAAACCGAGGATCAGGATCATAGACACAAAATCAAGCCAGATCATTAAACCAATGAGGGCCCCGATGGAGCCGTAAAATTTGTTGTAGGTATCAAAAGCGCTGATGTAGAGCGAGAAGATCATCGACACCACAAAAATCAGGATAGTGGCAACCACTGCACCAGCCGAGAAGAAAGGCCACTTGTCCTGTATGGCAGGTACGTAGTAGTAGATAAGTGAGGTTGCCAGCAGGAAGAGCAGTATGATCGCCACGTACTTCAGCATCACGATCAGGGTATAAGTATAGCTCTCTGTCACAACCTCGTAAAAGACCAACACATCTAAGATCCACTGCCCAAAGAAGATCGCCGCCACTGCCAGAAACAGAATAGATGAAAGCGCTACAGTAAGCACCGTAGCAATCACCCGCTTTTTCAGGTATGGCCGCTTATAGAAGGTATGATATTTCTTGTCGAAGGCATCCATCAGCGACATGATACCATTGGTGGACAGAATCAGGGCAAAGAGAAAACCGAAAGAGAGTAGTCCCCCCCGTGGCTTATTTACAATGTCGTCGATGGTGCCATAGGCGACGGTATACATCTCTTCAGGCAGGAAATCGGCCAGGAAGTTAAGGATGCTCTCGCCCAAGTCCAGCGACAAAATGCTGGGCATGTAAGGTATGAGCGTGAACAAAAAAATGATGGTCGGAAAGATGGCCAGCGTAAAGTTAAAGGCCATGTATGAGGCACGCTTGGTAATGGAATCCAGTCTAAGTTCGCCCAGCAACACATCGGCCACATCGTATACCGAAGATTGGCCATTGTTAAAGCGCCATCTCTTCAGGAACACGATGAATTTGCGATACGCTCTGCGGCGCTTCAGATATTGCTGGTTCAGCCTCATTCGCTATAGTATCCGTCCAACTTCTGGTGTATCAGCGCAGGTATAGCTGTCGGGCGCCCTGACTTCATGTCAACAAACACCATGGTGGTCTCGCCCACATTCAGTAGTGTCTGTTCCTCGTTATACACCTCGTACTCAAACTTTATACGCGAGCCATGCGGCTTGTGCTTAAGAAAGAGCTTGATCGTGAGCAGATCGTCGTACTTGGCTGGGCGGATATACTTGCACTTGAGCTCCAGCACGGGCATCATGGTACCAGTCGCTTCCATCTCCTTGTAGTGTATACCTAACCTTCTGAATACCTCCGTACGGGCCACTTCGTAGTAGGCAGCGTAGTTGCCATAATAAACATAGCCCATCTGGTCGGTTTCGGCGTAACGTACGCGTATCTGTACCTCTGATTCGAACATGTTGATTGTTAATTGTTGGTTGTTGATTGTTAATTGCCCGTGAATTATTGTGAAGTGTATAGCGTGCCCCGCTAGCTTGAGTTTCAGCAATGCTATACCTGCTCAAGTTTAGCAAACAACAATCAGCAATTAACAATCAGCAATTATTTCAAAATATTCCGCTGCGTCAGTGCTCTTTGATAGCGGCGGGCGTTGGCGATGTGCTCGGCATGCGTCACAGCAAAGCTATGATAGCCTGAGAAATCTTCTTTGGCGCAGAAGTAGATGTATTTATGCTGTTCCGGGTTTAGCACCGCGTCGATGCTGGAGATATCCGGCACATTGATAGGCCCTGGAGGCAAGCCGGCATAACGGTACGTATTGTAAGGCGAGTCGTGCTGCAGGTGCACGTTGAGCACGCGGCGAATCGTGAAGTCACGCACGGCATATACCACGGTTGGGTCAGCCTCGAGCTTCATGCCCTTCTGCAGGCGGTTCAGGTATACGCCGGCCACACGCGGCTTCTCATCGTTCTTGATGGTCTCTGCCTGCACGATCGAAGCCAATGTAGAAACTTCTTTTGGAGAGAGCCCCATCTGCTCGGCCTTGGCCCTGCGCTCAGCGGTCCAGAAGCGGTCGTACTCGGTCTTCATGCGCTGCATGAGTTCCGGTGCCGTGATGGTCCAGTATACCTCGTAAGTGTTGGGGATGAACATGCTCACCACTGTGGTTGTGTCGAAACCCAGCGTTTGCAAGTACTCCTGGTCATTGAGCAGGCTGTCTATTTCTGTGGCGGATGGCTCTACTGCAGCGGCCAGTTTCTCGGCCAGCTGACTACGCAGGCGGATGTTGTTGAAAGTGAGTTTTAGCGGGGACTGCTCTCCCAGCCGCAATACACCGATGAGCTGCCGGTTACCCCAGCCGTCCTCAATCTTATACCTGCCCGGCTTCACCAGTTCGTCATAGTCCATGAGCTTAGCCATGAAGCGCAGCGACAGGCGGTCGATGATCACACCGGTAGCCTCTACCGAGTCGAGGGCTTGTTTGTAATCAGCGCCGGTCGGGATGTATACATAGGTGTCTTGCCCTTTGGTGTCTACGTTGGCGGTATACACAATCTGGTAGGCATAGTAGGAAAAGCTCACAAACAGGAACAGCACCAGCACAATGATGCCGGGTATCCACATGCTTTTCTCTTTCTTGACGCGTCTGCGTGGAGTGACTTCGTTAGCCATAATGTAATTAAAAGTCCCGGATAAGGATGTTAGGTTCCGGGCCCGTTTAGTTTAGGCTACAAAAATAACACTAATCTTGCTTATCTGACTAATTTTGAGCCGGCATCTGTCCTAAAGTCTCTATTTACCAACCTCAAGGGCTATACCTGCAACGCAGACGGCTTTTATGCAGTATGCCTTACTTAATGCACTAACAAGCAAAATAAAACTATGGCCAACGCTGTTTTCCTCCAGATACACCCGGATAATCCACAGCCAAAAAAGATACTGGAAGCCGTCGAGATACTGCGCAACGGCGGCATCATCATCTACCCCACCGACACCATCTACGGACTCGGCTGCGACATCCACAACACAAGAGCGGTGGAGCGTGTCTGCCAACTGAAAGGAATAAAGCCAGACAAGGCAAACCTCTCCTTCATCTGCTCTGATCTGACGCACATCTCCGACTACGCCAAAATCGACACGCCTACTTACAAGGTAATGAAAAAGGCACTGCCCGGTCCCTTCACCTTCGTGCTCGACGCCAGCAGCCGTGTGCCGCGCTACGCCGGCAGCAAAAAGAAAACAGTCGGTATACGTGTGCCAGACAACAAAATAGCCCTGGCGCTGGTGCAGGAGCTCGGCAACCCGATTCTCTCCACCTCCATCCGCGACGAAGACGAAGTGATCGAGTACAGCACAGACCCGGAACTGATCTATGAAAAATACCGCAACCTGGTAGACGCCGTAATTGACGGTGGCCCCGGCAACAACGTAGCCTCTACCGTGGTAGATGCTGCCAACAATTTTGAAGTGCTTCGGGAAGGCGCAGGGGATATTGAGGAATTTCTTTAAGTTGGGGAGTTTGAGAATTTAGGAGTTTAAGAGTTTGGAACGCAAGATTTAAGAGGTATTAGGAATTGGCCCTAAAGGTCTGAATCCATGATAGACAGGTGAATAGGAAAATCGGTTCTCTCAAAATTCACACTTCCTAAACTCCCAAACTCCTAAACTTAAACTCTCTTATGTTTCCACCGCTTATGCGTCCAGAGGTAATCGGCTGGATTGCGGCGGATGGACGATTCTAATGTTCGGGCGAAGGCTTCGGTGACAGGAAATGTACCTTCTTCTGGCTTGGTGGTACCGTCGGACAGCACCTCAAATGTAAGGCGATAATAGCCACGTTTTTCTCGTGCCACATCCAGAAACAGCACCGGGCAGCCAAAGGTATGCGCCAGCTTTTCGGCGCCGACAAAAAAAGGAGTATCCTGGTTAAGGAAAGTTGTCCAGAACTGGATCTCTCCGTAAGGGGGCGTTTGGTCTGAGAGCATAGCTACCACACGCGGGGTCTTTCTATTGCGCACAAAGTCCCGCATAGTGTCTTTCATTTCAATTAAGCGGGCACCGAGCCTGCTGCGCAGGTATAGCATAAACTCTTCGAAGAATGGATTTTTGATCCGCTTGTACACCCCTTCAGCCGGGAAGCCGAACTGTACCGCTCCAGCTGAAAGTACCCATTCCCAATTGCCGGAGTGTGATCCCATCGTGATAACCGTTTTGCCTTGCTGTACAAAATCATCGAGCACCTCCTGGTTAGAGAACACAATGCGGCGGCGCATTTCGGCTGCATCCATCGAGGCAAGTTTCAGTATCTCCATGATCAGGTCCGGGAACTGACGGTAAAAGGCTTTGGCTATACCTTGGATTTCCTGCTCTGACTTTTCCGGAAAGGAGTTGCGCAGGTTTTGGAGCACCACTTTTTTGCGGTAGCCAACCACATAATACACGAGCACAAACAAAAAGTCAGCTAACAGGTATAGCACGGACAGCGGCAGTAAAGACAGGCCTTTGAGCAGCCACCACAGCGGGTAATAAAGTGTGGGTATGTTAGGAGATTTTTTCACAGGTATAGATCGCCTGCAAAGGTACGACCTATACTTACATTATGAAATTAAAGAAATCGTGCTTATTTCGTGACGCGAATCATGTTACGCGTATCACGTAGCACGACTTCGGGGTGGACAACAGACTGTTTACAGGTATACCTACCGCTCAAGCGCTTTTCGGATTTGTAATCCGCGTAGCAAAGGCTTTGCTATCGGCAGGCAAGCAGATTACAAATCCACAAAACAGCAACAATGTGGAAAGTCTTTTGTCAAAATGTCTTTAGTCTCTTTCGTCCAGAAGAAGTCGTGCTACGTGATACGTGTGTCGTGATACATCTCCTAACTTTTAAATAAACTCCCTTGCTCCTCCTAACCGAAATAATGTACCACCCGCCCATTCAGTTTTTTGCTGCATTGCTTAAGTCTGATGGTTTGCTGCTGGAGAAACACGAGAACTACATAAAGCAGAGTTACCGCAATCGCTGCCATGTGCTGACGTCGCAGGGCATGGCACCGTTAAGTGTGCCGGTGCTGCGGGGCAACAGCAAGGACAAGACGCTGATCACCGAAATTGAAATTGACTATACCCAGAAGTGGTACAACGTACATTGGCGTACGATACAGGCAGCCTATGGCCGGGCACCTTATTTTGAATTTTACAGTGACTACATCCGGGAGGTATATGAACGGCAGCCGAAATATTTATTTGACCTGAACGTTGATTTATTGCGGCTTTATCTTAAATTTCTGAAACTGGATCGGCCAATCGGGTTCACGGACAGCTTTAAAACAGAACATCCAGCGGGGGTGCTCGACCTCAGAAATAGGATACATCCTAAAATCATTCCTGACAACTTGTACGTACAACCCTATACACAAGTATTTGGCAAACAATTTGTACAAGACCTTAGTATAATTGACTTGTTGTTTACACAGGGTCCGAAGTCGCTTTCCTACTTACAATAATGCCCCGGCAAAACTAAACCTTTGTGGAGTTGGGCTTGTTTAAAATCAGGGGCTTTTCCTGTTAGCCTCAACGAGTTACAACATTTTTAGACCTTTACATTTTTTTATAGAGTATACATGGAAGCTAAATTCTCGAATAGAGTGAAAGAGGTGATCTCACTCAGCCGTGAGGAAGCTATCCGTCTTGGGCATGACTACATTGGCACTGAACACTTGGTGCTGGGCATGATCCGGGAAGGAGAAGGAACTGCCATTGCCTTGCTCAAGAAGCTGGGCGTTTCGATAGATGAACTGAAGTACGCTTTAGAGCAAGCTACCCGAAACACCGCTTCTCAGAACAGCAATATCACTGGCAGCATCCCGCTTACCAAGCAAACTGAGAAGGTGCTTAAGATTACTTATCTGGAGGCCAAAATCTTCAAGAGTGATATAATAGGTACTGAACACCTTTTATTATCCATCCTTCGGGATGAAGACAATATTTCTTCTCAAATCTTAGCGAAATTCAACGTGAACTACGAAGCAATAAGAGACTCTCTGGATTATCATAGCAATAATCCGCTGGCATCGTCTGACACAGACGATTCTGATGATTCTGACAAATTATTTGGTTCTTCTTCACGCGCTGGCAGCAGCTCGAGCAAGAAACCCGGCGAAAAATCACGCACTCCGGTGCTTGACAATTTTGGCCGTGACCTAACCAAACTGGCAGAAGACGACAAACTCGACCCGATTGTGGGCCGTGAAAAAGAAATCGAACGCGTGGCCCAGGTACTGAGCCGCCGCAAGAAAAACAACCCGATCCTGATTGGTGAGCCTGGTGTAGGTAAAACAGCTATTGCTGAAGGACTTGCGCTGCGCATCGTGCAGAAAAAGGTAAGCCGCGTGCTTTTCAACAAGCGTGTGGTAACCCTTGACCTAGCCTCTCTGGTGGCTGGTACGAAGTACCGCGGCCAGTTCGAGGAGCGCATGAAGGCCGTGATGAACGAGCTCGAGAAGTCTCCGGACGTTATCCTGTTCATTGACGAGTTGCACACGATTGTAGGTGCTGGTGGCGCTTCCGGTTCGCTGGATGCCTCCAACATGTTCAAGCCGGCCCTGGCCCGTGGTGAGATCCAATGCATTGGCGCGACTACGCTCGACGAGTACCGCCAGTACATCGAGAAAGATGGTGCATTGGCCCGTCGTTTCCAGATCGTGATGGTAGACCCTACCACACCGGAGGAGACCATGGAGATCCTGCACAACATCAAAGACAAGTACCAGGATCACCACCACGTAAACTATACTGACAAGGCAATCGAGGCCTGCGTGAAGCTTTCGGACCGCTATATGAGCGACCGTTTCCTTCCGGACAAGGCCATCGATATTCTGGATGAAGCTGGTGCGCGTGTGCACATCAACAACATCATTGTGCCGGATGATATCCTGAAGCTCGAAGAGCAGATTGAGAACATCAAGGTGGAGAAAAACCGCGTGGTGAAGAGCCAGAAATACGAAGAGGCTGCCCAACTACGCGACAAGGAGAAAAAACTGATTGACCAACTCGAATCAGCTAAGAAAAGCTGGGAAGAGGAGACCAAGAAGAAGCGCTACACAGTAAAAGAGGAAAATGTGGCAGAAGTTATTGCCATGATGACAGGTATACCGGTGAAGCGTATCGCGCAGAATGAAGGCGTGAAACTTTTGAACATGGGCGAAGAGCTCAAGGGCAAAGTGATCGGTCAGGACAAAGCGATCTCGCAGCTGGTGAAAGCCATCCAGCGTACGCGTGTTGGTCTGAAAGATCCGAAAAAGCCGATCGGTTCATTTGTATTCCTGGGTCCTACTGGTGTAGGTAAAACGGAGCTTGCCAAAGTGCTGGCGACATACCTGTTCGACAAAGACGACGCGCTGGTGCGTATCGACATGAGTGAGTATATGGAGAAATTCAGTGTATCTCGCTTGGTGGGAGCGCCTCCGGGCTATGTAGGTTACGAAGAAGGTGGTCAGCTGACGGAGAAGATCCGCCGCAAGCCATACTCAGTAGTGCTGCTCGACGAGATCGAGAAAGCGCACCCGGACGTGTACAACCTGTTGCTACAGGTGCTTGACGATGGAATTCTGACGGATGGTCTTGGCCGTAAGGTGGACTTCCGTAACACGATCATCATCATGACATCGAACATTGGTGCGCGTGACCTGCAGGACTTCGGAGCCGGTATCGGTTTCATGTCGAAGAGCAAGCAGGAGAACGTAGATGACATCATGAAAGGCACGATTGCCAGTGCGCTGAAGAAAACCTTCTCGCCTGAGTTCCTGAACCGGCTGGATGATGTGATCGTGTTCAACTCACTTGGTCGTGAAGACATGCATAAGATCATCGAGCTGTCGCTTGGCAAGCTGTTCAAGCGCATTGAGGCCCTGGGTTACAAGATCGAGCTGACTGACAAAGCCAAGGATTTTGTGGCCGAGAAAGGTTACGATCCGAAGTATGGTGCCCGTCCGCTGAACCGCGCTATTCAGAAGTATATCGAAGACCCGATTGCGGAAGAGATACTGAAAGCCGAGATCGCACAAGGTGATACCATGATGGTGGACTACAAGGAAGGTGAAGAAAAACTGACTTTCGCTTCGAAGAAGAGCAATGGCAAGAAACCGAAAGGCATTGCCAATGACGGAGAAGAGGAAGAGACAGAGCCAACCAAGTCGTCCGGCGACGGTGAGAAATCTGACAAATAAGGTTTAAGACCTTCTATATAAGGGCTGCTCCTAACATGGCAGCCCTTATTTTTTGACTTTATCTGGAAGATATACACTGGTAAGGATCCAAATTCTGCTTTGAGTATAGCTGATTTCGGCTGATAGTTTTTAAATTTGACAATTAATCAATTAATCAATCGATTTTAAATAAAATAGATATACCCTATTTCATGGCAGGAGACATCAGACGGAGCCAGATAGAAACACTGGAGCGCAAAAACGCCGAAGCCTTGCTAGGCGGCGGACAAGACAGAATAGAAGCACAGCACAAGAAAGGCAAGCTGACAGCCCGCGAGCGCATCCACCTTTTGATGGATGAGAACTCTTTCGAGGAGATCGGCAAGTTTGTGATGCACCGCTCCAAGGACTTTGGTCTGGACAAGCAGTACTTCCTTGGCGACGGCGTAGTGACCGGTTACGGCACTATCAACGGCCGATTGGTGTATGTTTTCTCCCAAGACTTTACGGTACTGGGTGGTTCCCTTTCTGAAACCCACGCCGAGAAGATCGTGAAGATCATGGAGTTGGCCATGAAAAACGGTGCCCCGGTGATTGGTCTGAACGACTCCGGTGGCGCCCGTATCCAAGAGGGTGTGGTGTCATTGGGTGGTTATGCGGACATCTTCTACCGAAACACACTCGCCTCTGGGGTTATACCTCAGATCTCGGCTATCATGGGACCATGCGCTGGTGGCGCGGTTTACTCTCCTGCTATCACCGACTTTATCATGATGGTGGAAGACACGTCTTATATGTTCGTGACCGGCCCTAACGTGGTAAAAACTGTAACGCACGAGAATGTAACGTCTGAAGAGCTTGGCGGTGCCAGTACGCACAGCACCAAGAGCGGTGTGACGCACTTCTCCTGCGCTAACGAAGTGGAGTGCATCAACTACATTAAAACGCTGTTGAGCTACATCCCGCAGAACTGCGAGGAGTTGCCGCCGTCTGTACCTTACGAGGAAGCGGCTGACGAGACACGTTCGGTGCTCGACACAATTATACCTGAAAACCCTAACCAACCTTACGATATGCGTGAGGTGATCGAAGGCATCATCGACGCAGACTCTTTCTTTGAAGTGCACAAGAACTTCGGCGAGAACATCGTGGTAGGTTTTGCCCGTCTGGGTGGCCGCAGCATAGGTATAGTAGGCAACCAGCCTGCCGTACTAGCCGGCGTCCTCGACATCAATGCCAGCACCAAGGCCGCCCGTTTTGTGCGCTTCTGCGATAGCTTCAACGTGCCTTTGCTGGTGCTGGAAGATGTGCCAGGCTTCCTGCCGGGTACCGACCAGGAGTGGCGCGGTATCATCACCAACGGAGCTAAGTTGCTCTACGCCTTCTGCGAAGCCACTGTACCACGTATCACAGTGATTACCCGCAAAGCCTACGGCGGTGCCTACGACGTAATGAACTCCAAGCACATTGGTGCGGACATGAACTACGCCTGGCCAACTGCCGAGATTGCGGTAATGGGTGCGCAGGGTGCTGCCGAGATCATCTTCAAGCGCGAGATCGCTGAGGCCGAAGATCCGGCTGCGAAACTGGCCGAGAAGGTGCAGGAGTACAAAGACAAGTTTGCAACGCCATACCGTGCCGCACACCGTGGCTTCATCGATGAGGTGATCATGCCAAGCGAAACACGCACCAAGCTGATCAAGGCCTTTAAAATGCTGGAGAACAAGGCTGTGAGCCTGCCTCGCAAGAAGCACGGCAACATCCCGCTTTAACTGGATTGAATAACGAGCATGTACAGTCACAGAACATCTGGCTGTACATGCTCGTTATGTTTAACAACCATTGTCTATACATTACTGAAAAAGACCCTGATGAGAAAAGAATCATTCGAGTTCCTTGAGAAATACCTGAACAACTCCTCTCCTACTGGCTTTGAATCCGAAGGACAGAAGCTGTGGCTGGAGTATGTGAAGCCATACATTGAAGATTACTTCGTAGATACCTATGGCACCGTGGTGGGTGTGATCAATCCGGAGGCGGAGTACAAAGTAGTGATCGAGGCGCATGCCGATGAGATATCCTGGTTTGTGAACTATATTACGCCGGAGGGATACCTTTACCTGAAGCGCAACGGTGGTTCCGACGCCCTGATCGCTCCTTCCAAGCGAGTGAACATCTATACCTCTAAAGGTATAGTAAAGGCTGTTTTCGGGTGGCCAGCCATACACGTTCGCAAGGTCGAAAATGACAAAGCTCCTACCATCGAAACCGTGTTCCTGGACTGTGGTGCCAGCAACCGCGAAGAAGTAGAAGCCATGGGTATACACGTGGGCTGCGTAGCTACTTTCGAGGACGAGTTCACGGTGATGAATGACAAGTTCTATGTAGGCCGTGCGCTCGATAACCGCGTAGGCGGCTTTATGATCGCCGAGGTAGCCCGCATGATTCACGAGCGCAAGCATAAGCTGCCTTTCGGTCTGTACATCGTGAATGCGGTACAGGAAGAGATTGGTCTGCGTGGTGCCGAGATGATTGCCCACCGCATTAAGCCGGATGTGGCCATCATTACGGACGTGACGCACGATACGCAGTCGCCAATGTACGACAAGAAGAACAGCGGCGACATCCACTGCGGCAAGGGCCCTGTGATCGCTTACGGGCCTGCGGTACAGAACAACCTGCGCGACCTGATCATCAATACGGCGCAGGAGAAAGAGATACCGTTCCAGCGCTCCGCCGTTTCACGTGCAACCGGAACCGACACCGATGCGTTTGCATACTCTAACGCGGGTGTGGCTTCTGCCCTGATCTCACTACCGCTGAAGTACATGCACACGACAGTAGAAACAGTGCATAAAGACGACGTTGAGAACGTAACGAAACTGATTTACGAAACATTGCTAAAAATTGAGGACAACCAGGACTTCCGATACCTGAAATAGAAATCACTTTTAGCCCGAGAGAAACCACACAGCCGCCTGCATGGCTTGTGTGGTTTTTTATTTTACCGCCACTCCAAATTGATTACTTTTGAATATGCGCTTCCCCTATACCTTCACCGACCAGATGGGCCACAGCGTCACGCTGCCGCAACTACCGCAGCGAATTGTATCTTTGGTGCCTTCCCAGACTGAGCTTCTATTTGATCTGGGATTGGAAGACCGAATTGCGGGTCTCACTAAGTTCTGCATTCACCCTGGTGAGAAGGTAAAGCAAAAGACTATCATCGGTGGCACCAAGAACTTCAAGCTAGAGGTGATCAATGAACTGCAGCCCGATTTGATTATTGGCAACAAAGAAGAGAACTACGAAGAAGGTATAGCGGCATTACAAGAGAGGTACCCCGTCTGGATGAGCGATATCTATACCTTGGAAGACTCGTTAGATATGATCAGTCAAATCGGTCTGCTGACTGGAACAGAGGTAAAAGCTGAAGAACTGGCGCAAGGTATAGCCGCTGGATTCGACAAACTGCAGCCCGCGCAACCCGCTATACCCACAGCTTACTTCATCTGGCGTAGGCCTTACATGACGGTAGGCAGCGATAATTTCATCGACCACATACTGCAGCGCTGTGGCTTCTCCAACATCTTCGCTGACCAGCCCCGCTACCCAGAGGTATCGCCGGAGCAGCTGCAGGCCGCCGCTCCTAAGCTGATTTTGCTGTCCTCTGAGCCCTACCCTTTCAAGGAAAAGCACTTTACAGAATTTAGGGAGATGTGTCCGGAGGCAGTAATCAGGATAGTGGATGGGGAAATGTTCAGCTGGTATGGGAGTAGGCTTTTGAAGGCGCCAGAGTACTTACAAGGTATAATCGATGAATCAGAACAAGGTATAGCGAAGTAGCACAAAGTATAGCCCCTCACTAAGCATACCTTTCCAACAGCCTTTCAGCCCGCCCGGCTATACCTTTGAAGTAATCTGAATCGGCCTGTACCTGCGTTGCAGTTTTACCGACTACTTCACGTTTGTTCGTAGGATCAACCAGGTTGGCGAACTTGATGAGCTTCATCACCCGCTCAGCTGTGATACTAGCTTCTTCAACTGCCTTCTCCAGCTTAGCAATCAGCTGAACCCGAAAATCTTTTTGCTCGATCGCCTCTTCATCCAGCAAACGCAGAACGGCAGCCACGGCCTCGTCTTCAAAGATTGTGCTGATAGCAATATCGATGAGTTTCTCAGTAGAGGGTGCGGGAAGTCGCATCAGGGTGAGGTAGCCTCCGCCCTGTGTAGCTGCCGTGGCGTAGTACTTCAGCCAAAAGGAATTGGTGAGCGGATCTTTGTAAACGGCAGCGTACCCACCTTCGGCAGTCTCCATCAGTTCGAACTGCGGCAGCAAAACCTCAATCAGGCTAGCATCACCATACAAATAGCGCTTCCCCATCAATTACCACGCATTAATCCCTATTCATTAACCATTATTCAGTCTCACTTCAAAGCCCATTTTCTCCAGATCTTCCCAAAAACGTGGATAGGACTTGCGAACCACCGCCGGCTCCTGAATCTGGATGGGCTGCAGCAGAGCAATCGGAGCAAAAGCCATGGCCATGCGATGGTCTTCATAAGTCCTGAAATTCAATTCCCGGTTGATCATCAGCGTTGGGTTCATCTGGAAAACACCGGGAGTTCTCTCTTCCAGGGAAGCGCCCATAGCCAGCACCTCAATTTGCAAAGCCTGAATGCGGTCGGTTTCTTTGATACGCAGGCTCTCCAGTCCGGTCATCTCGACAGCTACGCCAGAGGCGGCACAAAGTGCCACAACAGTTTGCGCCAAGTCCGGACAGTCACTGAAGTCGAATACAACTCTTTTTTCGGCATGTTTCTTTGTGAGACGCACCCCTTCTGCCTTGAATTCGGTGTGCACGCCCAACCGGCGCATGATTTCTACAATAGCACTGTCGCCCTGGTGAGATTCTTCACGCAGTCCCAGCAAGGTGACATCTGCCTCTTTGGCCAATGCCACCATGCTATACCAGTAGCTGGCCGCCGACCAATCCGATTCCACCGCAAAAGTGGCTGGCTGATAGCTTTGATGCGGCACCGTGATCGTATTTTCCTCAAAGCTGGCCTCCACCCCAAAATGCCTCATCAAAGCTAGTGTCATTTCGATGTAGGGCCGTGAGCTGATCTTGCCTTCCAACTCCAACTCCAGGCCTTCCGGCAGCAAAGGAGCCACCATGATCAAAGCGGAGATGTACTGGCTGCTGATGTCGCTGCGCACTTTCAGGTGGTTTTTGCCACTGCCTTTAAAGCCGCTTATCTGGAGTGGCGGGTAACCTTCTTCACCCAGGTAGGCTATACCTGCGCCCAGTTCCTGCAGGGCCTCTACCAGCACTTTGATGGGTCGTTTGCACATGCGCTCGGTTCCGGTAAGCGTCTTTTGCTGACCGGTTACGGCGTAGTAAGCCGTTAAAAAGCGCATGACCGTACCAGCGTCTTCTGCGTTTATGGTGTCCGAGTCACTTTTCAGGAGCTTTTGCAGGAGTTGGGTATCGTTGGCTTCGGAGAGGTTCTCCAGTTCAGATTCTCCTCCAGCCAATGCTGCGATAATTAAAGCACGGTTCGCCTCGCTTTTGGAGGCAGGTAGTTGTACACGGCCTTTCAGTATACCTGTAGGGTGTGAGATAGTAACGGTTTTAGTCATAGTAGCTGGTAATAGCGCAAAGATTCCTGTATTTCGGATGGCGTGACAGGCTGGTCCCAAACAGCCTTGCCTATACCTTGCAACAGGGTACAGTTGATAGTGGAACGGGTATTTTTTTTGTCCTGAAGCGCCAGTTGGCTCATCCCTCGAATGTCCTCTTCTGTCAGCTTCACTTTTTCGTAAATCGACACCAAAAACGTTTCGATCTGGTCCAGCTCCCGCTTGGTGAGCAAGTCGTGTTTCACGGACAGATAAGTCTCGCACAACATACCTACCGCAATGGCCTCGCCATGCAACAGCTCACGGCCGGGTTGCTCCATCAGGTAGCTTTCTACAGCGTGGCCTACGGTATGGCCGAAGTTAAGCACTTTGCGATAACCGCCTTCCAACGGATCGGCCTCCACCACGGCTGACTTTATACCTACTGAGTGCCGGATCAGCGCGTCCCAGTCTTCGGCAAAAAGCCCGATATGGCGCTGTTCTTCGAAGGCAGCCGCATCAGCGATCAACCAATGTTTGATGATCTCAGCATAGCCCGACTTAAGTTGTCGCTGCGGAAGCGTGTTCAGAAAAGTCGGATCAATAATGACAGCTTTAGGCTCCTTGTATACCCCGATATGGTTTTTAAGTCCGTGGAAGTCTATACCTGTTTTGCCGCCCACGCTCGCGTCTACCTGTGCAAGCAGCGTAGTAGGCACCTGCACAAAGTACATCCCGCGCTTGAATGTGGCCGCACAGAAACCGCCCATGTCACCGATCACACCGCCACCCAGATTCACCAGCACCGACCAGCGGTCCAGGTTGAGCTCTGTCATGCGCAGCCAAATGTGCTCGCAGGTCTGGAGCGTTTTATTTTCTTCGCCGCTTTCTATCTGGATGATGTCGTGCTCGGGCAGATAAGGTTTTACCTGCGGATAGCAATGGCGCAGGGTGTTTTCGTCCACCAGCACGGCTACTTTCGAGAAGGCAAGATTTTGCAGCACCTCTTTCAGTTGCGGCAGCACGTCTCGCCCGATGTGTATGCTTTCTGTCACGTGATTTTCTGTTTAGACAGGTATAAGTATAGGAAAAACGTCAGCTTTCATCCGACGTTCAGGTATACGCTTACGAAGCCTGTTGTGGCTTGATGTCAGGTTTTACCTCTGGATTACCGCCCTGCATGATAACGGTTTGTTTCCGGATTGACTCCACATGGATCAACTTGTAAAGCTCCTCTACAAAAGCCGGGTTTATACCTGCTTCGGTTGCCCAGTCGGCGCGGGTTCGGAAGATCTCCTTCCAGCGCTCGAGCTGCAGCACCTGTACGTTGTTCTGCTTCTTATACTCCCCTATCTGCTCTACCAGAGCCATACGCTTAGCCAAGGCGGTGATAATATCATGGTCGGCGGCATCAATCTGCAAACGCAGCTTTTCAGCGCGATTCACCAGTTCAGCATCATCATAATTTGTTTTGCGCACCTGCAGCTTCTCCAGAATTTCGGCCAGGGCAGTTGGCGTTACCTGCTGCTCCGGGTCGCTCAGAGCCTCTGCCGGATTTGGGTGCGTTTCAATCATTACGCCATCGTAGCCCATGTCGAGTGCTCTTTGCGACAAGGGGTGTATCAGTTCGCGGGTGCCCCCAATGTGGCTCGGGTCCACAATCACAGGCAAACCCTGAAAACGTGCCTTCAGCTCGATTGGGATCTGCCATACCGGCGCATTGCGGTACTTCGACTGCTGGTACGAAGAAAAGCCACGGTGAATAGCAGCCAGATCGGTTATACCTGCCTGGTAGATGCGTTCGATCGCCCCGATCCAAAGCGCAAGGTCTGGGTTCACAGGGTTTTTCACCATCACAGGCACTCGCACACCGCTCAACGCATCGGCTATCTCCTGCACGGCAAATGGATTCACAGTCGTGCGGGCGCCTATCCACAGCACGTCTATACCCTGCTTCAGGGCTTCTTCCACATGGCGGCCAGTGGCCACCTCGGTCGTTACGCGCATACCCAGTTCCCGCTTCAGGCGACCCAGCCATTCCAGCCCCTTTAGGCCTATACCTTCAAATGTGTTGGGCCGGGAACGCGGCTTCCAGATACCGGCCCGGAACAGGTGCACGTTCAGCTTTTTCAGAGCCTCCGCCGTCTGCATCACCTGCTGTTCGCTCTCAGCGCTGCAAGGCCCGGCAATGACCAGTGGCCTGCCCCGCCCGGCTAGCAAATCTGAGAAATAAGTGTTTTTATTCTTGAAATTCATCCGTGTCAATTGTCCATACAAAGGTACGACAATTACAACAGTTATGCAGCGGATCTAGTTTAAGGGAATGCTGCACTGAAAAACAGTACAAAAATATACCTTAAGTACCAGGTGTCCATAGTGTATAACTTTAACGCATACACTATCTTTGCGCCGATTAACACGCTATTACATGAACCCGGTTACCAACGTTTCTTTTGACGATACAGCCGTCGCTTTTTCATCCAAGTCAGACGCTGAGCTTTATAAAATGTATCTGCTGTTCAAGTCTATGAACAGCAACACCTTCGTGAAACTGGGTGGCAATCTGCTGAACACAGCCATTAAGCTGCACCTGCCAGTTAAGTTTATCATTAAGCCAACTATTTTTAACCACTTCTGCGGCGGCGAAACGATCGAGGAATCTGAGCGCGCCATTCAGGAACTGGCCAAATACAACATCGGCACTATTCTGGATTACTCTGTAGAGGGTGAGGGTGTGGACAGAAGTTTTGATGAAACCCGCGATGAGATTCTTCACACCGTAGAGAAAGCACGTGGCAACAAAAACATCCCGTTCACGGTGTTTAAGGTGACGGGTCTGATGCGAACAGATTTGCTGGAGAAAGTGCAGGCAGGCGAAAAGATGACGGCTGATGAACAAGCCGCTTTTGAGCGTGGCCGCCAGCGTGTGAATGACATCTGCAAGCGTTGCTACGAAGCTGATGTGCGTGTGTTTGTGGACGCTGAGGAAAGCTGGTTTCAGGAAACGATCGACAACCTGGCCTACGAAATGATGGAGCTCTACAACAAGAAGAAGGCCATCGTTTACAACACGTACCAACTTTACCGTCACGACCGCCTCGACGCACTGGTGCGCGACTACGAAAACGCCGTGGCCAAAAACTACATACTGGGTGCCAAGCCTGTGCGTGGTGCCTACATGGAAAAAGAGCGCAGACGTGCCGAGGAGCAAGGTTACCCGAGCCCAATCAACCCAACCAAAGAAGCTTCTGACAAACTATACAACGACGGACTCCGCTTCTGCATCGACCACATCGACCGCATTTCGTTCTGCGCCGGTACGCACAACGAGGACAGCTGTTACCTGCTGATTGAACTGATGGAGGAGAAAGGTATAGCGCCAAACGACGAGCGTGTGTTCTTTGCCCAGCTTTACGGTATGAGCGACAACCTGTCTTACAACCTGGCTAACGCGGGCTACAATGTAGCCAAGTATGTGCCTTATGGCCCGGTGGAGTCTGTGATGCCCTACCTGCTGCGCCGTGCCAACGAGAACACAGCCATCGCCGGCCAGAGCAGCCGTGAGTTCGGTCTGATCAGCAAAGAGATGGAACGCCGCAAAAAGGTGAAGCGCTTCTAGAACAGATCCGGCGCTTTACTTATGCTGGCAGGCCAGACACAAAACAATCTGTAGCTATACCTAAGCTAATATGACCTGAGCAACCATAAAAATAAGAAGGCCCTGCATTGCTGCAGGGCCTTCTTATGTGTTTAGAACTATAAGGTATACTCTGTAGTTCTGCTATTAATTACTGTACAGTTACAGTAGTGTCAGCTTCAACTTCAACAGTAGTGTCAGCTTCAACTTCTTCAGTAACAACTTCTTCAGTCTCAACAGTCTCAGTTTCTACAGCTTCAGTTTCAGTTGCAGTTTCTTCAGTGTTGCAAGCTGTGAAAGCTACCAGGGCGAACGCTACGAAAGCGAATTTGAACAAATTTTTCATTTTGTGTTTGTGATTAAGTGTTTTGGTTTCGAATTTGAACTTCATACCGGAAACCCGGATAGGTAACCCGGTATTTTTTATTTTTTTAAATTATTTTTTTGTTGGGTTACAAAAAGGGGCCTGGCGTATTAAAAATAGAACGGCATGAGGAAGAGTTTGTACGAGACGGATGAGGCGATCATGGAGGGGATTCGGAATGACGATGACCGCGCACTCGCACATCTGTATAAGCTGCACTTCCCGATGATATCTCACTTCATCATCAGTAACAGTGGAACTGATGATGAGGCAAAAGACATTTACCAGGAAGGTGTGATCGTCTTCTACGAGAAGATAAAGGGAAACAGCCTGGAGCTCAGCTGCCAGATCAAAACGTACCTCTACTCCGTTTGCCGCAGGCTTTGGCTGAAGCGCCTGGCCGAAAAAGGCCGCTATGCCAACCGAATCGAGGACTCTGAGAATTACCTGGGCCTGGAAGAGGATGTACCACAGCACGAAGAGAACGAGCGCCAGTTCAGCATGATGGCGGAGGCGTTGGAGCAGCTTGGTGAGCCTTGCCGCACTTTGCTGGAGGACTTTTACATCCGGTCACAGGGCATGCAGGATATTGTGGAGAAGTTTGGCTATACGAACACCGATACGGCCAAGAACCAGAAGTACAAGTGCCTGCAACGCCTTAAAAAACTGTTTTTCACCTCTTACAAACCAGAGGTATAGGATAGACCAGAATGAATTTTAGCACCTTCTAAGAAGGTATTTTTATAAAACCATGTTTGACTACCGCATATACGAGCAAATAGAGCGCTACCTGGCCGGCACCATGCCTGCTGAGGAGAAAGCTGCCTTTGAGGCGCTGTTGCTCTCCGACCTGCGGCTTGCCGACCAGGTACAGGAGCACCGGCAAGTATTGCAGGCAATGCAACAGTATGGCCAGCGCCAGCAACTGCGCCATAAGCTCAGCAGCATCCACACAGAAATGGAAGCCGGTTCGCACGGCATCACCAGTGAACTCACTGCCTGGAAAGTTTTCTTTAAGAAGCATGCCCAGACCATGGCGGTTGCCGCCAGCGTTTCTCTGTTGTCAGTATTTGGCACACTCTGGAGTGTGCAGCAAATAAAAGAACCTGTACAGCAACAGACCGCCCGCTACATCGAACTTCGTCGTGAAGTTGAGAAGATCAAAAAAGAACAGCGTGCCATCATCAACGGCATTGCCAGCGCGGACGCTACTACTCCTGCCCCACGCTCAGCTCGCTTTAGTGGCACTGGTTTCGTCATCAGCCCGGATGGGTATATCGTGACCAGTTCACACGTTATTCAGGGAGCTGACTCTATCCTGATCGAAAACAAGGCTGGTCTTAAGTTTAAGGTAACCGAGGTGCACCGCAACACAGATTATGACCTGTCTATTTTAAAAGTAGAGGATCCGGCTTTTGCTGGTTTCAGCAAGCTACCTTATACCTTCAAAACAGCTTCTTCTGATCTGGGTGAGCGCGTTTATACGCTTGGTTTCCCGCGTGAAGACATTGTTTTTGGTGAGGGCTCGCTGAGCTCAGCTTCCGGCTTTGAGGGCGACACCACTTCTTATCAGATCTCTATCCCGCTAAACCCGGGCAACAGTGGCGGACCGCTGCTTGATGACAAAGGCAACGTTATTGGTGTGATCAATGGTAAGCAGGCAGGTCAGGAAGGTGCCGCCTTCGCTGTCAAGTCATCTTACCTGCTTCAGATGGTGAACGAAATGAAAGAGCGGGAAGCCGGCCTGGCAGTTAGCATGCCACAGCAAAACAATCTGAGCGGTGCCTCCCGCACACAGCAACTCAAGAAACTTCAGGACTATATTTTCGTCGTAAAAGTTTATAATTAAGACACATTAGTATTGTTTTATTACAATACCATAAGGGACTATCTGCAGCTCACACGCAGATAGTCCTTCTTTTTTATAACTTTTTTAAAAAGATACAGTTAAATAAACAATGTACATCCCAACCAAAGATGTGCAATTTGTTATATCGTGAACTATAAAGAAATAACTATGAAAATGCGAATGCTAAAACCTTTTGCTGCTGTATTTGCGGCAGGCTTTTTATTTAGCTGCGCCAGCAGTAATGATACAATGGACACAACTGCCATGGACGAAACTACAACCATGAGCGAAACTACCACCATGGCCGGTGATGATGCTACCATGGATACAGAAGTGACTACAGATGCCACTACCGGTACTACAAACATGGAGGCTTCCGCTACCATGGATGCCAATGCCGAGACCAGCTCAATGGCTATACTTGATGCAGCCAGAACCAGAAGCGACATTTCTACTTTTATGGAACTGGTACAGGCTGCCAATATTTCAAGAGCTTTTGAGCAGGAGGGTGAGTTTACTATCTTCGCACCAACCAACGACGCTTTTGAGCAACTCCCAGCTGGTCAGTTAGAGTACCTGAAGAAACCTGAGAACAGAAACGAGTTGATCCAGGTCCTGCAGGCCCACATCATTTCGGGTAAAGTAACGACTGCCCAACTGGAAACAAATCAGCGTATTCAGGTAGGTCAGGATGACTACATCGAAATCGGTACGGCCGGTGCCAATCCGAATGCCTTTACCATTGGCGGAGCCAACATCGTAGAGTCTAACATCGAAGCAAATAATGGTGTAATTCACGTAGTTGACCGCGTACTTGTAACTGCTGACCGTGTATCAGAAGAATAATTAACACCATACTATACATAAACCAGAAAGCCTTCCGACACGGAAGGCTTTCTGGTTTATAAGTACTTAAGATTATCTCAATTATACCTATATACGTGAAGCATGGCCCTATTCCGTAACCATAGAGTTAAGCAGCCGTTACTATAAACTAGTCTGCAAAAAGTGCAGGCATTCATAATCATACTAATACAAACTAAATAAATAAACTATGAACAGACAAGACAACGCGAACATGATGACAGCTATGTTCCGGGACCGTGACAGCGCAGAACGCGCATATGAAGAACTACGTGCACGCGGTTATGACAAGGATGATATCAATGTGGTGATGTCGGACGAGGGTCGTAAGCGTCACTTTAGTGATGACGTGGACCGTGATGGTGACACCGAACTGGGAAATAAATCACTGGAGGGCGCCGGAGCCGGTTCAGCAATCGGTGGTACACTTGGTGCTATTGTGGGTGCTGTGGCAGCCATTGGTACTTCAGTGGCTATACCTGGCCTGGGTCTGGTTGTGGCTGGTCCGTTGGCGGCTGGTCTGGCCGGTGCCGGAGCGGGTGGTCTGACAGGTGGCCTGTTGGGTGCGCTGGTAGGTGCCGGTATACCTGAAGAACGCGCTAAGGTATATGAAGAAGGCGTGAAGGAAGGTAATATTGTATTGGGATTTAACCCACGTTCGCCAGAAGACGCACGCTACTTCGAAGATCACTTCCAGAAGAACCGCGGAGAGCATATTTATTACTAAGGTTTCATACCTTACATAAAACAAAGGCTTGGCTTTTCCCTTGTGGCGAAGTCGAGCCTTTGTCTTTTTATACCTTGTCCTGCTGTGCTCCATCACCTACAAATGCCGTGCTGCAGAATAAACTGAACATACACTTACTGTTTTTCCGTATGCCCTTAAAAACACGTAGAAATAACAAAAAGCAAAATAAGACTATGAAAAACCTATGGATGGCAGTCACCCTCACATTGGGCACGCTCGCCTTTGCATCCTGTAGCTCTGACACACAGGAAACAGACACCACCGCAAACGTAGACACGGAACTGAATACAACTGCCGCAGCTGACACCACCTTAAATGAAGAAAAGCGGGAGTTTATGAGCAAGGCGCACAGCATTAGCACACAACAGGTGGAGCTGGGCAAACTGGCAACCGAAAGAGGTGTAACTGCGCAGGTGCGTGAGTATGGGCAGCAAATGGTGGACCTTTACTCTAAGAAACTGGAAGAGCTACAGGATATGTCCGGGCAGTACAGCACAACACTGCCTCAGCAAATGGAAGATGACCACGCAGGACGTGTGCAGGAGCTGCGTGACAAAAACACCGATGAGTTTGATCAGTCCTACTGGGATACCGTGGTGGACGCGCATAAAGATGCTCTCAGCGAATTTGAAGACAATGTGAAAGACATTGAGGAAACGGACAATACAACCTTCAACCTGTGGGCCCGCAATACCACAAAAGAGATCCGGGCACAGATGGAAAATGCCATGCGTTTCAGGCAGGATTACAGGAACTAAGTCAACAGAGAGACAGGCGGTGCATCATGCATCGCCTGTTTTGTTTAAATACTTTGCTTTATGATACCCTCCAGCACTGTCCAGGTATGGCGGGCCAGAATCTTTTGCCCCTCAGCATTAGGATGCACGCCATCCGGCAGGTTAAGATGCCGCATACCGGCCACGCCTTCCAATAAGAAAGGAACAAAGGCTACATTGTTCCTGATAGCCAATTCTCTGAAAAGCTTTCTGAACTCTGCTGCGTAGCGCCCTGGCACAATATCAGGGAACTCCATACCTGACAAAATAATCTGCGCATCGGGGTGTTTGTGCTTTACCTTGTCAATGATCTGCTGCAGATTCTGAGAGGTTTCCCGGGCAGGTATACCCCGCAATCCGTCATTGGCGCCAAGAGCCAGCACAAAGATATCGATTGGAGCAGCCAGCCAGCGATCGAGCCGGTAAAGGCCACTGGAAGTGGTGTCGCCGCTGATGCCCGCATTGATCACTGTGTAGTCATCATATCCTTCTTCTTTCAGTTTTTCCTGTATCAGCGACGGGTATGCCTGTGCTGTGGGCAACCCATATCCCGCTGTCAGGCTGTCTCCGAAAAAAAGAATTGTCTTCATAGTCATTTAATCTTGGCTATACCTGCATCAGCACATGCTTTCCTGGTTTTCAGGATCGTACGATGCGACTACCGCTGCTACACGCCAGATACAATTATCCGGGCTTGGGCATGCTCCGGAAACGAAAAAAAAGAGATAACAGTTATATAAAGAAGAGAGGCTTTCCGTAAAACAAGTAGGCGGCCTCTTTGTTTTATCATTAGCAGAAGCGCTGCTTTGCGATAAAGCTATATTTATACTACATTAGGACTCGCCTTAAAGAATTGCCCGTGGCCTCATCTGCGGCACTACTTTTGCGTAGAGTATATGTGGTCCAACAAACTAAATTAGATGCTATCCTTGACAACCAGATTAAAAATATTTCTTTCTGTACTGGCCGTGATTCTACTCACGGGTTCTTTTATCCTGTACAGCAAAAACAGTACACCTGCCGGTAAAAACGAGATTCTGATCAAAGCTCTGATGCAGGGCTTGAGCACAATGCACTATAAACCGGAAAAGGTAGACGACAATTTTTCTAAAAAAGCCTTTAAGCTATACCTGGATCGTCTCGACTTTAACAAGAAATTCTTGCTCGAGTCGGATGTGGCTATGCTGCGCCAGTACGAGACCCAGTTGGATGACCAGTTGCGTGCCGGCTCTTTTGAGTTCTTTGACCTTTCGGCCGACCTGATTGAGAAGCGCACGAAAGAGTCTGAGGCCTTCTACAAAGAGATTCTGACCAAGCCATTTGACTTCTCCAAAGAGGAGAACATTGAGCTGGACGGTAAGAAACTGAAGTTTGCCAAAGACAAAAACGAGCTGAAAGAAGCCTGGAGAAAGCAACTGAAGTACCAGACACTGGTACGACTGGCCGAAATGCAGAAACAGCAGGAAAAAGCCACAGCCAGCGCAGACAGTAAGGAAACCCGCAAAACTACCGAGCAGCTGGAAGCTGAAGCCCGTGAGAAAGTGATGACGGCCTACAACGAGCTGTATAAGCGTCTTGCCCAGGTAACCCGCGACGACCGCCGTGCCTCTTACATTAATGCCGTGGCCAACGTGTACGATCCGCATACGGGTTACTTCCCTCCCAAAGCCAAAAAGGACTTCGACATTGAGTTCACTGGCCGCCTGGAAGGTATAGGAGCGTCATTGCAAGAAAAAGATGGCCAGATCAAGGTAATGGAAATTGTGCCGGGTAGTCCATCGTATATGCAAGGCGATCTGAAGCCGGGCGATGCGATCCAGAAAGTAGCGCAAGGCAATGGCGATCCGGTGCTGGTAGAAGGTATGCGCCTGGACGACGCGATTCAGCTAATCCGTGGTAAGAAGGGTACTGAAGTTCGCCTGACCGTGCGTAAACCAGATGGTAGCACACGCATTATACCAATTGTTCGCGATGTGATCGTGTTTGAAGAGACTTACGCTCAGAGTGCCATGATTGATGACAAGCAGAAGATCGGTTATATCAAGCTTCCTGGCTTCTATGCTGACTTTGAGCGAAATGGTGGCCGCAACAGTGGCGCCGACGTAAAAGCTGAAATTGAAAAACTGAAAGCCGCAGGTATGCAAGGCCTCGTGCTGGATCTTCGTAACAACGGTGGTGGTTCTTTGGCAGATGCCGTAGAAATGGCTGGTTTGTTCATTGACCAGGGCCCGATTGTTCAGGTTCGTACTTCTTCTGGCAAAACCGTAGTACTGGACGACCGCGACCCGGAAGTACAGTATGCTGGTCCGCTGGTGATTATGGTGAACTCCAACAGTGCATCTGCCTCTGAAATCCTGGCGGCAGCCATGCAGGACTATAAGCGTGCCGTGATTGTGGGTACGCCGACCTTCGGTAAAGGTACTGTGCAGCAGTTCGTTGAGATCGACGAAGCCCTGCCATCTCAGTTTGACCCATACAAGCCGTTTGGCGCCCTTAAGCTGACGATCCAGAAGTTCTATCGTATTAATGGTGGCACGACGCAGCTGCGTGGTGTAACTCCTGACGTGATCCTACCAGACGCTTATAGCTACCTGGAGTTCGGAGAAAAAGAGCAGGAATATGCCCTGCCATTTGATGAAATTTCTCCGGCCCGTTATAAGCCCTGGACACGCACTAAGCTGAACATCCCGGCTATACAGGCCAATAGCAAGAGCCGTATCTCCGGCAACGAGAGCTTCAAAGTGATTCAGCAGAGTGGTGAAAGACTGAAAAAGCAGTCTGATATCACGACCCGCTCACTTAGCATGAAGAAGTACATGGAAGAAGAGAGAAAGAGCGAAGTCGCTAATAAACAACTGGAAGATGCTCAGAAGAATATTCCGGTGCTGAACGTATCGCGTTTGAAAACTGATCTGCAGACCATCTCAGGTGACACTGCCAAGATGGCCCGCAACAAAGACTTCCTGAAGTCGCTGCAGAAAGACGTGTATGTGGAAGAAGCAGTAGCGATTATCAAAAACGATATCAAGTAATTACACTCAATTGGTAATAAGGAGAAAGCCGGCTATGCAGATAGCCGGCTTTTTTTTATTTTGCACCTTCGCTATACCCAGAACTGCATTCATGAAACACGTCAACCTGCTCCAGTGCTTCCTACCAAAGCGCTATACCCTATCTTGTATTGCAGCAGTACTCCTCGCCTTCTCCAGCTGTGCGCCCCGACCTCATACCCAGGCTGAAGCGGGCAAACGAGGCGTAGTTGCTGACAAAGCCATGGTGGTTTCGGCTCACCCGGATGCCTCTAACATCGGTTTGGAAATATTGCGCAAAGGCGGCAATGCCTATGACGCAGCCATCGCCACACAGTTTGCCCTGGCCGTTTGCTATCCGGTAGCCGGCAATATCGGTGGAGGTGGATTTCTGGTATACCGCCATCATACTGGCGAAACCGGCGCACTCGACTTCAGAGAGAAAGCTCCCGCAGCTGCTCACCGCGACATGTACCTCGACTCCCTGGGCAATGTGATACCAGACCTAAGCCTTTTAGGTC
Organism: Pontibacter sp. LHS1; assembly: GCF_058932855.1. Classification (NCBI taxonomy): domain Bacteria; kingdom Pseudomonadati; phylum Bacteroidota; class Cytophagia; order Cytophagales; family Hymenobacteraceae; genus Pontibacter; species Pontibacter sp. LHS1. The sequence goes on from NZ_JBZYWF010000001.1 coordinate 643,720, forward strand.
ATCTGGCAGCGGGGGTGCCCGGCTCTGTCGATGGCATGATCAAGCTGCACGAGAAACTCGGCTCGATGTCTTTTGCCGAACTGGTGCAGCCTGCCATTGACCTGGCTCGCCGCGGCGTGGTACTGACTGAGCGAGAAGCCCGCATGCTGAACAATGCCCGGGAGCGGATGATCAGGTATAACAAGCATACCCCCTACCTCACCCGTGAGCAGGCCTGGCAGCCCGGCGATACACTCTATCACCTCGACCTGGCCCGCACTTTGGAGCGCATCCGCGATCGGGGCCGTGATGGCTTCTATGCAGGCGAAACAGCTGACCTGATCGTGAAGGAAATGCAACGCGGGGGTGGGCTGGTCTCACATCAGGACCTGCGCGACTACAATGCCGTGTGGCGTACGCCCATCACGGGGCAATATAAGAACCTGAAGGTTACATCTATGTCGCCACCGTCTAGTGGAGGTATAGCCCTGATGCAGTTGCTAACCATGGTAGAGCCTTACGACCTCAAGAGCTACGGTTGGCAGCAGCCTCAGACCATTCAGATCATGACCGAGGCCAAGCGCCGCGTTTATGCGGACCGCGCCACCTACTTAGGCGATCCTGATTTTTATAACGTGCCGAGCAGCGGCCTACTGGACCATAGTTACCTGCAGGCGCGCATGCAAAATGTAAACCTGGAGCGAGCTACTCCATCTTCGGAGGTAAAGGCCGGTAAACTGCCTATTCACGAGTCCGATCAAACGACCCACTTCAGTATCGTAGATCAGTTTGGCAATGCCGCTTCAATCACCACGACCATCAACGGTGGGTATGGCTCTATGGTGGTAGTAGAAGGTGCCGGTTTTCTGCTCAACAACGAAATGGACGATTTCAGCGCCAAACCAGGAGTACCCAATATGTTTGGCTTGATTGGTGGCGAAGCGAACTCGGTACAACCCGGCAAACGTATGCTCAGCGCCATGACACCGACTATAGTGGAGAAAGACGGTAAGCTCTTTATGGTAGTGGGTACGCCGGGCGGCTCTACCATCATCACCTCCGTTTTCCAGACGATCCTGAACGTAGTGGAGCACGGAATGACCATGCAGGAAGCAGTAGCCGCTCCCCGCTTCCACCACCAGTGGCTACCCGATGAAATTCAACACGAACCAGATGCGATCTCGCCTGAGGTCAGGGCCGTCCTTGAAAGTAAGGGCTACAAGCTGAAGCAGAGAGGCAAGTATGGCGCCGTGGAAGGCATACTGGTGCTGCCAAATGGCAAGCTGGAAGGTGGTGCTGACCCTCGAGGTGATGATACAGCAGTTGGTTTTTAAACAGGTATAGCCAATTTTATAAGCTTCAGTTTGCTTCAGCCATAAAAAGAAGAAGCCCACAGGTATAGCATCTGCGGGCTTCTTCTTTTTTGCAACAGGTATACCTTAGCTATTCTTGCGCTTCTCGATGAAGCCCCCGATGTAGGTGGCCATCGCAGCTATACCTGTGGTGCTCATCAGGCCAAAGATTAGCTTGCGCCGGTTTAAGGTGGCTGGGTCAAATTTCGTTTCTGTCTCCACATCCGGCACGGCAGCTTGCAGGAACGAACGCAGCGTTTGGACTAACAAAAGTCCGGTGATCCCCACTGCAACATGCGCCATTTTTTGATCGCCTTTCTCCAGGTTCTTGCTTAAGAGCAGCAGCCCGCTTCCGGCTATTGCAGGTATAAGTGCTGTTTTCGGACGCTTTTCGTTCATAAAATAGCTGCTCAGTCCGGATCCTATCAGGGTAGCAGCATGCACATTGTTTATAATTTGTGGTTTGTCTGTCATAGTAGCTTCCATTAGTTTGTCTGTTTCATACTGATTGTCTGATAGCTTGGTTATACCTGTAAGAACGACTTCACATGAAGAACCGCTATACCTGGGCATAAAAAAAGCGGCCTCCCACATAGCAGGAGGCCGCTTTTATGTACTTATTTAGAAGCTTAGTTTTTTACCAGGCGCGACTGGTAAAGCTTGCCGCGTACCTGAATTTGCACAAAGTACATACCGTTGCGCAGGGCTGGCAGGCGCTCGTTAAGCTGCGTTATCACGCTGTCCAGGCTGCCTTTCAGTTCGTGTATTCTGATACCTTCCGGTGAATGTACTGTCATCGTTGCTTCCTCTACAGAAGACACATCTTCTGGCAGTACGATGGTTACAGCACCTCTGGTCGGGTTAGGATACATGCGGAACTCCTGGTTCTTGCGACGGGCAAGACCAGTCGGCATGTCGTTGTCACGGATAGAGAGTGTAAAAGAAGCGTTTTCGCCTGCCATCAGTTTGTCGCTGAATGAGGACAGTGCAAATGTCACAGTCTCCAGCTCTTCTACTTCCTCATCATCATTCACTGTGATGTTGAAGGTAGCGCTAGTCGCTCCTGTCGGAATGGTGATAGTCAACTTGCCATCAGCCACGGCAGGTGCGGTTGTGTAGTCACCTGCAGCACCATAAGTCACATTGGCACCATTTGTTACGGCTACTACCAGTTCTTCTTCCTGCACAGTTGCCTGGTCCAGGTTAAGGGTGATGGTCTTCGTACCAGCATCTTCGTTCACTTCCAGCGTAGTCTCGGCAAAGCTTACCGCCGACTTGTCATTGTCTTCAATGATCAGTTCGAAAGTACGAGCTGATGTGAGCCCCAGGCCAGTACTGGCAGTATGGATTGTGAAAGACACACTCTCTGAAAGCTCCACCAGATTGTCATCCACGATTTCCACTTCAAAAGAAGCTGTTGTCGCATTGGCAGGGATCGTGACAATGATTACTCCATTTTCAGCACTAGAAACCGTGTAATCAGCTGCAGAGGCAGTCGCTTCGTCAGCAATCATCACGGTTACAGTATGCTCCGTTGCTTGTGCTTCTGACAAGGTCAGGCTCACGTTGAACTTGCCTGCATCTTCCATTTTAGTAACTGACGGTTCCGTGAAAGTCACTACCGGAGTAGCGCTGAATGTGAATCGAGCCGATACAGGCACGTGATCCGAGGTGGTGGTTCTAAAGCTGGAGATGCTGTTAAGGAACTGGTTCTCAATTGCAATAGACTCCTCGATGTATTCGTCTGTCAATGACTTAGACACGATAATGTGATCCAGAAAGCTCTGATAAGAACCACCTGCATAGGTGAAGGCACCCGTCGTGCTCAGGTCGTAAGTCAGCGTCTTGAAGTCTTCGTCGTTCACGAACGCCTCCAGTGAAGATGGCAGGTTGTTTACCACTGATACGTCCACATCATCGTTCATGTCGCCTAACAGCACCAGGTTCATGTTAGGATACTGCGCGGCCAGGCTGTCTTTCAGCACCTGTACATCGTATTTGCGCATGTTATAGCGGCTTACGTCAGTACCTGAGTTGGCGCGTGTGTGTAGGTTTACCAGATTGATACGCTGAGAAACACCATTTACTGTAGCCTCAACTTCTACCATGTATGGTAGGCGGCCACTGGCCCAGAAACTGTCACTAGAGCCCGGATAATTCTCCAATTGTCTTCCATCCAGGATCTCCTTGTACAGCGTGTTCAGCAGCACTTTCTGACTTTTGATCTGAACTGTTTCATTCTTATACACAAGGTATAGTTTCTGCGGATCCAAGGTAGATCCGGAGCTTTCCTTTTGCGAGTATGAGTATACATCAGATTTCACGAAGCTGTAGCCTGCCAGTTCATTGATGAGCTGCTCCATTCTCTCGTCATTCGAGATCTCCTGTAGCGCGATGATGTCAGCGTCTAGCGTCTCCAGTACTTTCTTTGTATTGCTGTACTGCAGGTCCAGGTTGCTTGGGCCACCACTTGTTGAACCGAACCAGGCTACGTTCCAGGACACAATATCCAGGGTGCTGGTCTTTGGCAATGAGCTACCAGTCAGCATACCTTTCTTGACAGATAAATCGCCGCTTGTGAAAGTAATGGCGCTTGTAGTGCGCAGCTTGGTGCTGGCAGGCTTGAAGCGAACGTATACCTTGTTTGATGCAGCAACTTCCTCAGCTGAGTAAGTGATGGAAGCTGCAAAAGTCTCATTATCTTTTGAGAGCTCAAAGTCCTCTTCTACACTCAGTGTCATACCTGCATAGCCCGGAGCTGAAAAACTGAAGTTTTGTGCTTCAGAAGCGTTCGGAGTTGCAACCATACCGAAGTCATAGATAAAGTCGCTGGCCAACAGGGCGCGTTCCATGTTCTCAACAGCCACATCATCCACTGTCCAGCGAGCTGCGCCGTCGGCCTTAGCCTCTGCTGTGTAAACAAAAGCCACGTAAACATTTTCGCCTTTGTAGGCGCTCAAATCAACGAAAGACTGTTTCCAGTAATCAGAGGCAAGTTCCGGGAAATCACCATTCAGTTCAGTCCAGGTAGCAGTGCTTGGAGCACTTGTACCGTTGTAGTCAGTGGATACCATCAGTTTCAGGCCCGGGCCTTTGAAAGCAGTTCTGGTCCAGAAAGTAAGAGCGGCGATATTGAAGTCGCTCAGGTCCAGCGAAGGAGAAATCAGCCAGTCTTCGTTCTCACGGGCACTACCGCTAAAGCCGTTGATTTGCACTGCATTGTTCCGTGGACTTTCGGCAGTCTCTCTGCCAAATGTAGTACAGCCCCATACCTGATCACCAGTTACGTTGATGGCAGTCCAACCGCCTGGCAACGTTGTAGCGCAGTTGTTGAAGTTCTGAACGTACGGGCTGAACACTTCAGCAGCAAGTGCCACGGTACCGTAGTCAACACCGTTGCTACTGTGCGTGATCGTGCTAGTGAAGTTACCAACAGCGCTGGTAGCTACTTTTACATATACCGTGCGCGGCTCCTCTAGCTGGCTTGGTGAGTAAACCAAACGCTGGCTATACTCCCCGTCTTCTGTCTTTGAAATACTGAACACACCATCTACCGCTATAACAACCTCATTGGTCAGCTCATGTCCTGTTACGGTATAAGAGAGTATATCGGCAGCCTGATTTACACCTAACGTACCGAAGGCTAGCGAAGAAGTGCTTACTTGTACTGGTTGTGGAGCAGGGTTTGTTTCTTCAATTACAATGTTATCGATAGCGATGCCGTCACGTGAACCGCCTACGCCAGTTTCCACATTTTCGTAAGTTACCCAACGCAGCTGCACAATGTCTTTGTTCTCAGCACCGGCTGGCAACATGGCTTCAATCGATCTAATGTCACCTTCAGCCAAATCTTTGCTGGTATAATCGGTGCTCGCCACTTCAATCCAGTCACCTGATTCGCCTACACGATACTGTAAAGTAACACCAGCAGAGCGTGGCTGGTTGTTAATCAATTCCACATCATAGGAAACCTGTATACTGGATTTCCCTGCTGTGTTGATAGCAGTCGCAATCTGGTCAGAACCGTTGGCTGCATTGGCAGACAATTGAATGTACAGTCTGTTTCCGTTGCCTGCCGTGTAATTGTACACGCTGGCGCCACCCGACTGTTTTCCACCTGTAGCAACAATTGGAGCATCAGCTGATGGAGTAGACGCTAAAGCTGCGGTTTTGGAGTTGTTGTATCCATTTAACCAAGCCGCGATACCAGTCGGCAGTTCCGTCGTACTTCCCATACTACTGAAGTCAGTACTAAATGGAAGTGTTTGAGGAGTTGGATTGCTCTGCCCCTGCACCTCATTGCCAGCCCAAAGGCCACAGCAAAGCAGCACAAAAGCAGAAGCTTTGTGTAAATGTTTAAACATAAGTATAAGATTGATTTGAGATTGATTCGGACAGGAGATGATAGTACAATGTACTGATGCACATTGGCTTTAGGCTACAGCATGTAGAATATAAAACCATCCTACAAATGTAAGCACTTGCATCTAATGTAAGGTTATGAAATCATTATAAATAATGTTATACCCCTATATAGTTCTATTAAATATTAAGCTACTACAGTTGTTTCAACGCCTGCTCCATATCCGTGATCAAATAATCAGCATCCTCCAAACCGATGTAAAAGCGCACCAGGTTAAAGTCGAGCTTGCCTTTGTAATTAGAGGTTTTATCAAAATAAGCAGCTGCCGGGTAAATCAGGGACTCGTGACCGCCCCAGGAGGCAGCCATCAGGAAGTGCTGTAAGCTATTGCAGAAGTTCTCTACCTTAGTGATGTCGTCTGTTCTAAGCGCGATCGTAAACTGTCCCGTATTATTGCGCAGTTGTTTCTGGGTCAGTTCATACTGTGGGTTTGAGGGATGAAAAGGATAATAGATCTTCTCGATCTGCTCCTGCTTTTCGATCCAGGCTACCACTTTTCGAGTAGTTTCGGCGACCCGTTCCATACGCACAGGAAGCGTCCGCAGGCCGCGCAGGAGCAGCCAGGCATCGTGTGGCGACAGTATGGCTCCCAGCGTCATAAATTCCCGCTCAAATATCTTGTTGATCATATCGCGACTGCCACAGATCACGCCTCCCATAGTGTCAGAATGCCCCCCGATATACTTGGTGCAGGAGTGCACAACCAGATCCACTCCCATAGCAAGCGGATTCTGGTTGAGTGGCGAGGCGAAGCTGTTATCTATGATGGTGCTACAGCCATGTGCTTTGGCAAGTGCGGCAACAGCTTCAATATCCTGCTGCTCAAAGGTAAAGGAGTTGGGACTCTCCATGTACAGCAGCCTTGTATTGGGTCGCATGGCCTTCCGGTAGTTTTCCGTGTCTGTGCCATCCACCATGGTTACCTCTACCCCAAACCGTGGCAGGAAGCGGTTCATCAACACGTTGGTCCAGCCGTAGGGTTTCTCGATGCACACCACATGATCGCCTGCCTTGAGTTGCGAGAGCACCGCCGCTGAAACAGCCGCTATACCACTCCCGAAAGCAATGGCATGTTCTGCTCCCTCAAGTGCCGCCATCTTTCTCTCGAACATGGTCACAGTCGGATTGTTGCCGCGGGTATACAGGTATGACTCGGCTTCGTTCCGCAGCATGCGACGCATATCGTCTACCGTTTTGCTGGCGAAATTGCTGGTCTGCAGGATGGGTGGCGCTACTGCATTGTAATACAATTCCCGGTCCTCCCCCAACTCGTTCAGGATGTATGATAGCTCCATGGCGTTAAGATTTGGTCCCCCTCTTGTACTCTTATTTTGAGCTTCAGGTTATTACTGTAAGCTCTCCTAAATTCCTGTAAATAAAAGGTATACATTCAGCCTTATTATACCTGAAATAGCGCTCCTTACAGCAGCGTTTTAAGCGCCAGAAAAATATTTTGTTCAACCTTGCCAACTAGCTGATAACCAGTATTTTAAATTCATTAAACCCGTGTATTTATGACTCAAAATTGCAACTGTTAGCAGCTCAAAAATGTTGTAAATACATGAAAGAGAAAGAAGAAGAAAACATCATATCCATGTATCCGGAAGAGCAGAAACAGCTCGACAAGGAATGGTATAAATCTATTCCGGCGCAGGTGTTTCTGAATTACTTTTTTGCGATCAATTATCACCTGAACCACTACGAGGGAATGAGCCTGCAGCAGTTGGCCTTCTTTAAGGAAGTACCTGCCGAGCTCTCCGAAGACGATGTGGAAGCGATCAAAAAACTTTTGCTGAACAGCTGGAACACCGAGTATGCCTTGCGTGCCACGGCAGAGCTGGGTGACGAGAGCTATATCCGAAATGCCCTGCACTGGACTTTTCCGCAAGCATACTATACAGTGTTTGCTAGCTTGCAGGCATTTCTGCATACCCGCCAGATCAAGACCAGCAACGAGACCCTGGTAATGCGCGAAGCAGGTCGCCTGATCGTAAAGAATGCTTATCCGCAGGCAATGAGCTTCTATGCATCCGGGCACTACGATGACTTCCGCATTAACCGTTTGCCACTGGCACACTACAAGCCGGGCTTGCAGATTGCCGGCAAAGAGCTTGAAGCACAGTCGCAGATCGGTCAGTTTTTGCGCACAACCCGTCGCATGAAGGCCAAAGCTGTGCGGCAACAGGTACAGAGCAATGCTGCAACCGCTATTCGCAGCAATCGCACTGGTGAGGTACTGCAGAAATTTGGTCCGCAGCACTGGCAGCAGCTGACCTGGCGCATGGGCTATACTACACTATTTGACCTGCTTGCCAGACTCCGCATCTCCAACTCACACCGCGAGATCGAGCGCTTTGTGCAGGCCGAGATCGATTTCAGGCTGTTCCACGAGTCACTGCTCGAGATAGTGAGCTACCTCAATGGCATACATGAGTGCTATGTGGCGCAGGCCATGAGTCTGCAGCAGTATGAGGCCTTTGTGCAGGAACTGCCAGCCTATCTGCAAAATTCCTTTGTGGCAGCCAGGCTGCAGGACAAAGTAAAACCGCTTTTACAGGACGACGAGCAGCAACTCCGCACAGCTGCGTAAGTCCGATTTGTTCTACTTCATATATGGGAGCCCCGGCAAGTTTTGCTTGCCGGGGCTTTTTTTGATCAGGACTTTCAGATTTCAGAAGGATACACAGGGTTGAGTTGTCTTTTCCAGCGACCACTTTTGTCTTTGGTGACTAACCTTTAACAATCAGTAATTAACCTTTTAAAAGCTGCCGATTATTTAGCAATTTTGCAGTTTGTATATAACAGTCACATTTAGTACTAAAATCGCATGCAACTCAGCGAACAGGAACTACGCAGACGCCACGAGCGCGAAGAACTGGAGAAAATGGGCATCAACCCATATCCATCCGAAACATTTGAAGTGACGGCCACGGCCAAAGAGATAAAGGAGAATTTCGATAAGGAGAAGAACAACTACCAGGAAGTAACTCTGGCTGGTCGCTTGATGAGCCGCCGCGTGATGGGCAAGGCCTCGTTTGCTGAACTGATGGACAGCACCGGTCGTATCCAGATCTACGTTTCCCGCGATGATATTGCACCAGGCGAGAACAAGGACATGTACAACACGGTGTTCAAGAAAATGCTCGACATCGGTGACTTCATCGGCATCAAAGGCTATGCTTTTGTGACGCAGGTAGGCGAGATCTCGGTACACGTGACGGAGCTGAAGGTGCTAACCAAGTCGCTTCGTCCGCTGCCGATCGTGAAGCGTGAGATCGACGAGAACGGCAACGAGATCGTGCACGATGGCTTCACTGATCCAGAATTGCGTTACCGTCAGCGTTACGTAGACCTGATTGTGAACCCGCATGTGCGCGAGACTTTTAAGAAGCGTACGCAGCTGGTAAGCACCATGCGCAATTTCCTGGCAGAGAAAGGTTATCTCGAAGTAGAAACCCCGATTCTGCAGCCTATACATGGTGGCGCAGCAGCCCGGCCGTTCAAGACGCACCACAATACACTGGACATGACGCTATACCTGCGTATTGCCAACGAGCTATACCTGAAGCGCCTGATCGTGGGTGGTTTCGATGGCGTGTTTGAGTTCGCCAAAGACTTCCGTAACGAAGGTATGAGCCGTTTCCATAACCCGGAGTTTACGGTGATGGAGCTATACGTTACCTACAAGGACTACAACTGGATGATGGACCTGGTAGAGGAAATGGTAGAAAAAGTAGCCCTCGCCCTGCACGGTAAAACAGAGGTACAGGTAGGTGAAAACCTTATCAACTTTGCCCGCCCTTGGAAGCGCTACACTATGTACGAAGCCATTGAGCACTTCACCAAAATTGACATCTCAAACATGGAAGAGCCAGAGCTTCGCCAGGCGGCACAGCAACTGGGCATTCATGTTGACCCAACCATGGGCAAGGCAAAAATCATTGATGAGATATTCGGTGAGACGGCAGAGCCTAACCTGATACAGCCAACGTTCATCACAGATTACCCGGTAGAGATGAGCCCACTGGCCAAGAAGCATCGCGACAAGCCAGGTCTGGTAGAGCGTTTCGAGGCGATCTGTAATGGCAAAGAGATCTGTAATGCTTTCTCGGAACTGAACGACCCGGTTGATCAGCGTGCCCGCTTCGAAGAGCAGCTGGAACTGGCAAAACGCGGTGACGTGGAGGCCATGGCCCTGGACGAAGACTTCCTGCGTGCCCTGGAATACGGTATGCCACCAACTGCTGGCTTGGGTGTAGGTATAGATCGCCTGACCATGATCATGACAAACTCTAACTCCATTCAGGACGTGCTCTTCTTCCCACAGATGAAGCCGGAGAGAAGAGAAGAATAAGAGTTAATTTTCCATAAAACAGAAATGGCCCGCTAAGGTATAGCGGGCCATTTCTGTTTTATGCTTATTTTCTTTCTACAGCTTTTCCTCGCCTGAGATTCTATCTTTCACTTTGTCTGCAGCATCTTTCAGGCTTTCTTCTTTTCCAACCCAGGAGTCAATTTTGGTCTTACCAGCACCTAACTTCTCGTTGATGCCGCGGCCTACCCAGGCGGCGGAGTCTGACAGGCGGCGACGGGTAATGCGGCCACTGTCGGGCGCCATGAGTATACCTGCCAGCACACCTACGCTGGCGCCGGCGAGCAAGCCCATGGCGACCCCCAAGGTGCCGCTGCTCTCTTCATGCGAGCTGGAAGACGATGACCTGCGACTGCCGCTGCTATACGCTGTCCTTTGCTGCATATTCGGCTGGTGCTTCGGCTCTCGCACTGAAGAGTGCGTTATATTTCCGCTCGTTTCCCTACCCACATGACTATAGGTAGAAGATGATCTTGGGTTGTTGCTGTATGTACTCTTTGCCTCTCCCAGGCTGCTGTAATCCATTTTCGTTCTCATAGTTTGCTTTGGTTTTATTGTGAATTCGATTGCGCGAACTTGTTATACTCTTTAAAATAATAACGGGAGTAAAGTCCTAAGGTTAGCGCTATTCAACTCATCAACTTCCAAAAACAAAGGCCTGCCCCCGTTCAGGAGCAGGCCTTCTCGTCTTAGTCTGGCATGAATCCGCCTCAGCGGGCCTTATGCCCCAGGATGCATCCAGACGCAGCGTATGTGTCGCATCGGGTATATTACCCGCGGGTGCTGTCTATGCGTTACCGCCAGTAGTTGTGCTACCACCAGTAGTAGAGCCAGTTGAGCCCGTTGAACCGGTTGCACCAGTTGATGAAGACGCACCGCCACCAGTAGTGCCGCCAGTGTTGCCGCCATCTTTGTTAGCGCCGCCCATTTTGCTCATGGCTTCGTTGCTCATGTTTTTGATCTCGTCAAGACCAGTCTGCAGGTTCTTCTCAAGATCTTTGCTCAGTTTGTTAGCCCACTTCTTGATCCCGGTTCTGGTGTGCTCACCTGTGTCTGGAGCCATCAATAAGCCTGCAATTACACCAGCGCTAGCGCCTGCCAGCAGTGCAAGCATTATCTTTCCGCTATTATCTTTCATAGTTCTGTTTATTATAAATTGTTGGATTTGGTTTCTTTAATATTAGCTATTGCCCTAATAACGATGAAGCTATGTATTAAGTTATAACTATACTACAGTTTTATATTGTAGTGCATCTAAATAACGAAAAAAAGCTCAGCAAAACACTTTGCTGAGCTTTTAAATTATGCCTTGTATTTTCTTACAAGTCCCTGATCACCTTCATGATCTCATTTTTGGTCTTGCCCAGCTTCTGCTGCAAACGTCCAAATAACTCGTCTTCCTGCCCTTCCACGTAGGTCAGGTCATCATCGGTCAGGTCGGCGTAGTTCTTCTTCAACTGGCCCTTCACATCATCCCAGGATCCGCGCATGATCAGGCTGCTTCCATCGTCGGTCACCCTGTTGCGTTCCAGCTTATCCATAAAGTTCTTGACAGTACGCTCTACATCATCGCTTACTTTGGTGAGCGTTTTTTTCAGACTATCGCGTGTGTCCAGACCATTGTTTGGGGCAAGTAGTACACCGGCTACTACACCGGCTCCAATACCGGCCAGTGTGGCCAGCAGAATCTTTCCTTTTTCGTCGTTCATGTTGTTTATCATTTTCAGGTGCTGTTTATTTGATAAGGCGTAGCTCCTTCAGAATAGAAAGCATGGTCCTTATACCTGTATCTCGTTTTAATTTACGTTCCAATACATACGGGTTGCTGCATACTTAGTTTGCAAGCCCTTATTTTTGCATACCGGCGTTTCTATCCTCTTTCTATTCAGTAGCACGTATAAAACAACAATAAAATAAAACCTTATGAAAAAGACAGCCCTGGCATTAGCCTTCCTGGCTATGGGAACCCTTTACTCCTGCAAAAACAGCGAAATAGCCTGCATTGACCAATCCAGGATCAACCCTGATCAGATGTGCACCATGCAGTATGAACCTGTGTGCGGTTGCGACGGAAAAACCTACGGCAATGCCTGTGAAGCTGACCGTGCCGGTGTGACTTCTTATACCAAAGGCGAGTGCCCTGACAAATCCTAAGCTATACCTGCCAGCCTATGTCTGAGAAAAAATATTTCAAACAAACCAAGCCTTTCCGGGTACCTACCACCGACGGTAAGCTGATAGAAGAGCATTTCGGCAAGGCCTCCACCCATACCAGCGCTTTCAGCGTCGCGCATATGGTAGCCCCACCACACTGGGGGGAGCCGCATCAGATGCCGGAGTTCGACGAGATCACGATCGTGCTGCGCGGCCGTAAGCTGATTGAGATTGACGGAGAGGAAGTGGTAGTGGAAGCCGGCGAGTCCATCCTGATCAAGGCTGGTGCCCGCGTTCGTTACTCCAATCCTTACGATGAGGAGACTGAATACTGGTCTGTATGCGTACCTGCCTTTGACTTTACCAAAGTGAATCGCGAGGAAGCGTAATGCTGAATCTTTCTATTTTTTTGTCATCCTGAAAGGATCTTTATGGTAAATAGCTAAGGCCTAACTCCTTTCTACCAAGTTTCTTAGCAGAATGACAGAAAGCTTAATTTTGTTCTTTAGAAACTTATCTCCCCAAGAAAATCGGGTGATTTAGATGTTTCACGAGTATCCTCCGGTGCCTGTCTTAGGCGGTGAACATGCTCCTACACTTGTCTTATGATTCTACCATAAGCTTGTATTACAAAAAAAGCCCCTGGTGCTAAATGCGCCAGGGGCTTTTCAGATTCCAGAGTATGTCATCAGATCCTTTTTAAATCTTCACATCCCCAAATCTTCCAATCCGAAACTAAGATTGTTTATTGATCATCTCTACTACATCCTCAGAGATGCCCATGGTAGAGAAGCCGCCGTCGTGCATCAGGTTCTGCATCGTCACCATACGCGTCAGGTCAGAGAACAGGGTGATGCAGTAGTCAGCGCAAGACTCAGCAGAGGCGTTGCCTAGTGGCGACATCTTGTCGGCATAGTCGTAGAAGGCATCAAAACCACCCACACCCGTACCGGCAGTAGTTTTGGTTGGCGACTGCGATACCGTGTTCACACGCACCTTGTTCAGTTTACCCAGTCGGTAGCCGTAGTTGCGGGCAATCGACTCAAGCACAGCTTTTGCCTGCGACATGTCAGTATAGTCAGGGAATACACGTTGCGCGGCGATGTACGAAAGCGCTACGATAGAACCCCACTCGTTCATGGCGTTCTGCTTCTCGGCCACGTGCATCACTTTGTGGAAAGAAAGCGCCGAGATATCCAGCGTCTTCAGGAACCAGTCATAGTTCAGGTCACCGTAAGACTTACCTTTGCGGATGTTCGGGCTCATGCCGATGGAGTGCAACACAAAGTCAATCTTGCCGCCCAGTATTTCCTGTGCTTTGGTGAAAAGGTTTTCCAGATCCTCTACAGAAGTGGCATCAGCAGGTATAACCTGTGCGTTGCAGGCCTCAGCCAGCTTATTGATCTCGCCCATTCGCATAGCAAGCGGGGCGTTGGTCAACACAAACTCAGCGCCCTCTTCTTTGGCACGCATCGCAACTTTCCAGGCGATAGACTTCTCGTCAAGCGCTCCGAAAATGATTCCTTTCTTTCCTTTAAGCAGATTGTAAGACATGTATTTGTCAGGTTAATGTTTCACATTTTTAGGATTCCCGCCAGGCAGGTATAGCCAGCGGAAATCAGGCAGCAATATAGCAATAACTGTGTATAACTCAAGTTATGATCAGCCATCATTCACATAAGCCCGTTTCTCCTAGTTTAGGTATGGGGTCCCGAACAAAGAAGCGCCATTGAGCTTGACCTTACAGCGAAAGCAACTCTTTGGCACTCTTATAGGCGCTCGCACTTGGGTTGGCTCCTGCTATCATGTGTGCAATTTCGTCTACACGCTCCTTATCACTCAGCTTTTTGATGCGGCTGATCGTGCGGTCTTCCGTGTCGTGCTTGTACACAAAGTAATGGGAGTTACCCTGCGCTGCTATCTGCGGCAAATGCGAAATAGCAATGATCTGGTGCTTCTGTGCCATCTGCTGCATCATCTTGCCCACTTTCACGGCTACCTCACCCGATATACCTGTATCAATCTCATCGAATACAATGGTAGGCAGGGCAGTCTTGTCAGCCAGCATGTACTTGATGCTGAGCATCAGTCTGGAGAATTCACCACCTGAAGCGGCTTTCACCAATGACTGCGGCTGCGCACCTTTATTGGCACTGAACAGGATACTGATCTCGTCGGTACCCGTAGCAGTCGGTGCAGCGGCTTTGTGTTGAATGACAATGCGGGCGTTCGGCATACCGAGCTCGGCCAGCAGGGTATAAAGCTCCTGCTCGAACTGACCAAACGAAGCCTTGCGACGCTCCGAGAGCACAGCGGCTTTCTCCAGCATTTCCTTCTCCGCATCCTTCATGGCCTTTTCGGTGCTGGAAAGGGCATTGTCCAGGTTAAGTACACTGCCTACTTTGCCTTCCAGTTCACGCTGAATCTCCAGCAGTTCGCCAATGGTTTGTACCTGGTGCTTGCGCTGTAAGGTATAAATGGTGTTCAATCGCTCCTGTACCTCCGTGGTGCGGGCCGGGTCGGCTTCGGTGCGGCGCTCAGCATCTTCCAGTTCGCCTGCCACGTCATTGAGCTCAATCATGCAGCTTTCGGTGCGCGTGCGCAACTCTTCGTATTTTGGTGAGAAAGCCGCCAATTGCCCGATCAGCTGCACTGTGTCTTTCAGCGCGGAGGTGATGTTAAACTCTGACTCTGTCAGATACTGCACCGCCTGCGTCAGCTTCAGCTTGATATCTTCGGCATTCTCCAGCTCCTTCAGCTCTGTCTCCAGCTGCTCCTGCTCGTCTTCCTGCAGGTTAATCTCCTCCAGTTCATTGAGCAGGAATGTGTTGTAGTCCAGTTCCTTCTGCGCCTGCGCCAGCTGGTCGGTCAGCTTCTTGTAGTCGCCCTCGAGCTTCTTATACCTGCGGTAGGTATCGTTATAGTTTTTCAGGTATGAGAGGTTGCCCGCGTAGATATCCAGCGAAGTATTACCGGCATAAATATCGAGGATGTTCAGCTGGAAGCTTGTGTCGCCTAACTGCAGTGTGTCGTGCTGCGAGTGGATGTCCATCAGGTTCTCCCCGATCTTGCGCAGCACGTCCAGCGTCACCGGCGTATCGTTCACAAAGGCACGGGATTTTCCGCTTGGGCTGATCTCGCGGCGCAGGATGCAGTGCTCGTCAAAGTCCAGGTCTTCTGCTACAAACACCTCTTTGAGGTTGTACTGCGAAATATCAAACACTCCCTCGATCACACACTTCTGCTCCTGGTTGAAAAGCAGTTTGGAGTCGGCGCGGTTACCGAGCAGCAGGCCAATGGCGCCCAGCATAATGGACTTACCGGCACCGGTTTCACCTGTTATAATATTGAGCACCGGCGATGGATTCATTTCCAACTGCTCTATCAGTGCGTAGTTTTTTATTTTAAGATCAATCAGCATATATAAGGATGCAAGACGCTAGTCACAAGGTATAAGATTTAATACCCGGACTTAGTTCGATAATTCGGGTGTATTTTAATAAGGTGCTTCGATGTCGTAAATCACTTCCTCTACCTCAGGCACAGGTATGGTATGCTTGTGCCTGCGGCCGTCCAGCAACTCCAGTTCTTCAACTGACACATGCTGCAGTACCCCCTGCACAACCACACGGCTTCTCAACACCACTTGCACCGTCTGTTGTTGCAGAAGATCGGGCAGGTGATCGGCCAATTGGTTTCGATAGATTCTGATCTGGCGTTTGCCCATAGGTGTTTGCGCAGGTATAGCCCTCCGCCCCGTGAAGATACGCGCTTTCTGTGAAATTTGGAAAAGGCTTAGCGCTGGAGCAGCACTTCGTATTTGGTGTTGTTGGTAGGATCCACCTGCGTGAGTAGGGTATAGGCAGCTTGTTTATCAGCCGGAGCGGCCGTCTTGAAAATATTTACCAACTCATCTGACTTGGCTTCGAAGAAAGAGCGGATTAAAGCAGCACCGGGTTTTTGCTGCGATATCTTCTGGATGTTCCGCAGCACTTCGAGTGTCGCCTTACGGGCTTTCTCCGGGTCCTGCGCCATCAGGTCCATCCCCTGGCGGTGCATGGTGTAGATGCCTTCGCGGAAAGGTATAAACACCGGATCCTGTATGTTGTCGATCATCCAGTAGCGGTTGCGGTTCCCTTCAAACGGGCGCCAGCCCGGGAAAATAGAATTCTGTGAGGCCGCCAGGTTCAGAATGCCACGAGCCCGGTCAAAAGAAGGAGACCCACCCAGTCTGGCAAAGCTGTCATTGTCCATCCCGATGATCATATAGGCATAGTAAGCCAGCATGGCCGACAGGTTGCCTGTAAAGTTATTTTCGGAAAAATCGAGCGGCTGCGCTTCGTTAAACTGAAAAAGCCAGTCGCGGTCGATAAAAGAGAAAAGCGTGGACTCATATCCGGTACCATAGGCCGGACGGACGGATACGATCTGCACGTTGGCACGGAAAGTACCTACCTCAGGCATTTCGGTCAGGTTGATGAGCATGCGGCACTTGATGCGCTCATCTACCCTGTAAGACTGATTAGTCCAGCGGCGGTTGTTCATAAACTCGAAAATGCGGTTTTGCATTTCGGTGAACAGTTGCCGGTTGGCAAAAGCTACCTGTTCGCTGTTGACCACCACATCGCACTGCAGCTCCTGGGCACGGGCTCCCAAGGCTACTCCCATCACACACAGCAAAACAAACAGTCGCTTAAGCATAGAGTCTCTCCCAAATCAGGTTGACGATATCCTGTGCCACTTCGCTTTTGTGCTTCAGCTCAAAAGCCGTGGTCGTATCTTTCTCAATAATAGTGATTTTATTTGTATCGTGCTTAAAACCAGCGCCCGGATCATTGAGCGAATTGAGCACGATCATGTTCAGGTTCTTCTTCTGCAGCTTCTCGCGGGCGTTGCTGTCTTCGTTATCCGTCTCCAGGGCAAATCCCACCGCAAACTGATCATCCCGCTTTTCTTTGCCGAGCGCCGCTGCTATATCAACGTTCTTCACGAGCTCAATCGTCAGTTCGGCGCCGGCTTTTTTAATTTTGCGGTCGGCCACTACTTTCGGCTTGTAATCGGCTACGGCAGCTGCAAACACCCAGATATCAGCCGCAGGAGCCTGTTGCCTGACAGCCGCATACATTTCATCGGCGGTCGTAACAGGTATAACTGTGATGGCATCATGCTGCGCCTGTAGGTTGGTTGGGCCTGCCACCAGCTGCACCTTGGCACCGCGGCTGGCAAAACACTCGGCCAGCGCATAGCCCATTTTGCCTGTCGAGTGGTTACCGATAAAGCGTACCGGGTCAATAGGCTCGTAAGTCGGGCCAGCGGTCAGGACGACGGTTTTGCCCTTAAACAGTTTTTCCAATGCCTGTGAAGTGATTTTCTAGTACGCGAATAATTTCCTCTGGCTCTGCCATACGCCCCTGCCCTACCAGTCCGCTCGCCAGTTCGCCATATCCGGCTTCAATGATGAAGTTGCCATAGCCACGCAGCTTCGTAAAGTTGGCCTGCACCGCTGGGTGCTGGTACATGTCCAGGTCCATGGCCGGGGCCACAAACACCGGGCAGCGTGCCGACAAATATGTAGCTGAAAGTAGGTTATCGCAGAATCCGTTGGCAAACTTGGCTACTGTGTTGGCACTGGCAGGTGCGACCACCATGGCATCAGCCCAGAGGCCTAGCTCCACATGGTTGTTCCAGACACCCTGCTCGTTGAGCACAAACTCGGTAAGCACTGGTCGTTTGGAAAGGGTGGCCAGAGTGAGCGGGGTTATAAAGGCAGAAGCAGAAGTGGTCAGGATGACCTGCACTTCTGCTTCTGCTTTCACGAGTAAGCGAACCAGCATGGCTGCCTTATACGCAGCTATACTTCCGCAAACCCCCAATACTATTTTCCGATTCCGGAGCATGCGCCTTACAGCGATATTTCGTCAGTCTCTTCGTCTGGTGTGCGCACGTATACTTTACCTTCCAGAAACTCCTCAATGGCAAGGCTGGTAGGCTTTGGCAGACGCTCGTAGTATTTAGAAATTTCGATCTGCTCACGGTTCTCAAATACCTCCTCCAGGTTGTCCACTGTAGTGGCAAACTCAGCCAGCTTAGAGTTCAACTCTTCTTTCAGCTTCACAGAGATCTGGTTGGCTCTTTTAGAGATAACCGCAACAGACTTGTATACATTGCCGGTCTGCTCTGCAAAGTCGGCCATGTTACGGGTAACGATTGATGATGGAACTGATGCCATATATACTTGCTTTATGAATTGCTTGGGTTATTTTTCTTTAATTTCTCTAGCTCCGACTGGGCGTTGGCGTATACCTGCTCCGCACTACGCAGATAGCTGCTATCAGGATACTGGTCGATGAAGGCCTGGTAAAAATCAATGGCCTCCATGAAGCGCTCCTGCTGCTTGTCCGGCACACTTTCCAGTGCAAAACGGTACTGCGCATCTATCCTTAAGTAAGCCGCCTGCTCACTATAAGGCGAAGACGGGTTTTCGCGCAGGAAGTTCGTAAATGCCACTACTGCAGACTTGTAATAACGCAGTTTGTAATACAAACGGGCACTTTCAAAAGCTTTCAGATCCAGCTTGGCGCTCAGATCATCAAACATCTTATTGGCCTCTGCTGCATACTGGCTGCTCGGATAGCGGACCAGGAATTCCTGGATTGACTCCATAGCCGTTATGGTGCTGGTCTGGTCCTGCTCAAAGTCTGGCGAGTCGTTGTAAAGGGACTTGGCCTGCAGGAACATGGCCTCCTCGGCCAGTTCGCTACGCGGGTATGTTTCGTAGAAGGTGCGGAACTGAAAGGCGCTCAGCATGTATTCCCGCTGCTGGTAGTGCGTGTTGGCGTAGTAGAAACGGGCTCTTTCAGCCTCTTCCCTACCCGTCATCAAAGGCATCACCTGCTCGAGCAGTTGGTTTGCACGGTAGTAGTCCCCTTTCTCGTAGTACTCGAGTGCGGCTTTGTATTTCAGATCAACGTCGTTGCTTTTTAACAGCTTTTGAAAGTTGCTGCAGCTGGTTGCAAAAACCAACAGGCACAACATTACGACGGTATGCAGGATTCCTCTGTTCATGAACGGGCAAAATTATACAATATCCCTGTGATTTACAAGTGTGAATATAGCGTGTTTACTTGCGGGCCGGCGACTGCCTGGCAGCCCCTGCAGCAGGCTTTTTAGCTGGCGTCTGGCCTGCTTTGTTACCAGATGTCTTGCCTTTGGCAGGAACAGCAGCTTTAGTAGGCACATCTGGCACTTTCACCGGTTCGCGCGGAGCCAGCACCTCTTTTTTATCAGGTCTGAGCTCTTCGAGCCAGGCAAATCCTTCAAGCCGTCGCTCAGAGGCCTGCAACTCGTGCGGCGGTATGAACTTTGCGTCCGGATTTACAAGAAACGAAATAGATTTCAGTTTATTTTCCGCAAAATTCAAAACCATGTCGCTACACACGGCCCGGTTCATACCTGTCAGCACCGAATCTCCCTCCAGCGCAAAATAGATGCTCTCGCCATTGCCGTTCACATTCACCCGTCGCATACGCCCATTCTGGAAATGCGCCACCATGTTACGGCCCTTCACCTGGTTATAATTTTGAAGCGAGTCTTCAGACGTAATAAAGGAATTGCTGAAAATGTACATCTTGTCGATGGTCTTGTTGCGCATGTGAATGCGGATAGTATCGCCCACGATCTGGCTTTGTTCGCTCCACAGCGTCGGGTTGCGGTGCATGTACATCAGCGAGTCGGTGCGGTTGTAGCTCAGTGAATCACAGGTGCCCTGCAAGTCTGACTTGAAGATCTTCACATTGTTGAAAGCAAACAGCATACTTGGCTGCCCATCTACCTTGGCCTCCTGCGAAATCAGCGAATCAGCGGCCATATACAAGGTATCGCCATCCATGATCGATTCCATCACCGGACTGCCCCATACCTTGGCTACCCCCTGATCGCGCCAGTAGCGGCCGACTTGCCCACGTATGGTCACGTCGTCTTTGAGCGAGCGCATGGTCATGTTCACTTTAGCCTCCCCATAGCCCCGGGCTTCGTCATAGTACAGGTCATCCCCTCCCAAGCGGTACTCCGGCGTCACGATATAGGCATTGCGACCAAAGCGGGATACTTTGGTGATGGTATTATAAGTACCCTGCTCTGCGTATAGATCACCGTTTTGGCCTTTGATGAAGGTTGGTCCCTGGAAGTACACCACCTTGCTTTCAGTGTTGTAGCGCATGTTCTGCGCCGTGATCTCATAGTCTGCCGAGAACACTTTTACATTTTGCTGGAAAGTAAAGACTTTGGTATTGGTGTCGTAAGTACCGCGCTGGCTCTGCAAGCGGTTTTCGGGGTCTACAATGGTTCCACCCTCCGTATAGACTGCCGTGCGGTTTTCCAGGTTATAATCAAGCGTAGGCGTCGTCAGTGTCATGCGGGGGTCCTGCATGGTCACACCACCGCTCATTCTGGCAGTGCGTTTTGCACCGTCATAAATGGCCTTCGTGCCGGTCATGGTAACAGTATCCGCCTGGTTGATGCGCACGTTGCCAAATGCCTCCAGTATCTCACTGTCCCGGTATTGGTACACAGAGTCGGCGTACAGAAACGTCTCCTTTTGCTTAAAGATCACATTCCCAATCAGCTTATTCACACGTCTCCCATTGATCGTTGTACCAATCAGGTCATCAGCACTCTCCAGTTGCACACGATCCTGCTGTTGAGGACCTTGCTGGACCGGCGTCTGCCCCGTACGCGCAGGCTCCTGCTGCTGGTTCATGCGGGGCTGTGGAGGGGCCTGCTGTGGCTGTTGCTGCGGCACAATCTTGGGCGGCTGAGGCCGTACTTGCTGCGTCGCCTGTCGCGGATTCACCGGAGGTTTCTGCTGCTGTTGCTCCTGCGCCAAAACTGTCAGCGACAATAGCGTAAACAGAATAGAATAAACTAATTTTGTGATGTTCATGCTTTATGGACAAAAGACAATGGCCTGCCAGGGGGGAGATCTCGTTTCAACGTTTCTTATACCTGTGGCCTTTGCCTGATCTTAACTTCAAAATTATAAAAAATATACCAGCCGCTGCCTTATGCTACAGAAAGTTTCCGGTTTCATACAATCACACAACCTTTGCGAGCCCAACAGCAAAATACTGACGGCCGTGAGCAGCGGCATCGACTCGATCGTGCTTTGCGAAGTGCTGCACCAGCTCAAGTATACCTTTGCCATTGCACACTGTAACTTCGGGCTGCGTGCCGAAGACGCCGAGGCAGACCAACTCTTCGCCAAAAAGCTAGCCAAAAAGTACGATGTACCCTTTTATACCGAAAATTTCGACACCCGTGCCTTTGCCGCGCAGGAAAAACTTTCGATCCAGATGGCCGCCCGCACACTGCGCTATACCTGGTTTGAACAGGTGCGCCAACAGGAAGGTTACGACTACATCGCCACGGCACACCATAGCAACGACCTGACAGAGACCATATTGCTTCACCTAACCAAGGGCACAGGTATAGCGGGCCTGCATGGTATACCTGCTAAGAACGGCCATATCATCCGGCCGATGCTCACGGTCACCAAAGACGACATCTTCGATTTTGTAACCGAGCAACGGCTGATTTGGCGTGAAGACACCTCGAACGAGACGACCAAGTACCAACGCAACAAAATCCGCCACGAGGTAATTCCGGTGCTCAAGGAAATCAACCCCAACCTGGAGGAGACCATGCAGCACACAGCCGAGCGGGTGAGCCAGGCCGAAGCCATTGTGCACGCCTACATCGACAACCTGCGCCAGCAAACTATAAAAGAGGCCGATGACGCCGTATACCTGTCGCTGGTACCACTGCAGAACGCGACAGGCCTGCCGGTGGTGCTACACGAGTTGCTGCGTCCCTTCAACTTCAGCTATACTGTGGTGCTGGAGCTGGTAGAGGCACTGGAAGGTCTATCCGGTAAACAGTTTGACTCGCCTAGCCATACCCTGATAAAGGACCGCGACCAACTTGTGATCACCCCGCGTAACCTGAGCCGCTTTGGGAGTGTGACCATAGCAGAAGGCCAGACGGAAGTGGACGAGGAACACGTGCAACTAAGCCTATGCTACGTACCGGCCAGTGCGTATAAGCTCAACACCAAACCGTATGTGGCTGCCCTGGATGCGGGCTTGCTTAAGTTCCCGCTGAAACTGCGCCCTTGGCAGGAAGGCGACTGGTTTGTGCCGCTGGGTATGAACGGCAAGAAAAAAATCAGTGATTTTCTGATCGACAAGAAGATTCCGGCCAACCTTAAAGCAAAAACGCTGGTATTGGTATCTGACCAGTCTATCGTCTGGATAGCTGGCCAACGACTTGACAACCGCTATAAAGTGACGGAGAAGACAGAACAAGTGCTGGAAATTTCTTTAAAACGTACATCGTAGCACATATCAAGTAGCAGAATTTTAGTGTAGACGTTTAGAGTGAGGCGCCTCTTAGCAGATTTCTGTTTCAGGAAGACAGTCACTTTATTTTTGTTTGAAGCCTTGAATATGAAAAATCGTGCAATGTGTGTCGTGATACTTGCTACTAAACACGCTTTTAATAATAGATTTTTCTAATTTTACGGAAGTAAACCGAATCTCAAACCATAATTAAAGTATATCCTACAATGAAAGTAACCGTAGTTGGAGCTGGTAACGTGGGTGCAACATGCGCCGATGTATTGGCTTACCGCGAAATCGCGAACGAAGTAGTTTTAGTGGATATTAAAGAAGGTTTTGCTGAGGGCAAAGCGCTTGATATCTGGCAGAAAGCCCCCATCAACCTGTACGACACGCGCACTGTTGGCGTAACCAACGATTACAGCAAGACTGCTGGTTCTGACGTGGTAGTGATCACATCTGGTCTGCCGCGCAAGCCAGGTATGACGCGCGATGACCTTATCTCAACCAATGCCGGTATCGTGCAGTCGGTAACTGAGAACATCGTAAAGCACTCGCCTGACGCCATCATCATCGTGGTTTCTAACCCACTTGACGTGATGACTTATGCAGCGCACATCACTTCTAAACTGCCACGCACCCGTGTAATGGGTATGGCTGGTATCCTGGACACGGCTCGTTACAGAGCATTCCTGGCTGAGGCTCTGAACGTATCTCCAAAAGACATCCAGGCGGTATTGATGGGTGGCCACGGCGACACTATGGTTCCACTTCCACGCTACACAACGGTTGGCGGTATACCTGTAACTGAGTTGATCGACGAAGAAACACTGAACGCTATTGTTGACCGCACTAAGAACGGTGGTGGTGAATTGGTGAAACTGATGGGTACCTCTGCCTGGTATGCACCAGGTTCTGCAGCTGCTCAGATGGTAGAGGCGATCGTACGCGACCAGCGCCGTGTATTCCCTGTTTGCGTGAAGCTGGAAGGTGAGTACGGCATCGATGGCGTATACCTGGGTGTTCCGGTAATCCTGGGTAAAAACGGTATCGAGAAAATCATCGAACTGCAACTGAACGAAGACGAGAAGCAACTGCTGGAAACTTCCCGCGGTCACGTGAAAGAAGTAATGGACGCGCTTGACAACATCAACGCCGCCAAAGCTTAATCGCTATACCTACTTATTGATACGAAAAGCGCCGCTTCTGCAAAGGAGCGGCGCTTTTGTTTTATCTTTTGTGCGATATCAATCTTTTTGACTCGCCTGAAACAGCTTCTGCTTCTCTTCCTTCGAGAGACTTTCGTAACCCGAAACCGAAATCTTATCCAGGATCAGGTCGATCTCCATCTGGCTTGGCTTGCCGGCATAACCAGTGTGGTAACCAGAGTTGTTACGGGCGCCATTATTCCCCACAGTCGCTTTCTGCCGGTGCGTTACTTTCAGTTTCGGACGGCGCTTAAACAGACCGGTGAAAAAATCCATGGTACCATGCAACGGACGTCCCATGTCGCGGCCGCGCTGCAACTGCTTGATGAATAGCCAGCCAAAGAGGGCGCCACCCAAGTGGGCGATGTTACCACCGGCATTGTCGCCAATCGCTCCGGAAATAGATAGAATCACCAGAAAGGCAGCGATGTACTTGATGCGCACCGGACCAATGATGAGCAAGTTGAAGGTATAGTTCGGTATCAGCGTAGCTGCCGCTACCACCACCGCCAGCACACTGGCTGAGGCACCGATCATCACGGCATATGCGGCGCGATCGGCAAAGTATGGAATCAGGTTGTAACTCAGGATGTAGAGCAAACCACCAGCTATACCCCCCAGTATGTAGAGGCTCAGCAGTTTTTTTTCACCCAGATACTCCCTGATCAGCTGCCCGAACCAGTAAAGGTTGAGCATGTTGAAGATAATGTGCAGAAAACCTTCGTGGGTAAAGAAATACGAAATAATCGTCCAGGGGCGGGTAATGAAAACGAGCGTGTCAGAGGGCAGTGCGATAAAACGCATCAAGCCACTGTAAGCCCAGCTGCTACTGGTCAGGAACAACACCGTCCGGAGCGTGATCAGTACCACAAAAACAATGACGTTGATGAGGATAAGCTGCTTCAGGGTGTTGTTCGGCTGCCGGAAAGAGTCTTTTATGTCTTGGATAATACTCATTATACCTGTTAGCTGAAAAGAGCGGGAAGGCTTTGGTGCCTTTCTATCTTATACTTGTTGTTTTACTATTACGTATCCTGATAATCGTTGCGTTGCCACATTTTTATAAGAATATACGCAAATAACATACCGCCGAGGTGCGCAAAGTGCGCCACATTATCGCCGGGTATACGGTTAAAGCCTGCATAGAGCTCGTAGCCCCCATACAGGAGTACAAAATATTTGGCTTTTATAGGTATGGGCAGAAAGAGCAGGAAGAGCTCCAGATTTGGGAACAACATCCCAAACGCCATCAATATTCCAAATACTGCGCCAGATGCTCCCAGCATGGGCATGTTGAAAGTTTGATTGAAGACGGCACGTACAGCTTTCTTACTTTCTGCGATATAACCTTCATTATCTGGATTGCGCTGGTACTCAATGGCAAAGCGCTTCTCATACCCACCTGAGTAGTGAGACTCCATAAAGTTATAAAAGCCTGTTGGCGTCGGGTTTTCGATGTACTGCACCGCCTCGGTTTCAATTGTATTCAATTCATACGCCCGTACACCGGAGTAAAGCATACTGGCCCCCAGACCTGTGATCAGGTAAAAGGCCAGGAAGCGCTGTGAGCCCCAGAAACGCTCCAGCAAGGGCCCGAATATGAACAAGCTGAACATGTTGCTGAACAAGTGCGCCCAGCCGCCATGCAGGAACATGTGTGTGAAAATCTGAACCGGCTGAAAATAATCAGAGGCAAAATGGTGCAGCGCAAATTGTCGGTAGTCGAACACACCATTTGCCTGCAGTATAAATACGACCACGTTGATGATCAGGAGGTTCCTGACCATGGGGGTTATATTGAACATCTTATCTTCTTTTTGTCGAGTTGATCGCTATACCTGTTGGCTATACCTGAGACTACGCCCCGAAAACCAAAATCAACGATTTAACAATCAACAATTTAACAATTCAATTCACCCCTTCAGGAAGAGCTCATGCAACTGACCGAGCTCCATGATGACCAGCGTCTTCTGTCCGCCGGGGGTGTAGTTGGGCACTTCGCAGCCAAACAGCTTGTCTACGAGTGAGTTCATCTCAAGGTCTGACATGCGCGGCTGCAGTTTGGAGGCCAGCCGTTTGGCCATGGCGCGGGCCAGGTTCTCCCGTTTATCCAACTTGAGGGTGGCCAGATTGTTTTTATACTGTTCAATCAGCTCCTCAAGCAGCTCTTTTTCGTTGGCCGCCTGCACATCGGCAGGTATAGCGTTCAGGATGATGGTGTTGCCGCCAAAGTCCTCGAATTGGAAGCCCAACTCCTGAAACTCTGCCCGGAGCTCCTTTACCAAAGCTGAATCGGCGGGTGAGAGCTCGATGGTTTGCGGAAAAAGAAGCGCCTGCGAGGTCACCATCTTCTTCTGCAGCGAGGCCATGTACTTTTCGTATAGAATCCGCTCCTGCGCCGCCTGTTGGTCAATGATCATCACACCAGACTTTACCTGCACCAACAAGTACTTGTGATGTACCTGCAAAGTTTTGCTGGACGTGGTCATAGGCGCGGCAAAAGTATCGTCGAGCAAACCCATACCGGATGGCGATGTGATTCGCTCTTCCTCTTGCGCAGTTTTGGTATCGCGCAGCGGCTCGTAGAGCTGTTCCCAGCCATTAACGTTGGCCTTTTTAGGTGAGGCCGGCACTTTAAAGCCCTGAAAGATGCCTTCCTTCTCAAAACCCTCTCCCCCATGCGGCATCCGGATCGGCTGCAGCGGCGCAAAGTTCACGTCACTCTGGAAATCGAGCGAAGGGGCGATGTTATGCGTCCCAAGCGATTTCTTCACAGCAGCATGCACAATGGCGTACACTGTCTTCTCGTCTTCGAACTTGATCTCGGTCTTGGTCGGGTGTACATTAATGTCGATCCGCTCCGGCTCAATGTCGATAAAGAGCACATAGAAAGGGTGGCTGTCTTTTGGCAGCAGTCCTTCGTAGGCCGTCATCACGGCATGGTTGAGGTAGCCGCTCTTAATAAAACGGTTGTTTACGAAGAAGAATTGCTCGCCACGGGTCTTCTTGGCAAACTCAGGCTTGCCGATGTAGCCACGCACGCTCATAAAGGGCGTTTCTTCTTCGCAGCCGGCCATTTGCTCTTTGTAGTTGTTGCCAAACACGCCCACAATGCGCTGGCTCAGCTTTCCGGCCGGCAGACTGAAGATCTCCACATCGTTGTGATGCAGTGTAAAGGCCACTTCCGGGTAAGCCAGGGCCACCCGCTGAAACTCGTCGAGTATGTGCCGCATTTCCACCGCGTTCGTTTTCAGAAAATTGCGGCGGGCCGGCACGTTATAGAAGAGATTCTTGACAGCAATGGAGGTACCAGCAGCTACTGCAGCTGGTTCCTGCGCGGCCACCGTGGAGCCTTCCACCAGCAAGCGGGTACCCGTTTCGGCACCGTGCGGCTTGGTTTTGAGCTCTACCTGCGCCACCGCCCCGATGGAGGCCATGGCCTCACCCCGGAAACCCATCGTCCGGATCCGGAACAGGTCTTCTGTAGACTTGATTTTAGAAGTGGCGTGGCGCTCGAAGCACATGCGGGCGTCGGTTTCCGACATGCCGATACCGTTGTCCACTACCTGCACCAGCTGCTTGCCAGCTTCCTTTACGATCAGCTGCACGCTTGTGGCACGGGCGTCAATGGCGTTCTCCAGCAGTTCTTTTACCACCGATGAAGGCCGCTGCACCACTTCACCAGCGGCTATCTGGTTGGCTAGGTAATCAGGCAATAAGTGTATAATATCGGACATCCGCTATTTCTAATTCAATTTAGGTATCTTCTATGCAAAATCTTGCGTTTTTAATAAAAACGGTCGGATTTTTGAATATACTATTTTGTCAAAACAGAACTTATTCAGAACAAATTTTATTACTAATTTACAGACCAGTTGCGAAATGGGTCGAAAATTAGAAGAGAGTCTGGATTCTGATTTTAACAAGAGACCGACGTATGGCTTGTGGCTCCTGAGGCGTTAGCACCTACAAAGGCCATCCGCTATACCGCCTGTCAGGGGCAAAAAGACTGGAAATAATTTTTCTCGTTTTTTGAACCGCCTTCTGCAAAAATAGGCTTAATTTCGACTTGTTCCAATATAATAATACCAGTACAGGATGTTGAAGAGTTTTAGCTTAGGATTACTTATACTTATCTTTCTCGGAATGGGACCGCTGATGTCACTGACACCGTCAGACAACATTATTGTGGCTTCGAAAGAGCAAAGTTGGGTAGACAGTGTCTTCACATCCATGACTCCGAATCAGCGTATCGGCCAGCTGTTTATGGTGGCAGCCTACTCCAACAAAGACGAAAAACACTTCCGGCAGATCGATACCCTTGTAGCCCGCTATAATGTGGGTGGCATTATGTTCATGCAGGGCGGCCCGGTGCGGCAGGCGCAGTTGACCAACCGCTTCCAAAGCAAGGCAAAAGTACCCGCATTAATCGCCCTGGACGCCGAGTGGGGCCTGAACATGCGCCTCGATAGCAGCATGCACTTCGCCAAGCAAATGACGCTGGGCGCTCTCAACGACGACAAGTACATATACCTGATGGGCCGCGAGATTGCGCTCAAGATGAAGCGTATGGGCGTGCACGTGAGCTTCTCGCCTGTACTGGACGTGAACGTGAATCCAGCTAACCCGGTGATCGGCAACCGTTCTTTCGGCGAAACCAAAGAGGAAGTGGCCCGCCGCGGTGTAGCTTACATCAAAGGTTTGCAGGACCACGGCGTGATTGCCGTTGCCAAGCACTTCCCCGGCCACGGCGACACCGACACCGACTCCCACCTGACTCTCCCGGTGGTAAACCACGACATGAAGCGCCTTTCGGAGGTGGAGCTATACCCTTTCCATAAGTCATTTGAGGCCGGTGTGATGGGCGTGATGGTGGCGCATCTGCACATGCCTAAGATCGACTCCACTAAAAATCAGGCGGCCACACTGTCTAAGCCAATCGTGACAGGGCTTCTGAAAGAAAAAATGAAATATAAGGGCCTTGTCTTCACTGACGCCCTGAACATGAAAGGCGTGAGCAGCTTCTACAAGCCCGGCGAAGTGGATCTGAAGGCCTTAATGGCTGGTAACGACGTGCTGTTATTCCCGGAGGATGTGCCAACTGCTATCCGTAAGATCAACGAAGCTATCGCAGCCAAGCAAATTAAGCAGGAAGACATTGACCAGCGTGTGCGCAAGATCTTGCATGCCAAGTACTGGGCTGGTCTGAACAACTACAAGCCGGTATCGCTGACGAATCTACAGCAGGATGTGGATCGTCCGCTGAGCAATGTGGTGCAGGAGCAGCTGTACGAACATGCCGTAACGGTAGCCCGCAACAAGGCCAACCTCATTCCCTTCCGCAACCTTGATACGCTGAGCATTGCATCGGTGGCCATCGGTACGGGTCCGAACAGTGTGTTCCAGCAGACACTGGGCAATTACGCTCCTGTGACCAAGTTTAACATCAAAGACCGCTTTGCCCCTGATTCCGCCTTTACCAAGCTTATACCTAAGCTGCAGGACCATGATGTGGTGGTAGTGAGCGTGCATGGCATGAACAATACGCCTTTCAGGGATTTTGGAATTGGGCTGGGCACGCGTGCTTTTGTGCAATACCTACAGAAGAGCACCAATAAGAAAGTCGTAGTAGCTGTGTTTGGCAATGCCTACAGCCTGAAGTTCTTCGACCAGAGTGAGTGGCTGGTAGCCGGTTACGAAGACAACCCTACCTCGCAGTCGCTGGTACCGCAGGTGCTGTTTGGTGCCCGCGCCGCCAAAGGCAAATTACCTGTAACGGCTTCGGCTACCCTGAAAGCAGGAACAGGTATAGCAACTCCTGCCCTCGGACGCCTGAAGTACGGCACGCCTGAGAGTGTAGGGATGGACTCCAAGACCTTGGCGCAGATCGACAACATTGCCACCGAAGCTATTGCCTATGCTGCAACGCCGGGTGCACAGGTGCTGGTGGTGAAGAACGGTACAGTCATCTTCAACAAATCATACGGCCACTATACCTACGACAAGAAAAAGCCTGTTACCAATAACACAGTATACGACATCGCTTCTATCACCAAAGTGGCGGCTACGCTGCAGGCGGTGATGTTCCTCAAAGATCAGGGCAAGATCAACCTGGACGAGAAAGTATCGACTTACCTGCCGGAGCTGAAAGGTACTAATAAGGCCAACCTGGTGATTCGCGATGTGCTGGCCCACCAGTCAGGATTGCGGGCAGGTATACCGCACTGGCAGAAAACGCTCGACAAGCTGCAACTGAACCAGACCTTCTACGCCAGCGCTCAGAATGATGTGTTTCCGAACGAAGTGGTGCCAGGCATCTATTCCATCAAATCGATGGAAGATTCGCTGTGGGCCTGGACGGTACGTTCGCCGCTGCTGGTGAAGCCAAAGACTGCCAAGACGTACGACTATCAGTACAGCGACCTTGGGTTCTACATCCTCAAGCGGATGTCGGAGCGTTTGCTGAACCAGCCGCTGAACGAGTTCATGGATCAGAACTTTTACGGTCCGCTTGGTTTGAGCACTATGACCTATAACCCGCTCCTGAAGCACCAGCGCGATGTGATTGTACCAACCGAAGATGACAATTACTTCCGCAAGAACCTGATCTGGGGTACGGTACATGACCAGGGTGCTGCCATGATGGGTGGCGTGGGTGGCCATGCCGGTTTGTTCTCAAACGCCAATGACCTGGCTATACTCATGCAAATGAACCTGCAGAACGGCAAGTACGGCGGACACCAGTTCTACAAATCGGAGGTGGTGAGCGAGTTTGCGAAAAGACAATCGACCACGAGTCGCCGCGGATTGGGCTGGGACAAACCAGACCCTGACGGTAATGGCCCAACGTCGAATCTTGCCTCAAAAGCGACCTTTGGCCACACAGGCTTTACCGGAACAGGCGCCTGGGTAGACCCTGATAACCAACTGATTTACATATTCCTTTCCAACAGAGTATACCCGGATGCGAGCAATTCCAAACTCGTGAAGTACAACATCCGCACCCGTATACATGATGTGATCTATAAAGCGATAGTACCTAAAACTTAAATAAAAAGGATACTTTTACAAGTGCAGCTCCGCATAGGGCTGCACTTGTTGTTTCCTCAGCATAAAACCATGAAAATCGGAATAGTTTGTTATCCTACCTTCGGGGGAAGCGGCGTGGTCGCCACAGAACTCGGCAAGGAACTGGCGCTAAAAGGTCACCAGGTGCACTTCATCACCTACAGCCAGCCAGCCCGACTGGATTTTTTTAACGAGAATGTTTCCTACCACGAGGTATACATCCCGAACTACCCCCTCTTCCAGTACCCGCCATACGAACTGGCACTAGCCAGCAAAATGGTAGACATCGCCCGTTTTGAGAAGCTTGACGTGTTGCATGTGCATTATGCCATACCGCATGCGTCGGCGGCGTACATGGCCAAACAGATCCTGCGCACCAAAGGCATTTACATACCTGTTATCACCACCCTGCATGGCACAGATATTACCTTGGTGGGCAAGGATGCTTCGTTTGAGCCGGTGGTAACATTTAGCATCAACCAGTCAGATGGCGTAACAGCTGTTTCGGAGAGCCTCCGCACCGAAACGTACGAGTTCTTCCAGATCGAGAAAGACATTGAGGTGATTCCAAACTTCATTGATTTGAAAAAATTCAAGCGCCAGAAGAAAGAGCACTTCCGGGCGGCCATCAGTCCAAACAACGAGAAGTTGTTGGTACATACCTCAAATTTCAGGGGGGTGAAGCGTGTGGAAGATGTCATCCGGATTTTTGCCAAGGTACGCGAGCAGATGCCATCGAAGCTCTTGCTGGTCGGTGATGGCCCTGAGCGCCCTAAAATGGAGAAGCTTTGCCGCGACCTGAAGATCTGCAATGACGTGCGTTTCCTAGGTAAACTTGAGGCAGTAGAGGAAGTGCTGTCTATTGCTGACTTGTTCCTGATGCCTTCCGAGAAAGAGAGTTTTGGCTTGGCCGCACTCGAAGCGATGGCCTGCGAAGTACCTGTTATCTCAACCAACGCCGGCGGTATACCTGAACTCAATGTGCACGGCGTAACCGGCTTCGTAAGCGAAGTGGGCGATGTGGATGACATGGTGAAAAACGCCCTGCACATCCTCGACGACGCCAACCTGCCGACCTTTAAGGCAAATGCTTTGGCCCGTGCTCATTATTTTGATATCGATAAGATCGTGCCGCTCTACGAGCAATTCTACCAGCGCATCATCGATGCGCAACTGGCTGAAACTGGCAATCCGTTGTAGATCAGAAATAAATTGTAGAAAAATCCGGCCGCTATACCTGTTGCCGGATTTTTTTATGCCTTATATTTACTTTGGTGCGCCACCCTGTAATTCTTTGCTGTCATCTCAACGTAAGGAAGGATCTGGATTGGAAGATGAATGATATACCCCTGCCCCCTCTCAAGAGCAGGGTCGTTTCATTCTATTTTTTTGTCATCCTGTAAGGATCCTGGTAAAGAGGGCCCCTACCCCCGCCAGTAGCATAGGCTTAATCTCCCGGTGGTAGGAGCCCTCTATTTCAACCAAGTTTCTTTACAGAATGACAGAATATTTGGGTCTATTTTTTTAGAATGAAACGACCCTGCTCTCAAGAGGGGAATTTTAACTTTAATATAGCGCGGGCGTCCTCGCTCGTGATTAAAAGTCTAAGTAACTCACCCTCCCTCGCTCGCCAGAGGCGAGCGAGAGCTAAATATTAAGCTATACCTAATAAACCCTATTACCTTACCCGACCAAACTATGGCAAAAGACAAGTACTACATCATCGACTTCGACAGCACTTTTACACAGGTAGAGGCACTGGATGAACTGGGCGAAATAAGTCTGGCGGGTGAGGAGAACAAGGACGAGATCCTGCAGCAAATTAAGGATCTGACTAATGGCGCCATGGAGGGTAAAAGTTCGTTTACCGAAGGCTTATCCAAACGGCTGGCTTTACTCAAGGCGAACCGCCGGCATCTGAAGCCGCTAATCCAGCTTTTGCAGACCAAGGTTTCGGACTCCATCAAGCGCAACAAAGGATTCTTCCAGGCCTATGCCGACCACATCCTGATCGTTTCTAGCGGGTTTAAGGAGTTTATCACCCCGATCGTGACCGAGTATGGCATCAAGGAAGAAAACATATACGCCAATACCTTCAGGTTTGACGAACAAGGCAACATCATTGGCTTTGATGAAGAGAACCTGCTGTGCCTGGACCGGGGTAAGATAAAGCTACTCGAGGAGCTGGCGCTGGAGGGTGATGTGTATGTGCTGGGCGATGGGTATACCGATTACGAGATTAAGGAAGCGGGTTTGGCCAACAAGTTCTATGCCTTCACCGAAAACGTGGTGCGCGACAGTGTAGTAGCGAAAGCCGACGACGTGGCCCCAAGTCTGGACGAGTTCCTCTACCAGCACAAACTGCCGATGGCGATCTCCTATCCTAAAAACCGCATTCGGGTGCTTTTGCTGGAGAACGTACATCCCAAAGCCGTCGAGTTATTCAAGCGTGAGGGCTACCAGATCGAGACTGTATCGGGAGCTTTGAGTGAGGATGAGCTATGTGAGCGGATCAGGAATGTATCGGTGCTGGGTATACGCTCTAAAACGCAGGTGACGAAGCGCGTGCTCGAGCATGCCAACAAACTGATGTGCATCGGTGCATTCTGCATCGGCACCAACCAGATCGACCTGAGCGCCTGCCTGGATGCCGGTGTGGCCGTGTTTAATGCGCCTTACAGCAATACCCGTAGCGTAGTGGAACTGGCCATCGGTGAAATTATCATGCTTTGCCGCAATGCCGTTGACAAAAGCACTAAAATGCACCAGGGGATCTGGGATAAGTCTGCTACCGGCAGCGTAGAGGTACGTGACAAAAAACTGGGCATAATCGGCTACGGCAGTATTGGAGCGCAACTGTCGGTGCTGGCAGAGGCATTGGGCATGGTGGTGTACTACTACGATGTGGTTGAGAGACTACAGCTCGGCAATGCCCGCAAATGCGAAACGCTAAAACAGCTCCTTGAAATAGCCGACATTGTGAGTCTGCACGTAGACGGTCGCACCAGCAACCAGGGTATGTTCGGAGCAGAAGAATTTGCCGCCATGAAGGACGGGGCCATCTTTTTGAACCTGAGCCGTGGCCATATCGTGGACTTGCCGGCTTTGGTAGAGGCTATTAAATCAGGTAAGGTACGCGGCGCGGCGGTGGATGTGTACCCGTATGAGCCGGCCACCAATGACGAGGAGTTTGTAAGCGAACTGCGTGGACTGCCCAATGTCATCCTGACCCCGCACATCGGCGGCAGCACACAGGAGGCGCAGGAGAACATCGGCACATTTGTACCAAGCCGCATTATGGAGTATATCAACACTGGCAACAGCTACCAGAGTGTAAACTTTCCGAACATCCAGCTGCCGGAGCTTAAGAATGCCCACCGCCTGATTCACATCCACAAGAACGTGCCGGGCGTACTCGCTAATATCAACAGCGTACTGGCTGGAAATCAAGTCAACATATTAGGCCAGTACCTGAAAACCAATGAACAGATCGGCTACGTGATCACAGACATCGACAAGCTATATGACAAGAAAGTGATCGAGGAGATGAAGCGGGTACCGGCTACGATCAAGTTCAGGATTTTGTACTAAGGTAGAGCCTTAAATTCCACCTTCTCAGCTTTCTAAGTTAGAACACCTGCCCGATCTCCTGCTTCAGATAACTGATGGCTTTGGCCGTTGGGTCGATTTCGTTGTTGAGCACGTTTTCCAGAATGCGCTTGGCTAGTTCCGTGCCTTTTGCCTTTTCGTCGAGGCTTTGGAAAGATTTGTTGATCAGGTTCACAACTTCTTCGCGGGCATGCCTTACCTGCTGCCAGGCCTGCTCGGTCATGTATACCTGCTGCGACATATTGTGGTTAAACTCGTTTCGGATCTCAGTGAGCAGGATGCGGTGGTATTCGGCGGCTGTGTGGCCCCCCCCACTCACCCGTAACAGGAGGTTGCTTGGCGTAATGCGCTCCAGCAACAGCACAATGCGTTCATAGGCCTGTAGCCGGATGGGCGTCACGACCTCAGCGCTTTTGTGACGAAGCTCCAGCAAGCGCAGTCTGTAATCCCGCTCCAGGAACTTTTTCAGCATAGAGTAAGCTACTGCGGCCACCAGAATGGCAGGTATAGAAATTCTGAGTATGTCGAGTATAATATTGGTTCCTTCTTCCATTTGCGATTGTTTTGAAACTTAAATATCGGGAAAAATTAATTTAGGTTGGCATGAATCATTTTCTGGATACAGCTGTTTAGCTAATACAACGGATAGCCGCAGTAAAATTGCGAGTAATTGCGTAAATTGCGACTCCATTTCAAATTTGAACGAACTATGGCAACTGAGACAAAAACTGCACCTATAGCGCTTACTGAAAAAGCACTGGCTGAAGTTAAAAATATAATGCAAGAGAAAAACGTACCTGCTGAATACGGCCTGCGCATTGGCGTGCAAGGCGGTGGCTGCTCTGGTATGTCCTACCTGCTGGGCTTTGACAAGGCAAAGGACTCTGACGAGATCTACACGCTCGAAGGTTTGAACCTGATCATGGACAAGAAACATGCAATGTATGTACTGGGTATGGAAGTTGATTTCCAGGACGGCCTGAACGCCCGTGGTTTCGTTTTCAACAACCCACAGGCTAAGAGCACCTGCGGTTGCGGCAGCTCATTCTCTGCATAAGATAGAAAGCACCTTCTTTCTCTTTAGAAAGACAAAGCCCGGCCAGTTGGCCGGGCTTTGTTGTTTTATCAATGGCGATCGTCATACTGTATAACATTCACTACTGTATCTGCCCTGAATTCAACATCAATGACATGAGGCAATAGAGAAAACGGACCTGGCAGCCGGCCTGTATAATATTTCCACCGTGCATTACTTTGGTTCTCTCTACCCGTTGTACCCAGCCACTTTTCAACTTCTGGTCTTGTCTTTCCAACAAGTAGCTTGCGAGCTATTAAATCATCCGTCATCTTATACCTTTCATCCGGCTCTGCCCACCATCCCGTTTGATTGAATTTTACATCAGGGTAATATCGCCAGACCACAAGGCTTGTGGAGTAAATGAACAGGAAACTCAAAAGGATGAAAGATAATGCAACAACCCACGCTGTAAATTTTCCAAGTCCATACCTTTCCATTACAGGCTTGACCTTGTAAGAACTCACGACACAGAGTCCTGCAAAGGCTGCTATAAGGAAAATCATCCAGGAAAATGTACCTATCAGCATAAGCACGCTCTCAATACGTTCTCGTCATAGTCGCTGGCACGACCAGTATATAATCCGCCTTCTGCACATGCTCCTCTGTCAGTTTGCCCAGGTTTTCCTGTAGCACGGTGGTGATGGTCATTGTTTTGAGTTGAGGATTTCCCTGCTTCAGATACCAGCCTATACCTTCAAAATTATCGGAGTGGTAGGCGCCGTTGAGGTGCAGCATTTTACTGCCGCTGTTTACCTGCTGCAGGATGAAATGAGCCATGGTCGCATCTTTCAGGGCCTGTGCCTGCACAATGTTTTCGCTTTTGGTGTTGCCGTGGGTGCTGCCGCCGAACATAGCCAGCATATTTTTATACCCCGGCAGGTTCATATCGACCTGCACGGGCAGTGGTGCGATATAGCACTTAGCGTCTGGCGACACATTCTCCAGCGCCTTCAGGCTGCCAGCTGATACCATGGCGGCATAACGGCGCGGCACGTTGGTAGCAATGAAAGGTATACCTGCTTCTTTCGCAAAACGTACCACAGGTCGGTAATCAGTTTTGTAATTATTCCATGGCCGCGATTCCTGCTCAAAGTTGTTCTCCGCCACCTGCCCCGACAGGTATTCATTCAGCACCAGTTGCACATCGGCTTCAAACATCTCGGCTCCTATGGCAAAGCGCTGCTGGTGAGCCTTGTGCAGGTCTTTGGCTACTTCTAATTGCAACCAGTGCGCGATTGGGTCGTTGTGCTGTTCTCCAAACAGCACAACATCAGCTTTCTGCAGTTCTTCCAGCATTCTGCTATACTTTACCGGCTTGCCCTTTGCCGTGAAGAGTTGGTAGGCGGGTTTGTCATTTTTTTGAGCCATAGTAATTGAACCCATTAAAAGCATTAAGTAGGCTATTAGGTATATCCTCTTCATGCTTCAAGCCCAAATTGTTGCTTCACATAGATATTCAAAATTGACTTTAGCATTTCAAATCCAACTGTTGGCAGTTTATCCCCTACTTTCGATTTAGCTTTATTCCAAATGTTATTATCTCTCGCGGCGTCTAAAAATTCGTGCCCATTCCATGTTAAACTTATTGGTTTCCATTCTTCAAGTTCTCTACAAGACACATAATCAGCTTCTATGTATCCTGCTTGGAATAATAGCTTAACATGATAGCTTACCTCTTTATCATTGTAACCTTCTATTGATAAACTAAAACTCCTACTTAATGAGGTAGATTTTTCTACTTCTATAAGAATCTGCCTAATAAGATCAATATCTCTTTTCATAATATTACGTTTCCCCTATCAAGTTACAAAAAAATAGCTGGCTCCGAAGAACCAGCTATGCTAATTTTATACCTATACCTGAGTGGCTATACTCTGTAAAACAACCACTTCGACAGCTCTTTGTAGTTGATTTTCTTGCCGTACATCAGTATACCTACCCGGTAGATTCTGGAGGCAATCCAGGTGGTGAAGATGAAGCCTAGAATAAGGAGCCCCATTGAAAGCAGGAGTTCGCTTGCAGGTACGCCGAATGGGATACGCACCATCATCACAATTGGAGATGTAAACGGAATGATCGACATCCAGAAAGCTACTGGCCCATCCGGATTCTGTATCACCACCGTGTAGGACATGATGAAAGAGATGATGAGCGGGATTGTGATCGGGAACATGAACTGCTGCGTGTCCGTCTCGTTGTCCACAGCCGCACCAATGGCTCCGAAGAGGGAACCGTACAAAAGGTAGCCGCCCAGGAAGTAGAACAGAAAACTGCCTAACAAGAGCGGGAAGTTGAGGTTAGAGATGGCGCTACTCACTTCGGATAAGGTATTTTGTTGGCTTGATTCTTCTGTCTCAGCAGATTCCTCTTCACCTGTTGCCATGGCACGTCCCGACTGCATCTGCTCGATTGGGGTAGGCGCTGGTTTGATGTCAAAGGCTGCCTGCACTCCGCTCACCACGATGGCCGACAGTACCACCCATAGCAGAAACTGCGTCAGGCCTACACCGGCTATACCTACGATCTTGCCCATCATGAGCTGAAAAGGCTTCACTGATGAAATCATTACCTCCACTATACGATTGGTTTTCTCCTCAATCACGCCACGCATGATTTGCACGCCATACAGGAAAATGAAGAAGTAAATAATCACGGCCCCAATGATGCCAGCTCCGGACGTTACCCAAACGTTGCTGTCACGCTCCCCACTTTCGCTCAGGTTCACGGTGGTCATGGTAATGTTGGCCTTCATTTTGTTGAGCATGTCGCGGTCTATACCTGAGGCCATAAAGCGCTGACTCTCAATTTCCTTCTCGAGCATATTCTCCAGCCTGAACTTTACCTGCAGACTGGTATTTTTTTTGGAATAGAGCCGTATACCTTCGGGTTTGTCAAGGTCGAGCTGCGGGATGTGCAGCAGTGCTGTGTAGTCTGTTTCCTGGTAAGCCATTTTGGCCTGCTCCAGCGAACCGGCAGCTATCGGGATAATTTTCAGGTCCTCGCGACTTTCCAGCTTATCTGCAAAGTGCCCGCTCTCGTCCAGCACCATCACCACATCCTCACTGTCCGAAATAGTGGCGAGCCAGGCAGGTATAACCATGAAGGCGGCCAGCAACAGCGGTGTCAGGAAGGTCATGATGATGAAGCTTTTCTTCCGCACGCGTGTCAGGTATTCGCGCTGTATAATGAGCCAGATCTTATGCATGGTAGGTTTCTTTTACTTTTCGGATAAATATGTCATTGATACTCGGCACCAGCTCCACAAAAGAGTGCACCTCCACACGCTGAATCAGGTAACGCAGCAGGTCATTTGGCGAAGCACCATCGAGCAGGCGGATGGAAGCCCGGAACACACCGTGGTTGTCATGCTGCTCCAGCACTTCAAAGTCAGGTGACGTAATCAGCAATTGCCCGTTGCCGATCACCTGGTAAGTATCTGTCTTGTAAGTGTCTTTAATTTCGCGTACCGGTCCATCAAGCACCTTGCGTGAGCGGTTGATCAGGGCGATGTTATCGCAAAGCTCCTCCACCGACTCCATGCGGTGTGTTGAGAAGATGATGGTCGCACCGTTGTCGCGCAGGCGCAAAATCTCATCTTTAATCAGGTTAGCATTGATGGGGTCGAAACCAGAGAAAGGCTCATCAAGAATGATCAGGGAAGGCTGGTGCATGACAGTGGCCATGAACTGTACTTTCTGCTGCATCCCTTTGGAAAGGTCTTCGATGTTTTTATTCATCCATTCCTTTATCTCAAAGCGGGCCACCCATTCCTTAATGCGGGCTATGGCTTCGTCTTTCGTCAGGCCTTTGAGCTGAGCCAGGTATAGCAGCTGCTCCCCTACCTTCATCTTCTTATACAGTCCGCGCTCTTCAGGCAAATAGCCCATATCCTTGATATGCGACGGACGCAGTTTCTCGCCTTTGAAGTATATCTCACCTGAGTCGGCACCTGTAATTTGAGTGATGATGCGGATCAGGGATGTTTTACCGGCACCGTTTGGGCCCAGCAAGCCGAAAATACAGCCTGCAGGTATATCAAAGCTGACGTTGTCAAGGGCAGTGTGGTTAGCGTATCGCTTGGTTACGCCATCTATTTTAAGAATGCTCAATGCTGTTAACCTTTTGGTATGTTCAAAAATAGCCTTTTTAGGGCTGAGTGACAAGCAATATCAATAAAGCACTATACTTAATCGACTAACGCAGGTATAGGCTATACCAAATACGAGTGCCGCATTATAGTGGCAATAAAAAAGCCTGCCTTCTCTACTGAAAAGGCAGGCTTTTGTTTATCTAGTCGCGGTGAGGCTTACTGAAAATAGTCTTTTACTTTCTCAAAGAAGCCCTTATCGCTCTTACCCGGGTGCGGTGCGAAGTTGTTGGAGTCACGCAGGCGCTCCAACGTAGCGCGCTCCTCGCTGCTCAGCGTCTTTGGCGTCCACACGTTGATGTGGATCAGCTGATCGCCTTTGCCATACCCATTGATGTCTTTCACACCTTTGCCACGCAGTCTGAAAATCTCGCCGCTCTGTGTACCCGGCTTGATCGTGATCTTCACGCGGCCACCGATCGTCGGCACTTCAATATCAGCGCCCAGTGCAGCATCGATAAAGCTGATGTACTGGTCAAAAATCACGTTGTTTCCATCGCGCTTCAGGCTTGGGTGCTCCTCTTCTTCAATCTGAATCAGCAAGTCACCCGGTACACCGCCACGCTCCGGCACGTTGCCTTTACCGCTCATCGAGAGCTGCATGCCGTCCATTACGCCCGCCGGCACATTGATCGTGATCACCTCTTCCTGCAGTTCGCGTCCACTACCGTGGCAGGCTTCGCAGTTTTTAGTCACGATACGGCCTTCGCCGTTACAGGTAGGGCAGGTTGCCGTGCTCACCATCTGGCCGAGCATGGTATTAACTACCTT
Organism: Pontibacter sp. LHS1; assembly: GCF_058932855.1. NCBI lineage: Bacteria > Pseudomonadati > Bacteroidota > Cytophagia > Cytophagales > Hymenobacteraceae > Pontibacter > Pontibacter sp. LHS1. Next base: position 684,275 of record NZ_JBZYWF010000001.1, read on the forward strand.
GCGTACCTGACCTGAACCCTGACAAGAGCCGCAGGTCTGCATTTCAGTTCCGTTCTTGGCACCGTTGCCGCCGCAGGTGCCGCAGGCTACATAGCGCTTAACTTTTATCTTTTTCTCAACGCCGTTGGCAATTTCCTCGAGGTTGAGTTTTAGCTTAATGCGCAGGTTGCTGCCTTTGCGGGTGCGTCGGCCACCCTGACGGCCAGCGCCACCAAAGAAACTCTCGAAGCCGCCACCTCCGCCACCGAAGATGTCGCCGAACTGGGAGAAGATATCTTCCATGTTCATGCCACCTCCGCCGCCGAAGCCGCCGTTCATGCCCTGATGACCGAACTGGTCATAGCGCTGGCGCTTCTGCTGGTCGCTCAATACTTCGTAAGCTTCAGCCGCCTCCTTAAACTTTTCTTCCGCCGTGTGGTCGTCGGGGTTCTTGTCGGGGTGAAACTTGATGGCGAGCTTACGGTAAGCCTTCTTGATCTCCTCCTGACTTGCTCCTTTGCTTACTCCTAAAATCTCGTAATAATCTCTCTTAGCCATTGCTTAAGCTCCTATGATAACTTTCGCGAAGCGGATCACCTTTTCATTCAAGGTATAGCCCTTCTCGATTACGTCTACTATTTTGCCTTTCAGTTCCTCTGATGGTGCCGGAATTTGTGTTACCGCCTCGTGCAGATCGCTGTCAAAGTCGTCGCCAGCGTTGATCACGATTGGCTTCAAACCTTTGAGCTGCGTTACGTGCTTCAGCTTATGGAACACCAGCTCCAGGCCCTGCAACATCGCATCCACATCTTTAGTTGCCTCCATCGATTGGCGGGCACGCTCCATATCATCCAGTACAGGCAACAGTTCGCTCATCAGGTCTTCGTTGGCTGTTTTGAGCAAGTCCATGCGCTCCTTGGCAGTTCTGCGTCTGAAGTTCTCAAACTCTGCCATCAAACGGATGTATTTGTCTTTCATTTCTGCCAATTCGGCTTCAACTTTGGTTTCAGAGCCAGTTTCTTCTACTGTCTCCTCCGCCTGCTCCTGTCCGTTGTTTTCTTCTGTATTGGCAGTGTTATCCTCTAGTTCTGTGTTTTCCTGCTCTTTCTTGATATCTTTCTCTGACATAATGCCTTAAGAATTATAGGTTGATAGGTCTACTTTGTCTTTTCAATTGTCTTGCCAATTCTGTTTTTGTGTCAGATTGACATTTATTTAATTGTGGATTGTTGGATTGTTAAATTGTTGGGTGCTTTGATTTGGCGCTTATTACATTTTCCACCCGCTTTCCTTAGCTACACCTGAAAACTGTCTGAATCAGGATTTTGAAAATTAAAAAGGATCGGCAGGATTTTCGTGTACGATTAACCCACCCCTGCCCCTCCCGAGAGGGGATTTTCCTCCAAAGCGTGTTCTAAGGTAGAAGAGCAGTAGTTTTGGTTACACACCACTGGCAGGTATAGCAAGGCTAACTCGCACGCTCACAATGAAACAAGCAACAGTGCCAGGTGCGCTTTGCGACGCTCCACTGTTTGAGCGTTCAGCGAGTTTGGAGCGTCTTGATTTTTTTGCTTACTTTTTTCATCAAGGAAAAAAGTGAGTGCCCGCCGCACAGGCGAAAAGCCAGCTATGCAATAGCACATCAGCTATACCTGCAACAGCCTTAGCTACGTTAACAAAAACAACATTTTAACAATCAGCACCCGGCTGGTACCTCAAAAAAAATCGGTAGTAAGCTCTGCAGCCTCTACCGATCTGTATTTGTATGAAGACTGGTGGACTACGAGTTAAGCGCCGACCAGATCATATCTTTCAATTGGGTGATGTTCTTCTGCGTCATGCTGGAGATGAACACCGTTGGAAGATCTTTTGGCAAGGTCTCGCGCATTTCAGCTTCCAGCTCGTCGTCAATCATGTCGGACTTTGTAATAGCCAATATGCGTTTCTTGTCGAGTAGCTCCGGGTTGTAAGTCTGCAGCTCGTTCACCAGAATCTTGTACTCCTCAGCTATATCCGGACTGTCACACGAAATCATGAACAGCAGCATGGAGTTTCGCTCGATGTGGCGCAGGAAGCGCAGGCCCAGGCCTTTTCCTTCCGAAGCACCCTCGATGATACCCGGAATGTCGGCCATCACAAAGGATCTGTAGTCACGGTAAGCAACCACACCCAGATTAGGCTCCAGCGTGGTAAAGGCATAGTTGGCAATTTTCGGCTTAGCTGCCGATACCACCGAAAGCAAAGTAGACTTGCCGGCATTCGGGAAACCTACCAAACCAACATCGGCCAAAAGCTTCAATTCCAGAATCACCCACTCCTCTATACCTGGTTCCCCCGGCTGAGCATAGCGCGGCGTTTGGTTAGTTGGTGATTTAAAGTGGGCATTACCAAGGCCACCACGTCCACCCGGCGTCAGGATGATCTCCTGTCCGTCTTCGGTGATCTCGCACATGAACTCGCCGGTTTCGGCATTGCGGGCAATTGTTCCAAGTGGAACCTCCAGCACATCGTCTTTGCCTTGCGCACCTGTAGAGTGGCTTGGGCCACCGTTCTGGCCATTTTCGGCAATTACGTGCTTGCGGTACTGCAGGTGCAGCAAAGTCCAAAGCTGGGCATTGCCACGCAGGATAATATGGCCTCCTCTGCCCCCGTCGCCGCCGTCAGGGCCACCCATGGCAGTGCGTTTGTCGCGGTGCAGGTGCGCAGATCCGGCGCCACCGTGACCGGAGCGGGAACAGATTTTTACGTAATCAATAAAGTTGGATTGGGCCAATGTAGGTAATGCTAATAGGTATAAATTATAAGGTATAAGCAAGTCCGGAGCATCAAAGTTCCGGTTTGCTTATACCTTTCTGTATGAAGTCTAAAGAAAGCCGCTTTGGGCTGTTACTTCTGCTGCTTCTCTTTCAGCGAGTCAATCTGCTCGCAAAGATCTGCGAAGATTTCCTCAATTTCACCGATACCATCTACTGCGCAGTATTTGTTCTGGCCTGCATAGTAATCAGCCACCGGCGTGGTTTTCGTGTTGTACTCCTGTATGCGCTTGCGGATCAGCTCTTCGTTCTGGTCGTCCGGACGGCCTGAAGTCTCACCGCGAAGCAACAGACGCTTAGTCAGCTCTTCATCGTCTACTTTCAGCGCGATCATGCACGAAATTTCGGTGCCGTGATCCATCAGAAGCTTATCCAGGCCCTGCGCCTGAGGCACAGTACGAGGGAAGCCGTCAAAGATAAAACCACCTGCGTGGCTGTGCTCCTTCACTTTGTTCTCGATCATGCCGATCACCACTTCGTCTGGAACCAGTATACCATTGTCCATCAACGACTTGGCTTTCATACCCAGCTCAGTGCCAGCGGCAATTTCAGAACGGAGCAAATCACCAGTAGAAAGGTGGATCAGGTTATATTTATCTATCAGCTTTTGGCTTTGCGTACCTTTACCAGCACCAGGAGGGCCAAACAAAACGATGTTGAGCATATCTTTGATTTATGATAAAAAACAAATTTAAGTATAAAATCGATGTATTGTTCAATAATTTTTGAGTTGCGCCTAATCTGAGGAGGGTCTTTTTGCTTCAGGCACGCCAGACTCCTTAAGACACGATTTTGTAAATATCGCGCAGGTTACGGCCCAAGCCATTGTAGTCAAGCCCATAGCCAACTACAAAGTCATTCGGGATAGACTTGGCCACGTACTTCACATCCAGCTGGTGCTGCAGGCATTCAGGCTTCATCAGCAGTGTTATGATCTCGAGCGATGCAGGATTCTTCTCACGAAGTTGTTGAAGCAGCGCACTCACGGTATGTCCTGTGTCCACGATATCTTCGATGATCAGTACATCTCGTCCTTCAATTTGCTCAGTCAGACCCAGTACTTCCTTCACTTGGCCAGTGCTATGCATATCCTGATATGATGACATGCGGATGAAAGATATTTCGCAAGGAATGTTGATGCGCTTCATCAGATCGGCTGTAAACATGAACGACCCGTTCAGTACTGCCAGAAAAAGTGGGTTTTTACCAGCATAGTCCTGCTCAATTTGCTCTGCCAGCATCACTATGCGTGCAATGATTTCTTCTTCGTACATGTAGGTACTGAAGTCACAATCGTGAATCGTGATTGTACGGGGATCCATATAGCGTATCGGTCTTGTTGGTAAACAAAGGTAAGGATAATAAAAAATAAGCCCAACCGAATAGTTGGGCTTATTTATACTTCGCGGAATCGTGTTGATTATCTGACCGTCAGACCGGCAACAACAACTGTATTTTCAGGATTGATATGCTGCACTGTCGATGGCGCCTCCTGCTCCAGCTGCATGTTCAGGTTTGGCTCCTCAGGTATAGCTGGGGTACGCTCTGTGGCAATGTGAGGCGCAATTACCAATGACACGATCGACATCAGCTTGATCAGGATGTTCATAGAAGGTCCGGATGTATCCTTGAACGGATCACCTACCGTATCGCCCGTTACAGAGGCTTTATGGGCATCAGAGCCTTTGTACTCCATCTTGCCATTGATCTCCACGCCTTTCTCGAACGACTTCTTGGCATTGTCCCAGGCGCCACCGGCGTTAGACTGAAACATCGCCATCAGTACGCCTGACACGGTTACACCAGCCAGCAGGCCACCCAGGATTTCGGCTGAAGGGGTATCTGCGAACACGTCTCTGAAACCGAAGCCTACCAGAACCGGCACGATCAGGGCAATGGCACCAGGCAACATCATTTCGCGGATAGCGGCTTTAGTTGAGATGGCTACGCATTTTTCGTACTCCGGCTGACCTGTACCTTCCATAATGCCCGGAATTTCGCGGAACTGACGGCGCACTTCATGCACCATGGCCATGGCTGCACGACCTACCGCTGCAATACAAAGGGCAGAGAAGATGAATGGGATCATGGCACCGATAAAGAGCCCCGCCAATACAGGGGCTTTGTAGAGGTCGATGCTAGAGATGCCTGCTATACCTACAAATGCTGCAAACAGCGCAAGTGAGGTAAGAGCTGCCGATGCGATCGCGAAGCCTTTACCCGTTGCAGCGGTGGTATTACCCACCGCATCCAGGATATCGGTACGGCCGCGCACTTCTTTTGGCAACTCGCTCATCTCCGCAATACCACCGGCGTTGTCAGCAATAGGGCCGAAGGCGTCAATGGCCAGCTGCATAGCTGTTGTGGCCATCATACCCGCCGCTGCGATAGCTACGCCATACAGGCCAGCCGAAGCATAAGACAATACGATACCTGCGGCCAGCACGATGATAGGCAACACAGTGGAATGCATGCCTACCGCCAGACCAGCAATGATGTTGGTAGCGTGGCCAGTAGAAGACTGCTGTACGATGGAATTAACAGGCTTTTTGCCCATGGCCGTGTAGTACTCTGTAATGATACTCATCAAGGTGCCTACCACCAGGCCCACAATTACAGCGATAAACACACCGTTAGCGGTAAATTCGAAGTTGCGCAGGTTCATATTTTCTGGCAGCATCCAGTGTATAGCGAAATAAGCACCCACTGCCGTCAGGGCTACCGAGATCCAGTTGCCTAAGTTGAGAGCACCCTGCACATTGCCACCTTCTTTTACACGGATAAAGAGCATCCCGATCAGGGAGAAGACGATTCCCAGACCAGCGATGAACATCGGAAGTATGATCGGGGCCATACCGCCGAAATTGTCCTGTGAAACCACTTCGCGGCCCAGTACCATCGTAGCCAGTATGGTAGCCACGTACGAACCGAAAAGGTCTGCCCCCATACCTGCCACGTCACCTACGTTATCTCCCACGTTATCGGCAATAGTAGCCGGGTTGCGCGGATCATCCTCTGGTATACCTGCCTCTACTTTACCCACCAGGTCAGCGCCTACGTCGGCTGCTTTGGTATAAATACCACCGCCTACACGCGCAAAGAGGGCAATACTTTCAGCACCCAGTGAGAAACCGGTGAGTACTTCCAGTGCCACTTCCATCTCGTGGCCGTTCACATTACCGTTCACGCTGTATACAAAGAAGTAGTAAAGCACGATGAAAAGTGAGCCCAGACCCAGCACCGCCAGACCTGCCACACCCATCCCCATTACGGAGCCACCCGCAAATGACACGCTCAGTGCACGCGACAAGCTTGTACGGGCTGCTTCCGCTGTACGCACGTTTGCCTTCGTGGCGATGCGCATCCCAATAAAGCCTGCAATGGCCGAAAAGAGCGCTCCAATAATAAAGGCTATGACAATTGTCCAGTGGGAGTTTTCACCGGTATAGCCCAGATAAAAAAGAAATATACTGGCGATGACCACAAAGTAGAATAGCACTTTGTACTCCGCTTTCAAAAAAGCCATGGCACCGTCGGCAATGTGGCGGGCGATCTCCGTCATGCGTTCGTTACCCGCTGCTTGCTTCGTTACCCAAGCCGACCTGATAAAGGTATACAGGAGGGCCGCCAGACCAAATCCAGGAATTGCGTAGAGAATAGTTTCCATTCAATAAGAGTTAGTTTTGTTAATAAGGGTTGAGATTCTGAAATTGCTATATAGAGCTATTAAAGAAAGGCTATTCGTTTGACTTTTCCAAATATTTGCATTCAAAGCTTTCAGGTCAACTTAGCAGGTATACCTCTATCGCTTAGTCATTTGCATTCCACATTACTTTCACACCTCGTTTGCACCGCCTCCGCCTGGTTTTGCCTGGTCTATTTCTGTCTGGAAATACTCGTCTGCTGCCCCCTGAGCAAAGAAAAAGGCTGCCATTAACTGGCAGCCTTTCATTTATTTTGTTTCAAAGTAAAATTACAACTTCTCCATCAGCTCCTTATACAGCGCCACCATACTCTCTATATCTTTCTTATGAACAATTTCATTTGGCGTATGCACATTATCTTCGGGAGCGCCCACAAAGCACCAGTCCCAGGGGTATGGTCCGTGCTGAAGTTCCTTTGCATCGCTGCCGCCTGCGCCTTCCACTTCCAACTGGTAAGGTATACCGGAGGCTTTAGCTATACCTATTATCTTCTCGACATATGACCGACGCGGTATAAGACTGTCGCGCATAGAGATCACAACACCCTCTCCTGGCTTTACGCCTTCCGTTACCCAGGTAATATCCGAGATCAGTGCCTGATGCACACCGTAGCGCTCCGCAATGTACTTGGCCAGGTATGCTACTGAACCGCCGCCGTGCTCCTCCCAACTGCTGAACGCAATGATGCCATTCTCCAATGTCTCAGCAACTTTTAAAGCACTCCACACACCCAGTCTGTTATCAAGATAGCACGACTGCACTGTCTCTTCAGTTTCCCGGAAATCGCATTTAAACACAAGCTCTGTCCCGCGTTCTATCTCACGCTCATAGCTGTAACTGATCTCGTGCTCTTCCTCATCAAACTCCAGCGTACACTCAATTTTACCCTGCGAATCTTCCCCCACCAGTGTATAGCCGGTTTCCAGGTCAGGCCCACCGATCTTTACAAGCTGCTTTCCGTAGCGCACTGTAAAGCCAATGGAGTCTATATGCGCAAAAATGGCGGCCCTGGGCTTTCCAAATATTAACAAAATACAATCCTGAAAACCCTCTCCATAAACTACCACTGGTTGTTGTTTCCACTGAACTTTCTGTTCTTCAATGTAGTTAAGCAGAAAATCGGTTAGTTTTTTCTCGTTGCCGGACGGTGCGTGTATGCTGCAGAGTTGTTTCAGAAGTTTCATGCAATATTTCTTTTGTATCAATTCAAAATTAATATAATTGTTGTACTTTTATTACCTGTTTAGCAGATAAGGAGGCTACAAGCACGATACGCCGGATTTTCCATTTTATTTATGAAGAAGATTGTACTTGCATTTCTCGGTATCATCCTGTCACACTTTGCTTTGGGCCAGGGCTCTAAGGCGCAGTCTGATACAGCTATACGAGAAGTCACAATACAATCGGTAGAGGTTATACCTGCGGCTGGGAACATAAAAGGCATGCTGCTCATGGATAAAGACATCCAGTATGAACTGGAGGGCGCCGTGGACAACATGTACAACTTCAAGTACGAGCTGGCCGAGAAGCAATTCAAATCTTTGCGCCGCCGCTATCCGAATCACCCCCTTCCCTACTTCCTGATGGGCCTCAGCCAGTGGTGGAAGATCGTGCCTACCAACATTCAGACCCTGGAGTATGATGACTTGTTTTTCGCCTACATGGACTCCACCATCCAGAAGGCTGAGAAACTCTATGACCAGAATAACAAAGACTACGAGGCGGCCTTTTTCCTATCGGCTGCCAACGGATTTGCCGGCCGCCTGCATTCTGAGCGCAGCAACTGGCGCAAGGCTACCATTGCCAGCAAACGATCATTGGAATATTTAGAGAAAGCCAAGGCTGGCAACGGCCTGAGCCCTGAGTTTTTATTTGGGGAGGCGCTCTTTAACTACTACTCCATCTGGATTCATGAAAACTACAAGATGCTGCGCCCTGTGCTGGCTTTCTTCCCGAGCGGCGACAAGCGATTGGGTATAAAACAGCTGCGCTATGTGGCAAATAATGGTTTTTATACCGGTACGGAGGCAAAGTTCTTCCTCATGAAGATATATGCCAACGAGGAAGGAAACATGGAGGCTGCACTGGATCTGGTAAAGGGGCTTGTAGAAAAGTACCCAAATAATGCCTACTTCCAGCGCTTCTACGCACGTGCTCTTTTCGTGCAGGGCCACTTTACCATGGCAGAGCGGGTGTGTCTTGATATTCTAAGTAAGCTCGACCGGCGCATGCCAGGCTACGAAGCTGTAAGTGGACGTTACGCCTCTTATATCCTGGCCTATATCAACCAGAATAAGTACCGTGATTTTCAAAAGGCAAAGGCTTACTACCAGAACTCGATCAATTACGCTGAAATGAGCAATGAACGTGATTCGGGTTATTTTGTCAATTCATACCTGAACCTTGCCCGCATTGCCAGGCAGGAGCGGGAGCTGAAAACAGCAAAGCATTATTACAGTATTGTGCTGGAGACTACCGATAAAAAGCATGCAGCTAATAAAGAAGCGAAAGACTTTATAAAAGCGCACAAAAGGATCTAATCACACTAAAGGATATAAAAGCAGAAGGGCTCTGTCACCACAAAGTGACAGAGCCCTTCTGCTTTTATATGTAAATTGCCTAATCTACTACACGTTCGACAGGCAATTTCACTTTCTCCTTAAAGTACTCGAGTGTTTTTTGCAAACCCTCGGCACGGTCCACCTTCGGCTCCCAGCCCAGCACCTCTTTGGCTTTTGAGATATCCGGCTGGCGCTTCTGCGGATCGTCGGTCGGCAGCGGCTGGTACTCCACCTTGAGCTCCGCACCGGTCAGGCGGCAGATCTCCTCGGCAAACTGCTTAATGGTGATCTCAGATGGGTTGCCGATGTTGACCGGGTGCGGGTAGTCGCTCAGCAGCAGACGGTAGATACCCTCCACCAGGTCATCCACGTAGCAGAAGGAGCGCGTCTGGCTGCCATCACCGAAGATGCTCAGCGGCTCGCCACGAAGCGCCTGGCTCAGGAAGGCAGGCAGCACGCGGCCATCGTCCAGTCGCATGCGCGGCCCATAGGTGTTGAAGATACGCACAATGCGCGTCTCCAGCCCGTGGTGCATGTGGTAGGCCATGGTCATGGCCTCCTGGAAGCGCTTGGCTTCGTCGTAGCAGCCGCGCGGCCCCACCGGGTTCACGTTGCCCCAGTAGTCCTCGCTCTGCGGGTGCACCAGCGGGTCGCCGTACACCTCCGAGGTGGAGGCGATGAGCATGCGCGCGCCCTTGGCCTTGGCCAGTCCCAGCAGGTTGTGCGTGCCCAGCGAACCCACCTTCAGCGTCTGGATCGGAATCTTGAGGTAGTCGATCGGGCTGGCCGGCGAGGCGAAGTGCAGGATGTAGTCGAGCTCTCCCGGCACGTGCACAAACTTGGACACGTCGTGGTGGTAGAACTCAAACTGCTCGAGTTTGAAAAGATGCTCTATGTTCTCGAGGCTGCCCGTGATCAGGTTGTCCATCGCGATCACGTAGTAGCCCTCGGCTATGAATCTGTCGCACAGGTGGGAACCGAGAAAGCCGGCTCCGCCTGTTACCAATACTCTTTTTCTGGCCATGCTATACTGTTGCTTTAGGTTGCTGGACCACCTGCGCCTGCTTGACGCCGATGCCGAAGTAGGTGAAGCCCTTCTCCTCCATCTCCCTGCAGTCGTAGATGTTTCTTCCGTCGAACACGACCTTCTCCTTCATCAGCTTGCTCACCACTGCGAAGTTAGGGGAGCGGAACTCGGGCCACTCGGTCACCAGCAGCAGCGCGTCGGCGTCGATCAGGGTCTCGTACTCGTCCTTGCCGTACTCGATACGCTCGCCCAAGGAGTGCCTGGCCTCCTTCATGGCCACCGGGTCGTAGGCTTTTACCCTGGCCCCCTGCTCGAGCAGCTTCTCGATGATCACCAGCGAGGGCGCCTCGCGCATGTCGTCTGTCTTGGGCTTGAAGGAGAGGCCCCACACAGCGAAGGTCTTGCCTTCCAGGTCACCGCCGAAGTAGTTCATCACCTTGTTGAAGAGCACCGACTTCTGACGCTCGTTGACCGTCTCCACCGACTTGAGCACCTCCATGGAGTAGCCGTTCTCGGAGGCCGTCTTGATGAGCGCCTTCACGTCCTTGGGGAAGCAGGAGCCGCCGTAGCCGATGCCCGGGTAGATAAACTTGTTGCCGATGCGGGCGTCAGAGCCGATGCCCTTGCGCACCATGTTCACGTCGGCGCCCATGATCTCGCACAGGTTGGCGATGTCGTTCATGAACGAGATCTTGGTGGCCAGCATGGCGTTAGCCGCGTACTTGGTCATCTCGGCAGAGGGTATGTCCATGAAGATCAGCGGGTGGCCGTTCATCAGGAAAGGCTTGTAGAGCTTGCCCATCACCTGCTCGGCGCGCTCCGAGTCCACGCCCACCACGATCCTGTCCGGCTTGAGGAAGTCGTCGATGGCGGCACCCTCCTTGAGGAACTCCGGGTTGGAGGCAACGTCGAAGGCGATGTCGGCGCCGCGCGCCTCGAGCTCCTCGGCGATGGCCTGGCGCACCTTGGCGGCCGTGCCCACCGGCACGGTGCTCTTGGTCACCACCACCAGGTAGTCGTTCATGGAGCGGCCGATCTCCCGGGCCACGGCCAGCACGTACTTCAGGTCGGCCGAGCCGTCCTCGCCCGGAGGCGTGCCCACGGCGATGAAGGCCACCTGGCAGCCCTGCACGCTGTCGGCAAGGCTGGTGGAGAAGGAAAGGCGCTCCTTCTGGGCGTTGCGCAGCACCATCTCCTCGAGGCCCGGCTCATAGATGGGCAGGATACCCTGCTTGAGGTTGTCTATCTTCTTGGAGTCAATGTCGATGCAGGTCACGTCAATGCCCACCTCGGCAAAGCAGGTGCCCGTCACAAGCCCCACGTAACCGGTGCCAACTACAGCTATTCTCATAGGTAAATATTATTAATGAAGTACAAACTTAGAGTTTTTTAAAAAAATCAATATGTAATCTCAACGAGCTTTCCCGCATCCCATTGCTGCCATATCTCTAAAACCACCCCCTGAATAGAGGAATTTGTTTTGCGAGCTAAAGCATCAACTTATGCAGCCAGCCCTTGTCTCCTGATAAAATGAAAACAGTTGCACAGGGATGTTCCCCATGAAACCCACACAGTTAAAAAGACAAAATTAAACATTTTTTTAGAAGGAGTTGAATTTGGCTACTATTGTTGGCCTTAGGAATACCAGGCAATCTGATCACCTGGCAGAGCCTTCCCTTCAAAATACCGCGAACCGGCGACTTGTCTTACTTTGTTCAGGACAAAAGTGTTGCGGTATATCCTCAAAAATTAAAATAAATCAATACTACTTCTTTCCTATCCGACAGCCTGTGTTGCTAGGCTACATTCATTTATGCCTGTTTTATCTGCCAGTAGCACCACACTCCCTTTAAATTAAAGTGACTGACATATTTTTACTTTTCTCAACAACCTGAGTTCCTGTCTCAAGTATAGATAAGGGTAGAACACACCCTGAGTCACCTATGAAACCAGACTGGCTGGACACCAAAGAATACCCCTTCAAATCCAAATTCCTGGAATTAGAAGCTGGCAAGATGCATTATATCGATGAAGGAGAAGGCCATCCGATCGTTATGATTCACGGCACGCCTTCCTGGTCATTTGCCTACCGCAACCTGATCAAGATCCTGAGCAAAAAATACCGCTGTGTGGCCCTGGATCTGATCGGCTTTGGCTTGTCCGACAAACCTAAGGACTGGAGCTACAAGCCAAGGGCACATGCCGCTAACTTTGAGCAGCTGATGGCACACCTTGGACTTAGCGAGATCACCTTGCTGGTACATGACTTTGGGGCGCCGATTGGACTGGCCTACGCAATTAAGCATCCTGAAAAGGTGCAGAATATTGTCATGCTCAATACCTGGACCTGGTCGCTGTCCAATCATCAGGTGTTTTCAAAGGCCAGTAAATATCTGGTAGGCCCTCTGGGCAAGTTTTTACATTCTAAGCTCAACCTCACCACGGACCAACTGGTACACGAACTGTTTGGGCAGGAGAGCAAAATGCCGGAAAAGCTTAAAGCCCAATATACCCATGCACTTGGCGACCCTGACGACACCGTAAGTTCACTGGCCTGCGCCCGCGAGCTGGTAGGTGTAAGCAAGTGGTATGATGAACTTTGGAAAGAGCGCAAAAAGATTCAGGATACTCCGACCCTCATCTTATGGGGAGAACGTGACAAGCTTGTAAAAATTGAGGCATTACAGCGCTGGAAAAAATTTTTCCATGAGTGCTATGTGCTGCATTTTGAGGACAGCGGCCACTTTCTGATGGAAGAACACGCCGATGAGGTTTCCCGGTATGTGAGCAACTTTATAAAAGAGGAAGAGAAAAAAAAGGAAAAGACATTACACAATTCATAAACATAAAACGAGCGATTATGACGGAACCCGATAAAACCTTAAAAGAGGCCTTGTTTCGCAGTCACCAGGCGACAGAAAAGGCCAACCAGGCCCAGAACAAGTTGTATAACATGAGTACCGGTCAGCAGGCGGGAGAGACGCAGGGTAATTCTATACCTGAACTGCACGAATCACCACGCAACCTGCTGCAGTCATGGGATACCCTGCGACAGTTGGATGAGGCCCTGGAAGACAAAAAGCCAAACCATGAACGTAAATCATGATATATACCGGGAATCGGGACTTATACCGGTTCTCTATCTATAAAAAGCGGCAGCCATCTTATGACTGCCGCTTTCTTTTTTAGAATATTTTCCCCGGATTCAGGATGCCCTTCGGGTCAAAGAGCTGCTTTATACCTTGCATGAGCCGGAGTTGCACCTCACTAAGTGCTATACCTATATAAGGCCGCTGCACCAAGCCTATACCATGCTCACCAGATATGGTACCGCCCAACGAAACACATAGCCTGAAGATCTCCTTTATACCTTCAGGTAGTTTGTTGTTCCAGTCATCGTCTGACATGTCAGCTTTCACAATATTGATATGAAGGTTGCCATCACCGGCATGGCCGTAGCACACAGACTTGAAGTTATACCTTGCCCCAATCTCTTTCACGCCCCGCAGGAGCACGGGTAGCTCGGCACGTGGCACCACCGTGTCTTCTTCTTTATAAATAGAGTTGCTCTTCACGGCATGGCCCACATTGCGGCGCAGGCGCCAAAGGTCCTCTTTTTGCTTCTCGGTATCGGCTACCAGTATATCTCCTACATCAAATGCTTCCAGCACTTCATAAACCCGTTCTGCATCCTTGTAAAGCAGGTCCATGTCATTACCATCAAGCTCTATGAGCAGGTGTGCCCGTTCATCAGCTGCCATAGGCACTTCCAGTTTCATATAGCGGCAAGCCCATTCAATGGCTTCACGCTCCATAAATTCGAGGGCGGAGGGCACTATACCTGCAGTAAATATGCTGGATACGGCTGCTGCTGCCTCTTCTTCTTTCCGGAAGGGCACCAGGAGCACCAGGTTCTGGGTTGGGTAAGGTATAAGCTTAAAGACAATTTTGGTGATGATGCCCAGGGTGCCTTCGCTCCCGACCATCAATTGCGTCAGATTATACCCTGTAGCGTTTTTGAGCACATTGGCCCCGGTCCATGTAATTTCACCGCTTGGCAGCACTACTTCCAGGTTCAACACATAGTCTTTGGTAACCCCGTACTTGACCGCTCTGGGCCCTCCGGATGACTCGCTCAGGTTGCCGCCCAATTGGCTACTACCCCGGCTCGAAGGGTCCGGCGGGTAGAAAAGCCCACGGGCGATCACCGCCTCCTGAAACACCTGCGTGATCACACCGGGCTCCACGGTGGCCTGCAAGTTGCGCTCATCAATCTGGATGATCGCATTGAGCCGCTCCATCGACAGCACCACGCCTCCATGCACGGCCAATGCACCGCCGCTCAGTCCGGTACCTGCCCCACGGGGTGTCACAGATATACTATTTTCATGGCACAGCCGCATAATACCACTGATTTCTTCTGCGTTCTTAGGCTTGAGCACTACCTCCGGCAGGTAGCGCAGGTCTTCCGTTTCATCATGGGTATAGCGCACAAATCCTTCCTCGTCAGCAGGCAGTATGAGGTGCTCCTGCCCAACGATTGAAGAGAAAGCTTCTACCAGATCGGGGGTTATCTTGTTAAAATTCATTTTATATTAAATAGCTTATGCTTAATTTAGCAAGCCCAATATCTTTTTAGCCACAATTTACCAAGTTACGCTTTGAGAACATCAATTACCAGTTACCTTTTATTTATCTTTTTTATTGGATTGATGGCGTCCTGTCAGTCAGCAAAGCCTACCTTCAGCAAGCGTGGCGACACTTATAAGTCGGCCAGGGAGATAGCTGAGGAAAAGCGACAGGAGCGCAAAAGAGCCAGAATGGCCGCCCGAAGCGGTGGAAAAGGCAATGTAGCCTCGAAAGACCGCACCAGTCGCACCAACGTACCCAACCCACGTCGCCTCGACGAGCATGTGGCCACTGTCATCCAGACGGCCCGCTCCTATACCGGCACTCCTTATAAGTGGGGTGGCACGACACGCGTAGGTATGGACTGCTCCGGCTTGCTCTGCACCTCTTTCCAAAGCATCAATGTGAACCTGCCGCGTACATCGGAGGAGCAGAGCCGCTTTGGTAAAACCGTAAAAGTAAGAGAGCTCAAAGAAGGGGACCTCGTGTTTTTTGGGGCTAACAAAAACAGCCGGGAGATCACGCATGTGGGCATGGTGACGGAAGTAATCAACGACAGTGAAGTTAAATTCATCCATGCCTCCACCAGCCTCGGTGTGATTGAAAACAACCTGAACTCTGACTACTGGCAAAAAATCTTTATCAAGGCGGTGCGGCCTTTTGAAGAGTAACCTGTTTCCTTAATTTCTTCAAAATTTCATTACAAGACCTGCACAGCAGCTGAATAGTTCCTGGTGTAATTCCATGCCTTATCGGTACTGATCGAACCTGTCGAAATTACGGCATAATCTGTTCTTCCATCCAGATGCCTGCACTTTGCTGCAGCATGCCTCCAGCGCAGCCTGCAAGTGCACAAAATTTAACATCAAAAAAGAGATAAAATACTCATACATACGTACTTATAAGAAGTTATATTTTTTCAATTTAGCTTATAAGTATTATGAGGACTATTTACACAAAGCTGCTTGTGACCATATTGCTGCTAATGTGCGGCCACTTAGCCTGGGCACAGGGTACAACGACTGCGGCTATGAACGGTGTGGTACAAGACCAAAGCGGCTCCCCTCTACCAGGCGCAACAGTGATTGCGGTCCACACACCTACCAACACGCAGTATGTAGCCGCCACCAACGCAGAGGGTCGTTACAATATCCAGAACATGCGTGTAGGCGGCCCCTACACGGTCAGGACCTCCTATGTGGGCTACCAGGAGCAGCGATTCGAAAACATCAACCTGGCACTCGGCCAGAACTTCAGACTGGACCTCACCATTTCAGAAAGCACAACCACCCTTGGCGAAGTGCAGGTTACCGCAACGCAGGACAAAGTCATCAACTCTGACAGGACAGGTGCTTCTACCAACGTGTCAACAGAGCAGCTCGAGTCCCTGCCTACAATCTCCCGAAGCCTGAATGACTTCACCCGTATCACGCCACAGGCCTCTACATCCGGGTCAGGCATATCGTTTGCCGGCCAAAACAACCGGTTCAACAATTTCTCGATAGATGGTACCGTAAACAATGACGTATTTGGTCTGTCGGCCAGTGGTACCAATGGCGGGCAGACTGGCGTGCAGCCGATCTCGCTGGATGCCATTGAGGCGATACAGGTTGTGATTGCTCCTTTTGATGTGAGACAAAGCGGCTTTACAGGGGGTGGTATCAACGCGATCACTCGTAGCGGGTCCAACCGATTTACGGGGTCTGCCTACTATTTTGGCAACAATGAAGCATTAGTGGGCAGGAGCCCGGATGACGCCAGGACCAGGCTGCCGGACTTCACAGACTACCAGATGGGCCTGCGACTTGGCGGCCCGATCATCCGGGACAAACTATTCTTCTTTGTGAATGGTGAAAAGACCAAAAGAGTGGCTCCGCTGCTGTTCGAACCCGGAAGCCCCGGCTCTAATATTACAGTGGACGAAGCAAACAGAGTGCTGAGCGTTGCCAATCGCCTGGGCTACGATCCGGGCAGCTTTAGGGGGATAGATGACGAAACTCTGAGTGATAAGATCTTTGCCCGACTCGACTGGAACATCACCGACAACCACCAGCTTACCCTCCGCCACAGCTACGTATATGGCGAAAACCGTGACAACTCCCGCACCCCAAATGCCCTCCGCTTTGCAAATAATGCTGAATTTTTTCCCAGCACCACTAACTCGACCGTTATGCAGCTGCGCAGTCAGTTTGGGGGCCAGTTTGCCAACGAGGCACTGATCGGCTTCACCGCAGTACGTGACGACCGCGATATCATCGGCGATCCCTTTCCCAACGTACTGATACGCTTATCAGGTGGTCGCACGATCACGCTGGGTAGCGAACCCTTTTCAGGTCAGAACCAGCTTGACCAGGATGTACTCACCATTACCAACAACTTCAACGCTTTTCTGGGCAAGCACACGATCACACTGGGTACGCACAATGAGTTTTACAAAACTTACAACCTGTTCATCCGGCAGGAGTTTGGAGCCTACGAATACAACTCCCTCGAAGCTTTCGAAGCGATTGGCACACCCGACGAAGCTGCGCCAGGGGCTTTCTTCCGCAACTACTCCCGCACTGATAATCGCCAGCAGGGCGCAGAGTTCTCTGCTTTTCAGCTCGGATTCTATGCACAGGACGAGTATGCCGTACGCAATAATCTGAAGGTAACGGCAGGTATACGCCTCGACATCCCGACGTTTAATGATGAGCCGGCTGCCAATGCAGAGTTCAATGAGGCGTTTGCCAGCAGGGGCCTGGCCACTGACAAGACACCTGGTGCTCAATTTATGCTTTCCCCCCGTGTTGGCGTCAACTGGGACGTATTCGATAATGGCAATACGCAGATAAGAGGCGGTGCCGGGGTCTTCACCGGTAGAGCACCCTTTGTGTGGATAGCGAATCAATATACCAATACAGGGCAAATGCTGGGTAGTCTGGCACTCACTTCAGGCCCGCTGCTGGAGCAGATCCGCTTCAACCCTGACCCGAATACCCAGCCAACTGCCACCACGGTAGGTTTGTCAGACAGAACAGCTGAAATCAATATCACTGATCCTGATTTCAAGTTTCCGCAGTTGTTCAGGGTAAACGCTGCCGTTGATCACCGGCTTCCATTTGATCTGATCGCAACGCTGGAAGGTATATACTCCAAGAACCTGAACAACATCTATTACCAGAACCTGAACCTGGAGCAAACCGGCACTTTGACTGGAGCAGACAATCGTCCGGTGTTTGGCCGCATACAGGGCAATAATTTTCAGGATATTATCTACCTGACCAACACCAGCCGTGGCTTTGGCTACAGCCTGACGGGTCAGTTACAAAAGACATTTGTAGAGAATGGACTCTCGGGTTCATTGGCTTATACCTATTCCCGAGCCAAGGATGTTAACCCCGGCAACTCCAGCCAGGCCCGTTCTAACTGGATCAACGTAAACCAGGTAGAGGGCCTCAACAACGTAAGGGAAGCCTTTGCTGACAATGATGTGCGATCTAGGGTGGTAGCTGGCCTTACATATAACTTGAACTACCTGGGCTTTGCAGGCACAACTATCTCTGCATTCTATAACGGACAGACAGGGGTGCCGCTTTCCTACATCTATAATGGTGACGTGAACAATGATGCCGGCAGAACCAACGACCTAATCTACATCCCGAGCAATGCGTCAGAGATAAACCTGGTACCTTTTACTGATCGGGATGGAACGGTCGTATCACCTGAGCAGCAGTGGCAGGCGCTGGATGCCTTTATCAGCAGCAACGACTACCTGAGCGACAGACGCGGCCAGTATGCCGAGCGAAACGGAGACAGACTTCCCTGGACTAATCAGATTGACCTGCGCATCATGCAGGAATTCAGGGTAGGGCAAAATGAGAACGCCCACCGGCTGCAACTGACCTTTGACATCTTTAATTTCACGAACCTGCTCAACGAAGACTGGGGTCGACAGTACACCGCCACTTTCAACGCCTTCCAGGCCATTGATTTTGTAGGCTACGAGACCGGCACCACAACGCCCCGATTCAACTATACCGGTCGCGGCCTGACAGACGGGAACCCATACTTTGTAAACGACTTTTCGTCACGGTGGAGAGCCCAGTTCGGTATTCGCTACATTTTCAACTAAAAGTAAATTGTGTCCTAAAATTAACTGAGTGCCAAAAAGAAAGGCGGAGCTGTATGGCTCCGCCTTTCTTTTTGGCACTCAGTGTTTAGACTAGCAGTGTGTTCGCAATTTACAACAATTTTTCGATGCTGAAAAGCAAATAACATAAGACAAATTATTAATAATAATTTAATCATTAAGTAGTTGCATTTCGAAATATAGCCTCTAATTTTGCAGGCAAAAATCAATCAATCTTTTATGAAAAAGTTATTACTATCAACGCTACTTATGTTGCTTTGTGTGCTTACTATGCACGCTCAAGTAACAACAAGTAGCGTAAGTGGATCCGTTAAGGATTCGAAGGGTGAAGCTTTGATCGGGGCAACCGTAAGAGCAACACACCAGCCCTCGGGCACCACGTATGGCGCAGTGACCAATACAGATGGTCGCTTTAACATCGCCAACACCCGTATCGGTGGTCCTTACACCATCGAGGTAAGCTACATAGGATACCAGCCTATGTCTTTCACAAACATCACTTTGCAGCTTGGCCGCCCTTACGTGCTCGATGCTGTCCTTTCTGACGGTGGCACACAGCTATCGGAAGTAATGGTAACAGCTGACCAGTCATCAGTGTTCAATGCCCAGAGAACAGGTGCTGCAACAAACGTAAGCACTGAGCAGATTGCAACGCTTCCAACTGTAACCCGCAGCCTTACAGACTTCACTCGTCTGACACCACAGGCTAATGGCAATGGTTTTGCAGGTCGTGATGGTCGTTTTAACAACGTTCAAATTGATGGTGCAAACTTTAACAATGGCTTCGGTCTGAACTCCAACCCACTTCCTGGAGGTCGTTCGCAGCCTATCTCTATCGACGCGATCGAGCAGGTGCAAGTAAACATTGCTCCTTTCGACGTACGCCAGTCAGGTTTTACAGGTGCTGGCATCAACGCAGTAACCCGCAGTGGTAGCAACGAATTCTCTGGTTCAGTTTATGGTTTCTACCGTAACCAAGACATGAACGGCAGAAGAGTGAATGGTGAAAAGCTTGATCAGGGCAACGAAACATCCAGCCGTACTTTCGGTTTCCGTTTAGGTGGTCCGATTATTAAGAACAAATTATTCTTCTTCGTGAACGCTGAAACTATTGATGAAAAAGGAACAAACCCATTTGCGGTAAACCTTTGGAAAGCATCTGATGATGGTATAGCTAACCCTGACCAGAACATCGCCAGAACAAGAAGATCTGACCTGGAAGCAGTTCGCAACCACCTGATCAACACATGGGGCTATGACCCAGGCTCTTATGAGGGTTATGCCAACGACAACGGTACCAAGAGCACAAACTTCCTGACTCGTATTGACTGGAACATCAGCGACAAGCACAAACTGGCAGTTCGTTACAACCAGGTTGTTGGTCAGGCAGGTTCATTGGTAAACGGTAGCTCTGGCCCAAGTCCACGTTCAACTGTTAATAACCGTGTGAGCGACCAGTCTATAGCTTTCTCTAAGACTATGTATGACACAGAGAACATCGTTCGTTCCGCTTCAGCTGAATTGAACAGTACTTTCTCTTCCCGTCTTTCTAACCAGTTCCTAGCGACTTATAGCCGTATTCAGGATACTCGTAAGTCTCCAAGCGAAATCTTCCCAATGGTTGACATCTGGGATGGCGACAGAAACCGTAACTCAAACTACATGACGTTTGGTTATGAGCTATTCACTTTCGGAAACGACGTACTAAACAACAACTACAGCATTACAAACAACCTGACTTACCTGGCTGGTAAGCACACGATTACGGGTGGTGCTACTTTTGAATCTCAGAAGTTTGGTAACCAGTACATCCGTATGGGTACTTCTTACTACCGATACGAGTCTGTTGAGGACTTCCTGACTACTGGAACGCCTAACGAGGTTGCTCCGATCATGTTCGGCCTGACTTACCCTTACGAAGGTCAGGACACGTATGCTCCAATCGTGCTGGGTACTGCCGGTGCCTACATTCAGGACAAGTTTGCCGCTACTGACAGATTGGACCTGACACTGGGTCTGCGTGCCGACATGCCAATTTATATGAACGACCTGACTGCCAACACTTCTATTGATGAACTCACGCTGAGAACACCAGAAGGCGGTGAGAGAAAGTACACGACAAGCGAGTGGCCAAAGTCCAGAATTATGCTGGCTCCACGCATCGGCTTCAACTTCGACGCCCTTGGTGACGGTTCTCTGCAACTGCGTGGTGGTACTGGTCTGTTCAACGGCCGTGTTCCATTCGTATGGTTGACCAACATGCCTTCTAACTCTGGTGTAATCCAGAACAACGTAGAGCCTAACAGCTATGCTTCAGTAGCCGGCTGGATTGGCGATATTCGCTTCAACCCAGATCCTTACTACTGGTTGAACAACACACCTGCTAGCGCGCAGAACGTGTTCATCAAAAACCCAAGAGCTGGTGTTCCTACAAGCTTCGCTCTGGTTGACAACGAGTTCAGAATGCCTAAGGTATGGAGAACCAGCATCGGTGCTGATTATACCATCCCAGGTACTCCTTTGGTAGCCACGGCTGACATTATCTACACAAAAGATGTGAATGCCGCTTACCAGTTTGGTGCTAACAGAGCAGATGCTCCTACAACACTGAACTATGGTGGTGAAGGCGAGAACGACAACAGAGGGTACTACCCAGAAGGCGCTAACAGCACAAAATACAACGCTGCTGTAAACGCAAACACTGCCGTAGTACTGACAAACACTTCTGCTAAAGGCGAATCATTCAGCAGCACAGTAGGTCTGTCTCTTCCTGCACGCAACGGCCTGTATGGCTCTCTTTACTATACTTACACTCACGCAACTGAAGTATCTGGTAACCCAGGTTCAAACGCTTCTTCTGCCTGGTTAGGTAGCCCGTCTGTTAACGGCCCGAACGAGCAGATCTTGTATAAATCACAATATGCAGTGCCTCACAACGTAGTAGGTAACCTGTCTTACAAAGTGAACTACTTTGGCAACCTAGCTACTACTGTATCGTTGTTCTACAACGGTTCACATCAGGGACGCTTCTCTTATACCTACAGTGGTGACATCAATAAAGATGGTATCAACGCTGACCTCCTGTATGTGCCAAACGACGTGAACAACCTGAACTTTGTTGACATCATTGACAGCAAGACCAAAGAGGTAATGTTCACTGCCCAGCAGCAACGCGATGCCTTCAACACGTTCATCGAGAACGACGACTACCTGCGCACAAGACGCGGCCAGTACGCTGAGCGTAACGGTGCCCTGATGCCATGGTTGAACCGCTTCGACTTCAAATTGATCCAGGATGTTTACACGAACATTGGTGGCAAGCGTAACACACTGCAGCTGACTGCTGACGTAATGAACGTAGGTAACCTGATCAACTCTGAGTGGGGTATCATGACTGGATTCAACAACGCTCAGAGCGTATTGACTACCAACTCTAGCACTACGCCAATCAGCAAAGAAGGTGTTCCGACATTCCAGATGAGAACTGTAACTGAAAATGGCCAGACTGTACTTCCTACAGCTCCTTTCAGAGACATCACAACACTTTCTACTACTTGGTATGCTCAGCTTGGTCTGCGCTATATCTTCAACTAAGCATAAAAAGCAAATACAATAAAAAGGCGGGACAATTGTCCCGCCTTTTTATTTTCAAAATATAGCGCTCCAGTTTTTGCATATTCAAAATTTGTCCTAATTTTGTGACACTCAAACGGGGGATTAGCTCAGCTGGCTAGAGCGCTTGCATGGCATGCAAGAGGTCATCGGTTCGACTCCGATATTCTCCACTCTGATAATCAGGCCTTTACGGTAATTCCGTAAAGGCCTTTTTGTTAGGGGGTAACACAAAAGTACACACAACTTCCTCTATTCTTTTCTTTTATACCTGATCAACCGCTCTGGGTAAAGCTTTAAGATGGTTAGCCTTATAAATTATTGCAATTAGCTTTGGTTGGCTTTTCTATACATATTCGGTAAGTTTAATATTCTTTTTAGGATTCAAATAAACTTCTATCTCAATGGGAAACGATCTTAAAGTACAGCCGAAAATAATCTATAATGAGTTATTTAAACATCCTACATTAGAATTCAAGAAACATTTAAATGCTGAAAACAACTCCAGAATATTGTTTTCTGGGATGTATGGTGTAGGCAAATCTACCTTCATCCAACACTTCTTTGGACATGAAACTCAGACAAAAACATTCGGTGAAGAAAAGTATAGGGTAATACAGCTAAATCCTGTAAACTATAGTGTTTCTACCAACGAAGACATCTTCAAATTCATCAAGATTGATATCCTAAAAGAACTACTCACGAAGTATAAAAACCATATTGATTTCAACCATGACAAGCTCTCATTCTCCACTGTAGCAGCTTTTTATATCGCTGAAAAGTTTAACAATATCGCTGGGCCACTTTTAATGCTAATGGGACAGCTCAATATTACTAACTTCCCAAATGAAGAGATTCTTTCAGCCTGCAGTACCATAAAGAAACTATCTGATGAAGTTACAAGTGGGATCGATAAGAGAGTTGATGAATCTGATAACCTCAAAAATATCAAAAAATTCATAAGTCCTGAATTTGAGCGGGAGGGGTCAATTTATGAGCAAAATTTAATAACTAATTTAATAATTGACTTTACTAATCAGCTAAGAGAGAGTGATAAAGAAACTATACTGATAATTGATGACTTAGATAGGCTTGATCCAAGTCATATTTTCAGGCTCTTCAATGTTTTTGCTGCTCACTTTGACCAAGAGTTTGAAACACAAAATAAATTCGGATTTGACAAGGTAATATTTGTGTGCGATGTAGATAATATAAGAAGACTATATCGCCATTTTTACGGAGGCAGCAACTCCTTTAACGGTTATATTGATAAGTTTTATAGCCACAGGATATTCTACTATGACAACAAGAGTTCAGTAAAAGCTATGGTCAGTTCTCTTGTGGACAGGGTAAATATCTATTACGATTCAGTTGATGAAAGAAAATTTATTTCAAACATTAGTATTAGGTCAAATCTTACGGTAGTACTTAGCTCATTTTTGGAAAATGGGAATATTAACCTTAGGTCATTGCTAAAACTTTCAAACCCTATTGTTATTAAAAGGAGAGAAGTCGCCACAGATTTGAGATGGAAAACAAATATAGATATCCCTGTCACAGTAGAATTTGAAATATTAATTCAGCTCCTTAACCATAAAGATGAAGTAAAAGAAGCTCTTGAAAGGTCACTTAAGAGAGGTAACTTCCTTAATGAATCAAATATAAATGATGCTGAATACCTTAGATTCGTACTTAGTTGTGTTCCTTTAATAAGCCGAAAGTTCAGTACAGAGACAGTACTTCAAAAATATATTATTGATGAAAACAGGGCTTTCTATGTAAATACTGGACCAAGACCAGGTGATTATGATGTAAGAGTTAAGAGAAACGATAATTTTAAAGAATCCGCACTTGAATCACACTGCACACCAGCCATTGAACTTTATATTAAAGCGATGGAATATTTGGAAATGACCAATTACCTGTAGGCGCGAAAAGGATTACTAATAATTTATAATCAACATCATATGATGTTATAAAAAGCTTGGAACTTCCTACGAAAAATATTAGTTATATTCAGACAATTTAATATTTGAAGTATTATGACACAGAAATACGATATAAGCAATCATCGCATCCCAGTTCCGGTTTGGAAAGATGAAAAACAATTAGAGCTGGTTGATAAATTTATCTTAGTAAAAGATCACAGCAGCTATTTGGCTTTCTTGGAAAAGCTAAGTGGAGGTAGAGGCCCTTGGACTCCTAAACTCGAGGAATTTAACCAATGGGAACAATCACTACAAAATTAGCAATAAAGGCCACCTTCGCGGGTGGCCTTTATTGCTTGATAAATGTTTGCTGTAATTTTATTAAGTATTTTGGAAAAGATAGATTTTAGCTTAGTAGCTTTTGTTTTTGCTGTTGAAATTCTTCCTCGGTTAAAATACCTTGATTTTTAAGGCTTGCAAGCTTCATAATTTCATCAGCAACAGATAAAGTCGCATTTGCTACTTGTGCTTCTGGTTGTTTCTTGGTTCTATGATATTGGTCAATATAATCATTAATTTCTTTGATGATCTTCTCGGAATTAGCCCCTTTCGGAACTTCAATTTTTCTATTTTCGCTCCCAGATGCTATAATGTACATATTAGCCATAACACTAAACATTCCTTTGCTTTCGTATTAAACTCCGGTTACGCTTCTTAGCGGATATGAACTTCCTTTACCAGAAAAATCTTTCCATATTAGTTGATCATTTTCTGATTTGACTTTGGCTTGAAAGCTCCCAAAATCCCACTTTTTATCTTCCATCTTAAATTCGTGGTTAAGTATATCAATATTTAGATATTAATCTATAAATAAAAATCAAAAAGTACAATAGTCTCTTTTGTATTTCAATTATTCAAATCATTATTAAGTATTTAAAGCAGAAGGTTCACCGCTTAAGGTATGGCCGTTCTCCGCTTTCCTATGAACCAAATAACAAATTTAGTATGGTATTAAAGAGCCTCTTCTGTACTTTATAACAGTTTTGATTGTCAGATTGTAAAGCTTAATCTTTAGCTATTGATTGTTTTTTGATGAGCTTCTGGCAATGCAGTTTTGAGTATCGCCTCCAAATTATTGAGCTGTTCGGGGCTTAGGTGTTGCAATGCCTCCTGGCTTAATACTGTGCCATTTATCTGAATATAGTTGTTTTGAGTCTGTATAAGAGTATTGCCTTTGGGTTTTGCCACTGCGGGTGTCATCATGGTAAGAAATAACTTAGCTGCTGAAACATCTCCATTCACTGCATACTTAAATACCCTTGCCAGTACTTTATCTGTCATAAATCGGTATTGCTCTGATTGTTCTAAATAAATTGGGTGAGTAGCATAATCTTTTAGATGCTTATGTACTGTTTGGCGGCTTAAACCTGTATCCTTTGCTATCTCTGTTTTTGTCGGCATTCGACCGAAATCCTGCATAAGTGTAGAAATGGAGGCGGTTATAATATTATGGTTAAGCTCCCAATAATAATTCTTGAAGTCCCTACCCATTACCGGCTCTATCTGCCTATAAAAATTATGTCTATTCTTATCAGTGAGCTGCTCAAACTTCTCTTTCAGCTTCTTATCAAATGCCTCCCTTTCATCTTCACTCAAATCTTTTAGGTCTTCACGATTGATAGTGTCTAAGGCAAACAATTTGTTAATCTTAGCCTCTGCATCTGTAAACTTTTGTAAACTCTTTTTAGCGGATTTCATAATGTTTAAACTTAGTTGGTAGACCCTGTAAGCAATTCCTTATAATTGATTCCATGTACAGTGCAGCGGCTTAAAAACGTACCTATTGAGGCTACCCCATTGCACTTGGTTAAACATCTGTTGTACTGCCTGTCTGTTTCGCTGTAGCTGTACTTTGGGTGAAACTGGCTTACCTGATGGAAGTACCCCCGCCCGCTTTCACCAAACGTACTGGCAAAATTGCTGCCTATGGGTAGCCAGTCCTGATGATATGATGTGGTAATGTCCACCCCCTGTCTGATAATTTCCACTATACAAGCTTCTACTTTTATCTGATCTTCAGTTGGGTTCACTGTTGCTGTGGCTTGGTATTCTTGCTTAGCTGCTTTGTGCCTCCCTCGCAACGGTTTAGGCCAATGGTTAAAGTATGCGTTTGGGTCATAGCTGTAATACCGTGCGCTCGCTATGTTACGGGGGGCTGGGTCAAGCTTCATACCCATTGTAGCAATCTCCCTGTACAAATAATTAAAGTGCTCACTATGATATAATGAATCATAAACACTTACTAAACCCCATACCCCCCGCCCGCTAACGCTAAGCCCACAATATGCTACGTATGGCAGTGACGTCAATATTTCACGGGCTGTACTTAAATCTTTCAGGTGTAGGTTATCTTTTTCATCAATATCAAACTGTATTAAGCCGCTATGACTTTTATAACTCGCTTCGTTACGGTAAGGGAATATGCCTGATGGTGTGATTACTGGTAGTAGCTGCTTTTTCAGAATGTTCCGCTGGGTGTGGTTCTCTTCAGCTCTGATGGCCTGCACTTCTTTGGCGTACTTATCGGAGGTTAGCCACGTTAGCAGATTGACTGTTACCATGCCACTTGGTGTGAAGCATCTTTTAAAGCAAGATACCTCCACATTTAAAACACTATTCATAATGCTTTTTAATTGAATTTTAAGATTGTGCAGGTATGATATTATTGACACTAATGATATTCTGTTTTACAGAAAGTGTCAGAAGTATCGAAAATTTCATACCTGCACTTTTTAGAATTTCTTAGAGTATTGCCCGTGCTTTTCTTTAGAAAACAGGTCAGACCGTTGCAGAAATCGCTTGAATGTGATTTCCGGCATACTCTCACTGTGAGCAATGTTTAGCCCCTCTTTTGTGTGGAAAGTGTTGGGCAATAGGTCGTACACTATGCGTTGTTTAGTATTTAACCTATCATAAGGGGTGCTATTGAGTATGCCATGTGCTTTCAATCCTGTCTGCCTGAAATACTCCACTAACAGTATGGCCCGCTCTACTGTGTCGGCTTCTACTTGTTCCTTGGTACTTTCGCCTGTGGTATAATCTAACATCTGAAGTATAAGCGATAAGCGTATCAGATATACTTCGAGCTTGGTGTAAAGACCGGCTATACTTTCCGCTTCAGCATCATTTATAAGGTCTGTATTGATATGATTCCATCTACTTAATACTGCTTTAGCTTCTGTTGTAAACTCCAAAATGTATGGTGAAGTATTGCCCTCATCATCTATTCGGGGCTTTAGATCAAGCAAGTTTGATAGATATGCATACCAATACTGGCTAACTTTTGGGTGCAGGTCTGCGTCGTTTGGGTATGGTTTTTTCAAACCTTCTGGCATGGCAAAAACAACCCTATCCATGAACCCATTAAGGCTACGGCTGTCTTTAGCTAAATCGGTTAGTATGCCGTTTTGGATTGTACCACAAACTGAAATAAAGGGGCTTTTTATAAAGATGGCCTCATCTCCTTTACGGTCAATTACAATAGGTTTCCCGCTCCAATTGCTAAGCCAAAATTGTTCTTCACTTCCTTTGTTGTACCTGTCGAAATTTTTAAACCAACTTGCTAACTCATCTGCATAAACACCTAACCCTCTGGGATTACACTGATGCACTTTAGTTAATGCTTCTGGTGTGAAGTCCTGAACAATATGCTTGGTTAATATAGGCTTAACAGGTTCTTCAACTATACCCTGCTCTCTTCGTTCTTTATTAGATAAATTGGCAATGGTTTTAAACACTTCATACTCTTTCTGATACTGTGTGAAAGCCTTGCTATCTCTCTCAAATATTGGATTGAGTGCCCATGTGAGGGGGTGGCTTTTGTTTGCTCCTGGCCTGCCTACAAGCGCAATGTAGATAACAGGGTTTTCCTGCCAACCACTTTTAACCTGCACTTTGTGGGTGTTGCCAATGGCTAATGATGTGGCATAAAGTATAGCAGCTCCAGTATAATCTATCGGGAATTGAAGTGCCTCATGCAGCATTATTACCATGCGCTGCAGTTCTTCAGGAAAAACATGTACAGGAAACATGTTCCCCTTGTCGGGTAATTTTGAGTTTAAACTATCCATCACTAAAACAGGCTAAGTTGAGAAGAAAAATTAGGGGCTTTTGTGGGGTCAGTAGTAAGATACCATGCCCTGAAGCCTGTGAGCTTGCAATGGGTGCGGGTAACCTCCCATAATCTGCCTGTTTTTTGAAGCTCTCTCTTATATCTCGTTATGCACTTTTGAGGAATACCTGTTGATGCAGAAACCATTGAGGCGGTAGCTACATGCGATTGCAAAAACCTAAATATGGTTTGCAGTTGGGTTAGGTGGGTGTTATCTTTGGTCTGTCGAGTTACCAAAGATTTTCCGGGGGTTAGGTTATGTTTCCGCATAGCTTAACCCCTTCTTTGTTTACGTCTTGCTGAAGCGGCTAATGCTAACGTAGCCTCATCGCTGCTCTTCTCAACTGTCTGTTCTTCTACCCAGTCAGTAAGCTCTTTACGGCTGAATACAAGCCTGTGCCCATAGTGCTTGTGGGGTATCTCATTTAATGAAGTGAGCTTGTAGAGTTTAGACTTACTTAGCCCTGTGATTTCTACCGCTTCATCAAATGTGCAGCGGTCAGGCTTGGGGGTAGCAGGTGTTGATGTTGGGGCTAATGCCCTGCTTACTGCACTCTGTATTAGGGTGCTTAGCTGTTCTGCTGTTGTTACTATTAATTGCATAATATACTTGATTGATTTGCAACAAAGTACACTATGGAATTAGCGAGCTTTTTAGTAACCTATTTCATTAAACTTACATTTATCAACCTGATTTACAGTATATTACAAAATATAATAAAAATATTTAGTAAGTCGTTAGTAAGTCGAGTTTGCTTTTATTGACAAAATACTTTTTAGGTCTTGCAAAAATGCCCTTTGCACCCTACTTTTTTGCTCTTTCATAAATAGTTTATTATCGATACCATCAAAAGTACTTTCTTTCAACTCAAGTTTTTCAAGCAAAGGTTTAACCCAATCTTTCATGTATTGTTTGCTGTCGCTGCATTCATACATTCGCTTGAGTAAGCCACACATCAATTCTTTTTTACCTTTCTTAATAGTCAGTCTATGTTTTGATGTGGAAGTAAAAACGCTCAGGAATTTGTCAATACTAATACTCTCCCATAACTCACCATCAAACTTGTAATGAATCCTAATCAACAAATCTGGTTCTAAAAGAGAGTGTCCGCTGCCCTCTGTAATATGCTGTGCATGCTCCATTTTTTCTTCTATTCTTGCCTTTGAAACTTCTTCACAAAAAATGTTATCAGCATAATTTTTTAGAATGCGATACTTTTCTAATACCTGCCTTATTTTGTTCTCGGAGTTGGATTGATACAGATATTTGAGAGTTATTTCTATATTCTCGCTATCATCTATTAAACTGTTTAATAGTGAAAGCTTCAATTCAGGAATAACAATTTTATCAGTCAGTGAGATAACATTATAACATGTGGCCTGTGCATATCCATTATAATCTATGTTAGTATCTGTCAGAACATATTTCTTAAATTCTGTAATACTACTGTTAATCTTATCGAGTATCTTAACTGTGCTGGTGTCTTTTATAAACCTGCCGTAATAGTCTGAATCAACTTCGTTTTTCAAAAGCATTTGGTTAAACTCCGCTATTAACCTTTGCCCCTTTACCTCCAGTACAGATGGTGTGTAAAAGTTGGCAGCAACAGACCCATCAGATTTTATAACTGTTGGTCTATTTGAAGTACATTCCTTAGCCCATTCATCATCACTGATAAAAGAACTGAAATACCAGTATAGTTTGGGTTTAGGAGTCAGCTCTAAAAACTCTTCAAATAACTTTTCTCTATAGCCTACATTTTCAGTTATAATTTCCTTGTATCCAAAATCAACAACTGATAGTTCACGCTCAAAATCCTTAATTATTTTCTCTCTATTCATATCCTTTTTTAGAAGTTAGTCAACAAAGCAGCATTCTTAACTCGCTCTTCCTGCTCAAATGATGCTAAATAGTTTTCAGTTGTTTTTAGATCGTTATGCCCTAAACTCTCTGATATAAAGGCAATGTTAGCTCCAGACCGTTTTAATACTGTTGCGTAACTGTGTCGGGCTGTATAAGTACTGATGTTAGGTATTCCCAGCTTTTTACCAATGGCTTTAAGCTTAGTATTCATCAACTTTGTGATGTTCTTTATCTTAGTGCGCTCTTCTTCGGGGCTTTCTTCGCCTTGCAGGATAGGAAAGACAAAGGTTTCAGGGCTAATCTCTTCATTCCCCCAACGACTTATAATAGCTTGCATTTCGGGTAACATGGTAGCGTGTATCAGCTTTTTTTTCTTTGCCTTTGCTAATGTCTTCTGCCGGTAGAAACATACCTCTCCATTTCTAATATTGGAGTACCTTAGTTTGCAGATGTCAGTAATATTTGCCCCGTTGCATAGGTAAGAGAAAAACCAAAGGTCACGGCATTTCTCCACTGTATCGGTTTCGCATTCATACTGCACTATCTTCTTTATGTCACTTAGGGTTAAGGCTATGTTTCTGCCTGCATGCTGTGGAATTTCGTAGCGGCCCTTACCGAATGGGTGTTGAGCGGGTTTAATGATGTCTGCTGCCTTTGCTTCGTTTACTATTACCTGTAAAGCCCGCATGTACATTGAAATAGTAGTATAACTCTTACCATCATCCAATAGGTATTGCTCGTACTGCTTTAACCAATCAACTGTAACATGTTTAAACTCTATGTTCTTACCCTTTTTGAATAGGCCAATACTTCTAAGCGTATACTTATACCAATCGGAAGTACTTACCTTACCCAGTGCTTTTAACTCTTCAATCTTAGCAGTGAATGCAGCATTTAAGGTACTACTCTGGCCTTTGCTCAATTTGGCTTGCAGGTAATCAATGCTGAACTGATCGTTTTTGATAAGCTGCCTAACCGTAGCTTCAAACTCCTTAGCAAACTTCTGTATTGATTCCCTGATGGCTTTCAGCTCCCGTGCTTTTGTAGTCGGTAGCTTTTCCCAGTCTTCAACAGTTAGCCGCTTTCCTGTAGAGTAATAAGCCCGCTGCCTTTGGTGGGTAACTCTAACCTTAACAGGACACAACCCATCTGTATTGGCTTTGCGGGTTTCAAGTATGGTAGCCAATGTAACGCCACTATCAGAAAATTCAAACATGCTATTTGTGGTTAGCTGTGTTACCCTTAAAGGGGTCACACAGAGGTACACACAAATATAAAGAATGAATGAAAATTAAAGAAGTGGTATGCAAACTAAAATATTACCTTTATTGCTAAATAACAGCAACTTACGAAAAGCATACCAGAACATGAATACAGGAGAAATACAAACTGTTTTGCATGGCATGCAAGAGGTCATCGGTTCGACTCCGATATTCTCCACGAAGGCAACCTGAAAGGGTTGCCTTTCTTGTTTATGGCCAGCTATACCTACATACTTTTCTCTGAGAAAACAGACCGCTACTATGTGGGCAATTGCCAGGACATGGAGATCAGGCTGGCCAAGCACAATGCTGGACGGAATACCTCCACCAAAGTAGGAGCACCGTGGACACTCAGGTATAGCGAGACTTACCCCACCACGCAACTCGCCCGCAAAAGAGAAGCAGAGATCAAAAGAAAAAAGAGCCGCAAGTACATCGAGCAGCTGATCAGCGCAGCTGGCTAGCACAACTCAGAGGCTTTTCATGTTCAGTTAACTAGATAGTTGCAACAAAGGCAACCCTTACAGGTTGCCTTACTTATTTTATGGCCTTCTATCCTCTAGAAATAATAACCCGATAGCTTGTCAAAGTATTCTTTGAATTTCTTCTCCGTGTGCTTCAGGTCAGCTATATCGACAAACAGCGAAGAAGAAAACAGGTTCTCAGCCTCTTTGTGATTACCTAGTTCATTGGCGATCTGCTCAAAGGGGTGCTTGATACCACTCTGCTTCACTCTGTACCCGAATCTGCCAACAGGGACCCGCCCTTTGCCCATTTTTTTGGTATGAGCCAAAGCTAACAGGTACTCGAACATATCGAATATGTTTTCATAATCCTTGCTGTGGGGCAGGAAAGAATTGAATAGTGGTTTCAGTTCAGAGAATAGTAATTCAGACATAGGCACAAGCTGCCTGTTACCAAGAGCTTCTCGTAGCGTATCATAGTCCAATACTTTAGCCACATTGACATGGTCTAGAATTGGAGCCTCGCCATACCTTAAATGAGAAGTCATGGAGAACATCTTGGACAGCAACCTGTAGTCTTTCTTCATGATGCTGGCAAGCCCTATGCTGTACAGGAAGATAAGTCCTGGTAGCGTTTCGAGATCCAGCCATACGCCTCCTTCCTCGTCTCTCTCTTTTGCAGATGTGAAACAGGCTAAACTGTTAAGCCAGATTGAATGGTGCTGTTCTTTACCCCAGTAAACCCCGTTTACAAACAAGCTGCTTAGGGAAACGCATTGTTTGAAATAATAATTTACCCGTGCCTTGATCTCTTCTTTAGTTGGAGTGCCTGCAACCGGCAAAGCATTGAAATTAAAGTTGATACGATCAACTTCACTCCTTATGAGATCATGAAGTGATATGATCTGCTCATCATGCACGATAAACTTCTTCAACTTGGTTAGTGCAATCTGCGATGTTGAAAGATGTGCTGATTTAGTCGTTTCAAGCACTTCTATCTTTTCGTGCAGTTCTTTGAAGAACAAGTCAGCATTGGTAATGCTCACAGCCTTCCCTCTTCTGATGTAGGCTAGCTCTTCCAGTTCATTTCCAACCTTGTCTGAATACGTGAAGTAGTTCGAGAACCTGAACTTATTTGAAGTTTCTAAGGCCTCCTTGAGCACACGATCACTAGTGGCCGTCCATCCGCAGGTTATCAACCCAAAATTATCTGACACATAGCGCAACAGCTCCGATAGCCTTTCCTCGTACTTGTCTGCTTCACTCTTTACATTCAGGAAACTGGAGTCCATGTAGTCCCCGTTTACTTTAATGACTGTAACCCTGGAGTGAACAATGGGAAGGGAATTTACGATATGGCCAGGGCAGCTTATCACAACAGGCTCTATACCTATGCATCTCAATGCATTTTCTACCAGCCTGTCGAGGGTCGTTGTGATGATTACCCGCACATAGCCTTTGCTAACTAACCGGGCAATTGTTTGATGGGCAAGTGTTGGTTTCTTTAGCCCCTCCTCAAGTTCGGTTTCGTTGGGCTCAAAATATCTTCGCAAGAGATTTTGCCGCTCAGTCTCTGTATTCGTAAGCGGCTCCAGCAGGCTTGCATAGCCCGGCTTTTCTCCAAACCGCGTAAAAAACCACTCCTCCGGATTCGGCTCACAATTCGCATTCTCAAGCACAGCTATTTGCCTGATCAGATCCAAGGCTATATCACTACCCGTAGGTATGCCGGCACCGCTGGAAACACCAGAGCCTAATAAGAGCGCAAATGCACCTTTGTTATTATAGATCGAATGAGATACCGAGGAGACTTGGGCATTCATAATTCATGTTGCTTCAATACCGGTACAATATATAGATAATTTTATACTAAAACCACGGAAATTATTTTCATTCTAGCAGCTCTACAATTTTAGCAGAGCGCAATGCCCTAAATCGGGTTATTCGCCCCTTCTACGCTCTTTCATCCCTGCAAAATCTTCATAGCCACTATACTTATACCTGCCGCCGCTTCAGCGAAAGGGCCAGCTTTACCCCCTAAAATCAGTCTTGCTCTGAAGATGTATAATATCTGGCATCCCTTAACTCCAATCATACAGCACAGTTATAAGCCGTGGCGCAAACGGGGCTCCGTTTTATACCAATACACTTCGTCTGGTTAAACCTGAGAGGTTAAATATTCCGGAACATGCCCCCATACTGCCCGTACCATATAGGACGCAACGCTTAAAGAAGGGAGGATCTATGTCAATGCCATTTAATTTTGAAGACAACATCAAGAACGCAACAGTACTGCTGCAGGACGTAGCGGCAGAGCTGCAAACAGATGACCTCAACAAAGCCGGCCGCATTTTCAGGGCTGTGCTGCAATCCATACGGGACAGATTGCCTGTAAATGATGCCGTACAATTTGCCGCACAGTTACCTATTTTCTGGAAGGGCATCTACTTCGACCAGTATGACACGTCCAAGGTGCCGGTCAGGATCCGGGATGCGAACGATTGGATCAATTACATCCGCAACAAGAATGCATTTGCGGCTAATAATGACTTTCAGCAGGACGAAGAAATCACAGCGGCTTTCAGGGCTGTCTTCCAGGCCCTGCAGCGCACCATGACCGACGGACAGCTAGAGAAAGTGAAGCAATCGCTAAACGAGGACATCCAGGAACTGCTGGCTGCCTGATACAAAAGCTGCGCCGCCTGTCGCATAAGGCAACAGGCGGCGCAGCTCTTAATATACTTTCACGCTATACAAACAGCCCCTCTACAGAAAGGTAGCGCTCGCCGGTATCGTAGCAAAAGGTCAGTACCCTGGCACCATCCGGAATTTCTTCGTCCAGTTTCTGCTGCACCGCTGCCAAAGAGGCCCCCGAAGACACTCCCACAAATATTCCTTCTTCCATAGCGACTCTCCTGGCATAATCGTAGGCATCGTCGGCTGCTACCGTTATCACACCATCCAGCAGACTGGTATCCATTATACTAGGCACAAACCCGGCTCCTACACCTTGGATCGGGTGTGGGCCGGGCTGGCCACCGCTCAGCACCGGAGAGGCGGCAGGCTCTACTGCATATACCTTCAGATTAGGGAAGTGCCGCTTCAGCACCCTGGCTACGCCTGTTATGTGCCCACCTGTGCCTACCCCGGTGATCAGGTAATCAAAGCCTTCCGGAAAATCAGCCATAATCTCCTGCGCTGTGGTTTCGATGTGGACCTGTGTGTTAGCCTCGTTATCAAACTGCATGGGCATCCAGGAGTTCTCGTGTTCTTCGAGCATTTCACGGGCGCGCTCTATCGCTCCCTTCATGCCTTTTTCACGTGGTGTCAGCTCTAACTTAGCCCCGTAAGCCGACATTAGCCTGCGTCGCTCAATGGACATGGACTCCGGCATCACCAGGATCAAGTGATACCCTTTCACAGCAGCGACCATGGCCAGTCCGACACCAGTATTACCCGAAGTTGGCTCAATGATCACGCTGCCCTTTTTAAGGATACCTCTTGTTTCGGCATCCTCTATCATAGCCAAAGCAATGCGGTCTTTGATGCTGCCGCCCGGATTAGCACGTTCCAACTTCATCCAAACTTCCGCTTTGTTTTTAAACATGCGGTTGATCTTCACATGGGGCGTTTTGCCTATGGTTTCAAGTATGCTATGCGCTTTCATATTTGTGTCATTTTAAATTGAAAAATTCAGAACATCCGCTCTGTCTTCGTAATAACTCACTTTTATTTGTGGACGGTGGTACACTCTTGCAAAAGGTGGCACACTTTCGGTCAACCACACATTTCCCCCTATGATGCTGCTGTGGCCTACCACTGTATTCCCACCCAGTATGGTTGCTCCGGCATAGATGATCACATTATCTTCTATGGTAGGATGACGTTTCAGGTTCGCCATTGACTTCTCCACACTTAATGCACCCAGCGTCACGCCCTGGTATACCTTCACATTGTTTCCAATGTCGGCTGTCTCTCCGATCACAACGCCGGTGCCGTGGTCTATGCAGAAGCGAGCCCCTATACTGGCTTTGGGATGGATGTCTATACCTGTCTTAGTATGTGCGTAGGTAGCTAGCACGCGTGGCAGCAGTGGCACCTCCATGCGGCAAAACTGATGCGCAAGCCTGTACACGGCCACAGCAAAAAAGCCTGGGTAAGTGCGGATCACCTCGTCTATGTTTACTGCGGCCGGGTCACCTGCCTCTATGGCAGCGGCATCGGCATTAAGTTGGCGCTGCAGGTCCGGCAGTGCTTCAAAATAAGCATCGGCTATTTCATAGGGCTTGCCGGGCAGGCGTTCTTCTATTCTGTACAGGATCTTCTCCAGATCAGAGCGCAGCAGCATGGCGTAGGCTTCTACTTCAGACCGGGAACTAAAAGAGCGCTCCGAAAGGGATGGAAAGAGCAGTTGCAGCACGCCATCCAGGAAGGCGCAGCTCATCGAGTGCGGCACTACGTGGCGGGACTGCTGGTGCACAGCTGTCAAGTGTTCAATAAAAGCTTGGCTGATCGCTGTCATAATGCAGAAGAAACTAGGTAGCCTGGCTAAAGTTTAACTGAAGTATATACAATAAATAGCTATACGGGCAGCTTTAGCCTGTGTCTATGATTAACGTGAAATATCGACCGGAGTAGTGTACCGCGCAAAAAAAGAGGCCTCCTACCTGAGGAGGCCTCTATGCAAATGCTGAAATGGCAAAGGCTATACCTGTGATTATGTTCTTGTCTCGCTATTTTCGGTCTTTCACCACAAAGTTGAGGTACAGAAAACCAAGCAAAGCGAAAGCTCCTCCCGTCCAGAACACTATGCTGAACCTGGAAGGGTCGTTGGCATAGATCCAACCGGAAGCCAGGGCACCAAACCCTATACCTGCCTCGAGGGCGATGTACATGGTGGCCATTGCCCGGCCACGGTGCTCGGGGTGGCTCAGGTCAATGGTCCAGGCAAAGACCGTCGGGGAGTTCATGCCTACGGCTACGCCGAACACAGCCGCAGCGAGCAGAAGCTCTGTAGCCGTGCTGGCCCAACCGATCAGCCCCATCGCCACCACCAGTAAGGCAGAGCTGATTTTCAATACCCGGATACGGCCATACTTGTCGGAGGCTCTGCCGGCCAGAAAGCGGATAGCCAATGATGAGAGTGTAAAACTAGTGAAGAAGAGTCCTTTGTTTTGAATGCCCAGGTGCTCACTGAAGTCAGGAACAATCGTCAGGATGATACCGAAGGAAACCACCGTGAGCATCATCACAATAGAGGGGTGTAGGACACGGGGTTCAAATATCTCTTTGCGGGAAATCTTGAGCAGTCCCATCCGGAAGCGGTTTGGGTTGTCCAGTGTTTCGTGCATGCGGGCTACTACGGCCACCGATAGGAAGGCAGCTGCTGAAGAAGAGTAGAACATGGCATCAAGCGAAAAGCTATTGGCGATTGCGGCTCCCATGGCAGGTCCCGCAGCCATGCCCAGACTGCCTGCTAACCCCAGCAGTCCCGTCGCCTCCCCCCTTCGCTCCATCGGGATGATGTCAGCGACATAGGCGGCAGTGCCAGTGGGTGTAAAGCCTGTTGAAAAGCCGTGCACAAGGCGCAGCAACAGGAATGCAGCTACCGTGCCGGTGATCGGGTATAGGAAGCCACATAGAATACAGACAGTACCTCCGATCAGCATGACAGGTATACGCCCCATCTTGTCGGCCAACTTCCCGCTAAATGGCCTTGACAGACCAGCTGTTAGTGTAAAGAGAGAAATGATAAGCCCCTTGTACTCAGCACCTCCTAGTTGTGTAATGTAGTTGGGCAGCTCCGGGATGATCATGTTGAAGCTTGCGAAGAAAAGAAAAGAGCTCAGGCACAGCAATCCAAATTGAAGTCCATACACACGTGTTTTCAGCTCGGCCATAGTCAGATTAAAGCCGCAAGTTCCGAAAACAATCGCTCCAAAACTATAGCCTAATTGACATGCTGCAGTTCGTACGGCTAGATGGCGCGTTTATACCCTGTGTCTAAGCCAGATCAGGCGCAAAAAATAAGCAGCCCCGTGGACTGCTCAAATGGTCTTTATAGAAGTCAACCGGGAGACTAGTCGAAACTAGGGCAGCCTTTCTTGGTACGCTTCTTCTTTACCAGGCCATCCTTGTTATACACTGATGACTTGAATGAAAAATACTCAGCAGTTTTCTTGCCGGATACTGCCTGTCTTTTACTCTTAGTTGTTTTTTCGCTTTTAGCTGACTTCACATCAGCATCAGCAAAACTGGCAAATGATAAAAACAGCAGGGCACTGATCAAGGCCGTATAGAATTTTCATTTCATTAGCTGGTTGTTTTAGGTGAGAGAAGACCATCTGTTGCAATATTATAATATAATTATATATTAAAAAAATAATTAATTATATTTTTTAAACCAATATTACCAGCTTATGAGAATATTATCGGTGCAACTACAGGATTTGAGCAGGCATGTGAAGGTGAAGCAGTGCCTGCCCGCTAAAAATTCAATTAGGAGATGCTGTATAACAAAGAACCATCTCAGATGTGAGATGGCCGCCATTTGGGGAGCAGCAAGAGATAAGGAGCCTATATACCTGCAACTGGTTTTGGCACGTTGAACCGGACACCGTTAACAGCCACATTGCGCTCCAGCGCTGCTAACTGTAAATTAAGTGCCACCTGGCTGGCCACGTTGTGACTTTCGATATCCGACAGGAGCAGTGATTTCTGTTGACCGCCATACAGGTCAAAAAGCACACAGTGGTCACTCAGTTGTACTGCCGCTATCCTGCTCCAGTCCAATCTGTTTTCCTTGCTGTAAAAGTTAAGCCTGTAACTGATCCTCGTCGGCGATATGGCTACAAAGGCATTTTTGAGGGGGAGCTTATCAGTGCCAAGTGCCACCAGGTACAGCCCTGCCAAAACAATAACGATGGCCGCAATACCCCACAACCAGCGTGTCTCTTCCGACAGTATGAGATTGTAAAGAGATGCCGACCCGCCTCCGCATGCCATGAACAGCCCTAACCAAAGCAGCCGGTCTTTGATCCTATGCAGTTGTCGGGCTGTATAAAGGCTGATGTACATAGAAACAATATTGGGCTGATGATTTAAGGCAATGCCAACTCAAAATGTCAGACTTGACAAAGTTGCAAAAAGAGGCATTAAAATTGAATTAAAGTAACATACGATCGCCACAAATACAGGTTTAGTTTTAATCAAAATAAATTAAACACAATTTAATTCTATTATTTTGAGACCTGGTTTGAAAGTGCTATGACTGCTCTCAGAGGCGCTGCAAATGCTGCATTTTAGTGGGGCCTATAAACTTACGCGCTGTGCACTTACAGGCACCTGGTTCACCTCCACTTGCTGTTGAATGGCTGCTAGTTGTATACTTACGCTTACATGATTGGCTATTTCGGGGCTTTGGATGTGACCTAGCCGCATGATCAGTTGTTCACTGTCTTTCAAATCAAATACCAGCGCATGCTCCGATGCCTGAATACTGTCAATGGCATCCCAGTAGATGGTATGCTCAGGACCGTACAGGGTGAGTCTGTAGGCGATGCGCTCTGGCGTCATGGAAAAGTAAGCGTCTTTCAGACGGATATAGCTGGCACCAACAGCAAACCCCAGCATCCCGATAATGCTGATAGCCAGTGCGCCTCCTGCCCAGCTCCACCGGACCTCTTCACGGGCAACAAACTCCCCTAACAAGGCTGAGAGACCTCCGCAGAGCATGAGTATACCTATCCAAAGCAGCACTCGCTTTGTCTTCTTAAGCTCTTTGTTTGGGTATAGGTTTACATACATAGTCTTAATTTTGCGTCATCTCAATGGTTATCCCCTTATCAGCTGAGATCTGAATCAGTTCGGCACGTATGCGCTGGAGCGTTTGCTCATGGTTCACTGCATCCAGGGAAATAGCATGCTGCTCTCCGTTTTTCAGTTCAAATGTCAGTGAATGGATGCCCAGCACCATGCGCTCTACTTCCTCCCAATCAAAATCGTGCTCCCGCTGCATAAACCCCAGACGGTACCGCAGACCCACAGCCGATATGCTAAGGTGACGCTGATAGCCTGGGTTGTGGTCGAGCCATACGGAGACCATAAAAAGTGTGAAGGGCAACAGGCTGAACAGGTACAGGAAGGTCATGGCTGAGTGGAAGTCCTGCACAGCGATGAGCTGGTACAGCAACCAGCCATGCAAAGCCACTGAAAGCAAGGCAAGTACAAGCAGCAGACGCTCCATTTGCGACCGAACGCCATAAGGTCTGGAAAACAAACGTACGCTAATGCCGGTGTGCTGCATCGTAGGGTATAACTTTAAGAGATCAATATACTAATTATTACATAGTTACCAAAGAAATTCATACGAAAACATTAAAACAGAGCTATATTAAAGGCATTTAGTATATTGAAAGCGCATAAGCCTAACCCATGAAAAAAAGCTATACCTTCTTACTTGCCTTTGGCCTTTTTGCGGCCTGCCGCCAGCAGCCGCAGCAAAGCGTTCCCGTGGCTGCCGATACACAACAACAGGGCATAAACAAGTTTTCTGACCCCGTCCTGCGCGAACTCTATACCTTGCAGGACGAGCGCAAAACCGCTGAACTACTCAACTTCCTGAACCACCCGACATTGCAGTACCGTCAGGAGGCAGCACTTGCCTTTGCTTCGGTGCAGGACACACTGGCCATACCACAACTTTTGACATCTCTTTCTGACACCAGCGCTGCGATGCGCGTTGCCTCGGCCTACGCACTGGGTCAGATCGGACATAAAAAAGCCCAGCAGGCCATGATCCGGCATCTGCAACAGGAACAGCGACCTGCGGTACAGGCAGAAGTATTGGAGGCCCTTGGCAAACTGGCTGACAGCGGAGGGCTTAACTTTCTGGTAAATTATCGGGCAACAAACGAAACAGCAGCGGCAGGACAGGCATGGGGAATGTACCGGGCTGGCCTGCGGCAGATCAGCAGCGCACAGGCTGTGGAACGTGCCGTGCAGTGGCTGGCCGAAAGCAAGTCGTATGAAGTGCGACTGGCGGCCGCTCACCTGCTGGCCCGCACGCCCAAACTTGACCTGACCCCTTACCGCCAGCAACTGACCACCGTGGTTACCTCAGATGAATCTGCAGATGTGCGCATGGCGGTGGCGCAAGCTTTCTCCAAAGTGAATGCCCGTGACAAAGCAGCACTGCTTTCCGGCATCGTGCAGAGCGACCCAGACTACCGCGTGCGCCTGAGTGCGGTCCGCTCCATGACAGGGCTTGAGTTTGAAGAAATAGACGAAGCGATTCTGGCCGGTCTGACCGATCAAAACATCAACACAGCAGTGGCCACAGCGGAGTTTCTGCAGGCTAATCACGCCGGTGTAGATACCAATACGCTCCGTAAGGCTCTCAGTCAGGTAGAGGATGGCCGTGTGCGGGCGGGTCTGGTCTGGGTGATCCTGCGCAACAGCCCTGATAAGGATAAGCTGAGCCAGGAGTACCAACAGCTATACTTGCGCACCGAGAACCCTTACGACAAAGCGCATCTGCTCAAGGCGCTCTCGGCAGACTACAGCAATTATAAGTTTATCGCCAAAGAAACCTTTGCCGCTTCGCAACCGGTGATTGGCACCTATGGCATGGAGGCACTCGCCGCCATGCGCCAGCAGGCCGACTTCCCGAAGACTATGGAGCAGGACTTTGCCGACATCTTTAAACAAGGTATAGCTTCCGGCGACGTTTCGCTGGCTGGTCTGGCTGCTGGCGTGATCCGCAATCCGAAGCTCAACTTCAGGGAGGTATACCGCGACTATTCCTTCCTGAACCAGGCGCAGCAGAAACTCGTGCTGCCCCGCGACATGGAGACCAATATCGAATTGCAGAAGACGATTGATTACCTAAACGGGAAAGAACAATCTGAAACTCCTCAGAATCCTTTCACGCATCCGATCAACTGGCAACTGGTACAAACCATTCATCCTGACCAGCAGGTGGTGATTGAAACTGAGAAAGGCGTGGTCACACTGGAGCTGTTTGTGGAGGATGCACCGGGCTCAGTGGCCAATTTTGTAGAGCTGGCAAACAAGCAGTTCTTTGATGGGCTGTACTTCCACCGCGTCGTGCCAAACTTTGTGGCGCAGGGCGGCGACAAACGCGGCGATGGCTGGGGCAGTTCCGACTACTCTATCCGCTCTGAGTTTGCTCCGCTGCACTACCGCGAAGGCTACGTAGGCATGGCCTCTGCCGGAAAAGACACCGAAAGCAACCAGTGGTTCATCACGCACTCTCCCACCCCGCACCTGGACGGCCGCTATACCATCTTCGCGAAGGTGGTAGAAGGCATGGATGTGGTGCACCAAGTAGAGGTGGGCGATAAGATAAGACAAGTAAATCTGATCCTTCGAACTAAATAAACTATGTCTGAGATCTGGCCCGCTACAATCCCAGCCGTACAGGTGCGCATTGCCCGCCCGACAGACCAACTGCCGGAGATTGAGCAATTCTATTGTGAAGGACTGGGATTAGAGAAGCTTGGCTCCTTTACAGGACATCAGGGGTATGATGGCATCATGATAGGCTTGCCCGGCTTAGCATACCATCTGGAATTTACCCAGCACATAAACGGAAGTCCCTGTCCGGCACCTACCCGGGACAATCTGCTGGTGCTTTACATTCCGGATAAGTCTGCGCTCGATAAGGCTGCACAGCGGCTGCACCAATTGGGCTACCCTGCAGTGGAGCCAGAAAACATTTACTGGAAAGAGAAAGGAGCCGTAACCATTGAAGACCCTGATGGCTGGCGAGTGGTTCTCATGCCCTCTGCAGGTATAAAAAAAGCGGCGACCTTTACTTAAGGTCGCCGCTTTTATATGAAACGAGCTTTTAGAATCGTTCCATTGGCTGTTCTTCAATTTTTTGCAAGCGGCCCCACTGTGGGATCAGCTGCTTGAACTCCTGTAGCAAGGTTTTGCTGCGGTCTTTGCCATACCAACCGTGTAGCTTCTCCACAAATTCCTTGTATGGAACCTCCTGCGCTTTCATATCCATGAACAGCTGCTGGGCAGGCTCAGGCCGTGGTCCCCAGGTACCGAGTTCTTTCATGGTATCGGCATCGAGCACGATCAGCTTCGGTATAGAGCGTCCTCCGTTGGTGAGGTAGGCGTCCATTACTTCCGGGTACTCGTCACGCAGCATCAGCTTTACCTCAATCAGGGGCGAGGCATCCGCTATTTTTACCAGGGCAGGCACTGTTTGGGCGGCATCGCCACACCAGGCTTCCGTCAGGATCACCCATATCATTTTATTCTGCACGCTCAGCATCAGGTCCACCATTTCGTTGTCGAGCACGGTGGTTTTCTCGACGCGGCGCATGCGCTGGGCGTTCATGCGGGTATACTCTACCATGGCCTCGGAGTGGTTCGTTCCTGTGGTTTTATTCTCCGCAAGCAATGTGTCAATTAACTCGCGGTATTGGGTATAGGTCATGGCTTTCGCCAAATGTTCACTCGTAATTACTGTTTTAGACATAGTCTCTGAGATCATAATTTTTGTTTAAATTTTCGCGGAACTATATATTAACAGGTAGATGTTCACATAAGTTCCTTCACCTTGGGAGCCCCCCTGCCCTCCCTCTTATTTTACCCCGTTTGCACTGAATTGTTTGCATTTTCTGTCAAGCGCTTTGCAGAATCGGTCAAGTACAACAGCAGGTTTAAGCCCCATCTTTGCAGCATCACAAAACTTATAACACCAACGCAATGAACAAATTGGACAAAAATTTCCTGGTGCTTGGTGCAACAGGCAGCATCGGCTATGCTTTCACGCAGGTGCTCCTGGCGCAGCAGGAGCAGGTCACCATC
This sequence comes from Pontibacter sp. LHS1, assembly GCF_058932855.1. Taxonomy (NCBI): domain Bacteria; kingdom Pseudomonadati; phylum Bacteroidota; class Cytophagia; order Cytophagales; family Hymenobacteraceae; genus Pontibacter; species Pontibacter sp. LHS1. The sequence continues at coordinate 728,268 of NZ_JBZYWF010000001.1, forward strand.
CTCGTACGGGACCGTGACAGGGCATCCCGACTGTTCGGCACACAAGCCGGACTCACCATTGTGCAGGGCGATGCACAGGACAAAGAGCTGCTGCATGACTTAGGCCGTAAGGCCACGCATATTTTCCATGGCATCAATTACCCTTATGACAAATGGCAAGGCAACATGGAGCGTGTGACACAATACATCATAGCCGCTGCAGCCGCCAACAAAGCCACCATCCTGTTTCCGGGCAATGTGTACAACTACGGCAACCTGCAGCCCGAAATAAAGGAAGACTCCCCGATGCAGCCGCACACCCGGAAGGGGGCGCTACGTGTGCAGCTGGAGCAGATGCTGGCTACGGCGGCACAGCAGGGAACTTGCCGCGTGCTGATCCTGCGCCTGTCCGACTTCTGGGGACCCAACGTCATGAACGAAGGTATAGCTCCGATTTTCAGGGCAGCCCTGAAAGGGGAGGCCATGCCCTGGCTCTACCGCAACGACATACCGCACCAACTGGTCTACACCCCTGATGCTGCACGAGCCTTTTATGAACTGCTCCAACTGCAGCCAGACGCTCCTTACCAGGTATACAATTACGGGGGCGAGGTGGTGCCCAGCATAAAAGCCTGGCAAACGCAGATTGCGGAGGTAGCCGGCACAAAACCAAAGCACAAACTACACAGCAAGTGGCTGTTCCGTTTGCTCGGCCTGTTCATGCCTGTGATGCGGGAGATCGGCGAGATGGGCTACCTGTGGGAAAACACCATCCTGCTGAACGATGAAAAGCTCCGGCAGACCCTGCCTGACTTTAAGCCAACCCCGATGCGGCAAGCCATTGCCGCTACCCTGGATTGGTTCAGGAAAGAGTCGACTGCCTGACCGTAAAACAAGCCAGGAAGCAGCCTAATACTCCCCGTAGGACTTTTCTCCTGCCTCAATCATAATGGGCAGGAAGTTCTGACGCGGAGGCAGCGGACAGGTGGCATAGGACACAAAGTCACAAGGCGGGTTCGAGGCCTTGTTAAAGTCAAGCTCTGTAGTACCATCTGGCCCCGGCTTGGCTGCATAGAGGTAGCGGCCTGCGCCGTAGGTTTCGATGCCGTTTGTTTTGTCAGCAAAGATGATGAAGAGCTCCTCCCCTTCCCACAGCGCATCCAGCTGATACTGCTGTCCGTTCAGCGTGAAGATCAGCGTACCAGGCGAGTCCTGCATAGAGGTCTGCCCTACTATATTGGTAATGGCGATCTGCTTCGGGGTGGGGTGCGCCACAAAGCTTGCTGTTACACGCCAGTCGGCCTTCACTGGGAAGCGCTTTATCCCTTTGAAGTGCACCAGGGCATCGTTCTGCAGGTCACGGAGGCGGATGCCATACCTGCCACCTCGCTTGATCACAAACCAGGTTAGTGTACCGTGCGTCAGTTTGGGCACTGAGTCCATAGCAGAGGTATAGAGCAGCGCCTCACGCACAGGTTTCCCTTTCAGCAGCACCTCCACTCCCGGATTGATGCTGGTGGTGACCTTGTCGCCCTTCAGCGTGATCACGCCAGCCCTGCCCGGAATCTTGCCCTCTGGAAAAGTCAGGCTGTTGTCAGGCCCGCTGCCAAAGGTATTGTCGCCTTCCTGCAACCAGAACAAACCCGCCAAAGTGAGCCAGCCGTCTGGTGCTTTCAGTTTTGCCTCCCGCTCCTGATGCCACTCATCTACACTAGCTACATAATCTGGAGTAGTTTCTGCTATGTTCTTGGCAGACTGGTCATACTCAGCGCATCCACCTGCCAGTATTAATGTGATGAACAGAAAAACAGAGAGAGAGAAAGGTTTTGATCGGAGCACGGGTATTAGCTGGGTAAAATATGCGATTCCGCTAATTTAATAAAAAATAATGGCTGAACATAGTTTTTAAGCAATTCAAAGCCTGAATCAGGCCTCAGCTATACTTTGCCGGTAGAGTTGCGGCGGGAGTCCGGTCCACTTCTTAAAGGAGCGGCTGAAGGCGCTTGGCTCAGAAAAACCGAGCAGGTAGGCCACGTCTGCCACGGTATGGTGACCACTCCGCAGGTGCTGCTGGGCAAGCTCCTGTCGCACACTGTCGAGCACACGCTGATAAGTGGTTCCCTCTTCGCTTAGCTTGGCCTGCAGCGAGCGCACACTCAGAGCCAGACTGCGGGCCACGCTGGTTACATTGGGCTCCTCCCCTTTCAGTTGCCGGGCCAGTTCGCGCTGCACAAGCTCAGTCAGCGAGCGGGGTTCATGCAGCCGCTGCAGGTACTCATTCGCGTACTGTTCGAAGAGCAGGTTCAGCTCAGGATTGGCACTGACCACCGGCTTCTGCAACCAGTCCGCCTCGAACACGAAGCCGCTGTAGGCAGCATCGAACTCCAGCATCGTAGTTTCCCCGAACAGGCGCCGATGCTCCTGAATGCTGTCAGGCTGTGGGTAGGCAAACATGACCCTGCGGTGTGGTAGCTCCTGCCCGATCAGGGCTTCGAAGGCATTTTTATAGATCACCATTTCACAATCGATCGCATAGCGGGGCTCTTGCAAAGCTGGGCTAATGACCTCCAATAGCACATGCGCCTCGTTGTCCCGCAACTGCAGACTGGTTCGTATGCCTTCGCACACGATGTCCTGGTACTTACAGAGCTTGCGCAGCGACTCGTATAGCGTTGGGGCGTTCATCATCACATAGGCGATGATACCTGCCGAGGTCGGGTTCAGGGCCTCGCCCACATGCAGCGCCAGATCAGGATTGGCAGTGGCCCTGACAGCTGCCTGCCAGAGCGCCACCATCTGGGCAATGGTAACACGACCGTGCACATCCCGTAGCTGACCTGACTCTATACCTGCCACCTCGCATAAGGCCGCTGCATCCTGCCCCTGCAGCGTGAGCACGTGCAGTACCAGGTTAACGGAGTTAGCGCTTAAGGTATGGTCAGGTGCTTGCATGGTTTCTTTCTGAAAATCGAAGTTACACAATCTCATAAACAGGTGCTGCATCCCAAGCGCAATAATTATTTGCTTAAAATTTTGCATTTTCATATAATATTTAGATATTTATCTAAATACCTAAAAACAACGTGAACAAAGTTTTCAAGGCACTGAATGATCAAACCCGCAGAGAGATCCTCAACCTGCTCAAAGAGAAGGATTTGACGGCTGGCGACATTGCAGAGGCTTTTCATATCACCAAGCCCAGCATTTCGCATCACCTCGACATCCTGAGCCAGGCCGAGTTGGTCACCTCCCAGAAACAGGGGCAGTTTGTGATCTACTCGCTTAACACAACAGTGCTGGACGACTTAATGAAATGGATCATCACGCTTAAAGATTAGACTTATGAAAACCAAAAACCTGACCCGAGAGATCATACTTTGGGTGATCATTTTTATTCCACTGGTATACCTGGCGGTGGTTTGGAACAGTATGCCAGAGCAAGTACCGGTGCATTTCAACCTGAAAGGCGAGGCCGATGGCTGGGCGGGCAAGTCTACCATGATCCTTATAGTGGTGGGCACGACGGCTCTGCTCAATCTTATTCTGCTGGCCGTGCCGTACATCGACCCGAAGGGAAAACTGAAGTCTATGGGCAGTAAATACCACCAGTTGCGCTTTATCCTGATCGCCTTCATGGCGGCACTATGCGTCTTTCTTATCCATACATCGCTACACCCGGATACCTTCAAGCCCAACGGCCTGTTTATCCTGATCGGGGCACTGTTGGTAGCGCTCGGCAATTACTTCCAGGCTGTGAAGCCCAACTACTTCATCGGCATCCGCACGCCCTGGACGCTTGAGAGTGAACAGGTATGGCGCAAGACGCATCGGCTGGGGGGCATCCTCTGGATCATCGGGGGCATTCTGCTGATTCTGCTGGCTGTATTGCCCATCGCCGGATTAGAGCACATTTTCTTTATCGCCATTATAGCGCTTGTTGTCCTGATTCCGACCATCTACTCATTCACAATCTACCGAAAGGAGCAAAGGTTAAGACAGCAGACCTAAACCGGCGATTTTCCCACGCAAGGCATTTATCCAACCACAACAGATATAGCATGAACAGATTAACCCTTACCCTTTGCATGACGCTACTCCTCCTGAGCACTGCCATGGCCCAGAAGACAGCGCCCGGTCAGCTTGATGGCAGCTGGAACGGAACCCTGCAGGCAGGGGGCAATAGAATCACGATAGTTTTCCACCTGAGCAGCACGGAAAGCGGACAACTCACTGCCACCATGGATATCCCGCTGCAGGGCGTTAAGGGGATGGCTATACCTGAGGCTACGCTCACCCAAGACAGCTTATACCTGCGCATACCCTCCGGTGGCATCGAATACGCCGGCAAGCGGACTGGCCCGGAGTCGATAGAGGGGCACTGGAAGCAAAGTGGCATGGCCTTCCCGCTAGCCCTTACTAAGGGAGAAGCAGCCGAAGTGCGCCGTCCGCAGACGCCTGCAAAGCCATACCCTTACCAGGAGCAGGAAGTAATAGTGGAGAACAAGGCGGCAGGCATTACACTGGCAGGTACGCTCACGATACCTGAGGGCAAAGGCAAGTATCCGGCTGTGATCCTCTTTACCGGCTCCGGCACACAAGACCGTGACATGACACTGCTGGGGCATAAGCCTTTTCTGGTGCTGGCTGACCACCTCACCCGCCAGGGCTTCGCCGTGCTGCGCCTCGACGACCGTGGTGCGGGCAAGTCGGGAGGCAATGCTACTATGGCTACCACCCAGGACTTTACCTCCGATGCACAGGCGGCCTATACCTTCCTGAAGACGCACCAGTCCATAAACTCTAAGAAAGTAGGCTTGCTAGGTATAAGCGAAGGTGCTCTGATAGCGAGTAGTGTTGCCGCCGCTAATAAAGATGTGGCTTTTGTAGTGCTGCTGGCAGGCAGTGCCATGCCGGGTGTTGAGCTGCTCGTGCAGCAAAATGAAGCGCTGTATAAGAAAGGGGGCATACCAGAAGAAACGCTGCAGAAACTTCTGAAGCTGCGTCGCGCCCAGTTTGAAACTGCCGCTTCGGAAGCCGATGTATACGCAGCAAGCCAAAAAATAAGAGCCTTGGAGCAGGAAGCAAAAGCCGGTATGACTGAGCAGGAAATAAAACAGCTGCAGCTGAGCCCTGAAGCGGAGAATGCCATTGTGGCGCAGCTCAGTCTGCCCTGGACGCGGCACTTCCTGGCCTATGACCCAGCCCCTGCCCTGCGTCAGCTGAAAATGCCTGTGCTCGCCCTCAACGGCAGCAAAGACCTGCAGGTACCTGCTGCAACCAACCTCGCAGCCACCGAAAAAGCCTTGAAAGCCGCTGGCAACAAGCGCTACACCATCAAAGAGCTGCCCGGTCTCAACCACATCTTCCAGACGGCTGACACCGGTTTGCCCGGCGAGTATGCCACCATAGAAGAGACGATGGCACCCGTGGCGCTGGAGACGATCAGCACCTGGCTGAAAGGAGTGGTAAAATAAAATTTATGAGCATCACAATCAGAAAAATTGCCCCGGCAGATGCAGGCGCCCTGGCCAGCCTTTCCCAACAGTTTGGCTATACCGTGTCGGCAGAGGAGATGAAGCAGCGAATAGACCAGGTATTGGCCCATAAAGAGCACTGCGGATTTGTAGCAGTCAAAGCTGGTCAGGTAGTTGGCTGGATACATGGCTTCCATACCTTTCGTCTGGAGTCAGCCCCCTTTGTGGAAATTGGCGGCCTGGTGGTAGATCAGAACTATCGTCGGCAAGGTATAGGGCAACAGCTGGTACATAAGGTAAAGGCATGGGCTGCTGACCAGTCAGTTGCGAAATTGCGGGTGCGCTGCCATACCGCACGAACCGATACCCATATTTTTTATCAGAAAACCGGCTTCACGGAAAGCAAAGAGCAAAAAGTATTCGACATGCCAGTTACGCTACAGTAGCTTTTGCTCTTTTCGAACAGGTATAAAAAATTACCCCGAAATTCTGTTCTTTTGCAGCTACATACTTATCTGCACTATGAAAAATCTAACCCAGGAAGCACTCGATCGAATCGTGGCGAGTACTGCCGCCAAAAAGAACATCCACGGCGCCGCTTTTCGGGTGGAGGCTGCCGATGACTCGCTTTCGCTCGCCAGTGCTGCTGGCAATATGCAGCCCGATACACCCTTCTACATTGCGAGCATCAACAAAATGATGCTGGCTGCTGTGACGCTCCGGCTTGTAAGAGATGGCAGACTAAATCTGGACGATAAAATCAAGGTATACCTGCCTGCCGGGTTAATGCAGGGACTGCATGTATACAAGGGTCGGGAGTATGCGGAGGAACTAACAATCAGGCACCTCATTTCCCAGACATCTGGTCTGCCTTGCTACCTCATAGATAAGCGTCCGGGGCAGCCAAAGCTGATGGAGGAACTGCTCAGCAGCCATGACGCCGCCTGGCCGCTTGAGAAAACCATAGAGCAGGTAAAGCAGATGCGCACGAAGTTCGCGCCCGGTCAGCCAGGCAAGGCCAGTTACGGAAACACCAATTTCAAATTGCTGGGCCGGGTGCTGGAGTCGGTGATGGCGCAGCCACTGGATGAAATCCTGACTGCTGTTTTCGAAGAGTTAGGTATGGCTGCTACCTATGTCATCAGCCCTCACGAGAACAGGACGTTCAGCCCTTTCTATCATAAAAGCCACCAGGTCAGCCTGCCGCTATACCTGTCCTCCTCCCGGTACGACATTGTTTCCACGACGCAGGACCTGATGACTTTTCTGAAAGCCTTCTTTAGCGGTCATTATTACCCGAAAAACAGACTGCAGGAGCTCGAACAATGGAACAGCATTTTCTTCCCGTTCAAGTACGGCATCGGCATACAGAAATTCTACACGCCCCGCCTCCTTTCGCCCTTCAAAGCCATACCTGACCTGATTGGCCACTGCGGCTCTACGGGCACCGCAGCGTTTTATATACCTGCCAAAAGTGCGTTTGTAACAGGAGCTATCAACCAGGCCAGCAGCCCGAGCACGTTGTTTCAAACCCTGATCAGGATTGTGAATAAGCTGTAACTCCTCATCTATACCTTGATTTTCAGTTAGGAGGCCTTGCAAAGCCGAACATACAGATGTTGTTCTGAGTAAGCAGATTATGAAAGCAATCATCTTACTCGGCACACTTAAGAAAGAAGGCTTGTCCAACACGGAGGTTCTGTCAGAATTTCTGGCGGGCTATTTCAAGAAGCAGGACATCGGCTGCAGCATCGTCAAGCTGGTGGAGCACAACATACTGGCAGGCACCTACAGCGACATGGGCGAAGGCGACGACTGGCCCGGCATACTTACTCAAATACTCAGCTCAGACATCATCGTGTTTGCCACGCCTATCTGGTGGAACAACCAGTCGTCGGAAATACAGCGTGTAATAGAGCGCCTCGATGAAATCCATGACGAGATCCTGGAAGGCAAGAAGTCAAAACTGGAGGGCAAAGTGGGCGGCATTGTGATAACGGGCGACTCTGACGGGGCGCAGCACATCATTGCCAACATCAGTAACTTTTACAATGCAGTGGGTATGGTACTTCCTCCCTATGCCTCGCTTTCGGTGCTGTGGAAGAAACAAGCCAAAGGAGAAAAGACCAGTCGCGAAGAGCTAATGAAGAAATACGAAGAGGACTACGCCAGCACTGCCGAATCAATGGTAAAGCAGATGCTCCGCTATCTTCCGAAGTCTTCTTCCTGAGCTTTACCTGATTGGCCTGTTCTATGACTGCTATCGCAGGTTATTAGGGATGGGCAACATCGGTAGCCAAACCTGTGGCCGGTGCTGCGTCAGGATGTAGCTCAAACACAACTTCCTCATCCGCCGGACCCTCTTGCGCTGCCTGCCTGATCAGATCTTGTAACTTACGCCTTGCCTTTTCCATATTGATGGGGCACAAATAAGTGAGCAGCATAAAATACTCATCACCCTCCTCCCCCATGAACAGGTACAGGTTATGTGTACTTTCACCGAAAAAGTTTAGCGTACGGGTCTCGACACGCTTAATGTCAACAAGCGGAATGGAAGCTTTCACAGAGCCGTTTGGCTCTATTAATCTTATAATCATGGCCTATGCTGATAAATGTATTATAAACTTAGGCTGTGGCTGAATTGCCAAACAGACTGCAGTTTAACAAAATTAAAGCAGAGCTAATAGCGATAACTGGTTTATTACACATTATGTTCTTAGCCAGCCTGCGAGTAATCAATCAAATAGTGACATACGCAACCTTGCTAATCGCCACGCAGGAAGACAAGTATTTGTACAGCTTGGCCGAGAGTTCTGGACTATGGTACGGGATCATAACCACTTCCACCCCACGGATGACACCGGCCAATCCGCTTCAGCGCCATCCATCCTCCTTTAAAAGGCCCATACTTATTTACAGCGCCCAGCGCATAGGCCGAACAGGTGGGTGTATAGCGGCAGGTGGCTGGCTTCAGGGGGGAGATCATGTTGCGGTATACCCAGATAAGCGCAAGAAGCAATTTTTTGAAAAGCCAGTTCATGGTATGGTTTTGGTGTGTTTTATTTGCCGAACAACTGTTAGGTAACGCAATTTTTCGATAAATTTGTCACAGTTTAACTAATCTAAACAAAATTTCATGTTAAAAAGAATCCTTTCACTTCTTCTTTTAGTTTCGCTTTGCGTGCCCTTCGCAAAAGCGGACGAGGGTATGTGGCTGCCGATGCTGATCAAGCGCCTGAACCACGCTGACATGCAGAAAAAAGGCCTGCAGCTGACTGCCGAAGAAATCTACAACGTGAACAACTCCAGCCTCAAGGACGCCATCGTGCAGTTCGGCGGCTTCTGTACGGGTGAGTTCATCTCTGCTGAAGGTCTGTTGCTCACCAACCACCACTGCGGTTATGGCCAAATCCAGTCGCACTCCACTCCTGAGAAAGATTACCTGACCAACGGCTTCTGGGCCATGGACCGCAAGCAGGAGCTTCCAAACGAGGGCCTGTTCGTGGACATCCTGGTGCGCATGGACGACGTGACGGGCAAAGTGCTGGAGGGTATCGATAACAACACGCCGGAGAAAGAGCGCCTGCAGCTTGCCTCGCAGCGTGCACAGGCTATTGCTAAAGAAGCCAGCGAGAATGGCCGTTACGTGTCTTACGTGCGTGACTTCTTCAACGGCAACGAGTATTACCTCTTCATCTACGAGCGCTTTACTGACGTGCGTCTGGTAGGTACGCCTCCGTCTGCCGTTGGTAAGTTCGGTGGCGACACCGACAACTGGATGTGGCCACGCCACACTGGTGACTTCGCGATGTTCCGCGTGTACATGGCGCCAGATGGCAAGCCAGCTGACTACGCTGCAACCAACGTGCCTTACAAGCCAAAGCACCACCTGCCGATCAACATTGGTGGTGTGGAGCAGGACGACTTCGCAATGGTATTCGGTTTCCCGGGCCGTACGAAGCGTTTCATGACTTCGGAAGGTCTGGTACTGGACGTGGAGCAGCTGAACAAGTCCCGCATCAGATTGCGTGACAAGAAGCTGGCCCTGTGGAAAGAAGACATGGATAAGAGCGATGCTACCCGCATTCAGTATGCCTCTAAGTATGCTTCTACTGCTAACTACTACAAGTATTCTATCGGTCAGAATGAAGGCATCAAGCGCATGAAGACAGTAGAAGGCAAGCGTGCGGATGAGAAGAAATTCCAGGCCTGGGCCGATGCAAACGCGGAGCGCAAGGCACTTTATGGCTCGTCGCTGAACGACATGAACGAAGCTTACAAAGAGATCGAGAAGTATAACCTGGGCAGCGTATACCTGAACGAAGCGGTATTGGGCACAGAAGCCCTTCTGTTTGCTTACCGCATGACGCCAGTTTTCAATGCCTTGAAATCAGGTAACGCTGATGCTGCTAAAAAAGCGGCTGAAGACCTGAAGCCAAGAGCTGACGCTTTCTTCAAAGACTACAACATGGCTACTGACAAGAAAGTGTTTGCTGCTATGATGAAGTTTTACCACGAAGACATCGCCAAAGACCAGCAGCCGGAAGCTTTCAAGCAGATGGTAGCCAAGTATAAAGGTGACTTCAACAAACTGGCTGACCATGTGTACAGCAACTCGTTTGTGGTAAACAAGCAGAAAACAGAGCAGTTCCTGAATAACCCGACGCAGAAGCAACTGGCAAACGACCCGGCTTTCTCTTTGGTAAACTCCATTATGGAGAACTACCAGCAGAACATCGCGCCTAAGCTGGCTGAGAGCAACGCCAAGCTGGCTCGTGCGAACCGTCTGTACGTAGCAGGTCTTCGCCAGATGAACCCGGACAAGGTATACTACCCTGATGCGAACTCCACCATCCGTTTGAGCTATGGTTCTGTGAAGAACTACAAGCCTTACGACGGTGTGACGTATGAAACCTTCACGACACTGGAAGGTGTGATGCAGAAGGAAGATCCAAACAATGAGGAGTTCATTGTGCCTGCCAAACTAAAGCAGCTCTACGAAGCAAAAGACTATGGCCGCTACGCCAACAAGGACGGCGAGCTGATTGTGAACTTCATCACCGACAACGACATCACGGGCGGTAACTCAGGTTCTCCGGTGATCAACGGTAACGGTGAGCTGATCGGCCTGGCCTTCGACGGTAACTGGGAAGCGATGACCGGCGACCTGGTGTACGACCCGGACTACAAGCGCTGCATCAACGTGAGCGCCAACTACGTGCTGTTCATGGTGGATAAGTATGCCGGTGCCTCTAACCTGATCAACGAGATGACGATCGTGAGCACCAACAGCCCGGGCCCTGCCGAAGCTGGCGCCACTCCTACTGCAACAGCAGACGGCTCTACTGAACTTCTGAACGCTGCCATCGAAGAGGCGAAAGCTGATCTGGCCGCTGGCAAGAAGTCAGTGAAAGTGACCAAGAAAAACGGCAAGAAATCAGCTAAAGTAGAAGTAAAGAACTAAGCTGAGGCTCTCTTTAATCAATAATTGCAAAGGCGCTGGGGATATCCCCAGCGCCTTTTTGTTTGTCAGAATCAGGTTTTACAGGATTTAAGGATTTTCAGGATTATAACAGATATTGGGTAAACAAACTTAAGGCTCTTTCGGATCTCCAGATCCGGAAGCAAACTGCTGGGGATTTCCATATCCCAGTGCATAGGACGATCGTTTCAGCTTATTTTTCATCCTGCCCATCCTAAAACATCCTGAAAATCCTGATTCTGACAAACCCTCCCCCTACACCCTCGTACATAGCACTTTAGCTATAAAACAAAACCGGATGGGATAACGCAACTTCTACAAAACAAACTTAATTTCCTGCTTCTCCTTTTATTGCCTTGCCTTGCACAGGCGCAGGCCGATGTGCCTGCTGGTGCCCGTGCCGCTGCGCTGGGAAACGCCTCTGTTACCCTGCCTGACCTTTGGGCACTCAACAACAATGTGGCAGGTATAGCTAGCCTGGAGCAAGCGCAGGTCGGGGCTTATGTGGAAAACCGCTTCGGTATCAGGGCTTTTTCGACGGTGGCGCTGCAGGCCGTATACCCAACGACCAGGTATGGCAACTACGGGCTGAGCATGAGCCGCCTTGGCGATGAATTGTTTAGCAAGCAGCACGTGGGCATAGGCATAGGCCATAAGCTGGGCCAGTTCAGTTTAGGTGGGAAAATAGACCTGTGGCAAGTAGCCGCCGAGGAGTATGGCAGCCGCAAAGCAGTAACACTGTCGGTGGGTGGACAGGCGGAGATTGTGCCGGGGTTTTTCTTTGGGGCCTACGCCTACAACATCAACCAGGCCAGGCTGGCTGAGTTCGACGACGAGCGACTGCCCACCATCATGAAAGCAGGCTTGGGTTACCGTCCCTACCAGAAAATCCTCCTACTAGCTGAGACCGAGAAGCACATTGACTTCCCTGCCAACTTCAAAGCGGGTATAGAGTACCAGCTTTTGCAGGAGAAAGTGGCCCTGCGGTCAGGTTTCAGCACACTCACCAACCGCGCTACTTTCGGTATAGGCTTCAGGGCAAGGCAACTATTTGCCGACTACGCCTTTGGCTCCACCACCTTGCTGGGCATCAGTCACCACCTGTCACTTTCCTATACCTTCCAAAAGTAGAACAGGATGAAGCAAGGTAGAACGACACGCTTCAGGTATAGAAATCGTCTGCCACTGCGGCAAGCAGGCATCAAACAAGGTATAGCTACGCTCTTGCTCATACTTTGCACCTGGCTGCCGCTGCAGGCACAGGACTACCCACGCCAGACATTCGATTTCGACTTGTTCGTGCAAGAGCTTTTTGCGCAGCAGGAAGACGAAAACGTACCTTACGAAGATTTCTATGAAACGCTTTTCCAGTACTTCCAGCGCCCAATCGACCTGAACCGCACCACGCCTGAGGAACTGGCCTCGCTCTACATCCTGTCCCGACCGCAGATTGCTTCCTTCTTTCGATACATCCAGGAAAATGGCCGTCTGCTGAGCATCTACGAATTGCAGGCTATACCTGATTTTGACCTGATCACGATTTACAAACTCGTGTATTTCGTACGGGTCGATGATGCTGGCCTCAATGCTGACCAGCGGCCCCTACTGCAACGCATTGTGGGCGAGGACAACAATGCCTTGATCATCCGCTACGAACGCACTTTGCAGGAACGGCGCGGCTATACCTCGATCGATACCACCAGCCGCTCCAGAACACGTTACCTTGGCTCACCCGACAAAGTGCTGATGCGCTACCGCGTGAGCCATACCCGTGACTACAGTCTGGGCTTTACTGCTGAAAAAGATGCGGGTGAGCAATTTACATGGAACCCCGACACCCGCCGCTATGGCTTTGACTTCTACACAGCGCATTTGCAACTCTACAACAAGGGCAAGTTTAAAACAATTGCGCTAGGCGATTACCAACTGCAGTTTGGGCAAGGCCTGCTGCTTTCATCAGGTTATTCGGTAGGCAAAGGCAGTGAAACTATTACGACAGTCAGCCGGCCAAACGTCGGCATACGCCCATACAGTTCGGTGCTGGAGCACGCCTTTTACCGTGGAGTGGCTGCCACTTATACCTTAGGCAGAGTGGATGTAACGGGTTTTGTTTCGAGCAAGCGCGTCGATGCCAACCTGCAGGCGCAGCTCGACACACTTGACAACTACGGGGATTTCTTTATAGGTATACAAACCTCGGGCTTCCACAGAACGCCAACGGAGCTGGCGAACAGGTGGCGGGTACGGGAGCAGATCATTGGCGGCAATGTCACTTACCAGAGTCGTAACCGCACCTTACTGACAGGCATCACAGCCATGGCGACCAACTATAGTTCTCCCATTCAGAAAGCAGGCTTGGCCTATCAGCGCTTTGAGTTTGGCGGCACGAGCAATTATAACATCGGCACCAACTACGCCTATACCTGGCAGAACGTCTACCTGTTCGGTGAAACGGCTATCTCCAAAAGCGGCGGTCTGGGCACTGTGAATGGTTTGACCGCCAACCTCTCCAACAAAGTAGAACTGGCCATGCTCTACCGCTACTATGCCCGTGACTTCCATACCTTCTATGGCAATGCATTTGGTGAGAGCACCCGCAACATCAACGAGCAGGGCTTTTACACCGGCATCAAAATAAAGCCTTTTCCGAAATGGGAGCTCACGGCTTTTTATGATCGCTTCCGGTTCCCGTGGCTTCGCTACCGCGTCGATGCCCCATCACAAGGGGACGAGTACATGCTGCGGCTCTTGTTCCGGCCTAACCGTCAAAGTTCGCTCTACGCCCAGTTCCGGGTCGAGAGCAAAGGCCGCAATGTAGCCAACAACAGCACCAACATAGACTACGTGGGACAGGCTAACCGCAAAAATTATCTGCTGTATTATGAGTTCATGCCAACACCCGTTGTGAATCTCCGCTCACGGGTGCAGTTCAGCAGTTTTGAGCTGGAGTCGCCGCAAGCCACGGGCTATTTGATTGCCCAGGACATCAACTTCAATTTCAACAAAATACGATTGAGTACCCGCTACGCCATCTTCGACACCGACAATTATGACACACGGCAATATGCTTTTGAACGGGATGTCCTCTATGCTTTTTCTATACCTGCCTTCAGTGGCAGAGGCACCCGCCTGTACGCCTTACTGCAATTCAGGCCGATGCGGCGCATGGATGTGTGGGTGAAGTATGGCCTGACACACTACCGTAACCAGCGCACCATTGGCTCAGGCCTGGAGACAATTGAAGGACCAAGAAGGTCGGATATCAGGGTGCAGACAAGGTATAGGTTTTGAACTTACTCTCCTTTTAACTGTACCTGAAGTGGTCTGCAGCTTTCCTTCGCAGTGGCACTAACCAAAGCACCTTTCCTGTCAAGCTCCAGATGGCAGCACTCCACAAAAAGCTCTTTCAGTTTCTCACGCCCACGTTGCACCCGCGACTTGGCGCCCGAGTAAGACATACCCAGCCGCTCGGCAATCTCTTTCTGGCTGATGCCCTCCAGTTCGCTTAGTCGCAAAGGTTCTGCATACTCGACAGGCAGCATGTTGATGAGTGGCAAGATCAGACTCTCCGTGTCCTGTCGCTCCGGCTCCTGGCTTAGTAGCTCCTCTAGCTTGCCTTCGTCCTCTAGCGGCATGCTACGCCCCTGTTCGCGGAAGTAATCGTACACGGCGTTGCGGGCAATCTGGTAAAGCCAGGCGTTCATGTTGCGCACATCCTGCAGTTGCTCGCAATGTTTGTAAAGCTTCACGTAGAGCTGCTGCAGAATATCATTGGCTTCATCCTTGTCCTTCACGCGGTTCATGACAAAGCTCCTCAGCCTGGCCTCATATTCCAGGTATACTGGCGCTACAGCAGCGCAGGTATCTACTGAAGAGACAACCTGATCAGCCGAACAGGTATGGCAACTCTTGTTTTCCATGACGCAACGATTTTAATGGTGATAGCAGGTAGAGATATACATCAATTTACGAAGAAAAATATGGAAAAGGCAAATTCAAAAAAACTTCTGAAAGTACATAAAAATTAACCGGACCACGGCAGGTATGGTCCATACCTGCCGTGGTCCGGCTTCGTAGTTTTACGTTGTACTAAATGGCAGTTGTTTCGATGGTTGAGGTGGTGCGGGCATTTGCACCTTCGCCGTACACAGTGGCTTCACCGAAGGTATAGAAAGCTTCCCAGTCCACGCCCTGCGGGTCTGTGATCCACGATTTTTCGGACTTGGCGTAGCAGCAGGTGCACTTTCCTTCTTCCCGAATGGCCCCTTTGGCCTCCTTCAAGCGGCCGTATACCTCAGCTAGTTCCTCTTCACTCTCGGCTTGTATGCCAAGGTGCTCTATACCTGCGTTCTCGGGGTGCAGCGATATGGCGAAGTTGATGCGCGGGTCTTCCAGCATCCATTTGGCATAGTCTTCTTTGAGCACAGTAGGCTCCGTGCCGAACAATGCTGTATAAAAGGCAGTAGATTCCTGCAGGTTCTTAATGCGCACATTCACGTGAAATCTTTTCATGGCTTTGTCTTTTTAAGGTGATTCTTTCTTGTTTCACCTTGATGACGACGCGAGGGCTAAAAAGACGCAGCCCCACAGAAAAAATTTTCTGTGGGGCTGCTATATATAGTAAATCGATCAAATCACTGAATACTCTTCACAAAAACCACTTGCTGCTGATCTGCTTTGTACACGTCGTTCATAAACGCTACCATGGCAGCATACACCTCAGGCTTATAGCGTCCTTTATGCATCTGCAGGGTTCTGATGTAAGTAACCTGGCGTCCATCAATGTTTACTTTGGATTCAAAACGGCCAAACTCCGTATTGAATGCCAGATCATCTGGCTTGAACTCGAGTGCAAAGCCGGCCGGCATTTCGTAAATGACCGTGTCGACGTTGGTGTAGGCGCTCGACCTTACGACATCATACTTGCGGTTGCCTGTATTCTGTGGCAGGGTGGTCCAGCGGTTCATTAAATTAGGCGTCAGAAACATTCGTTTCCCGCTTACCGTAACGCATTGCCGCAAGCTAAACTCCAGTTTTTCATTCACCTCAGGCATTCGCCCTTTTTTCAGATCGAAAGAGAAATTCTTCAGCTCGAAGGCCGGGATACTGATGTTGCGGTATAACCACTTGCGTTGCTCTTCAGGCGAAAGGTTATGGATGACGTCGCGGTGATCTTCGTGTGCTATACCGGTATACCTGGTCTGTACCTGGGCCACGGCATTACCGCTTTCATCCAGCTTCACAGTAGCCAGACGGCTCTGCAGGTTATCTTTGGCCGTGTATTCCTGCGTCTTCACCAACTTGCCACCGTCTGCCGTGATGAGCAGCGCATGACGGTCGCCGGTAAAGCTTCCGGAGAAGCCTGCTGACTCAAACTGGTTGGTACACTCCAGCCAAACGGTGTCTTGCTTGGTGGGTACGCACAGTATTACATGGTTGAACTGACTGCTTGGAAAGTCAGTAAGCACTTCCCGCTCGTTGCTGCCTCCGTTCACGAGGGCATAAATGGAGGGTATACCCACGGCCTGCAACATGGCTTTGGTATAGTTAGTAAGCGCTTTGCAGTCACCGTAGCCTTTGGAATCGACAAAGCTGGCCTCGAAGGGTTGCCAGCCACCCAGGCCTAACTGAATGGATACGTAGCGGGTGTTTGACTGCAGGTAATGGTATATCTTGTTGATCTTCTCTACCGGGTCGTCGATACCAGCCACCATAGCTTGCAGTTTGGCTTTTGTGGCCTCTGGCAGGGCATCACGTCCTTCGTTCAGTTGGTTGATCCACTTACCATAGGCCTCCCAGGTATCCATGTTGCCCTTATACCCCTGCACTTCAAAGTCGGATGGCGCCGTGCGGACCATGGGCAGCAGCTCGATCATGCTCGGTGCATAAGGCTCGCTGTCCATTGGGGTCAGGTTGGTGATCTCCCAGTTGTACACATCATGCGTAGCAGTATGCTCTTGCTTCACGCCCTGCGACAGATTACTCTCGCGGTAACGCAACTTCATCCCTTTAGGCATCAACACCTGGAAAGTAGCGCTGGCAATAGAGGTCTTACTGCTGTTGAGCGGCACCCAGTTAGGGTAAAACAGCATGTTGCTGGTCGTGGTCTGGTACTCAAACTCTACTCTGTAAGGATATGCCTGGTGTGTCAGTTCAGCGATCATAATACGGTTATCCAGCACTTCATTGTCAGCGCTGGCCGCACTCACGTTCCGGATCTCACTGTTCTTTAAGCTCTTGATCTTCTTTCCGTTCCGGTCATAACTCGTTCCTTTTATAAAGTCGACCTTATTGAGCTTGTCATGATGCACATATAACTTAGCGTGATCAATTCCTCCCTCGTTAAAAATAGTAACCACCCTTTTGACGTAGGTAGTGCCTTTGCTCAGCGAGTGCACTGTGAACACCTTCTCTTCCTGGTTGATGATGGCATTGGCACCTTTCAGCAGGTCTGGATTAGAGGCTGACACCGGGTTTGCCATTGCCCATAGCACCATAGCCAGCAACATGTATAAGTTTCTTTTCATCACTTTTATAATCGAAGCCAGTGTGTATTATTTTCGTTTCAGCACAATCTGCTCGGCATGCTTGGCCACAATGCGGGCATATAGCTCTTTCAATTGCGGGTACTCGGCTGCGTAATAGACCGGCTTAAAAATATCGATCTTGCTGAGCACTTCCACTACATTGCCCCGCTTCTCTACCATGTACATAAAGCTTCCGCCCTGATTAGGCAGGCTTACCTTGACATTCTGCGGCGTGTCATCCAACTCGTAGTTTTCTGGTATGGTAAAGCGGCAAATAAATGTTTCGCTGATCGGGAAAGCAAAGTCTACCGGGTAGGCACGTTGCTCAAGCTTAAAGGGATTTTCGCTCTCCCCTTGACCCAGCATAGGGTTCAGGTAGATCATGTCCTGCGCCTGGGTATTGCCTGCAGCCACAACTTTGTAGTTGAGCTCAAGTGAGCTGTTCAGTTCTTTCAGGTGCTTGAATGCAGGGCTGCTGAACTTGTAAGTACCGATTTCCTTGTTCAGCTTTTCTGTGTAGTTGGCTTCGCCTTCTTCTTTTACCTCCTTGCGCAGGTATAGTGCTCTGTATCCACTACTAACCTCTGTTGCATCCCCTTCTATCTGTCCGTTCTCGTGAATTGTCAGGTTGCCGGTATACACCCGCTGGTATTTAGCTGAGGGTTTCAGCGCTACCCATTGGTCTGTATTAGCCTTGATCAGTCGCCCCTCCCCGTTGAGGCTGCGTACCGGGAGCATGCCTGCCGGCAGCAGCGGGTCTGTGGCATCCAGGAGCACAGACTTGCCATCCAGGTTGACATGCGCAATCACATAGTTAAACTTGTTGAGCATCGGCGTGCCTTTGTATACCTTACCATGCTCGCGGGTGCTCACCAGCACGGGCGCTGCGTCCAGCCCAGCCTCCTGCAGCATAGCGGTGAGCAGCAGGTTCACTTCAGCCGCACTGCCTGTTTTGTTGTCGAAAGCTTTGCGCAGCGTGCCGGTCGTGTAAATACCGTACTTCCCGTTCCACTTCATTTGTTGCTGCACCAGCTCATAGATTGCCTTCATCTGTTGCTCAGGCGCAGTGAATTGCTCAGTAATGGTGGCAATATCCCCCTTGAAAAAGCCTTTTCGGTTAAGCTGGCTGCCAAAGCGCTCCTGTCGCAGCAGGTCTTTTATCACCTCGTCCCATTCGCCTGTCATTACCTTGGATTCCTTGCCGGGCACATGCAGCATCTGCAGCTCAAACTCAATGCGAGCCTGGTAATCCATTAAAGTGGTGATGTAGCGTTCCGGGCGTAGCGCCGGCAGGTCCACCATAACCCAGCGGTACCCGTTGATATTGGCATCGTAGTTGTCCTTTGGCTCATAGATACCGTGGTAGCCATGCTGCAGGGTCTTATAGTCGAAGTACTGCGGTATTTTGACTCTGTACTCGCTCCACACGGTAGGTATAGTGCTCTGAAACTCCCAGTCGCGCAGGTTATAGATAAAGTCTGAGTTGACAGTGTAGGTATACTCGATTACGGAGCCTTCCTTCACATTCGGCATTGTAAACTTTTTAGTCTGCCTGTACTCTGACTGCCTTTCTTCAAATATGGCGCTCGACTCCAGTTTATCTTTTTTGATCTTGCCGTTTTCGAGGTTATAGGTATAGCCTTTTATACCCGTTATGGTCTCTTTGCTGCTGCCATTCTGATACATTGGCACCTCCACATTAGCCCAGGTATAGCCTGTCTTTTTCAGGATCTTGATACGGGTACGACGCTCTGTTATAAGTTTGACGTCTCCATTGAGACGAAAATGCGACACAGCAAAGTCAGATAGGATGACGGCTGCGGCACTGGTATCTTTGTCGTAGGTTCGCATCCGGAGCTCTTCCTCCTGCACTTTCCCGTACTTGTATGGTCCTGATTGAGAGAAGGTCTCCAGAGCAGGGATGCAAAGGAATGGAATCAAGATAAAAATCAGCTTCGCTTTCATGAAATGGGGAATAATGACAGTGCACTTCAGGGCATACTTTAAAGTATGCCCTGAAGTGCACTGCATAATGATTAATTGGATGATACTTTTTTCAACACGATCTGCTCGGCGTGCTTGGCCACAATCTGGCTGTAGAATTCTTTCAGGTAGGGGTATTCAGGAGCAAAGTACACGGGCTTGAGCATGTTGATTTTGCTCATGACCTGCAGCACATTACCTTCTCTCTGCAAAATGTACATAAATTTACCTCCATCCTCAGGCAGCGAGATAATCGTTCCCTTTGGCAACTCCTCTACCTCATAACCTTCTGGTATTACAAACTTAATGACATGGGTATAGTCTATAGGTACGGCAATATCCACCGGGTATAGCCTTTCCTCGAGCTTGAATGGGTTTTCCTTCTCACCCTGGCCCAGCATCGGATTCAGGTAGATTACATCGACAGGCTGGCTATTGCCGCTCGCTGACAGGCTATAGTTAATGTTCAGAGCTTTATTTAAGTCCTGTACATTGTGGAACTCCGGCTTCTCAACTTTGTAGTTGCCTATCTCCTTGGTTATTTTTTCGGCATATTTATCCTGTCCGTCTTCCAGTATTGTCCGACGAAGGCTCAAGGCATCATACCCGGTACTCGATTCCGTTACCTTTCCTGTTAAGCCACCGTTTGGATTGATGGTAAGTTCTCCGTTAAAAAACTTGGTGAGTTTACCTGTTGGCGTGAGCGCTACCCAGCGCTGGTCATCTTTCTTGATCAGGCGCCCCTGACCATTCAGGCAGCGAACCGGCAGCATACCTGCTGGCAGCAATGGGTCAGTAGCATCCAGCAGGTACTCCTTATCACCCAGTTTCACATGAGCAATCACGTAGTTAAACTTGTTAAGCATCGGTGAGCCCTGCGGCACACGGCCGTGTTCTCTGGTGCTCACCAGCACTGGGCCGACATCCAGGCCAGCATCCTGTAGCATAGCGGTCAGCATCAGGTTGATATCGGCAGCGCTTCCGCTTTGGTTCAGGTAGGCTTTCTGGATGGGGCCGGTTGCGTAAAAACCATATTTGTTGTTCCACTTAACACTGCGCTTCACGAGGTTGTGAATGGCAATCATCTGCTGCTCCGGATCAGTATGCTTGGCCGTGATAGCAGCTATCTCTGATTTGAAAAAGCCTTTACGGTTAAGTTGAGCACCAAAGCGATCCGCTGTCAGCAAATCCTTTGTTACATCTTCCCAATTGCCTGTCATCACCTGGGGCAATTCGTTCGGGTATTTTACAGTTTGCAGCTCAAAATCAATTTTGGACTGATAGTCGCGCAGCGTAGTGATGTATTTCTCCGGACGCAGCGCAGGCGCGTTTCTGATCACCCAACGGTATACGTCGCTGGTTGCCTCTATCTGACTTGAGCCACCCGGTGTACGGCCTCCTCCAAAACCTGGTGTTGTCTCCCCCGACCATGTAACGGTAAAGCGATCTGCGGTTTTGCTATTGGTTGATTCGTCAAATCTTAAATAACCCTGATGCTCCTGCTTGTAATAGAAATACTCCGGAATGCGTACATTGTACTCGCTGTAAGCCACCGGAATGGTACTCTGGAACTCCCATTCGCGCAGATTATACAGAAAGTCAGAGGTGATCGTATACGAATACTCGATCACAGAGCCTTCCTTCACATTCGGCATCGTAAACTTTTTGGCAAACCAGTTTTCGTTTGTCTGCTCATCAAATATTGCCTTCGACTCCAGTTTGTCTTTTGTCACTTTGCCACCTTCCTGGTTGTAGGTAAAGCCCTTGATGCTGTAAACAGTTTCCTTCCTGGAGTTGCGCTGGTAGTAAGGTACTGAGACATTAGCCGCATCATATCCTGATTTTTTCAGGATCTTGATCCGGGTATGGCGTTCGAACACAATTTTGAAGCCCTTACTGTAGGTAAAGTAAGAATAGCCGTAGTCTGATAGCACGACAGCGGCGGCACTTGTGTCCTGTTCGTACACACGCATTTTAAGTGCATCCTCATCCACTTTGCCAAACTTGACTAATGCGTCCTGGGCTACCACTTGTGTGAGCCCTGCACCCAGAAATAAAAGAAGAGAATAAAAGAGAGTAGAAGTTTGTAATTTCATAGGCTGTTGAAATTTTGTTGTATGAAATGTTATGAAGTTCCAGCATGCTCAATGACTTCATAAAATGGCGTTATCATTTATAAAGCAGTTCAACAGACCGATGTATAAAAGAAATAATATTCTTCTATATTGTCAACACTAAAACAAAATTTAGTATTGATTTTTAACCATTACAATTTCATTATACAGCCCCATGATGGAATATCGTATGGTTTATATTCAAACCGGGAGCCCTGAGAACACAAAAAATTCAATGTTACTTATCTAAGGGGACATATTTAGCCCAGCCCTAAAGTGATGCAACCAGAGCAGAGGGCATGGGTAATGTGCTATTGCAGTATAGCATGTATTAGCTTCTCGCACAATGTTGAGTGAACTGAGTGCGCTGCAAAAAAAAGCAGGACCATGAAATGAATCATGGTCCTGCTACCAGTTAGTGTACAAGGGTGAAATCCGCAAAGAAACAGACCCAGGGAGTGAAGGCGGGCCTGCCTCTTTGCATAGTATTACAGGTAGGATGAAAAATTAGTGCTGTTTTGCCAGAATTCGCGGCAGGTTTCACGCTGTTTTTCCAGGAACTCCTGGTCGCGCTTCAGGCTTTTCCAGTCGCCGTAGCCGAGACGTTCGCATAGCTTGAAGAAGCTGTCGCCCTGGTTTTGGCGACCTTTGATACGAACCAATGAGCTTAGCAGGGGACGGCCTGCAGCATGTTCTGCTTCTGAAATCTCGTCGATTACTTCGTTAAGTTGTGACTTTTCGTAAGAGTTTTCAAGGTTTAGGCCTAGTTCGGCTTCTAATATCAGGTTTTGGAACGACATCAGGTGAGCGCGACCGCGGGCTACTTGAATGAGTTTTTTTCGTACGCGTGTATTCATGTTTCTTTTTTAGATAATGAAGGACAGCGGACAACACCCGCTACTTTGTGCAGTGGGCTCCAACTGAATAGGTTTCATAAAATATCTATATACACTTATACTCCAAAAACGGCTTTCGGGTTGTCCTGTGTTGTGAAAAAATTCGGTCAGGCACCCGAATATTCAGCCTCTGTTATGAAACATAACTGAAACACAACACGTTACAGGCCATTTTTTTACTGCAGTCTTGGCTGTTTCTCGGACAGGTATTTCCAGTAGCGCTTAGGTATGTGCCGCAGGTGCAACTTGGGGTTCTTGCGCTCAGGTATGTTCACATGGTCAAAGTATACCTGCCAGAGCATCTGGTAGCGGGTTTCGTTCTCATCGAACTGGTCGGGGCTTAGTTTGCCCTGCTGTTTAGGCGTTAAAGCTGGATTCTCTAGCTGCACAAAGCTCGTATGCTGCAGATCATAGTAGGCACCGTAACGGCGTGCTGCATCATAAATAGCCCAGCGCTGGTCGGTGTAACGTTTCTCGAAATGACGCACGATCAGGGGCAGCACGTTGAAGTCAGGTGAGATGCTGGCGTAGTACAGACCATCGGCTGTTTTCTGAAAGCGCACGAATGCTTCCATCCGGTGTTTTTCACGGTGTACCTGCTTTTGTATCTGCTGCACCTGCAGGATAAAAGGGGCCGTATAGTTTCCTTCCACACTCTCAGGCGAGTCAAACACAAGCCGGGCATAGTCAAAGATCAGCCGTTCAAAGCCGCTCTGCTCCCATAGGTAGGTATAGTAGAGCGAGTCCAATGCCGTTGCTGACAAGCGCTTCTTTAAACCCTGCCATACCCGGCCGGCCTTTTCTTCGTCGGTCACCACTGCTATCGTTTCTCCAAACATAGAGGGTTGGGCCAACTGCTCAGGCTCAATGGCGGTAGGCCAGGCTTTACGCTCGTATGCCTCAAACACTACCGTGAGCAGTCCCTCGAAGGAGCCGTCGTAGGTATAGAAGTACATCGGCAAGACGCTCCTGCTACTGCTTGGCGTTAAAATTCACGCGGCCCTTCTCGCGCTTGCTATCGTGTTGCATTCTGGAAGAAAGGCTCTGCAGGTGAGGTACCAGCATGTTGAGTTTGCAGCAGCAGGAAACACGGGCAACTTTAGTAGAATTTCTCATTGTTTTATGAATGGTTTGAAATGATGTATGATCTGTTTGGATACACAATTCTGTTTTATGATCTTCTCTCCCCTCTTCCATGTCACACTTTTTAATGTTAGCCTACCTGCCGAAACAAGTCCAGCTGCTGCGTCAGCAGTGCACTTCGCATAGAGCCCTCCCCAAATAAGATGCGGCGACGCAATTGCTCTGAGTCAAAGTCCTGCCGCTGCAGGCTCTTGGTCTGGCAGGTGATAAAGTACTTAGCCCGCTTCAGCACCACGCCCATTTGGCGCAGGTGGTCAAAGTGCAGCGGTGCAAACCGCCGGGCTGATATAATTTTCTTAGCTGACTTCACCCCAATACCCGGCACGCGCAGGATCATTTCGTAGTCGGCCGTATTGATCTCTACCGGAAAGAAATGGCGGTTACGCAGTGCCCAGCCCAGCTTGGGGTCAATGTCCAGGTCCAGATTCGGGTGCGCCTCGTCCAATATCTCCTTTACATCGAAGCCATAATAGCGCATCAGCCAGTCGGCCTGGTAGATGCGATTCTCCCGGATGATCGGCGGCTCTGTGATGATCGACAGCCTGCTATCGGTACTCACCGGTACATAGCCCGAGTAGTAAACCCGCTTCAGGCTATACCCTTTGTAGAGCTGGTCCGACAGCTGCAGTATCTGGCGATCGCTCTCGGCAGTGGCCCCCACGATCAGCTGTGTGCTCTGGCCGGCTGGCGCAAACTTGGGCACCGCCTTGAACAGCTTGCTTTCTTCCTTCGCCTGCACCAGTTGGTTCTTGATCGAGTCCATCGGCAACAGGATCTCGGCGTAGTTCTTCTCCGGCGCCAGGCTTTGCAGACTTTGCTCCGAAGGCAGCTCTATGTTCACACTCAAGCGGTCGGCATACAGGCCAGCTTCTTTTATCAGCTCTTCGCTCGCACCCGGTATGGTTTTGAGGTGGATGTAGCCGTTGAACTTCTCTTCCTGTCGCAGCTTTTTGGCCACTCGTACAAGTCGCTCCATGGTATAGTCAGCATCTTTGAAAATACCCGAACTCAGGAACAAGCCCTCAATGTAATTGCGACGATAGAAGTTGATGGTCAGGTCCACCACCTCCTGCACTGTAAAAGCTGCCCGCTGCACATCGTTGCTTTTGCGTGTCACACAGTAGGCGCAGTCATAAATACAGAAATTGGTCATCAGGATCTTCAGCAAGGAAACACAACGACCGTCTTCGGTATAGCTGTGGCAAATACCCATGCCTTCTGCATTGCCCAAGCCTTTGTTTTCGTTCTTGCGCTTTCCTCCGCTCGAAGAACAGGAAACATCGTACTTGGCGGCATCTGCTAATATTTTTAGCTTACCTATTACTTTATCGTTCATCCTCGCCTTTTCTATCTGCTTGACGGTTATAAAATTACAAAAGCCTTAGCACAAACCCCAATAATATTAGCAACAATATTTATCAACATGCTTTCCACATCCAAAAAATACTAACATGATTAGCAGAGGCAGTTTTCAGGTTTTCAGCCTGAAATTTTCCACATAGAGCCGAAAAGAGTATATTAGGAGGTTGTACCGTACAAACACGTACAACAAACAGTAAGCGCCCCTATACTTCCATGGCTTTTCCACGTTTGCCCTTTTTATGCTGTATGTTGGCCTGCATGCTGGGAGCATGGCTGCTGGCCGGCAATGTGCAGGCGCAGGAAATACCGCCCCGAAAGGATACCGTCGCGGCACCGGCCGACACTATAAAGCAGAAGTTTGACGAACGCGTGATGAGCAATCTGCGGGAAATCTCACAGCGCAAGACCATCATGGGCAAGCTGCTTAAAGCCATACTGGTCTTTGACCGTCGAGATGAAGAGGTACTGGGACTGGACGCCGAGCTGATTCAGCGCGAGTACGAACGGCACAACTATAAAGTGGTGCGCCACGTCAACATCATGACACTGGATGCACTGGGATACTCCATCCACGACAGCACCCGTGTGCCGCGCAGCTTTCTGGAAAAGGCCGGCAACTCGCTGCACGTCAAAACCCGCCGGCACCTGGTGCGCAACAAACTCCTTTTCCGGAGAATGGAGCCCCTGGAGCCGCTGGCACTGGTCGAGTCGGAACGCCTTCTGCGCCAGACCGACTACCTGCTCGATGCCCGCATCATCGTGGACGAGCGCACTACGACCGAAGACAGCGTGGATGTGTTGGTTATCACCAAAGACATTTTCAGCCTGGGCGGGTCTGGCTCCTATACCCCATCGTCGGGCTCGGGCAGAGTCGCCCTGCGTGAGCTCAACTTCCTGGGGCTTGGCCACCAGATACGCGGATCCTACCGCTTCAACATGAACGCCCCCCGGTCCTGGGAGACTACGGCCGGGTATACTGTGGAGAACATCGGCAATACTTATATCACAGCCGACATCAATTACTTCGATCAGAATTTTTACAAAGAGCGCAGCGCCTACCTGCGTCGTGACTTCTTTGCCACCAACACCCGCTACGCCGGGGCTGTCGGGGCCAGCAAGATAGACGAGCAACTGCTGCTGCCGCCGGTGCCTGAGGACACGATACAGCGCTTCGCCGAGGTGGGCTATCACCGGCAGGATCTCTGGCTGGGCCGTTCGTTCAAGTTCAAGAGTTACAACCTGGGCTTTGAGCCACGGGGCCGCCTGATTACGGCACTGCGGGTAATCAACACAAATTTTTATACCAGGCCTACCGAGAACTTCCAGGACAATGTGCTGGGCATCGCCAGTTTAGGTTATAGTGTGCGCCGCTATTACAAGGACCGCTATCTCTATGGCTTCGGTCGAACAGAGGATATTCCGGCCGGTACGCTGGCGTCCGTATCCTACGGCTACGAGCGGGGTGACTTGTTCAACCGGCGTTATTTCGGGTTGGATCTTTCCTTTGCCCGCTACAACAAAGAAGCTGGCTACCTGTACGGCCGCGCCGGCTATGGCTCCTTTATTAGAGACGGTAAATGGGAACAGGGTATGCTGGAACTGGAGTCGCTATACTTTACGCGGCTGTACGAAAACGGCAACTGGAAGCTGCGCCACTTTATACTCGGCCGTAGCACCATTGGCATCAACCGCAACCCCGAAGAGCTGCTCTCAATCAACAACGAAGAGGGACTGCGCGGCTTCCGATCGGGTTTATTGCGGGGCAATCGCCGCGTAGTGATCAACTACGAAGCCAACCTCTATACCCCATTTAAACTATTCGGCTTCCGACTGGCCACACTGGTCTTTGCAGATGTGGCCTGGCTCTCGTACGGCAACAAGAGCTCCCCTTTCAAAAGCACTCCTTTTCAGGGTTTCGGGGCAGGTATACGCTTCCGCAACGAGTACCTGTCGTTCAGCACCATCCAGATTTTGGTGGGCTACTATCCGAAGATCCCACCCAACGAGAACTTCAACAACCTGCGCATATACGAGTCGTCCCGCTCCTACTACGACTTCGAGGACTTCCGCTTCACGCAGCCCGGTATAGCCGAGTTCAGGTAAACCTTTCTGTATCCTTTTGAGCTGATCGGGGTACAAAGGCAGAGTATTTCATTAAACCCTGAACATGGAAAAGCTAAGAGAAAAATCAGAATATGAAGGCAACCCGGTTGGGCTGTCAAAAACTACCGCCACGGCAATGGCCAACGAACTGGACCGCCATCTGTCGTCATTTATCACCCTGTACAACCAATACCACAAGCACCACTGGATGGTGGAAGGACCGCAGTTCCGCGATCTGCACCTGTTTTTTGAGGAGCACTATACCCAGATCCACGAGCAGTACGATGCCATTGCCGAGCGCCTTACCGTAATGGGCTACTGCCCTACCTGCCACCCGGCGAAACAGTTGGAGCTCTCTTATATCGCGCACGAGGAAGAAGGTGTGTTTCGCATCCGGGAGATGCTCAAAAAAGACATGGAAGACGAAAAGACGATCGCCGTGGAGCTGCGCAAATCCATTAAGAAGGCCTTTGAGCAGGAGGACTTCGCGACCAAGTCTCTATTAGAAGGCATTCTTCTCAAAACCGAAGATCGCTGCCACCACATAGAGCATTTCCTGGGTGAAGACGGTCTGTCTATCGGCCTGATCGCTAAACCAGATGACATCATGGAAGAAGACGGTGAGCCAGCCAAAGGGCAGAACGGCAAGGCCAAAACCCCAAAAAAAGCGAAGGCTTAATAAAATAGGCTAGCTGTACCTTACAAAACAGGTAGTCTACTTAGGCTACCTGTTTTTTATCTGGGGCAGGTCTAAACACATCTTCCGTCCACTTAAGCCGTTTCCTGTCATTCCGGCCACTAGGAGAAATCCTAAATAGTGCCATTGCCCTGAAATAATCCGATCTCTCCGATCAGAGGCCATTACCCCTGGCTGCATTCGCCCCTCCGACGCACATCTCAGCCGCAACCCGAATGGCAGTATAAATTCGCAAATCCATAAGTAGACGGCATTGCTTCCAGTTCTCTTTACTAAACACTATCTTTTGTTATTGTATCCTTTTGCCCCTCTCTTCAGGTATAAGGGGAACAGCCGAAACTGGAGGGCTATACCTGAAATGGTTTCACTATATTTGCAGCACTCTATACTTATTACAACAGCACCATGGTAGATCTTGGCAATTACAACGAACTGGAGATAGCACGCGAAGTAGACTTCGGCATGTACCTGACCTCTGAAGACGGCGACATTCTGTTGCCCCGCAAGTATATTCCGGAGGGTGCCAAGGTAGGTGACAAGGTACGCGTGTTCGTGTACCGCGACTCCGAAGACCGTGTGATTGCCACCAACCTCACGCCTTACGCCACGGTACGTGAGTTCGCCTGCCTGATGTGCAAAGACAGCACTGACTTTGGTGCCTTCCTGGACTGGGGCCTGGAAAAGGACCTGCTCGTGCCGCTGCACAATCAGAAAGAAAAGATGCGACCCGGCCGCAAGTACTGCGTGTATGTATACCTCGACGACACCTCCGACCGCATCGTGGGCACGACCAAGCTGGGCAAGTACCTGCACAACGACGAGGCCCCTAACGAGCTGTCCGATAACGAGGAGGTGGATCTGCTGGTAGCCGGCTTTACCGAGATCGGTATTAAGGTGATCATCAACAACCGCTATATGGGCATGCTCTACAAGAACGAGGTGTTCAAAGAACTGTACATGGGCGACAAATTGCGTGGCTATATCAAGACTATCCGCCCGGATAACAAGTTAGATGTGACGCTCCGCAAGCCGGGCACCACCGGCCTGAGCGAATCAAACGAGGCGGCTGATAAAGTAATGGAGGTGCTGGAGGCGGCCAAAGGCTATTTACCGCTGTCTGACAAAAGCAGTCCGGACGAGATATACCGCATGCTGGGGATGAGCAAGAAGGTGTTCAAAAAGGCCATCGGAGGTTTGTATAAAGAGGGTAAGATCGAGATCGACACAGACCACATCCGGCTGAAAGGCAACGAGTAAGCCGCGCCGCAGCCTATGGCATAACTATGCGATTCATGCTGAATTCAAAACAAGAGCAGCCGCAACAGGATTATTTACAGGAAAGCTACGCATTTTTCAACCAATGTGGCGGGCAATCACGTAATTCAGCGAAACGCAAACCTACATGCACCGAACCCGAACCGCACTGATTGCCGGCGCCAGCGGCCTGGTAGGCAGTCACTTGCTGCTTATGCTGCTGCAAAGCGACCGCTACAGTCAGGTGATTTCCGTTGGCCGTCGCGAACTCGCCATCATTCACCCCAAGCTCGACCAGCAGATAGTCGACTTCGACAACCTCAAGAAAAGCGCATCTGAACTGGCCGCCGACGACGTGTTCTGCTGCCTGGGTACCACCATCAAAAAAGCCGGCACCAAAGAGGCCTTCTATAAAGTTGACCATACCTATGTCACGCAACTGGCCGAGATCACGCTGCGCCGCAATGCCACGCAGTTCCTGGTCGTTTCGGCCATGGGTGCCGACGCAGGCTCCCGCATTTTCTACAACCGTTTGAAAGGCGAAATGGAGCGAGATGTTCAGGCTTTGGGCTTTACTTCGCTGCATATTTTCAGGCCGGCGCTCCTGCTGGGAGAGCGTGAAGAGCACCGCACCGGCGAAGAGATTAGTGCCAGGATTATGAAGCCGCTATCCGTGCTGATGATCGGCCCAATGCGCAAATACCGTCCCATCAAAGCTGAAACTGTAGCCAGGGCGATGCTGCGTGCCGCTGCGCAAGACCAGAAAGGCGAAAAGGTATACCTGTCCGATGAAATAGAGCGACTGGGCCGCTAACCCTGTCCATACCTGGCCCGTAAGCTGCAAGGCATCTTATACCTATACCTATGCCTAACAGAAGTCTGCGCCGTGCCTTCCCCAAAGCCTCTCAATACGACCCGGAATGGGTGCGCAAGCATTCTATGGGCGAGAATGTGCTTTTCAACCTCGAGAGCCTCACCAAGTCTCTCCACCTGAAGCCCGGCATGCGGGTACTTGACCTGGGCTGCGGCAAGGCCATTAGCTCTATCTTTTTGGCCATGGAGTTCGGAGTTACCGTTTGGGCTGTAGACGAAGCCGTCTCGGCCAGCGACAACTACGAGCGCATCCGGAGCGAGGGCTGCGAAGACAAGGTATTCCCGCTTGAGATGGAAGCCCGCTCTCTCCCCTTTCCTGAAGAGTACTTTGATGCCGTGATTGTCGTGGACTCCTATACCTATTTCGGCACCGACGAGAAGTACCTTCCGTACATTGCCCGCTTCATCAAACCGGAAGGCCATATAGCTATTGTGGATGTTTGCTTCACCAAAGAAATTGAGAGCCATGAACAGGTTCCTGCGTTCTTGCAAGAAGATTATCAGAACTATTGGTACTTTATACATACCATAGACTGGTGGCGCAGGCTCTGGGAAAAGACTGGCCTGGTTGAAATTGAGGCTGCTGCTGAACTGACAGAGGCAGGACTGGTACGTGAGCAGTACATCAAGGACTACCAGAACTCCGAGGAAGCAGATGCTTTTGCAAAAGCCTTAGAGCTTGACAAAGAGAAGTTTATCACCTTTTTCAAGCTGATTGGCAGGCGTACATCCAAGACAGCTTACTTGCAGTCTTATAAGTGACCTTATTATTTTTTTGTCTGATTTGTAAATATTAATTTTTTCAAACGCAAGAAGTTATATTTTTGCACCCTGCCAGCTGGACATACCTGTCTGGCAAGCCAGATATAACTTTTTCAATAGAACAATGAAAACATTTCTTCGCGTTGGATTCGCCATGGCTTTGGTGATGACGCTTGCCTTCGGTGCACAGGCACAGGAGTACAGTACAGGTATAGGCTTCAGAGGCGGTGTAGCTTCTGGTCTTAGTGTGAAGCATTTTATTAAAAGCGACGCTGCAATTGAAGGTATCCTGAGCACAGGTTTCCGCCACAGAGGTGCTGTCCTGACAGTGCTTTACGAAAAACACGCCCCGGCCTTTAACGCCAAAGGCCTGCAGTGGTACTATGGCCTGGGTGGCCACATTGGAGTTTATGAAGGTCGTCACTACTACTATTACCACGACGAAAGACGTCACAAGTATTACCACGACAACATCGTAGGTGTAGGTATCGACGGCGTATTAGGACTTGAGTATTACATCCGAGACATTCCGTTCACAATCGGTGCTGATATCAAACCTTATATTAGTATACCTCATGTACGCGGCTTCTGGGATTCTGCCCTGCACGTGCGCTACGTATTCTAAGAACTGAAAAGCCTTAACATAAAGCGCCCGCTACTGCTCAGTAGCGGGCGCTTTTGATTTTATATGATTCTTAAAATGTCAACAGCTTTTTAAACAAGCCGCTTCAGAGTGGCTATACCTTAGAAGGCAATGTGCATCAAAGCATCGCCCTGGTTTACCACAGGCATATTGTTGAGCCCTACCACATAGCCGGCTGCCGGCGCATTCAGGCGCACTTCCATCTCACCGTAGGGGTCGGTAATGGTACCTACTACCTGCCCTTTTTTCACATAGCCGCCTTCCGCCACGTTGCTTCGGAACAGGCCCGCATTTTTGGCGCGCACCCATATGTCTTTCATGCAAATGGTCGTCGGCTCTGTGGGAGCAGGTGCGGCAGTACCCATACCCAGGTGGTGCATCAGGCGCAGGGTGCCCTCTATCCCCATGGCTATACCTCTTTCGTCGAAGCGAAGTGACTCGCCCGTTTCATACACGAGAATGTGCTTGCCCAGTTTAGCAGCTTCCTTGCGAAGTGAGCCCTGCCGGTACGATGCGTTCAGCGTAAAGGGCGCGGCAAAGGCCTCTGCCAGCTGCTGATTCTTCGGTTCGGCCAGCACACAGCGTATCTGTGGATAGTTACCGCGACTTGATCCGCCTGTGTGGAAATCCACGCCGTAGTCAATATAGGGCATGACCTCTTTCATGAACCGGTGCGCTACACGACTGGCCAGCGAACCTTCTTTGTTTCCTGGGAAACTTCGGTTCACATCTTTGCCATCAGGCACATCGCGCGAAAAATTCAGGAAGCCATAGATGTTCAGAATGGGCACCGCAATGATGGTACCCTTGAGCGGGTATAGCATCTTTTTGGTGATCATGCGGCGGATGATCTCCGTGCCGTTCACTTCGTCGCCGTGCATACCCGCCATCAGCAGGAGCACCGGCCCGTCGTGTACGGAGCGGAATACATAAACCGGAATATCGATGACGGTACCACTGGGAAGTTTGGAGATGACAAGCCGGGTCAATACTTTCTCTCCACGGTCTATACTTACACCGTTGATCTTAATCGTTTCGGGCATGCTATTCTTTCACTCTTTTGGAGACCTTCTTCTGTACCAGCCCCTCCACGTATTCAATTATTTTTACAGCAATATCTTTGCTGGTGGCCTTCTCTATACCTTGCAGACCAGGAGATGAGTTCACTTCCAGAATCAGCGGTCCGCGCTTGGACTGCAGCATGTCCACACCGGCTATACCTAAGCCCAGCGACTTGGCAGCGAGCAAGGCTGCGGCTTTCTCCTGGCGGGTCAGTTTGACCAGGGAAGCATTGCCGCCCCGGTGCAGGTTAGAGCGGAACTCGCCCTCTTTACCCTGTCGCTTCATGGCACCTACCACTTCGCCGTTCACCACAAAAGCGCGGATGTCAGCACCTGCCGCCTCAGAAATGAATTCCTGCACGATAATACGGGCCTTTAGATTGTGAAATGCCTCAATTACCGACTCAGCCGCCTTTTTAGTCTCGGCCAGCACCACACCCAAGCCCTGCGTACCTTCCAGCAATTTAATCACCAAAGGGGCACCGCCTACTTCTTTCACCAGCATCGATGTTTCTTTGGAATAGTTCGTGAAAGCTGTTTTCGGCATACCCAGCCCAGCCCGAGACAGGATTTGGCTGCTGCGCAGTTTGTCGCGGGAGCGCACAATGCTCTGAGAGTCTACGGCGCTCTTCACTTTCATCATTTCAAACTGACGCACCACGGCCGTGCCGTAAAAAGTAACGGAGGCACCGATTCGCGGAATGATGGCGTCGATATCGGTCAAGCGTTCTCCCTTGTAGAGGATGTGCGGGTCGCCCTGCTCAATCACAAGGTCGCAGCGCAGGTGGTCCAGCACCACCACTTCGTGGCCACGCTGCTGGGCAGCTTCCACCAGGCGGCGGGTAGAGTACAACTTAGAGTTGCGAGAGAGAATCGCTATTTTCATAAAAACTATTTATTCTTCTTTTGTTTGTTATTGAATTTGAGGGAGACGTTTTTGCGGGAGACATCCACAATAAACCGGCCTTTAAGCAGTTTTCGACCGATCAGCACCGGGTACTTCATGTCGCTTCGATCTGAAAGTGAGAACTCCGCCTCGATCAGTTCATCAAAAAATTTGATTTTGGTCTTGATAACGTACCGCTCCTGCACATCCCCAAACGAGTTACGGATATCGCGCAGACTATAGTCAGAAAACCGCAGCTTTTTGTGATTGTACTGTGGGTGTGACGGGTCTAATAAGTCCAGACAGATCACTTTAGTTCCGTCAGCGCGGGTTTCCTCATGAATATCCGAGCAATGGATCGCCGAGGTATAGGCACCGGTATCGATCTTGGCCTCTATCTCGTCAATATCCAGTTCGGGAAAGGCCACCATCTCGCGCCTGCCGATGATCTTTTTCTCTGGTTTGGGCTTTTTTAGATTCTCCTCTTTCATCAGGGGCCAATTTAAGCATTCTGCTTTATGTACGACAATTTGGAGAAGGATTGGGTGTTAAATTTTTGAGGGCGGCACAATGCCCATCTTTTTCTTATGCAGCAACTCGGCAACCTCCTGCAGCAAATGCGAATGCCCGGCTTTGAGCACCACAAGCTCGCCTTTGTGCAAAGCTTTAATAAACACACTCACCCGCTTCGGCGAGATAATCTGATCGAACTCACCAAGAAACATGGTAACCGGCACCTGCTTGTGGTTGAGCAGCCGCACGATCTCGCGGATGTCGAAGTTAAGTTCGCGGAAGCCTATCCAACTGCGGTACACCCGCAGGCGCTTTTCGGTGCTGTCCATTTGGAAACGTGCGAAGCGGATCAGGCTTTTGTGGATCATGTTATACCGGTTGAGCACATTCAGCAACCGGAAGAAGGGCTCCGGCTTGAGTACAGTGCGTTTAAACAGCTGCTGCAGCCAGCCCGGGTAAGTAGCAATATTGTACCAGAAGCTGGTCTTGATGCCATCCGGTGCGATCAGGAAAAGCTCGTCGATGCGCTCCGGGAAGCGCTCCACTAGCGTAAGCGCAAATTTGCCGCCCATACTGAAGCCCATCACCGAAAAGTGGTCAATCTTTTCCTTCACCAGAAACAGCCCGATCAGCTCCTGCAGAAAATCCTTGTCAAGCGGCATGTTCTCCTTGTGCAAGGTGCTCTGCCCATGAAAGAACAGGTCGAAGGCGTAGATGGTATAGTCGCTGCCCAGTGCATGCCCCATAGGCAGGTAGTAGCTGCTGCTCTGCCCATAGCCATGGAAAGCCAGCATAGGCTGCGCACCCTTCCCCAGCACCCTGTAGTGCAGCTTCGTACCGTTATGTATGATGTAAGGCATTCTAAATTAATGGGTCGCTCTTAACTTATTCGGCATGCATACAAATAAGATACACAAAAGGGCCTTTAAATTTTGAGATATTTTGTGAAAGCTCTACTGCTCGCCAGAAAAGGTATAGCCACCGGCCCGTTACAGACGCGACACGCCACCTGACACAATGAACTTCATCACGTCGCTGCTTGGCAGATCCAGATATACCACGTTGCGCTTAGGCACCACGAAGAGCTCACCCGAAAAATTGTAAGAGTGTGGGAAATACACGGCTACGCGGTCTTCTACATTCACTAAGCTTAAAGCATCCTGCGTTACAAAACCGAATTTAAGGTTATCAGAGTCTTCCGACATCTTCACCATCACCGGTTTGTTGAACTTTTGGTTGTCGCCCACGAATGCGTCGAACAGATCCTTGATGCTGGAGTAGACAATGCCCACCAGCGGCACTTTGTTGAACCAGCGACCCGTGATGACAATGAATGGCTTTACAAAGAAAGAAGAACTAATAAATCCGATCAAGGTGAGGAGCACAAACATCAGGAATATACCTAATCCGGGTATACCTAAGTCGAACATGCTATTCAGCCAGTCGATAATGGCCACAATGATCCATACCGTAATGGTGAAGGGAGCTACAATAAGTAGGCCGTTCAAAAAATAGCGTAAAATGCGTCTCATGTCTGCTGGTGCTTAAAAAAATAGGCCTTGCCGAAGCAAAGCCTAAATGTAGCTAAAAAGCCACTATTTTGTAGTATAGGGCTACACCTATACTGTTTCGAGATCAAATTTTTTGATGCTGTCGGCTACTTGCTGCATCAGCCACATCGGGGTTGAAGTGGCGCCGCATATACCTACGCTCTCCGCATTGGCAAACCACTCTTTCTCCAGTTCTTCTTCGTTCTCCACAAAGTAACTGTTCGGGTTGTGCTGCTTGCACACGCTGTAGAGTGCCTTTCCGTTAGAGCTTTTCTTACCGCTCACGAAGATGATCACATCATGCTCCACCGAGAATTTAGTCAGTTGCGGCTCCCGGTTTGATACCTGACGGCAGATGCTGTCGTTGGCGTTGAAAGCGGTGCTGTCCTGATTAGCCTGCTGAAGGCGTTCCTCGATCAGCGACTTGATATGGTAAAAGCCTTTGGTGCTTTTGGTTGTCTGGCTGAAGAGGGTCACCGGACGGGTAAAGTCGATCTTGTCGAGGTCTTCTTCCGTCGTCACGATAATGGCCTCATCGCCTGTCTGGCCCGCCAGTCCGATCACCTCAGCGTGCCCCACCTGACCGTAGATCACGATTTGCCCGCCTTTGGGTTTATCGGCGTCAAAGGCGTGCTTTACACGGTTCTGGAGCTTGAGCACCACCGGGCAAGAGGCATCGATCAGTTCGATATTATTTTCAAGAGCTGTCTTGTAGGTCTCTGGCGGTTCGCCATGGGCTCTGATCAGCACTTTGGTGTCGCGTAGTTCTTTGAGCTGCTCCCGGTCGATGATGCGGAGGCCTTTTTCATAAAGCCGCTTCACTTCCATGCTGTTGTGCACGATATCGCCCAAACAATAGAGTTCTTCGCAGTTCTCCATTTCATCCTCCGCCATCTGAATGGCGAATTCCACACCGAAGCAATAACCGGAATTTTTGTCTATCGTTACGTTCATCTCTTCTTTCCTCTATTCCTGTAAAGCATAATCACCGTTGAAGATACGGGAAGTTACCTTATTAAGCACAAACTCTACCTGCTCATCGATGGTCATGTGCGAAGTATCCAGCAAAAAGGCATCGTCGGCACGGCGCAGCGGACTCTCGGCTCTGGTCGAGTCGATCAGGTCGCGCTTTAGCAGGTTTTCCTTTATCTCACCAAGGTTGATCAGCTGCTTTTTCTCCAGCAGTTCATCCTGACGACGGCGTGCACGGGTGTCCACGTCGGCTGTCATAAAAATCTTCACTTCTGCATCCGGAAACACAGCCGTCCCAATGTCACGACCGTCCATCACCACACCACGCTTTCTGCCCATCTTCTGCTGCTGGGCCACCATAGCACGGCGCACTTCTTTTACGACGCTCACCTCGCTCACTTGATTGGAGATGTACATCCTGCGGATCTCGTCCTCTACGTTCAGCCCATTAAGAAATACTTCGTTTCTTTTGGCCTTTGGGTTATAATGAAACGTGATATCTATTTTATCCAGTGCGTCCTTCACCTCCTTGGGGTTGGTGAGGCTTACGTGGTGTTCCAGAAAATAAAGCGTAACCGCCCGATACATAGCACCGGTATCGATGTAAGCGTAGCCCAGTTCGGCAGCCACCAGTTTGGCCGTTGTACTTTTACCGCACGAGGAGTAGCCATCTATGGCGATTACAATTTTTTTCATGGTAAGCTCTCAGAAATTAGTTCGAATCACAAGGGCAGGGCACATTGCCTTTCTTGCTCTTTTTCATGTAGGAGGCCGTCTTTTTCTGCTGTGGTGTTTTAGCTGTGCAACCCGCCAGAGTGCCGGAGGACAAAACACATGCAACGATCAGGTATGAAATTATCTTTCTCAAAACGACTTAATTTAACGCAAATATAAAGTAATTTACGGGTTCAATCCCCATCAGCGGGCATTTTATATCAACAAGACAGTCCTACCCATGCATAGCTCCTATACCGTCAGCGGACGCATCATCGACCTGCACCAGCAAGAGATTTTTGAGGGAACAGTCCATGTGTCAAACGGCCGCATTTCTAAAATAGTTCGTGAAGCCACTGCCTCTTCCAGTTATATTTTGCCGGGCTTTGTGGACGCCCACGTGCACGTGGAAAGCTCCATGCTCGTACCCTCGGAGTTTGCCCGGCTGGCCGTGCCGCACGGCACTGTGGCCACCGTATCGGACCCGCACGAGATCGGCAATGTGCTGGGTATAGCCGGTGTGGAGTATATGGTGGAGAACGGGAAGAAGGTGCCGTTTAAGTTCTATTTCGGAGCTCCCTCCTGCGTACCTGCCACCCCTTTTGAAACAGCCGGTGCCGAAATAACGGCCGCCGACATCGAAACATTGTTTCAGCGCGACGAGATCAAGTACCTGGCTGAGATGATGAACTGGCCCGGCGTGCTGCACCGCGACCCGGTGGTGATGGAGAAGATCGAACTGGCCAAGAAGTATGGCAAGGCCGTGGATGGTCACGCTCCCGGACTGCGCGGCGAGCAGGCGGCGCTATACGCATCAGCCGGTATCACCACCGACCACGAATGCTTCACCGCAGAAGAGGCGCTCGACAAACTCGCCGTCGGCATGAAGATCCTGATCCGGGAAGGCAGTGCCGCTAAAAATTTTGAGGCGCTTATACCTTTGCTTGCCACCCATCCGGACAGCATCATGTTCTGCTCCGACGACAAGCACCCCGATAACCTCGTGGAAGGCCACCTGAACCTGCTCGTAAAGCGGGCGCTGACCAAAGGCCATAACCTGTTCCATGTGCTGCGTGCCGCCTGCCTCAACCCAGTCGAGCATTACAAGCTCGAAGTCGGCCTGCTACGCGAAAACGATCCGGCTGACTTTATTGTGGTGAATAACCTCGAGGACTTTGCTGTGGAAGCAACCTACATTAACGGTGAATTGGTGGCGGAGAAGGGCAAATCGAAAATCGCCTTCACCCCTAGTAAAGAAATCAACAACTTCAACACTGAACCAAAGACGCCGGAGCAATTTAAGTTAGCGGCCGACAGCGCCAGCAAGATCCGGGTGATCGAGGCTTTTGACGGGCAACTGATCACGCACCAGGTATGGGCTGAGCCGAAAACAGAAGCCGGGCATATTGTTTCCGATGTGGCGCAGGATGTGCTGAAGATCACGGTTGTAAATCGCTACGAGAATACTGAACCGGCCGTGGCTTTCATCAAGAACGTAGGTATAGAGCGTGGTGCCATTGCCTCCTCGGTAGGGCACGACTCACACAACATCATTGCCGTGGGTGTGGATGACGAAAGCATTGCCCGCGCCGTGAATCTGATCATTAGTGCCAAAGGCGGTGTAGCCGCTGTGGA
This sequence comes from Pontibacter sp. LHS1, assembly GCF_058932855.1. NCBI lineage: Bacteria > Pseudomonadati > Bacteroidota > Cytophagia > Cytophagales > Hymenobacteraceae > Pontibacter > Pontibacter sp. LHS1. Next base: position 766,891 of record NZ_JBZYWF010000001.1, read on the forward strand.
CGGCGACAACGAACAGCTACTGCCGCTGCCGGTGGCAGGCATTATGTCAGCGGCTGATGGTTACGAGGTGGCCAATGCTTACTCGTCCATCGACCGCATGAGCAAAGAGATGGGCAGCAAACTGGCCTCCCCTTTCATGACGCTCTCGTTTATGGCATTGCTCGTTATACCTTCGCTCAAGCTCAGCGACAAAGGATTGTTTAACGGTGATGACTTTAAATTCGTACCTGTAGCTGAATAGTATACCTTGCCGCACAAGGTATGATACCACGGCCCTGCGGGGCTTCGCAAATGGAGGAATTTATCATCTTTCTGGTCGGTGCGCTCGTGAGCGGGTTTGGCACCATTATCGGTTTCGGGGGAGGCGTGTTTATGGTGCCGATCCTGATCATCTTTTTCGGGTATAACATCGAGATCGCTATCGGGGCCACTATGTCGGCACTTGTGCCAGCTTCCATCATTGCCTCCGTCTTCAACCTCCGCGACCGCAGCATCGACTACCTGGTGGGCTCGCTCATTCAGTTTCCGGCGGTGGTGGGCACGGTTCTGGGTGCCTTTATGGTGGCTTTTCTGCCAGTTACGGAGTTACAGGTGATTTTTGCACTCTTTGTAGTGACGGTAGGAATCTTTATGGTGAAGCCTCAGCAAAAAGAAAAGCAGATTCGCCACTCTGGCATGATGTACCGAATACGCCGCGTGCCGACTTCCTTCATCCGAAAGAACAGGGCCAAACACCTGGCTTACCGGCTCAATGGCGGCGTTGTAGGGGTTTTTGGCTTTGCTTCAGGTATAATAGCCGGCCTTTTCGGTATAGGGGGCGGCTTCCTGCAGACTCCCATGATGATCAAACTGTTCCGGATACCGCCTCAGATCGCCACCTCTACCTCCCTTTTCATTCTGGTCATCACGAGCTTCACCGGCTTTATCAGCCACTACCTGCTAGGCAACGTGATCTGGAGCCGCAGCCTGCCACTCATGGCAGCCTTTGCCCTTGGGGCCATCGGCGGAAACATGCTCAAGAAGCGACAGGGCAAAATGCAGGATATCGAAAAGCTGATCGGCATCGGCCTGTTGCTGGCAGGTTTAGGTGTTATTCTGAACCTGCTGATCAAATCCAATTTCGGCTTCTCGTTTTAGGTATAGCATAGCGCCCTACCCCCGAAGGTTAAGCCAATGCTACTGGCGGGGGTAGAGAGCCTCTTTACCAAGATCCTTTCAGGATAACAAAAAGTAGAATGAAACGGCCCTGCTCAATACCTCCTTAAAGCAAGAAGAGCCGATGCGCAGCCTGTGAATAGGCAAGCTCATCGGCTCTTACTTATAACTATTGCTTTTCCTAAGCCTCCTGCTTCGCGGAGCTAAAGTGCTTGTCAATCAGATTCTTTACTTTATCTGCCGTAAGCGGCTTTGTCAGATATTCTGCCGAATACTTCTGAGCTGCATCCGTATCCTGTGGATGGGTAGAGGTAGTCAGTACGGCTAGTATGATGTTCTTTCTGAACTCCGGGTTCAACCGCTCATACAGGTCCAGCATTTCAAATCCATCCATCACCGGCATGCTGATATCCAGGAATATCAGTTCCGGCTGAAAATAATTCCCATCCGCCTGCTCGTAATTGTTGTTACTTACATTGTACAGATAGTCAAATGCCTGCTTGCCGTTCACAAACGTGCGTATGTTATCTGTCACCTGCATTCGCTCTAACAAACGCTGGTTCAGGAAATTCGTGGTGTCGTCGTCGTCAATTAGTAGAACGCCTGATAATTTTTTCATAAATACACTATACCCAGCCTGTAATAATACGCAAGCTGTCTATTCCAAGCTGACGTTTCTGAGAAGAAGAAATAATACGGTACCTAAGGCTATGTATTTACCGCAGCACAAGGTACACAATTGAAAGCCTGAAACAAATTCTAGGCTTCCAATTTCGTTATAACCAAGGTGTTTAGTCAATGTAGCCCTGCGAACGCATCCAGTCGTCGTTGTAGATCTTGCCCAGATAGCGGGTGCCATGATCTGGCAGCAACACAACGATAACATCATCCTCAGTCAGATTGTTCTCACGAGCGTACTCCAATGCTCCGTACACGGCTGTACCGCTAGACCAGCCTACAAACAGACCTTCTTCTTTGGCCAGGCGACGGGTCATCACTGCACCGTCCTTGTCGGTCACCTTCACAAAGGTATCTATTACATCAAAGTCCACATTCTTGGGCAGGATGTCTTCGCCTATACCTTCGGTGGCGTAAGAATAGATCTCGTTCTCATCGAAAATGCCAGTTTCTTTATACTTCTTGAAAACCGAACCATACGTATCTATACCTACAGTAGTCAACTCTGGCTTACGCTCCTTCAGGTAACGCGAAATACCAGTAACGGTACCGCCTGTGCCTACACCTGTGATGAAGTGCGTCACTTTACCTTCCGTCTGTTCCCAGATCTCAGGACCAGTGCTTTCATAGTGCGCTCTCCAATTAGAGAGATTGTCGTACTGGTTTGGGTAGAAGGAGTTAGGAATCTCTTCATTGAGGCGCTTGGCCACTGAATAGTACGAATCCGGATGGTCAGGTGCCACATTGGTAGGGCACACCCTTACCTCGGCGCCAACGGCACGCAGAATGTCCATTTTCTCCTTGCTCTGCTTGTCGGCCAGCGTAAAGATGCACTTGTAGCCTTTGGCGATCGCCGCCAGCGCCAGGCCCATGCCTGTATTGCCGGAAGTACCTTCTATGATGGTCCCTCCTGGCTTCAGGATACCGGCTTTCTCAGCGTCTTCGATCATTCTGATCGCCATGCGGTCTTTCACAGAGTTACCAGGGTTCATGTACTCTACTTTGGCCAGCACTGTAGCCTTAATGCCGTCGGTTACGTTGTTAAGCTTTACTAAGGGAGTGTTACCGATCGCCTCGGTTATATGATTCAGGTATTTCATTTAGCTGCTTTTTTGAGATACGGGTGCAAAGGTACGTAATTATAATTATAGTTGACAGGCTTAGCCGTCTGCCTTTCGTACAACAGCAGGCATACCTGTTCCCGTTCCGCCGGGCTGATTTTGAGCCTATATTAGGTTTAACTATTTTTTGGAAGGGCCACAAAAAAGGCTATTTTTGCACTACCTTATTTTAGACCATCATTCATCAACTTAATAAGATACACATGAGTGTTTTAGTAAATAAAGATTCGAAAGTGATCGTGCAGGGCTTTACCGGCTCAGAAGGCTCGTTCCACGCCTCTCAGATGATCGAGTACGGCACCAACGTAGTGGGTGGTGTTACACCGGGCAAGGGTGGCAACAATCACCTCGACCTGCCTGTTTTCAACACAGTGGAAGAAGCTGTAAAGAGAACCGGTGCTGATGTTTCTATCATTTTCGTGCCACCGGCTTTCGCTGCTGACGCGATCATGGAAGCAGCTGACGCGGGCATCAAAGTAATCGTTGCGATCACAGAAGGCATTCCTGTAAAAGACATGGTGATGGCCAAAAACTACCTGAAAGGCAAAGACGTGACCTTAATCGGTCCTAACTGCCCGGGTGTGATCACGCCAGGTGAGGCGAAAGTTGGTATTATGCCAGGTTTCGTGTTCAAGCCGGGCCGTATCGGTATCGTGTCTAAGTCTGGTACCTTGACGTACGAAGCTGCTGACCAGATTGTGAAGGCTGGCCTTGGTGTTTCTACTGCCATCGGTATCGGTGGTGACCCGATCATCGGAACACCAACCAAAGACGCGGTACAGCTGCTGATGGAAGACCCTGAGACAGACGCGATCGTAATGATTGGTGAGATCGGTGGTAACTACGAGGCCATGGCTGCGAAGTACATCAGCGAGACCGGTAACAAGAAGCCGGTTGTTGGTTTCATCGCTGGTCAGACTGCTCCTGCTGGTCGCCGTATGGGCCACGCAGGCGCGATTGTTGGTGGTGCTGACGATACAGCTGCCGCTAAAATGAAGATCATGCGTGAGAACGGTATCCACGTGGTAGACTCTCCTGCTGAGATCGGCGCTACGATGGTGCAGGTGCTGCAGGATGCAGGTATGATCAACGCTTAATTTGATTTGCTATACCTGCTTACAGGTATAAGTTATAAAAACGGGCTGCTTCGCAAGAAGCAGCCCGTTTTGTTTTAACTCCCAAACTTACTTCACTTCAATCACCTGCTGTTTTTTCCTGCTTCTGATTTCATCCGGTATAGCAGCTACTATTTCTTTTTGCAAAGCTTCAATCAGCTTCTTCTTCAGAAAACTGCGGTGCACAACCAGACTCACCTCCCGCTGTGGCTGGGGCTCCTGAAAGGTATGAACCAGCGCCTGTTTCTCTTCAGGTATATCCAGCACCGACAGCTCTGGCAGCAAGGTAAGGCCACGTTGAGTTTCTACAATCCGCTTAAGGGTTTCCAGCGATCCACTTTTGTAATCCAGATGTCCTGCACCGCTTAGGCCGCTCCCAGACCGGTTGCAGATGTTGAGCACCTGACTCCGGAAACAGTGCCCTTCGTTCAGCACCCACAGCTCGTCCAGATCAAGTTGCTCCGGACTGATGGATTTGCTTTGGGCCAGCGGATGGGCTGGGTTAATGTAAGCTACAAAAGCCTCGTAGAACAAGGGCAGCTCTTTGATGGACTTATCCTCCAGCGGCGTCACCAGCAGTCCTACATCCAGCAACTCATAATTCAGCTTCTGCACGATCTCCTCCGTCAGCAGCTCCTGCACCACCAGCCGCACATCCGGGTACTTCTCCATAAAGCTGGTCACGAACAGCGGGATCAGGTAGGGAGCCAGGGTTGGTATCACGCCCACCCGTAGCTCGCCGCTCAGCTCCTGCTTTTGATTCTGCACAATCTCCTTGATCTTCTTCGCCTCTGCCACCACGATACGGGCTTGGGCTATGACCTCCTTGCCCAGCTCGGTCGGGCGCACCGGCACTCTGCTTCTGTCAAACAGCTGCACCCCTAGCTCCTCCTCCAGCTTTTGCAGCTGCATGCTCAGGGTGGGTTGCGTTACAAAGCAATGCTCCGCTGCTGTGGCAAAATGGCGGTGGGTATCTACTGCTATTAAGTACTCTAATTGTACCAGTGTCATATCATCAATCGTATAGTAAAGAAGCTCTTAATACTAACGGTATATCCAAACCGCACAGGCAAGTACGAGCCACTTTTGCTTTCGCCCTGCAAAGTTATAGACTATTACTATATAGCCATAAACAAAATTGATTTGATTTATAACCTTGACTCAGGCATCTTTGTATATACAAACAACACAAATAAAAAGACTATGAATAAGCTGACGAATATTGGATTAGAAAAACAAGATTCAGTAGAGATAGCCGATAAGCTAAACGAACTGCTGGCTAACTACCACATCTATTACCAGAACCTGCGCGGTTTCCACTGGAATATCAAGGGTATACACTTCTTCCAACTGCATACCAAGTACGAGGAGCTGTACAACAGCGCTTTGGCTAGAATCGATGCCCTGGCGGAGCGTATCCTGACCATTGGTCAGAAGCCTTTGCATACCTTCTCCGATTACCTGCGTGTGTCGAGCATACAGGAAACTTCGAACCTGAGCGGTGACCGTGAAACAGTAGAAGCCACACACCAGAACCTGTCCGTGATCGTGAACCTGGAGCGTGATATTCTGGCCCTGGCTGCTGAGCGCGACGATGAAGGTACGGTAGCCCTTGTCAGTGAAGATATCAACGAAAATGAAAAGACGCTTTGGATGCTGAAGGCATTCCTGAGCTAAGGATAATAAGTGACGATTGGTTTTAGTTTAATGCAAAAGCCGCCTGCTACAATTGTAACAGGCGGCTTTTTGTTTATACCTAGGGCTATACCTTACTTGGCGTAGCTAATGGCTCTCATTTCACGAATTACCGTAATCTTGATCTGACCAGGGTACTGCATTTCCTTCTCGATCTTCTGCGAGATATCGAAAGAAAGCTGTGCGGCTTTTTCATCGCTCACGTTATCGGCGTCTACCATGATGCGGAGCTCACGGCCCGCCTGAATGGCGTAACACTGGTTCACACCGTCGAATGAAACGGCTGCGGCTTCCAGGTCTTTCAGACGCTTGATGTAAGACTCCATGATCTCACGGCGGGCACCCGGTCTTGAACCGGAGATAGCATCGCAAGCCTGAATCAGGGGAGAAATCATAGCCGTCATCTCGATCTCGTCGTGGTGAGCACCGATGGCGTTGCAGATATCCGGATGCTCCTTGTATTTCTTGGCCAGCTCCATACCGATAATAGCGTGTGGCAATTCCGGCTCGTCTGGCGTTACTTTACCAATATCGTGCAACAGACCGGCACGTTTAGCGTGCTTCACGTTCAGGCCAAGTTCTGCCGCCATGGTGGCACACAGATTAGCTACCTCGCGTGAGTGCTGCAGCAGGTTCTGTCCGTAAGATGAACGGAAGCGCATGCGGCCCACCATCTTGATCAGTTCCGGATGCAGACCGTGTATACCTAAGTCGATGGCAGTACGCTCACCAATCTCCACGATCTCCTCTTCGATGTTCTTGCGGGTTTTGCCAACCACCTCCTCAATGCGGGCCGGGTGAATACGTCCGTCAGCCACCAGGCGGTGCAGCGACAGACGTGCGATCTCGCGGCGAACCGGGTCGAAACCTGAGATGATGATTGCCTCTGGGGTATCGTCTACAATGATCTCCACGCCAGTTGCGGCTTCGAGGGCGCGGATGTTACGGCCTTCACGACCGATGATCTTGCCCTTGATGTCGTCGCTTTCAATGTTGAAAACAGAAACGCAGTTCTCGATAGCGTGCTCTGCGGCTGTACGCTGTATAGTTTCTACTACAATCTTCTTGGCTTCTTTCGTAGCGGTGAGTTTGGCCTGGGCCACGATGTCCTTCACGTAAGAAGAAGCATGCGACTGGGCTTCGCTCTTCAGCGCTTCTACCATCTGCTCGCGGGCTTCGGCGGCGGTCAAGCCGGCAATCTTCTCCAGCTGCGCCACTACTTCGTTGTGCTGCTGCTCTACGTCTTCTTTGCGCTTCTTCAGCAACTCCAGTTGGTGGTCAAGGTTTTCTTTTTCCTTGTCGAGCTCCGTTTCGCGGCGCTTTACCTGCTCCATCTGCTTGGCCACGTGCTGCTCGCGCTGCTTTACCTTATTCTCGTTCTGGATAATAATGTTCTTCTTTTTGTTCGACTCTTCCTCGAACTCAGACTTCAGCTTCAGGAATTTCTCCTTCGCCTCCAACATACGGTCTTTCTTGATGCTCTCAGCATTGATTTCAGCCTCGCGGATGATGGCCTTGGCGGTCTGCCTGGCGGCTTCCTCCTGTTGCTTGTATACCTTTTGCAACAGGACACGCCCGATGTACACGCCCACTCCGAGCGCTACAATGGCGGTGATTAAAATGAATAAAATATCGGGCATAACTATAAGCTTTTATGGTTTATAAAAACTATAGCAGTACCTGCAGCAGGACAGTGAGGTGGTCTTACGGACCACACCGTAGTTAAAGAGGCCGCTTGGGAAGCCGCCTCGGAATATGTTTACTTACTTGATGATAAGAGATCGTCCAGTACGCTCAGTTGCTCTCCCACTTTGGCCAGATGGTTGTTTTTGTCATCCTCCAGTTTCAGCTTGTCCACCATGGTCTCAAACGCCACCATGGCCAGCAAATCCTGTTTATCCTGTATGCCAAACTGGTCTTTGAAAAAGCGCAGGCGCTCGTTCAAAAGTTTACCTACAACCCGTAGCCTTTCTTCTTCTTCTTCCTTCACCCGCATCGGATACTCGCGTTCTGCGATGCGAATTTTAATTGCTAATTCACCCATCCGTTGCGTTCTTTTGGTATAGGGCTACCTCGTTTCTTTGCTTCTTCACAGTGGCCAGCCGTATGTCCGGCTCCGGCTCACTGCCTCCCGCTAGTCACGCAAGTAGGCGATACACTTATCAATTTCCCTTATATATTCGTTTAACTTCAGCTTTAACTCTGTCGAATTTGCAGTGTTTCCTGCTATCGTATCTACAATCTTAACAATATTCTCTTGATTTTGAAAATTTTTTATTTGCTGTTCCTTCTCCTCTAACAGCGACTCCAGCAATTTAATTTCTTCCTGAGCGGCTACAAGCTTCTGTTGCACGTCAACATGCTTACTCAGAAGCTGGCGCACTTTGCTCTCAATGGACTGAAGCTGTTGCAGTTGTTTTTCCTTTGGCATAACTATTTGCGGATAATGGCTCCCAGCTGTTTCTCAAATTGCTGCATCAGGCGGTTCATCACGCCCTCGATCACTTTGTCGGTCAAAGTTTGCTGGCGGTCGAGCAAAGTAAAGCTCAGGGCATAGGCTTTCTTGCCTGCCTCTATCTTGTCGCCCTCATACACATCAAACACATTGACGCCTTGCAGAAGCTTGCGCTCCGTGCGCAGGGCCACCTGCTTCAGCTGCTCAAAGGTAACGGAGCGATCCACCACAAGTGACAGGTCGCGGCGCACTTCCGGGAACTTCGGCAACTCCTCAGCCACCAGTTTATCTTTGTACTTTTTGAGCAGGTAGTCCCAGTTCAGCTCAGCGTACCATACCTGCTCTTTCACGTCGACGGCTTTGGTCACGGCCGCGTCCAGCAAACCTACCTGTGCTATCACATTACCATTTTTCACATAAGCTATACCTTGGCGCATGTAGCGGCTTTGCTCAATGGCCTGCACTTCGTAGTCGGCGGCGTTGAGTTTCTGCAGCACATTCTGCACCACACTAGCCAAGTCGTGGAAAGCCACTTTCTGGGCAGGCTGCTTCCAACTTTCGGCCGTAGTGTTGCCTACCATATAAAGGGCCAGTTTGCGGCTCTCTTTGTAGCCATCCTCCAGCTGCTCGTATACCTTGCCGAGCTCGTATATTTTAAGGTCACGCTGACGGCGATTGATGTTGTAGCGCAGCACTTCCAGACCAGAGAACACCATGCTCTTGCGCAGCACGTCGAGGTCCTCACTGTTGTAGTTCAACACCTTCACCAGCCCGGCCGTCTCCGTATCTCCACCAGCGGCGTAGTACTTGGAGTTGGTGATGGAGTTGGTGATGATTTCGTGGAAACCGTTGGCTGAAATGTAATCCAGTATCGTTTTGTTGATATCCTCGGGATACGGTTTCGGGAAGCTGGCCATGTAGGTGGTGGCCATGTGCTCGCTCACCTCAATGTTGTTGAAGCCGTAGATGCGCAGGATTTCCTCCACCAGGTCCGCCTCACGCGTTACGTCCACCTTGAAAGGCGGCACCGACACATGCAGCTTCTCCTCCGTTTCGCCTGTAATTTCTATACCTAAGTCCGTCAGGATAGCTTTCATGCGCTCGGCTCCAATGTGCTGACCAATCAGTGAATGGGCACGGGCAATATCGAGCGACAATTCCAGATTCTGAATCGGTTGCGGATATACGTCCACAATCTCGGAGCTAACCTCACCACCTGCCACTTCCTGTACCAGCACAGCGGCACGCTTTAGAGCGGTAATCACCATGTTCGGGTCTGTACCACGTTCGAAGCGGAAAGAAGCATCGGTCTTAAGGCCGTGTGCCATACCTGTACGGCGGATATAATCGGGTGAGAAGTAGGCGCTCTCGATGAAAATGCTGGTCGTTTCGTCTGAAACGCCGGACTCCTGTCCACCGAACACCCCACCAATCGCCATGGGCTCCTCGGCATTGCAAATCATCAGGTCATTGGCTTTGAGCTTGCGCTCTACACCATCCAAGGTCACAAATGTGCTATCCGCCTCGACAGTCTTCACGACAATCTTATTGCCTTTAATTTTATCGGCGTCGAAAGCATGCAGGGGCTGCCCCAACTCGTGCAGCACGTAGTTGGTCACGTCTACAATATTGTTAATCGGCGCAAGTTCAATGGCACGCAGGCGCTTTTGCAGCCACTCTGGTGAAGGACCTACTTTCACGCCACTTACCGTTACACCCGCATAGCGAGGACAGGCCTCTGTATTTTCAATCTCCACCTCCACAGGGCGGGAATTGTTGTTTACTTTGAAATCTTCAACAGAAGGCAAGGTATAGGGCACACGCAGCAGGGCTTTCAGATCGCGGGCTACGCCTAAGTGCGAAGCGGCATCGGCGCGATTTGGCGTCAGGCCGATCTCGAACACTTTATCAGAGCCCAGTCCGAAGTACTCAGCTGCCGGGGTACCATTCGGCAAATCCGTGTCGAGCACCATGATGCCTGCATGCGACGTGCCAACGCCAATTTCGTCTTCGGCGCAGATCATCCCTTCGGACACAGCACCACGAATTTTCGACTTCTTGATTTTGAAAGCCTCCCCGCCAGTTGGGTATAGCGTGCTGTTCACCGTCGCCACTACCACTTTCTGACCGGCAGCCACATTCGGCGCACCGCACACGATCTGGCTCGGCTCACCTGTGCCGATGTCTACAGTGGTCACACTCAGGCGGTCAGCGTCAGGATGGCGCTCACAGGTAAGCACCTCTCCGATCACGATGCCTTCAAGGCCTCCTTTTACCTGATCGAAGTTATGGATTGCTTCCACTTCCAGACCTGCCCCCGTCAGCAAGACACCTGTTTCTTCAGCGGTTTTATCGATAGAAATGAGTTGTTTCAGCCAGTCGAATGAAATCAGCATGGTTATTTCTGTTGTTCTGTAAGGTATAGCCCCGTTCGGTTGAAGCTAATTCCCAAAATTAAGGATTATTTTTTTCGTATCACGACACACGTATCAAGTATCACGACTTCTTTTAACTTGACAAAGGACCTTGTGGAACAAGACATCTCTTGATACGCTAACGCTATACCTTAAATGCTCTTTCGGATTTGCAATCCGTTTTGCTGCTGGCAGGCACGCGGATTGCAAATCCGCTAGTAAGTAGTTTCGGATTAAAAATCCGAAACAGCAGTTTGGACAGTAAATTAGAAAACCAGACTGCAAACCTGAAAAAGTGGTCTTTCCAGAAGCTCCTTTGTCTATTGTCAAAATGCCCTTTGTCAAATCCTCTTCGAAGGCATCGTGATACTTGATACGTGTGTCGTGATACGCCAAAGCCCTACTCCACCACCGGGTGCGCTTTTTCGTAGTTTTTCTCGCCGGCCTCCACCGCCACGGTCAGGCGGTTTTCTTTGGGCGGTACGGGACACACATACTCAGGATTGTATGCGCAGAAAGGGCTGTAAGCACGGTTAAAGTCGAGTGTAGCGGTTTTAGCTCCTTCTTTAAAAGGCACATCGAGGTAACGGCCGCCGCCATAGGTATCGAAGCCGTTGGTCTTGTCGGTAAAAGGCACAAACAACTTTTCCTCTTCTTCTTTTACTTTTTTGTAGAGTGTCAGACGCTGCGGCTCGCCGTGTAGGTCGAAATTGGCGATGGCGTAACGCAGGTAGGCCTCCGTGCTGCCATTCGTCATCGGCATATGCAGGGTGTCTTTTGGCTCTATGTCCTCCAGTTTCACCTTTACACGATAGTCAAGGTTGGGCTCGTAGTATACCAGGTTGCTGAAAGCACGGCGCTCGGCCTCCTCAAACGGGCTGTTGGTGCGGCTCCGGAACGACAGGTCTTTGTCTTCGCGTTCTTTCTGCAGCGGAATCAGGTAGTTATCGTCACTCATAAAAGACTCACGCACAAAATAAAAAAGTACCAGCGCGATGCCGGCTATGATAATGAGCTTAATAGGTCGTTGCATTGGGTCAGGTAATTTTGCTGCAATTTCGGAAAAATTTCGTCAAAGTGCCCGCAAGGCAGGCTTTTCAGTGGCCTGTGGCAGGTAGTAGTTTGCCAGCGCCTCAAAGGCCGCTACCTGCTCCCGCTGCCATACTTCGTCGCGCTTGAGTTCACGGGCCAGAACAGCGGCTACAACAGGTGCCAATTTCTGGGCAGCACGGGCATGCAGGAACAGCACTCTTAACCGCCGCGCCAGCACATCTTCCACAGTACGGGCCATCTCGTGGCGCACCGCCCAGACTACTTCAGCCAAGGTATAACCAAAGTCAGGGTGCAGCTTCTGCGCCAGCTCTGGCTCCGACCGCATCAGGGTTTTTAAGTCAGGCGCATCGCTGCCATAGGCTGATAGCCCGGACGGCAGGGAGCTGCTCCTGCTGCTTTGCGCAGATATAGCACCATGGATAGGCAGCTTTTTGGTAAGGCAAGGTATAGCCGGTAGACCCGCTACCCGGATAGCTGCGTTCACGGTTTCTTCGGCCATCTGCCGGTAAGTAGTCCACTTGCCGCCAGTAATAGTGATTAACCCGGAAGGAGCCACCAGCAACTTGTGACTGCGGGAAATCTCTTTTGTGTTACCTGTTTTACTGTCGGGAGCGGCCAGGGGGCGCAGTCCGGCATGTACACTTAGCACATCCTGTCGTGTTGGAATTTTCTGTAGATAAGCACCTGCCGTTTGTAGAATGAAGTTAATCTCAGCATCGAGTGCCACGGGCTCCAGGCTCAGCTCCTGCAGCGGCGTGTCGGTGGTGCCGACCAGCACCTGGCCTTGCCAGGGTATGGCAAAAAGCACGCGACCATCAGGCGTTTCAGGTATCATCAGGGCCGTATCGCCTGGCAGAAAGGACTTATTAAGCACCACGTGCACACCCTGGCTGGGCATCACCAGTGGTTTTTGGGCAGGCTGGTCCAATTGTAAAATCTCGTCCACGTACACGCCTGTGGCATTCACGACCGCTTTGGCCTTTAAGGTATAGGGTTCACCGCTTTCGAGGTCCAGTGCTGCTACACCGGTCACTTTCCCATCGGCCTCTTTGAATAAGCCAGTCACACGAACATAATTCAGCACCGTGCCGCCCTGTTCGGCACAGGTTTGAGCGATGTTCAGGGCCAGGCGGGCATCGTCGAACTGCCCGTCGTAGTACACAATGCCGCCTTTCAGGTTTTCGGACTTTATAGTAGGCATCTGCTCCAGCACGGTTTTGCGGCTCCACCAGCTGGTACGGCCCAGGCTATACCTGCCCGCCAGCAGATCGTAGAGCGTCAGGCCAGTGCCGTAGAAGAAACGTTGCCACCAGCTGTAACAGGGAATGACGAAGGGCTGCACCGACACCACGTGCGGGGCGTTGCGCAGGAGGAGACCCCGCTCCCGAAGCGCTTCGAACACCAACCGGATATTGCCCTGCGCCAGGTAGCGTACCCCGCCATGCACCAGTTTGGTGCTCCGACTTGAAGTACCCTTGGCAAAGTCGGACTGTTCCAGCAAAAGCGCCTTATACCCACGAGAGGCAGCATCAAGGGCAGTTCCCAGCCCCGTAGAGCCGCCGCCGATCACGAGCACATCCCATTCGGGCACTTCAGAGAGCTGGCGCAGCATGACTTCACGGGTAAAGGGTATGGCCGGCATGGCTTTTCAGGTATAGTGTATAGGATTCCGGAACATAATTGCCCCATCAAGATAAGTAATTTTCACTTCATAAATCCTTTCTAATGACAGGTTTCGAAAGGCGCTGCGCAAATCAAAGCACACAGTGCCGTCTTCCTTACAGACATGCACCGCCATCATGCTTCACTCTAAATTATCAGGGAGAACGGTGTGGAATCAACACGAAAAATCGCTAACATTATACCGCTTACAAACCCTATCATGAAATACCCTTACCCAACCCTCCGCTTACCGTTTCCCATACTTTTATCTGTTCTCTTAATTGGCTTGTCATCCTGCCTGCAGGAAGGCAAAACCACCCAAACGCAGTCGCCAGTCGAAGTCGCTATACCTGTTGCTTCGGATGCACAGGACAGTGCTATACCTGCGCCTGACATCCTGACTTTGCAGGCAGCTATGCCTGAACAATCGGCTCAGCCTGCAGCTGTTGTGACCAGTTCCGTAGCCGATGCCGAGACCATCATTGCCCGCAAGCAGATACCGATTTTGTGTTACCACCAGGTGCGTGACTGGCGCGAGAAGGACTCCAGGCAAGCCAAAGACTACATTATACCTGAAGAACGTTTTAAAGAGCACATCAAAATGCTCGCTGACAGCGGGTACCAGACTGTGCTGCCCGACCAACTAATGGCTTACCTGACCACAGGCGCTCCGCTTCCCGAAAAGCCCGTGATGCTCACCTTCGACGACATCAGCCTGGGACAGTACACCGTGGCCGCACCTGAACTCGAGAAGTACGGTTTCAAGGGTGTGTTCTTTATCATGACGGTGTCGCTGGGCCGCCCCAACTACATGAGCAAGGCGCAGGTAAAGGAGCTTTCGGACAGAGGGCACGTGATTGGCTCGCATACCTGGGACCACCAGAACGTGAAGAAATACCAGGGCCAGGACTGGGTAACGCAGGTGGAGAAGCCTTCGCGGCAGCTGACCGAGATCACGGGCAAACCGATAGAATATTTCGCCTACCCTTTTGGGCTCTGGAACCCTGAGGCTATACCTGAACTCAAACAAAGGGGCATGGCAGGAGCTTTTCAACTCGCCGGTAAGCGTGATCCGCAGGACCCGCTGCACAGCATCCGGCGCATTATCGCCAGCGGGTATTGGAGTGCGCCATCTTTGCAACGGGCTATGATCAACAGTTTTTAAAAAACCCTACCCGCCTCTCTTCAGTTTGATAGTATGCCACACCTCTACCATGATGCAAACAGACGAGAAACAAATCCAGGAGATGATCACGCAGCTCGACCGGCTGCACCACGACGCCCTTGAACTGGAAAAGAAATTTGCCGGCGCCATCAAAAACGTGCATCCGTCTTTCCGGAAAAGTGCCCGCAACCTGCTGCACTACCTGTCGCTGCGGCAGCACGATATCCGGCAACTGCAGGAGAGCCTGTCCCGCATGGGACTGTCGTCGCTGGGCCGCGCCGAGGGGCATGTGCTGGCAAGTCTGCAGGCCGTGCGCGACATGCTCTGTCAGTTGCACAGCTGTGAGGTTATCAAAAAACCAGTTCCTGTTTCATTTGATGAAAGCAGTGACTTACTCGAGAAGCACACCAACGATTTGCTCGGGCCCTCACCTAGAAAACACGGCACCCGGATCATGGTCACCTTCTCAACCGACCTGGCTCATGACCATGAATTGCTGAAGCGCATGTTACTAGCCGGTATGGACTGCGCCCGCATCAACTGTGCCCACGACAACGAGCAGGTATGGGAAGCCATGGTACAATCCGTCAGAAAGGCTGAAAAAGAAACGGGCCGAAACTGCAAAATACTGATGGACCTGATGGGGCCTAAACTGCGTACGGGTCCGCTCAAACCAGGTCCTGCCCTGCTCCCCATCCGCCCCATTCAGAACGAACTGGGCCAACTCGTGTCGCCTGCCAAGGTATGGCTTGCACCGCACGGTGAAGAAAGTGAAGTACCTGTAGATGCCAGCCTGCCACTCGACGAAGGTTGGGTAGCGCAGCTGCAACAGGGCGACAAGCTGAGATTCAGGGACACCCGCGGCCGCAAACGCACCTTCACCGTAATGCAGCGCAAAGGAAAAGGTGTGATTGCGCACCTGTTCAAGACCTCTTACATAGGCACTGGCACCGAACTTACTATCAAAAAAGAAAGTGCCCTGGAGCGCTCCGCCAAGGTAGGCCAGCTGCCTGCCAGCGAAGCACCCATCTACCTGCGCAAAGACGATCTGCTGGTACTCACCAAGGAGCAAACGCCCGGTGAACCCGCCCTTTACGATGCCGAAGGCCACATCGTGAAGCCCGCACACATAGCCTGCACCTTGCCTGAAGTGTTCAGCCGCGTGAAAGTAGGGCAGCCGATTTTGTTTGATGATGGCAAAATTGCGGGCACGATCATGGAGGTCAATGAGGATAACCTGCTGGTGAAGATTACGGAAGCCAAGGAGTCTGGCAGTCGCCTGCTGTACGACAAGGGCATTAACCTGCCAGAAACCAAGCTGAATCTGGAGGGCCTGACGCAACAGGACCGCCATAACCTGGCTTTTGTGGTAAAGCATGCTGATGCGGTGAGTTTGTCGTTTGTGAACCAGCCTGAGATGATTGAGGCGCTGCACCAGGAGCTGAAAGAGCTGCAGGCTCCTCAACTGGGTATCATGCTCAAAATAGAAACCAAGGAGGGCTTCCGCAACCTGCCCCGGTTGCTGCTTACCGTCATGAAAAACCATCCTGCCGGGGTGATGATCGCCCGTGGCGACCTGGCCGTGGAGTGCGGCTGGCAGCGGCTGGCTGAGGTGCAGGAAGAGATTTTGTGGCTCTGTGAAGCAGCGCATATACCCGTGGTCTGGGCTACGCAGGTACTGGAGTCGCTCTCTAAAAAGGGCCGACCGTCACGTGCCGAGATCACCGACGCTGCCATGTCGCAACGGGCCGACTGCGTGATGCTCAACAAAGGACCTTACGTGCTGCGGGCTATCGAGCTCCTGGACGATATTCTCAAGCGCATGCAGGAGCACCAACACAAGAAAACATCCATGCTGCGTTTGTTGCACGTATCGGAACTGGAGATGCCCACCAACGATGCTGACAAATAAACCCCGACAGGTATAGCCGCTAACCAGTTATACCTGCACCCGAAACCCTTGACTATGAAACAGGCCCTGACGCTTCTTTTTTTTTATCGGCCTATACCTCTGCACAGCCCCCTATACCTTGGCGCATACTTATTACCTCAGTTCCAAAGGCGATGATGCCAACCCAGGCACTTCCCCTACTGCTGCCTGGCGTAGCATTGCCAAAGCCAACAGCCACAGGTATAGCCCGGGCGACACGCTCTTGCTCGAAGGTGGCCATACCTTCGCGGGCGGGCTCTATTTTCATCCTGACAATTTCCAGGGCAAAGGCGCTCCGTTGGTCATCAGTTCTTTTGGCGAAAGCCGCGCCACCGTTGACGCCGACACGAGCTATGGCCTGTATGCGCACAATGTCGCCGGTATAGAAATCCGCCAGCTCAACTTCAAAGGCAGCGGCCCCGACAGCAACAGCAACAACGGGATCCTTTTTTACAACGACCTGCCCGGCAATGTAAAACTGGCGCATATCGTGATTGACCAGGTAGAAGTGACAGGTTTTCGAAAATCAGGTATTACGATTGGATCCTGGAGTGGCAATAGCGGCTTTGAGGAGGTGCGCATTACCCGCGCTGTGGTGCACCACATTGGATCGGAGGGCATCAACACCTGGGGTGAATTCGACCAAAACAAAAAAGGCTATGCAAACCGCAACGTGTATATCGGCAACTGCCATGTGTACCATGTATACGGTCTGCCCCTGCCCGACAAGCACAGCGGCAGTGGTATTGTGCTCTCAGACGTAGACGGCGGCACAGTGGAGCACAGTGTCGTGCACAGTTCCGGTATGGGCAACACAAACTGCGGTGGACCAGTCGGCATCTGGGCCTGGGACGCCAATAACGTTGTTATCCAGTACAACGAAGCCTACAACATCAGCGCGGGCAGTGGCTGCGACGGCGGTGGCTTCGACCTGGACGGGGGCGTCACCAACTCTGTGATCCAGTACAACTACTCCCACGACAACGACGGAGCGGGCTTCCTGATCGCGCAGTTTGAGTGGGCACGGCCGATGCACAACAACATCATCAGGTATAACATCTCTGAAAATGACGGGCGCAGAAATGATTATAAAGGCATTACACTTTGGGTGGCCGACCAGCACCACAACGGCGGCAACCGCGACTTGCTGGTTTACAACAACACCGTGTTTGCTGACCAAGGTATAGCACCCACGGGAGGGGGTGTGCTTTTCAAAAGCGGCCAGCACCACAATGTGCGGTTCTTCAACAACATCTTTTACACCCGCAACGGCGCCCCTTTGCTAGTTGCCGCTGACACGGCAGCGCTCGACGTGCTCTTTCAGCACAATGCCTGGTACAGCGAAGACAGCCGCTACGCCTTTGTGTGGGGCGAAAACAGGTATAGCTCACTGCAGAATTTCAGACAGGCAACAGGCCAGGAGCGCATGAACGGCAATCCGACAGGTATAGTGGCCGACCCACTGCTGCTGGCTCCCGGCACAGTTGGCGCCTTGGGCTACCCGCTCGATCTGCAAACCCTGCATGACAGGTATAGCCTCCACAAAAAATCGCCACTTATCAAAAAAGGTATAACCGTGCCGCTTCCTCCCACTTTTACTCCTGCTACGAAGGATATTTTAGGAAATGAGATCAACCTTAATGACCAACCAGACATAGGCGCTATCAGTCATCACCACCCAAAGTGGTTGCAGTGGCTGAGACAGATTTTCAAAGGTTAATATTAGAGCAGTCCAAGTGTTAAGCAGTAGCGTGGCACTTAGTAAAAAACCGATATAAGGATGAATATACAGGAGATTCTATGTATATTACCTAGGTGGTTCTTGTAACCTATACTTACATCTATACCTGTGTAAAACCTATGAAATCTTTCAGCTTGTCTGGAATTATCGCTGTAGCTCTGGCTGTGGCAGGATTTGTAATTAATATCGGTCACTTCTTCGAAAGCAGATACATCGGCTGGGCATTGATAGGAGCAGGCCTGGCGCTGGCGATAATCAGTACGTGGGTAAACATCCGGAAGCACAAGCGGTAAGGAGATAAAACTTGATCAGACATATACTGAAAGGCGAATCGCCCTATAAGCATCTAAACGTCGTAGCGACGTTTACAAAATAGCTAACATCACAACATGACATTTGATACGCAACCCACATTAGAAAACGACAAAGCTATCCTATACCCTTTGCAGGATAATGACTTTGAGGCGTTGTATGCGGTGGCGTCTGATCCTAAGATATGGGAGCAGCACCCTAACAAAGACCGCTGGCAAAAAGATGTATTCAAAACCTTTTTTGATGGCGCAATTCAAAGCAAGGGAGCGTTTAAGGTGATTGATAAGGCAACAGGTCAGATCGCGGGCAGCACCCGTATATACGATCACAACGCACAAGACAATACCATCCTGATCGGCTACACTTTCTACGCCACAGCCTACTGGGGAAAGGGCCTTAACCATGCTGTAAAAGCACTGCTGCTGGATTACTTATTCCAATATGTTGAACAGGTATTTTTTCACATCGGCGCCAGCAACGTTCGTTCCCAAATAGCCATCGGTCGGCTGGGTGCTGAGAAAGTTGCTGAACAGCAAGTTGCCTATTTCGGAGAATCTCCGAAATTAAATTACGTATATAAAATCGCGAAGGAAAAATGGCAAGCCGGTACACAAGCCATATCCTAAGCTTAATCTGATATTTGAAGCTTGTTTCATTTGGTGCGTTCTACTGACCACCACATATATGTAAAGACCCTGCTATGAAAAAACTTATCTTCTCTTTCCTCTTTGCCGCTTGCAGTCTGCAAGCCTTTGCACAACAAGAGCTTATTCACCCTAAAGAGCGGCGGCAGCAGGGCATATTATTGCAGCAGCCCCAGCCTTACATCGAAATTGCTGGGAGGCAGGTAACACAGCCAAGCCTGGCCTTGATAGCAGCCAGGCACATTGAAAGCGCTGAAGTGCTGAAGCATGAAAAAGCCACAGAGAAATTCGGCAACAAAGCCAAAGACGGGGCTGTCATTATGCACATCAAGCCAACGGTAGAACTTGCCACTCTAACCGACATCTATACCCACTACCGTATACCTGCCGACCAGCAGAACCTGAAAGTGGTGATCAACAATCAGGTAGTAAAAGACACCAGCCTGATTTTAGCCAACCTGGAACAGATCGAAAAGGTAGAAGTTGTAAAACAGGACATCACAGCCCCTGTGCGCTGGAGCCTGAACGACGAAGAAGAATTTCTGCACATTACTTCTAAACCTCAGACCAAGCAATAGACACCATGGACGGCACAAAACGCAGCAACATCAAAATTGGCTCCCATGTGAACATCGTGCTTAAAGAGGACCAACGCACCGGTGAATTGACCGAGGGCTATGTGGAAGCAATTCTTACAAAGTCGCCGAACCACCCGCATGGCATCAAAGTGAGGCTCGAAACAGGGGAAGTCGGCAGGGTAAAGGAGATCTTAGAAGAAGATTAGAACTCCTAAATTCATAAGAGTCCTTCGTCAGCAAAGCTGTAGTAGTCGTTATCGGTAAAGATGATGTGGTCGAGGATGGGCAGGTCCAGAAAAGATCCGGCTTCTTTCATCTTTTTGGTGAGGGCGATGTCGGCGCCGCTGGGTTTGGTGTTGCCGCTCGGGTGGTTGTGCACCAGAATGAGGGAACTGGCCAGCTGCTCGATGGCCTTTTTGAAGATCATTTTCGGGTCGGCCACGGTGCCAGCCACTCCCCCGCTGCTGATGCTTTCCTTTTTCATCACTACGTTAGCACGGTTCAGCAAAATCACCCAGAACTCTTCGTGTGGCAGGTCGAGCAATTGGGGCTTGATATAGTTGTAGATGTCGGTGGAGCAGGTGATGCGGGTTTTGGCAGCAGAAGCGGTTTCTTTGCGTCGGCGACCCAGTTCCAGCGCACTCACGATTGAAATAGCCTTTGCTTCGCCTATACCTTTAATCTTTGTAAGGTCCTTCACTGTCAGTTTGGCCAGCTCGTTCAGATCGTTGCCCACGGCCGCCAGTATCAATTTGGCTACGTCCACAGCAGTCAGTTTTGGGGTGCCAGAGCCGATCAGGATGGCAATCAGCTCGGCATCGCTCAGGGCGGACTTGCCTTTGAGCAGGAGCTTTTCGCGCGGACGGTCTTCTTCGGCCCAGGTTTTGATGTTGAGGTTGGCGGTATCGTATGCCAAAAGTGCAGACGTAGCTTCTTCTTTCACTGCGGTACAGATTTTGTTAGAGAAATGATTGCTAAGTGAATCTGTTTCACCTGAAAATAGTTCAGAGTATGTAGGCGGTTTGCTTACTTTTTTATCATAATATCCAATTTTAAACAAAAGCTGCCACGGCCTGTTCCTAAGCAGCTATTACCATACAACATGCAACGATTCTTTTCAATAGGAATAGTCATTTTCATCCTATTCCTGGTGGACTTTTATGTCTTTCAGGCCATTAAAACAGTCAGTCAGAACCTCTCGGCCAGTACTCAGCGCATTATCTATATTTTGCACTGGGCTGTGTTTGCCATTACGGCGGGCACCTTTGCACTGGCTTCGTTTACACGTGGCACGCCGCCAGACGCCTTTAAAACATACCTGGCCAGTACGCTTTTTATCATCTTCGCCTCTAAACTGGTGATTGTGCTCTTCCTCTTCGTGGACGATGCGTTGCGCCTGGGTAAATTGGTGTTCAACAACGTGAACAGCGGAGAAGCAACCTTCGACCCTTCCCGCAGTAAGTTCCTCAACCAAATGGGCTTGCTCGTGGCAGCGGTGCCGTTCTCGGCTTTTATCTATGGTATGGTGAAGGGCGCTTATGATTACCGCGTGAAACGTGTAATACTCCGCTTCCCAAACCTGCCAGCTGCTTTTGAGGGCTTCAAGATGCTGCAGATCTCAGATATGCACACAGGTAGCTTTACCTCTACCGAGCCTTTAAAAGAGGCTGTCCAACTTATAAACAAACAGGAAGCCGACCTGGTGTTCTTCACAGGTGACCTGGTGAACAATGTGGCCACAGAGCTGATGCCGCATGTGGACACGCTGAAGGAAATCCGGGCGAAACAGGGCGTTTTCTCTGTGCTCGGCAACCACGACTACGGTGACTACGTGAGCTGGGAGAGCCGCGAAGCGAAGACGCAAAACCTGCAAACCCTGATTGACACACAGCGCCGCATGGGCTGGGACGTATTGCTTAACGAAAACCGCCGCATCGAAAAAGACGGGGAGCACATCTCGATCCTGGGTGTGGAGAACTGGGGCAACCGGGCAGGCTTTCCGAAATACGGTGACCTGGGCAAGGCCTACACAGGTGCAGAAAACAGCCCATTCAAAGTGCTGCTTTCGCACGACCCTTCACACTGGGATGGTGAGATCAACCAGAAGTATGATGATATAGACCTGACTCTCTCGGGTCATACCCATGGCATGCAGTTCGGGGTGAACATACCTGGTTTAAAATGGAGCCCGGTGCAGTATGTGTACGAGCAGTGGGCCGGTCTGTACAAGCGTGGCAGACAGCATCTGTATGTGAATACCGGGCTTGGCTTTATCGGTTATCCGGGTCGTGTAGGCTTCCTGCCCGAGATTACAGTTTTTGAACTGCGAAGGGCTTAAGTATTAATCGAATATCCTCATCACCAAAAGAGCCGGTCTGTAGATCGGCTCTTTTTTTATTCATCAGGTACAGCAACACAACAACTATACCTTCATATATATTTTATCATATTTGCCTACACTTAAAATTTGCACAAAACAACCCTCACCTCACAATAAATTTCGTTTTCCCAGGCACCCTCTATACCTGCCTACGACAATAAAAACAATATTTATTCCCCTTACAAGAGCCGACTTCGACTAGCACGATATAAACCTATCCTACTGTGCACCGTAAAACACTAGGGCAAGCCATATTTGTTTTATACTATTTTAAAACAAACACAAGAGGCTTTATCAGGTTTAATTTAGATTATTATAGAGATGAAAAAGGTATTTTATTCAATAGCAATAGTTAGCGCCATGATGTTTACAGCCTGTTCCGAAGATAAAGGAACAAGCTTTGAAACAGCAGACGCAAATCATGACGAAAATGTAGACCAAAGCCACATCAGAGGCTATGGGGAGGATTTGACAGCTGCCAATATGGAAACAGGAACGGATGTCGATTGGCGACAGAACGCTGAACGCGCCTCAAGCCAGATGGCAACAGACCTGCAGCTAGATCCGGAAACCCAAAATCGTGTGCAGCAGGTGTTGTATGAACGCGAGAGACGAATGAGTGAGCTGAATAACAGCCAGTATAACTACAACGAAACAAGACGTATGGGTGGACAGGCCAATAATGACACTCGCAACGACACGAGCGACAACGAGGCCATTGGGATGCACAACAGCAGAGCCAATACCAATGACGCCAGCATGAATGCTGGAACCAACATAAATGAAGGAAGCACCATGAACGACGGCACAACCAATATGGGTAATGCAGATGCCGGTAACATGAACCAAGGTATGAGCCAAAATGACCTGGATGCCGAACGTAATTTGATCACAGCTGATACTGACCGTGAGCTACAGTCGATCCTAACGCCTGAGCAGTACAGGCAGTACGAACAAAACCGTAGTAACTATATGAGCTCAGGCAGCAACCAGATGAACAATTCCGGCAACATGAATAACTCAGGCAATACGAATAGTAGCGGTACCGTTCGCCCGAATGAAATGCACAACAGCGGTCATCTGAAAAGTTCCGGCCTGAATCATGAAGATCAGACCGGTACTGAACGAACCATCAGGCAAGACAAAAATGCCCAAAACCGTGGCAACAACGACCCTGATAATCATTAATAGAGAAACAAACAATTTGAAATACCGTACATAAAGTACTGAAAGCCTGTAGCGCCCGTAGCTATGGGCTTTCGCTTTTAATGCCCACTTTCCGTTAAATTTTGTAATTTAGCACCATACTGCTGCGCTGTTATATATTTTGGCAGTGGCATACTTTTTTGCCTTTTCCGGCGTATTGACATTAACTCCTTGCCACCGCTGAAGTGGCCTCTGCTGTAACATGCCCTTATACCCGCTACGACTACTGCTTCTTTCTGTCCTGTTGCTTGTGAGTGCACTTCCGGCACTGTCGCAGCGCAATATACGCGTGAGCGGTACCGTGCTCGAGCCTGACAAAACCACCCCTATACCTGGTGCAGGCGTTATCCGCTATGGCACGAACTATGGTGTTATTTCTGACGCAGAAGGCAAGTTTCTCATCGATATCGACCAGAGCGATACGCTGCTGATCCGTGCCGTTGGCTTTAAGCCCCTGCTATACCTGCCCCGTAACCTGCCCGTTTCAGAGCTCCGCGTCAACATTGTGTTGCAGCCTGACAGTGTGATGCTCGGCGAAGTGGAGATCACCAGCCGGCCATCCGAAGAAATGATACAGCGGGCGCTGCGCAACATGAAGACAGAGGAGCCGGAGTATGTAAAGCGCAAAGGCTACCGTCCTGAGCTAGAGCCCGGTCCTCCGCCACCTCCTGTTGCCCCCACCCCACTCAGCCCTATTTCACTGCTATATGATATGTTTTCAAAAGAAGGAAAGCAGAATCAGAAACTGCAGCAATTGCTCCTGATTCAGGAATTGAAGCGCCGCAGAGAGGAAAAAGAGAACTACAACCGCTTTTTTAAGGACAACACCGGCTACGAAATAGACCGGTAAGTCACCCTTTCCTAAAATTTGATTTTCGCCAAAACCATTTGCTTGTGCGTAGGTTAAGGTATAGCCATACCTCTATACCTTATGAAAATCGGATATCCCTGCATTAACGAGACCCTGGACTGTTCCTCTTCCCGCACTTTTCGGTTAGCCTCTTACTCTGAAGAGCGCTTGATTCAGACAGTGGAGCAAAACCTGAGCTGTTTGCGCCGCATACTGGAATTCAATGTGGAGCATGGGCTGTACTTTTTCAGGCTCACGTCCGATCTGGTGCCTTTTGCATCGCACCCTGTCAATACCTACAACTGGCAGGAACACTTCAAACTGACCCTCCGCCGGCTCGGTGATAACATTAAGCGTCACAACCTGCGCATATCCATGCACCCCGATCAGTTTGTGGTGCTCAACTCCCCTACCCCCCAAACGGTGCAGAACAGCATAGCCGAACTGGTATACCAAGGGAGCGTCCTCGACCTGATGGGGCTCGACACCACTGCCAAGCTACAGATACACGGTGGCGGTGCCTATGGTGACAAGGAATCAGCCCTCAATCGCTTTGCAGAGGTATACCACACCATGCTGCCTGAGACGGTAAAGGCCCGCCTCTGCGTAGAGAATGACGACCGTACCTACAGCCTCACCGACTGCCTGGTGCTGCACGAGCTAACGGGTATGCCTATTATTTTCGACAACCTGCACCACGAGTGCGTGAACAACGGTGAACCAATGCGGGAGGCGGTAATGCTGGCTGCCCAAACCTGGCAACCCGAACGAGACGGCGTACTGATGGTAGACTACAGTGCCCAATCGCCGGGAGAGCGCAAAGGCAAGCATGTGCAGAGTATCGGAGAACAGGCTTTCCACGATTTCCTGGTAGAAACCGAAGGCATCGACATGGATATCATGCTGGAAATAAAAGACAAGGAAGCCAGTGCGCACAAGGCAGTGGCTGTGGCAAAGGCGCTGGGCAGAATATAGGCTGACTTAGAACCAGCCCTGCACCAGCTGGTATACAAAAGCCAGCAGCTCCCAGATGGCCCAGATCAGCAGAATGAAGATCACGACAATGCCGAGGATAACTCCCAGAATAATATTTTTGCCACTGCCCTGGTACTTGCCCTCTTCGTAGTGCGCCCGAAGCATGCGCACGTTACGTTCATTCGCTTTAAAGGCAAAGTCAAAGATATTGCCTAGAATAGGTATACTGCCAAAGAGGGCATCCAATGCCACGTTGAGGAGCATCAGGGTGACCATCTTGCCACTGGCACCATAGCGGGCCATGGTGAGGATCAGCATAGCCGACACACTAAACGAAGCCAGGTCGCCCACCACAGGAAAAAGCCCGAGAATTGGATCCAGCCCAAATCGCCAGTTGGTGCCCGGCAAGCGGAACTGGTTGTCCATCAAATGGGTGATGCGGTCAACCCATTTCAGGCTTTCGGTGCGGGGTGTGCGTGTATAGTGCGTGTTTGCCGTTTCCATAGCTGCCTATACGCAAGCCGGATACAAAGGTATCAGCCATGCCATCTGATAGCTTCTGATGAAAGATCTACCAGTCAGCAGTTCTGCGTGTCGCAACTTTGTTGTTTCTGGGTTTGTAAGACGATTTTGACTTCCACTTTTTATGCACCCGATCCGGCTTGCCTTTGATGTAACGCATGCTTCCGTAGTCATCGACCACAATAGCTTTGTCGCTGCGGTGGAGAGGGGAGCATGAAGAAAGAAATGCCAGTGTACTTACCAGCGTAATCAACAGGGTGAATCTTAGGAACGCCATGCAATTCTGAGTGTTTGGTGAGTATCAAGTATTTAAGATACTATATATACCTATACAATTCAAAATTGTTCTGTTTAACCATCGATTTATGCAAAAAAAATGCTGCATGCAACAGGCCAAAGCCATGCCACATACAGCACCTTGAAATTGAGTTACGGGCTGGCTTACTGTGCAGGCTCCGGGTTCATCACTACTTTAATGTAGTTATTCATTTTCAGATAGCTCTTTGCGGCCTTGCTGATGTCTTTGGAGTTAAGCTTCTCCACCAGCTCCAACTTGTCGTTGATGGCGGTAGGCTGCTCGCCGTAGTAGTAGGCGTTTTCGAGTGAGCTCAACCAGGCGCGGTTTTCACGCATACTGGTTTCGATGCTGCGTCTGTCCGCCTCTTTTACTTTGGCCAGGTCAGCTTCAATCGCACCGCTCTTCTGCAGCTTCTGGATCTCTTCGAAAGTAGCTGCTACCAGTTTGTCCACGTTTTCGGGAGCACAGGTAAAGCTGATGTTGAAGGCGTAGTTCTGGTAAGGCACCCGGCTTGTGCTGGCAGATACACTGGTTCCATACACGCCGCCAATTTCCTCTCGGAGCTTCTCTGTCAGCCTGATCTTCATTACCTCAGACAGTGCAGCCAAATGGTAGCTTTTCTCTTTGCTATACTTGGTCTGGTCACGGAAGCTGATCATTACATTGCTCTTCTGATCAGTGCCTTTCACCAGGTCTTTGGTTACGACGCCTTTTGGCGCACGCTTGCCCACGTCTTTGAAATTCTCCTTGCGGTTAGTGGACGGCAGACTGCCCAGATAGGTCTGCAGCATCGGCTTCACCTGTTCTACATCAAAATTACCCACAAACACAAAGGTAAAGTCGCTGGCATCGCCAAAACGGTCATGGTAAATTTCATAGGCACGGTCCAAATTTACTTTCTGCAGATGCTCTACTGTAGGTATACCGCCACCGCGCAAGTGGTCCTGCGTCATGATGCGGGCTACCTGGTCAGAGAAATAGTTCTGCGGACTAGCCATCAGGTTAGGCAAAATGCCATTATACTGTGTCAGGAAAGACTGGAAGTCCTGCTCGCTTTTGCGCGGCGCCGTAAACTTCAGGTGCGTCAGCTGCAGCATGGTCTCCAGGTCCTTAGGCGTCGCCATACCAGACAGGCCTTCGCGCAACTCGGAGATGAAAGCATTGACGTTGGCACTCTTACCGGCCAACACTTTCCGCAAGTCCACGGCCGACATGTCCTTCAAGCCGCTACGTGACACAATCTCAGACGTAAACGAAGCGGTATAGAAATCATCATCACTGTAAAGCGAGTGACCACCGTGGCTGTAGGCCGACATCAGGATCTCGTTGTCTTTGAAGTCGGTTGGCTTGAGCACGACACGCACTCCGTTTGACAAGGTGAGTTCTGTTACGCCCAGCTTCTCAATTTTGCTCTCTTTGGTGATCGTACCGGCCTTTGGTGTTTCCTCCATCAGGACGGTGGCTGTCATTTTATCTTCATAAGGCTGCAGTTCGGCAGTGGAGGCTTCTTTCAAAATGGCCAATACCTCAGCCTCTGTTGGCAACTTTACGTTTTCCTTTTCCGGAGCAGTGATCACAACCACCCGGTTATCCTCTGTGATCCACTGAGCGGCCAGCTGGTTTACTTCTGCCAGTGTGATGCCTTCCAGATGTTTTTTGATGAACTCGAACTGAAACGCTATACCTGTGGCCGGCATGTTGTCAAGGAAGTTGGCCACGTACTGGTTCACGTACACTCCTGAATTAGTTTTGCTGCGCTCGTTGTAGGCTCGTTCATAAGAGGCCAGCATCTGGGTTTTATAACGGCTCAGTTCTGACTCCGTAAAGCCATGGCGCTTCACACGCTCGTTTTCTTCGGCCACTGTTCGAAGACCACGCACCACACCAGTTTCGTTCGTGGTGACATAGGAGGAGTAAGCATCTTTAGAGCTCAGACCCTGCAGCGCAGTATAAGCTGTGCTGGCAAACAGGAATGGTGCATCTGCCTGCTGCTGCAGTTCGCTCAGGCGCTGGTTCAGCATGCCGTTGTACATGTCGCGGGCCAGCTTGTTGCGCATATCACCCAGCGTCTTCAACTTCTGAGTGTCTTTCTTATAATGCAGTTGCAAGCCAGGCATGGTCGCTTCTTTGTCACGCACAATTGTAACAAGTGTTTCTTTGTGATTTGGGATCTCGAAGCTCTTTCGCTCTTTTGGGTTGGCAGAAGCCTTATACTTGCCGAAGCTCGCTTTGATCTTCTGTTCCATCGCATCGACGTCAATGTCGCCTACCACTACCACGGCCATCAGATCCGGGCGGTACCAGTCTTTGTAGAAGCGACGGATCTCTTCGTGTTTAAAGGTCCTGAGCACCTCGTCAGTGCCGATTGGCAAACGCTGCGCATACTTGGAGTCTTTGAAAAGCACCGGGAAGTACTGGTAAGCCATACGCATACCTGCCTCCTGTCGCGAGCGCTTCTCTTCCACGATCACGCCACGCTCCTTGTCAATCTCCTCGCCTTCAAAGGTCACATTGAAAGCCCAGTCCTCCAGGATCAGTAAGCTCTTGTCGATGATCTCCTGCTTATCAGTAGGTATAGGCAGGATGTACACCGTCTCGTCGAAGCCGGTGTAGGCATTCAGGTGGGCCCCAAACTTCACCCCAACAGACTGCAGGTAATTGATCAGCTCGTTCTTTTTGAAGTTTTTGGTCCCGTTGAAGGCCATGTGCTCAGCAAAGTGCGCTAGCCCCTGCTGGCTGTCATCTTCCAGAATTGAACCAGCGTTTACAGCCAGTCTCAACTCTGCACGTTTCTCAGGCGTGCCGTTTTTCTGGATGTAGTAGGTCAGGCCATTGGCCAGCTTACCGGTACGCACATTGGGGTTGAGCGGAATAGGTTGATCCAATTCTGCCACAGCTGTCGTCACCGGCTTCTGAGCCAGCACAACCTGTTCTACTGTCGTACCCAAGAGGATGGCGGTCAGAGCCAGGGTGTAAAACTTCTTGTTCATCTAAAAGATTTTTAAATTAAGTTGTTATTCATTGCCTGGAAAAGGCCGCACGTATCTATCCTACACAATGCGTCATAGGATATGTTATAAACATAGTCATTTTAATTTCATAACACAGGATATTTATACCTATTTCCGTTTTCTATATACAAATCAGACTATTCTCACGACCAAGCCCTGCCCACGAATTCCTGAAAATAAAAAAGCAGGCCCGAAACCGGACCTGCTTATACCTGGCAGTAGCAGGATGCAAGCGTACAGCGGCTTACTTTTTGCCGCCTTTTCCTTTACCCTGATTTCCTTTGCCTGCATTATCTTTCCCTTGGCCACCTTTTCCTTTTCCGCCATTGTGGTGATTACCGTTTCCTGGCTTACCTTTTGGAGCAGCCTGCTTTACAGTAGTATTGTTGTTATTGACGATGATCACAGTGTTGCCTCCCTTCCCCTGCTTGTGCTTGGTATGGCCTGGGTTGGTGGTGCGTGGGTGATGCGGATTGTTCGGGTTCTTGGTCCAGCCTTTTTTGTAGCCCTTATGCCCGGCTTTGCTGTCTTTGATAATAACTACTTGCCCGGTATTGCTGTTTTTCTTGCGGGAGGTGGTACAAGATGCCATCGTGGCAACAGACAGTACAACCAGGAGTAAGAGTTTAAGGCGTTGCATATTAAGTTTATTTTATGATTGTGAGAGATAAAATCTATTCGGCAGGTACAAATGTATGTATTCACCTGAATACCTTGTTATGCCTGTGTCTGTATTTAGTGCTATTGTTTTAAAAACTAAACTATCCATAGCTTCCGTCCTATAAAATTAATTTCTGCAGCTTTGGGCACATAGCCCTAACTAAGCTGAAGTCATCTGCGTACTACTCCAAGAGCCAAACTCCTGGTACCGTAAACTTGAGAAGCCATGCTGAACAGACTATATGGGGTGCTGCTGCTGACCCTACTCATACTTGCCCTATTCACCTCCTGCGACGACAACGAGGCGCAGGCTGTAGATGCTGAAGCAACAACAACTGTAGCTGCAGAATCAACAATCTTGCCAAATACTATATAGTAAAACGATATACCTGCGCTATACCTGCAGATCTTAAGCTTCTCAGCAAATTGCCGATATCTCAAAAACAGCGACAGGAGCCTCTTTCGGGGCTCCTGTCGCTGTTTTTGAACTTCTGAAAATTATCGTGTTCTGATCTTGTGTCCGGCTATCGCATAGTACAGGATGAACAGGTAGCAAGGCACCATGATCCAGTAGGCCTGCTGTGAGTTGATGATATCGGCGAGGGCACCGTATACCAGCGGCAGAATAGCACCACCGGCTATACCCATTACCAGCAGCGAAGAGGCCGCTTTGGTAAAGCGACCCAAGTCAGCCAATGCCAGTGGCCAGATAGCTGGCCACATCAGGGAGTTTGCCAAACCTAGCAGCGCAATGAAACCAACAGAAACATAACCTGACGTGAAGATAGCTCCCAGCGAGAACACCACGCCTAAGATAGCGCAGAACTTCAGGGCATTCTCCTGCCTGATATACTTTGGAATGGCAATGATACCGATAATGTAACCTACGACCATCGCCACCATGGTCGCGCTGGCAAAGTACTGTGCCGTGGTAAGCGCAATATCATAAGACACGCCGTAGCTGATAATCGAGTCAACAGCAATTACCTCCACACCCACATACAGGAAGAGGGAGAATACGCCCAACAACAGGTGCGGGAAAGCAAACACGCTTTTCTTGCCGGTGTTGGCAGCTGCTACTGTTTCATCTTCCGCATCCGTGTCTATTTCAGGGAGGCTGGAGCGGTAGATCCAGTATCCGAGTATCAGCAGCACCACCACAATACCTATGTAAGGCGGAATCACCTGCAGGGCCATTTCATTCAAAGCAGCCTCACGAGCGGCGTCCGTCATACCCAGCACCTCTGACTTCAGCTTATCCGCATCTTCCAGGTTCAGGAAAAAGCCCAGGATAATCGGAGCAGCTGCACCCGCCATTTTGTTGCAAATACCCATGATGCTGATGCGCTTGGCAGCACTTTCGGCAGGACCAAGGATCGTGATGTAAGGGTTAGAAGCCGTCTGCAGAATAGCCAGACCACAGCCAATGATGAACAGGCCTGCCAAGAACATCAGGTAGATGCGTGTCGTGGCGGCAGGTATAAACAGGGCCGCTCCAACTGCCATCACCACCAAGGCAACTGACATCCCGTTCTTAAAGCCAAACTTCGTCAGTACTCTCGTAGACAGCGGCGCCATGACCAGGTAGGCGATGTAGAAAGCAAAGGTTACGAAGAAAGACTGGAACTTGGTGAGTTCACAGGCAATCTCCAGGTAGGGAATCAGCAGGGAGTTCAGCCAGGTAACGAAGCCGAAGATGAAGAACAGCGCACCGATGATGATGATCGAGCGCATATACCCACCAGAAGCATTCTCCTGCCCGGTTTTGCTATTTGTGGAAGGGGCTACTTTAGTCATGATAAGTTTAGGTATAGATAAGGTGCAAAACTGTTTCCGGAGATTAAGCCCGGGAATAAGGGTACAATATAAAATTTATCTCGCTTATATCAGGTGTTATAACCTTTAAATTTGACCTGCAAATTACTCCACCACGATCTCATCCAGCATCAGCCAGGTTTTCTGTCCGGCAGACGGATACTTGTCAGGGCTCACTCCTACACTTCGGACCTTCACTTTCACGAAGCGGGCACGGGTGAGCGGTAGCGTTGCAGCGACTTCATGGGTTGTAATACCCTCTGCTCCCAGTGGGTTCGGGTCGTCGATCGTGTCTACTGTCACATATCGGATGCCATCTACTGACAGCGCATATTCTACCTGAACCGGCAGGAAAATACGATAGCCGATGTGCTGCATAAAGTTGGTGCTTATCCTTTTGATCGGCTGCTCTTTCCCCAGGTCGATGATCGCCTCCACGTCTGTGTCCAGGAAGCCGACCCAGTGGCCGTCGTACTGATCAGTTGATCCCTTGAGGCCGTCCACCAATTTTGACTTGCTCGCGAAGCTCTGGTGAGCCGGGGTAGCCAGTGTGATGCTTTTGTTAAAGCCTTTATGCGCCTCGAAAGTGCGGGTGCTTACCTTGCCTACCAGCTTACCGTTCACAAAGGAGCCGGCTTTGATGGTCGAGGTTCTGTTTAGCGAGAACGGTCCTTTGTATACCTGTGACCTGGTGGTTGGCTCCGATCCGTCCAGGGTATAGTGGATGGTCACATCTGCGGCATCTGTCTCAAAGGTTACATTGGCTCTGTTGTTAACCGTGTCTATCTGCAGTTGCTGCTTTACGTTGAAGGCGCTGCGGGCATAGTTGATGCCCATGGCGTCGTATCGCTTGTACTGCTCCGTCATGCGGTTCTGGAAGCTTTTCCAGTCTTTGAGTTTGGCAGGCGTCCACAGCACTTCGCTCAAAGCAGATATGCGCGGGAACACCATATACTCTATGTGCTCTTCCGTGGAGACGTATTCGGTCCACATGTTGGCCTGCGCACCCAGGATGTACTTTTTTTCCTCGGCTGACAGTTCGCCAGGTGTTGGATCGTAGGCGTATACCTTAGAAAGCGGGTTATACCCGTGTATGGTAACCGGCTCTAGGTCGCGCTCACCCTGGTAATGGTCGAAGTACAAAGGCGAACCCGGAGACATCACCACGTAGTGCTTCTCTTTGGCAGCGGTTATACCTCCTTTGGTGCCGCGCCACGACATGACATAAGCATTCGGTGCCAGTCCGCCTTCCAGAATCTCGTCCCATCCGATGATGATGCGGCCATTCTTGTTAGCGAATTTCTCCATGCGCTGCACAAAATAGCTCTGCAGTTCGTGCTCGTCTTTCAGGCCTTCGTCCTTGATGCGCTTCTGACATTTCGGACATACCTTCCATCGGGTTTTCGGGGCTTCGTCGCCCCCTATATGGATTACTTTGCTTGGGAAGAGCTCCATCACCTCCGTTAGCACGTCTTCCAGAAAGGCAAAGGTATGCTCGTTGCCTGCACAGAAAATATCAGGGAAAATACCCCACTTCGACTCAACTTTGTGCGGACCTCCGGTACACGAAAGCTCCGGATAAGCGGTCAGCGCGGCCAGTGCGTGACCTGGCATTTCAATCTCTGGCACTACGTTGATAAAGCGGTCCTGCGCATATTGCACCACCTCTTTGATCTGCTCCTGGGTATAGTAGCCACCGTGACGGCGCTTGCGGTAAGTCTGTGGCAGGTCCCAGTAGTGCCCGATCAGGGTGCTGTCGCGCCAGGCACCTACTTCAGTCAGTTTCGGGTGTTTTTTGATCTCGATGCGCCAGCCCTGGTCGTCTGTCAGGTGCCAGTGGAAGCTGTTTAGCTTGTGCATAGCCAGGTAGTCGATGTATTGCTTCACAAACTCCACCGGGAAAAAATGGCGGGTTACGTCCAGGTGCATACCGCGCCAGGTATAGCGGGGCTTGTCCACGATCTGGAGTGCAGGTATAAGCGCCGAACCTGTCGTCTTCTGAGCTGGCAGCAGTTGACGCACAGTCTGCATACCCAGGAAAGTGCCGTGTGCTTCCTTTGCAGCCAGTGTTATGCGGCCCTGTGCTACGCTCAAGGTATAGCCTTCCGCACCCAGCGTATCGTTCTCTGTCTTCAGCGTCAGATGAATCAGGTTGGTCTCTTTTTTCTTCGGCTTCTTTTGGATCACTTCCGGCTTGTGTCCGATTGCAGCTTCGATGTGCTGGGCCAAAAACTCGCCTACACGCAGCAGATCGTCATTTTTGGGATCAACATATACCTTGGTGGAAGGCTGCACCAGGAAGCCTCCTTTCTGGGTGGTCAGCTTCACGGGCTGCGGTATCAGCGACAGCGACTCGGGTTTTACCTGCGCCTGCGAAAGCGTAGCTATACCTGCCGTGCAGAAAATTGAAAGCAAAAGGGTGAGAATGTTTTTTCTGAAAGTCATGTCAGAAACGGGTGTTATGGTTGGGTTGGTTAAAGGCGATGTAATAGCTGTTTGTGTGTTACTGAGACCCGGCTCCAACTTTCATATAGTGATAAAAAGCCCTACCCAACAAAGATAGGCTCTATACCAATTTTAAAAAGCTCAAACCCAGCTCCATTCTCTAAAAATGCGCAACTGCGTGACAAGGCTTTAACTTCAAGAATCTAAGCCGATGCAACTTGCCAACAAGATCCTTGCAGGATGACAAAAATAGAAGCAGTTACCTCTCTCCAGAATAAAAAAAACAGCTGAAACAAAGCTAAGCAATTTGCTTCGTTTCAGCTGTCATTGTCTACGCTAGAATTTCCATTTCACGAAGGCTTCCATGGCTTCGTAGTTGGCAAGGCCTAGGTCGTCGTAGCTCTTGGCGGTCTCACGGTTGCGCTCTTCGGCACGCACCCAGAACTCGCGGGCATCGTCACCCGGGAACACCGGACGGTCTTTCTGAGACTGGTGCTTGAAGATGGCGTTGCGCTTGCGCTCCACTTCCTGCGGCGACAGCGGAACGGCCATCTCGATCTCGTGGGTGGCGAACTCGTGCCAGGCGCCGCGGTACATCCACAGCCAGCAATCTTTGGCCCACTCTTCGGTTTCGCGCAGGCGGGCAAGGGCGGCCAGCACGATGTTGAAGCAAACAATGTGCGTACCGTGCGGATCGGCAAAGTCTCCGGCGGCAAATACCTGGTGCGGCTTCACCTGCTGCAACAGCTCCATCGTCAGCTCCACGTCAATATCCGTTACCGGCTTCTTCACTGTCTTGCCTGTTTCGTAGAACGGCAGCGCCATGAAGTGAATGTGGTCATCATCCAGACCAGCGTAACGGGCACCGGCAATGGCCTCACTCTTCCGGATAAAGCCTTTCACATCGCGAATTTCCTGCGTGTCGAGCTGGTTAGGCTGCTTGTTCTCGATGAAGCCGCGCATGTCTTCGTAGATGTTCTCCAGGTGATCCGTTCCCTGCCCGATGCTCTTGTTGAAGTCGATGGCGAACTCCATGTAGCGCAGCACGTCGTCGTCCCACACGGCAGTGTTGCCGGAGGTTTGATACGCTACGTGCACGTCGTGCCCCTGGTCTACCAGGCGGATGAAAGTACCACCCATGGAAATCACATCATCATCCGGGTGTGGCGAGAAGATCACGACACGCTTACGAGCAGGCTCAGCACGCTCCGGACGACGCTTGTCGTCGGCGTTCGGCTTACCACCAGGCCAGCCGGTGATGGTGCTTTGTAGTTTGTTAAAGATGTCTATGTTGATCTCGTAAGCAGTGCCTTTTTCAGTGATCAGCTGCGCCATGCCGTGGTTGTTGTAATCCTCCTCGGTCAGCTTCAGGATCGGCTTTTTCACCGTCTGTGACAGCCAGATTACGGCTTTCTTGATCAGCGTATCATCCCATACGCAGTCTTTTACCAACCATGGCGTGTTGAAGCGGGTCAGATCCGAAGCGGCGTCCATGTCCAGCACAAACTCCACGTTATCAGACAGCTGCAGGTAGGTAGCCGGTACGTCACTTGACATCTCGCCTTCCACGGCTTTCTTGATGATTGGCGCTTTCTTACCACTCCAGGCCATCAGGATGATCTCGCGGGCTTTGAAGATGGTACCGATACCCATGGTGATGGCTTTGCGCGGCACATTCTCTTTACCACCAAAGTCACGGGAGGCATCGCGACGGGTCAGGTCGTCGAGCGTCACCAGGCGTGTGCCTGAATTTGGTGCTGAACCCGGTTCGTTGAAACCGATGTGACCTGTACGACCGATACCCAACAGCTGCAAATCCAGTCCGCCCACGGCTTCGATCTTGCGCTCATACTCCAGGCAATAGTCATGGATTCTTTCCTGCGGCAGGGTACCGTCAGGTATATGCACATTGTTTTTGTTGATGTCGATGTGGTCGAAGAGGTTCTCGTTCATGAACGTCACATAGCTCTGCACCGCAGTTGGCTGCATCGGATAGTACTCGTCCAGGTTGAAGGTGATCACATTGCGGAAGCTCAGGCCTTCTTCGCGGTGCAGGCGCACCAACTCGCCGTATACCTTGACCGGTGTGGCACCGGTGGCCAGGCCGAGCACAGCCTTCTCGTTGCGCCCCTGCTTGTATCGGATCAGCTCCGCAATGCGCTGGGCCACTTTCACGGAAGCGACATATTCATCGGAGTAAACAGTAACCGGAAGCTTCTCAAATCGGGTTTCTTCCAGAAGATTTAATCGTGCCATTTTATTTGTGCTATAATGTGATGTTGTGTTTCGTTGTTCTGTTATTTGGTTGATTCAATGCGGTGTTCAAAAATGCGCTCCATCACCGTGGCCACCGGCCCTAGTATACCTGCCTCCTGCCCCAGTTTAGAGAGCGCAATTTCGGTCCGCTCACGCAGCTGCGTCATGCAATAAGTGTTGATCGATTGCTGGATCGGGGTGGTGAGGTACTGCCTGGCTTCGGCCATTTTGCCCCCGATGATGATCAGCTCCGGGTTAAACAGCTGGATCAGCATGGCGATGCCTTTGCCTAGGTTCCGCCCTGTTTCGGCCAGTATGTTGATGGCGTACTGGTCTCCTTCGTGTGCAGCCTGTATGATGGCCTGCGGTTTGATCTTATCCGGTTCGTGGTCAGACAGCGCTTTCAGCAAAGTATCCTGCCCCGCCTGAAGCCCTTCGCGGGCCATGCGTGCCAGCGCACTTCCCGAAGCTACCGTTTCCAGACAACCCCGCTTGCCGCAGTGGCAAAGCACACCGTTATCGATAAAAGGTATGTGGCCGAACTCGCCCGCAAAACCCGAGGTGCCTACACGCAGCTTGCCATCCATGATGATGCCAAGGCCAATACCCCAGTCCAGCGTAAGTACGAGCACGTCGCGCTTGCTCTGCGCTGCCCCGAAGCGGTATTCTGCCAGGGTGATGCTTTTTACGTCGTTTTGGATGTAAACTGGCTTGCTGAACTTGAGCGCCAGCAGATCCTGCAGCGGCGTTTCATTCTGACCCGTAAGCAAATAGGTATAGCTATCGCCTTCGCGGGAAGACACCAGTCCCGGCATGCTAAGGCCTATACCCATCAACTTGTCAGCGTCTATACCTGCCGAGAGCACCAAGCTACTGGCATGTTGGTGCAGCTCCTCAATAGCGCTGAGATCCTTCGAAAGATTCAGTGGAAAGGTATGGATACCCGTGATGTTGTTGTTATTGCCATCGAAAATGGCCATGCGGGTGCTAAACTTCTCCATTTCAATGCTCAGCACGAAAAGTGAGTTATTGCGCAGTCCGTACAGTTCCGGCTTTCGCCCTCCTACTGATTCGCCACGCCCCTGCTTCTCCACCAGCCCTTCAGCCATTAGCTCGTTGAGCAAAGCCATGGAGGTTGGCGAACTGATACTGAAGCGGTTACAGATGTCGGCGTTAGAGCGAGCGCCTTTTACATACAAGTGCCGCACGATCTTGATCTTCTGCAAATGCTTTTTCCGTTCCACGTGGTTCAGCTTCTCCAGATATCCTTCTTCCAGTGCCAGGAATGCGCTCATGCTAACAGTGTTGGTGTGATACTATAAAGTACGAGGATTAAGAGATTATATCCAAAAACTTTTCTTAAATTTTTATTAAAGTATAAATCAATTGAATAAAAAATAATTTAATAGTTCACATTCAGTGTAATTTTTATCAAAACTTGATCAGTTGCGACGGAGTAAAACTCATATCAGAGCTATAGTGAAACCGCACCATGAGATAGGGCCACTCCATCTACAGAGATGATTCTTAATACACTATGAAACTCTCACTACTCAGCAGCCACAAAAAAAAGGCAGTAGCTCTCGCCACTGCCTTTCTATTGGTCCCTTGCTATACCTTATTCATACAGCGGCTTCTGACGCAAGTCTACCAGCGTTGCTTCCGGCGAAATACGCTTGGCACGCAGGAAACGGGCCAGTTCAGAAGCATCATGGTTTTCAGCTGACGGATTCATGCTGTTGATGCGCACGCGGCCGGCGGAGTGAATAAACTCCTGGTTGCCACCGATCCACATACCTACGTGCACCACTCGCTCCGGCTTACCGTCTTTGGCAGGCACACCAAAAAACAGCAGATCGCCCGGACGAAGCTCACCCCAACCCTTATCAGTAGGCACCAGTTCACCAATATGTATTTGCTGCGATGCATCACGCGGCAGCACCAGGCCGTTCATAAAGAAGATCGTTTTGGTAAAGCCGCTGCAGTCCATCCCTTTCACAGAAGTGCCGCCCCACAGGTAGGGCATACCCAGCATCTCTTTGCTGGAAGCCACCAGGTTTTCCTCAGTCGGTTTACGGGTGGCTACCCACTCCTTGAAATCCATGGCTTCGGCAGTAGACACAAATCCAGTCCGTCCATCCGGGAAAGCCACTTCATAAAAGTCTTTCGTCTTATTCTTCAGCACCATCACGTCACCATACACCATATCCGAAACAGTCGTACCGTTCTTGTCTGCCGCGGCATGGGCAAAGCCATAAGTTTTGGTGTAGATCAGCTTTTTGCCTTGTTGCCAGTTGTTGAAGGCGGTCTGGTCCATCAGAGCTACGCCACCGTAATCAACCCAGGCCAGGTACTGATCAGGTGTCTGCACCAGGTACCAGCCATTTTGCTTCTTCCATACCTTAAGCGGCGTACCCATGGTCGCCTGCGTAGCCAGCTCGGCCGAGTGCTTTGGCTGCGAGCGCAGGTTGGCAACCGAGATCGTCACGATAGCCTGATGCTTACCTTCCAGTTCTGCTTCCGGCAACACCTGTATACTGTCTACAAACGAAACATTGGCCGCCTGCAGACGCTTGAGCAGATCCGCTTTGGCTTCCGGCATATTGGTTTCGCCACGCAGCACGTTGCCATTAGGCTCCACATCAAACAGCGCTACACGCTTATCAGGGGCGAACTGCTGACGCACGGCATCAATGTGCACCTTGGCAGGAGAAACAGCGGTAGCAGCGCTTGCGGTAGTTGCAGTTTCAGATGTCGTGGTTTGTGTGCCTGCACAGGCCGAAAGCACCAGTGGGAGCAACAACGCAAAAAGACTCTTTCTAATCATAGTATAGGTTTTAAAATGTGGGCAGGCGCCGAGGCCTGACAACAGCATTACATACTGAACATTAATACATTAACAATAATTCGCTACTCCGCCACGAGCTGCATGAGTATACCTGAGATATAAGCCCCATAGGTACCCACGGCATAACCCAGAATAGACAATAGCACGCCTACAGGAGCCAGTGCCGGGTGAAAGGCCGCCGCCACAATCGGAGCCGAGGCCGCGCCGCCCACATTGGCCTGACTACCCACAGCCAGAAAGAAGAACGGTGCTTTGATGAGCTTGCCCACAATAAAGAGCAGCAGCATGTGCACCGAAATCCAGATAATGCCCACCAGGAACAGACCCGGCTGACTTACGATGGCCGTCACATCCATCTGCATACCGATCGTCGCCACCAGGATGTAAAGGAATATACTGGCAACACGCGAAGCACCCGCTCCTTCCAGATTACGGGCTTTGGTAGTTGAAAGCAGCATACCAAAAGTGGTAGCCAGCACCACCAGCCAGAAAAAGCCGGAGGTGAGACTGAAACGAGCCAACTCTGGTGCATTCGCTTCAATCCAGGGAGCGATGATATCCGCAAAGAAGTGTGCAAGCCCCGTCAGACCAAAACCTATACCTGCTATCAGCATCAGATCAGGCATGGTAGGCACCCGCATGATACTCTTGCGGTATTGCTCAATCTTATTCTTCAGGTTAGTTACAGCCGAACTGTCGGCTTTAAAGAAAGCGTCTATCTTTTCTGATCTCCCTGATCCGTACAATAATACTGCCATCCAGATGTTCGCCACGATCACATCCACGGCAATCACGGCA
The DNA here is from genome assembly GCF_058932855.1 of Pontibacter sp. LHS1. Classification (NCBI taxonomy): domain Bacteria; kingdom Pseudomonadati; phylum Bacteroidota; class Cytophagia; order Cytophagales; family Hymenobacteraceae; genus Pontibacter; species Pontibacter sp. LHS1. Next base: position 806,673 of record NZ_JBZYWF010000001.1, read on the forward strand.
GAGAACAGGTTCGGGCTAGGCTGAAAGATCTCGAACATCGCTAATTGGTTGGCACCACCGCCGATCCAGCTGCCTGCAATGGTCGTAAGTCCGCGCCAGACGGCATCAGGCCCCGCTCCTCCCACCACATCGGGTGCAAAAGTGGAGACAATAAGGATTGCCAGCGGACCACCAATCACAATACCGACCGTACCGGTAATGAACATAAGTCCCGCTTTGTGGCGCAGTTTCCAGATCTCTTTCAGGTCGAGACTGATAGTGAAAAGCACCAAACTCGCTGGCAACAGGTAACGCGACGCCATCCCGTACAACGACGAGGTTTCACCAGAGATGATGTTCAGGGAATTCAGCAAACTCGGAATAAGGTAACACAGCAAGAGCGAGGGCACCACCGAGTAGAATTTCTTGAAGACAGTGCGTTCGCTGGACGATGTCTTAAATATAATAGCTAGTATGACAACGAGAATGCCCAGCACGACGGCATCGTTGGTGATAAGTGGTGCTGCAGCGGTAGTTTCTTCCATGTAGTGTTTGATCTCCCTTTACAAGAGGAATTAGTTTAAAATATTGATAAGCTTATTGCTTTAGCCATTTGCCCGCTGCGCCACAGGGTAGCGATTGATCAACGCTGCCAGTCGCAGCACATCCTCCTCCCGATGCGCGCTGCTCAGGATTACCCGTGTGATCGGGTCATCGGCCGGTGTCGGATATCGGAAGCTGGAGATAATCACTCCGTGCTCCTGCAGGTACGCCGCCATGTGATGGTCATGCACCCCAAATACCGGGTATCTTTCAAAGTAACTGAATTGATCCGGTCGCTCCAAATGCTGCAGAAAAAGGGCAATGCTTGAAAACAGCTTCTGCCGCGCTTCCTTAAACAAGGACTCGCATCGCAAAAAGGCATACAGGTAGGCAGGTATAGCCGGTGACGCTCCACCGAAATAATGGCTATGCCGCAACTTATCAACCAGCTCTTTATCACCCAACACCACACCGGCAGGTATACCCAGGGCTTTCCCCATTGAGCTTGCCACCACCAGTTGCACATTGGACTGTAGACGCGCCTTCAGCTGCGCATACACACCCGCTCCATCCTCTCCCGTTACCCCGAAACCATGCGAATCATCCACGATCAATGTGATTTGCTTGTCGTTTGGCAAAGCACTTAGCCAGCTAAAACCGTGGTTGCGGGCTTTGAGCGGGTCGAGGGAATTGCATACCAAAATGATATGCTGCTCCTTCGAATTCTGCACTTGCTGCAGCATCGGACCAACCCAGGCATCGTAATCGCCGTTGACTTCGTCGGAGGTGCTGCGCCAAAGGGCTGGGTGTGTGTTGGGAGCATAGATGAAATGGCCACTCCCTTGCAAAGCCTGCACCAGCGCCTGCCCGGCCAGGTAACCTGACGACATGGTGAAAGCCGCTTCGGCTCCGGTATACCTCGCCAAATACGCTTCCACCTCCCCGAACACCTGCAACTGTAGGTTGGAGTTGCGGGAGCTGGAGTAGTTGGTGCCATAGCGGGCCATCCCCTCCAGCACGCAGTGCCTGAAAGCTTCGTTGACAGGTATACCAAGGTAGGAGGTCCCGCTAAAGAACAGGAACTCCTCTCCGTTCACCACCAAGGTGCGGCCCGGCAGCTGATCTGTGTATACCTTGTTGGCCATTATGCTATAAGAGCGGCACCTGTGCCGTTCACATTTTCGCTATAGCTCACCTTGCCTTGCTCGATGGTCACGCCAGTGGCAATGTCCTTGCTCAGCAGCAGGGCGCCGTCCATGTCCACATAGTCGAGCATCGGCAGTAGCTGCGCAATGGCCGATATACCCACGCTGGACTCCGTCATACACCCTACCATCACTTTCATGCCCAGGCTCTTGGCTTCGGCAATCATACGACGGGCAGGCGTCAGGCCACCGCATTTCACTAGTTTGATGTTCACGCCATGGAACAGGCCGTGGCACTTGGCTACGTCAGACTCGGTAATGCAGCTTTCGTCAGCAATTAGGGGCAGCTCAGAGCGCTCATATACCTGCTTCATACCTTCCAGGTCGTCGGCTTTCATGGGCTGCTCGATAAACTGAACACCCAATTCTTTCAGCTGCTTTGAGTTCTCAATGGTTTCTTCTACACCCCAGGCGCAATTAGCGTCCACACGGAAAATCGCATCGGTATGCTTGCGCAGTTCCTTGATGATGGCCACGTCTTCTTTCGTGCCCAACTTGATCTTGTAAAGCGGCCACGGCATTTCCTGCAACTTCTTCACCATGTTCTCCACCGTGTCGATACCGATGGTATAGTTTGTCAGCGGCATGTTCTTTGCCTCCAAACCCCATATTTTGTAGAGCGGCTGGCCCTTCATTTTGCCGAACAGGTCATTGGCAGCCAGGTCCAGTGCGCAGAGAGCAAAGGGATTGTCAGCCAGGTGTGGCTGCATCTGCGCCCAGAATTCCTCTGGTGAAGTCAGCTCGGTCGACTCTATTTGCTCGCGGATATTCTCCAGCGCTGCAGTCATGCTCTCGATGGTGAAGCCATAGTAGGGATTGCTGGTCGCCTCGCCGTAGCCTTTGTGCTCCCCGTGCTGCAGCTCCACAATCATGGTTGGCTGCACATCGCGTGAGTCGTAGGAAATGGTAAAGGTGTGCCGCAGCGGCAGGTCAAAGGAGCGTATTGTTAGTTTCAACATAGTATTGGTTTGTTTGTGTGGTCAGGTATGGGTTAGTTTGTTGGTTGATAATTGTTGATTGTTTTTTGTTTTTCAGCTACCCTCGCTCGAGCCCCGCGAGTGTGAGGTATTCTAGTGGCGTCCCGCCACTTGTGCCAGAGGCACAGAGTATAGCGGCCAATCAGATCCCGAATGCTTTCGGGAAGTCCGCAAAATAGCTCACACTCGCGTCCCGCGAGCGAGGGCTTCCTTATATTAATACTTTTCGTGCACCTCCGTCATAATCCGTTCCATAGCGCTTCTTATCTCCGAAGATGACGTTTTAAAGTTGTTATTCATAAAGCTGTACATCAACAGTTTGCCGCTCTTTGTGATGATATAGCCGCTTTGGTTGTGTACGTGCGAGAGCGTACCGGATTTGCCAAACACGAAAGGCACTTCTGCTTTGTAGATGTTCCGGAATGTACCCGGTCTGCCACCTACGGCCAGCATGGGCAGCAACTTTTCTCTTGGACGCTCAGCATGCAGCCTCTGCAACAGCGCAATGATGCTGCGCGGCGTGAACATGTTCATGGAAGATAGGCCCGAGCCATCAATCCATACCGGCGCATCCTGCAAATCGGACAAGTAAGTTTTCACGGCATACTTGATAGCCCGCTCTACTGACAGGGTATCCGAAAAAGTACCGGAGCTCAGCATCATTAACTGCTCGGCCATCAGGTTGTCGCTCACCTGCAACATACGTTTGAACACAGTATCGGCGGGCAGGCCGTAGAGAATTTGTCCACCCGCAGGTATAGGTCGCTTTACCAGTTTTACAGGGCGTTTCAGGGTGTCGGCCAGTAGCTGCACCGTCAGCTCAGGCGAGGTAATGAAAGGCACCTCCTGCGAGAAAGCAATCGCAGCACGCTTCGGATTGTAGGCGATGTCGTTGCTGCGCCATGCCCTGCGGAAGGTGTCGCGGTGGGCATTTTTGGAAGTATCAGGTTTTACGTGCTTCTGGAAAAAAGCCGGTGTAGTGGTGTAGGCCGTGGTGCTGTCCTTTTTGAACTTCACGATGTTGCCGTGAATCGGAAAAGAGCTGCGCTCCGGCTGATAGTAATAGTTGTAGTCATCCCAGCCCCAGTTGGTGGCGAAGGGCGTGCTGGTCATGGGGGCCTCGATATAGTAAAGCTTCTCTTTGCGGTTCTTCAGAAAATCGTAGGCAATGCTGTTCTTCAGGTCCATGTGTGTGAAGGTCGGATCACCGGTGCCCCAGAAAATCAGCGAGTCGCCTTTCGCTACATATTTGAGGGCAGGTATAGAATCACCCAGCATTTTGGAGGCCGCATAAAAGGTGAACAGCTTCGTGTTGGACGCCGGCACAAAATACTTGTCGGCATTGTGCTCCACCACCGCCTTGCCCAGCTCCGGGTCATACAGCACAAAGCCTACGAAACTCTGTTGCAGCGCCTCCACCTCCAATACTTGCCGCTTAATCTCCGCTGGTCCGTAAGGCGCAGGCGCTTCCGCCACAGGTTTGGCCGCGCTACAGCCAAGCAGAAAGAGCAAGCTGAGACAAGGTATAAGTTTTAAGGTATAGCGGAGTAGTGGCTTGGTCATAGGGTGTGGTTTGATTATCCCAATTTACAAATACTTCTGATACAGGTTATACAGTATCAGCTTCTCGTCCTCGGTCAGCGGCGCATTCACATCCGTCTGTATAAAATGAATCTTAAAAGCCCGCACAGCAGCCTCTGGATTGCGGGTGTCGTAGCCGATGATGCGCAGGGCGTCGAGGGGGCTGAAGTGCTCGGGCAATGTATACCTTGGCACGGTTTCCATTACGAGCAAAGGCGAAGCATCTTGCTCACCGCCTACAGGCACTTCGCGCAGGACTTGTTCTTTCTCCAGCACGTCTTCGTCAAACCACAAGCCAAAGCCATTGTCGGCCAGCGTCTTCCACGGGAACATCGGACTCGGGTCTACTTTGCGAACCGGCGCGATATCGGCGTGACCGATGAAGTTCTCTGTAGGTATACCGTGCTCTTTTTTGAGTTTGCCCAGCACCGCGATCAGGCTGTTGATCATCTCCTCCGGGAAAGGCTCTGAACCGTTGTTGTCGAGCTCTATACCTATGGAAGAGGAATTGAGATCGGTGTTGTTTCCCCATTTGCCAGCGCCACCGTGCCAGGCACGCATGTGGTCGTGTAACATCTGGTATACCTTACCATCGCGCCCAATCACGTAGTGCGAACTCACCTTCGTAGAGGGCATGGTAAAGGTCTTCAGGGTTTGCGCCGTGGAGTTTTGTGCCGTGTGGTGAATGACCACATAGTTTGGTTTGCGCAGGTTGAAATTGGTGGTGCCTACCCAGTAATCGCCTTGCGGATAGGTATGTTCGCCGGTAGGTGCCGCAGGTATAGCTCGCAGCGACTTGGCGTATGCTTTAGCCTGTTTTTTATAGGACTTGTTAGTTGCGGCGTAAGGGTTTGTGGCGCAACTTGCCAGTAGGCCGCAGCCTAGTAAGAGACTCAGTGCTTGCGTTAGAATGCGTTTCATATCGTGTTTACTTGTTCAGTAAATGTTTAAATCTGTATTGGCTATACCTGTCAGTACTGCTTTTACCTGTTCATACCGCAAGTTTAGCGAAGCGTAACTTGTGGTTGTGCATGGGGCCAGTTTGTAACTGGCGTAGTGGTGGCTGTAGTTATAGCAACTAGTATTGCTTTGTAGTTTGCCCTGGCCGGGCGGGCCTTACTTTTTTCCTTGATGAAAAAATCGAGGGCCCCTACCCCCAGTAAGCAAAAAAATCAAGACGCTCCAAACTCGCTGAACGCTCAAACAGTGGAGCGTCGTTTGGTGCACATGGCCAATGCTACTTGTTGCATAGCTTGAGGAGCAAGTTAGCCTTTCAATGCGTGCCAGCGGAATAACATCAGTAACTACAACACCTATACATATAAATCGGCAACGGCAGAAAAGCCCCCTTTGTGGGTAGGGCCCTCTTGAGAGGGGCAGAGGTGTGTTAATCGTTCACGAGAATCCTGTCAATCCTTTAATCCTGAGAATCCTGATTCTGACAATACCCCATACCTATAGGTATACCCACCGCAACATCGTATATTTGGCTTTAGCCCTTAATAACTTGACGCCCCTAATATTGCTTTTATTTGCAGGAATTTAAAAAATTACCGCAAATAAAAATACATATACCTGAAAACTGTTAAATTGCAGTGTATCTGATATTAAATTAACCTATATCACCTTGAAACCATCCTATTACTTCTCAATGGCCTTTGTTCTGCTGCTGATTTTCGGCACAAACAACTTGCAAGGCCAGACCAACAAAGCAAGAACAGGCAAGGCTACTGCCCAAAAAGCGACTGCTGCCAGCTACACGCCGGGTCGCGACGCTGAATTCCTGCAGTATATCAACAGCCGCTGGGTTGACTCTGTCATGAAAACCCTGACGCCGGAAGAGCGCATTGCCCAGCTGATCTCGATTCCAGTGTACTCTAACAAAAACCAGGCGCACATCGACTCGATCAGCAACATCGTGAAGACCTATAAGGTTGGCGGCATGATCTTCTTCCAGGGAGGTCCGGTGCGTCAGGCCAAGATGACCAACCGCTACCAGCAGGAAAGCAAAGTGCCGCTGATGATTTCCATTGACGGTGAGTGGGGTCTGGCCATGCGCCTTGACAGCACCATCCGTTTCCCATACCAAATGGCCCTGGGCGGCATCGACAACGAGCGCCTGATCTATGAGATGGGTGCCGAGATCGCTCGTCAGTGCCAGCGATTGGGTGTGCACGTGAACTTTGCGCCTACTGTGGATATTAACAACAATGCAAATAACCCGGTGATCGGCTTCCGCTCCTTCGGCGAAGAGAAACATAATGTGGCCAGCAAGTCACTGGCGTACATGAAAGGCATGCAGGACAACCGCGTGCTGGCCAGCGCCAAGCACTTCCCGGGCCACGGCGACACCAACGTGGACTCGCACTACGGCCTTCCGCTCATCAACTTCTCCCGCATTCGCCTTGACTCTATCGAATTGCACCCTTTCCGCACCCTTATGGACAAAGGCCTGGGCAGCGTGATGGTGGCGCACATGAACATCCCGGTACTCGACAACACACCAAACCTCGCTTCTACCCTTTCGAAGCCGATTGTTACTGACCTTCTTAAAAACGAGCTTAACTACAAAGGCTTAGTATTCACCGACGCCCTCAACATGCAGGGTGTTGCCAAATTTTACCCGCCGGGAGTTGTGGATGTGAAAGCTCTGGTAGCTGGCAACGATGTGATGCTGAACACGATGGATGTGAAAACAACCATTCAGGAAGTCAAAAAAGCCATTGCCAACAAAGAAATCACACAGGATGAGATTGACTTCCGCGTTCGCAAAGTGCTGGCTGCCAAGCAATGGGTAGGACTGGACAAGTGGAAGCCGATCGAAACCAAAAACCTGATCGCCGACCTTAACAATCCGCATGCGCAGTATCTGAACCGTCAGTTGACCGAAGCTTCGCTCACGCTCTTGCGCAACAAAAACCACATCCTGCCGATCCAGACACTCGACACGTTAAAAGTAGCTGCACTGGCAATTGGCACGAAAAAAGAAACTGCTTTCCAGCGCGACCTGGCCCGCTATACCCAAGTAGATACCTTCTTCCTGCAGCCGACCAACTCTATTGAAGAACTGTTGGCTATGAAGGAAAAACTAAAGGACTACAACCTGATCATCGCAGGTGTGCACTCCTTGCAGCTGAAGGCGGGCAGTAGCAATTTCGGTATCACCGCCGAGATGAACCTGTTCCTGAAAGAACTTATCCGTAACAAGAAAACGATCGTGAGTGTGTTTGGCAACGTGTACAGCCTCGCCGAAATGGAGAGCCTCGATAAAGCCGACGCCGTGATTGCCGCTTACCAGGAAAATGCCACCACGCAGGATCTTGTTTCACAGCTGATTTTTGGAGGTATAGGCGCTACAGGCAAACTACCTGTTACAGTGAGTAACGCCTTTAAGATTGATGATGGTCTGCTGACCAGAGGTGGCTGGCGCATGGCTTACTCCATGCCGGAGGCCGTAGGTCTAAAGTCGCAGGACCTGGCAGGTATAGACTCGCTTGTGCACCAGGCTATTCGTGAAGAAGCTGCACCGGGTGCACAGGTACTGGTGGCCAAAGACGGCAAAGTGATCTATCACAAAGCCTTCGGATACCATACCTACGACAAGGAACAACCGGTGCGTATAGATGATATCTACGACCTTGCTTCCGTGACCAAAATCAGCACCTCCATGGCAGCACTGATGCGCCTGAAAGGGGAAGGCCGCTTTGACGAGAACCAAACGCTGGGCACCTACCTGCCAATGGCTGCCGGCACGAACAAAGCTGATCTGAACTACCGCGACATCCTCACGCACCAGGCCAGACTTAAGTCCTGGATCCCGTTCTGGAAAGAGACCGTGAGGAAAAACGGTAACTTCAAGTGGCGTACGTTTAAGGCGGATTCTACAAGAAGATTCCCGATCAGAGTAGCCAACAACCTCTACATCCACCGCAAGTACGCCGACAAGATTTACAAGGAGATCATGGAATCGCCGCTGAACGAAAAACCAGGCTATGTATACAGCGACTTGTCCTTTATTCTGGCTCCGAAAGTAGTAGAAAACATCACTGGCGTGGGCTTTGAGACATACCTGCAAAACATGATCTACAAGCCAATCGGCGCGACAACTTTGACGTTCAATCCTTATAAACATTATCCAGCCTCTCGTGTAGTACCAACTGAATTTGAGCCACACTTCCGTAAGCAGCTGTTGCATACTACCGTGCACGACGAGGGCGCTGCCATGCTGGGCGGTGTAAGCGGTCATGCTGGTCTTTTCGGCAACTCCAATGACGTAGCCAAACTCATGCACCTCTACCTGAACGAAGGCCTGTATGCCAACAAGCGCTACATTGGCGAGAACGTGGTGAAGGAGTATAGCAAGTGCCAGTTCTGCGACCAGGGCAACTACCGCGCCCTCGGCTTCGACCGTCCTGCCAAACCAGGAGCACAGAACAGCAACGCTGCCCCAAGTGCTCCGGCAGAAAGCTTCGGTCACTCCGGCTTTACCGGTACTTATACCTGGGTTGACCCGGTGAATAACCTGGTGTATGTGTTCCTGAGCAACCGCGTGAACCCTACCCGCGAGAACAACAAGCTGAGCAAACTCAATACCCGCACCGGTGTGCTGCAAGTGGTGTACGACGCCATGGGCAAGAGCAAAGAGAAACAGCCTGCAGAAGCTTCTGTGAATTAAAATATAAGGTATAGCCGTCCCGGGTAAAAACGGGGCGGCTATCTTTTTATACCTCTCCGAAACACGCTATACCTTAACCGCCTTATACCATGACTAAACTCTCGACAGCCCCTCCCCTGACAGACGCTGGTTTACTCAGACCTCAAACGTATGAGCGTTACCTTTCACTTGATGTGCTCCGCGGCCTCACCATTGCTTTAATGGTCGTGGTGAATAATCCCGGCAGTTGGGGCAGCATCTATGCTCCTTTCAAACATGCCGCCTGGCACGGCTTCACGGTAACGGATCTGGTATTTCCGTCCTTCCTGTTTGTGGTAGGCAACGCCATGAGCTTCAGCATGCGCAAATTCGAGACGCAGCCGGACAGTGTGTTCCTGCGCAAGGTGCTCAAGCGCACGGCCCTTATCTTTCTGATCGGTCTGTTCCTGAATCTCTTTCCATTCGTGATGCGCAATCCGGAAGGCGCCATCGTCATGAAGGATTTCACGGCGGTTCGAATTATGGGTGTGTTACAGCGTATAGCGCTTTGCTATTTCATCGCTTCGCTGGCGGTGCACTATCTAAAATTCAAGGGAGCTGCCATTTTCAGTGTAGTGGTACTGTTGGGCTACTGGGCTGTGATGTATTTCTTCGGCGACTCCGCTGACCCGTACAGCCTCGCTGGCAACGCCGCCCGCAAGTTCGACGACCTGATCATACCTGAAACCAACCTTTACAAAGGCTTCGGCATACCTTTCGACCCGGAAGGACTGCTGAGCACACTGCCAGCCACCGTGAATGTGATCGCTGGTTACTTCGCAGGCCTGTTTATCCAGAAGAACGGCAACAACCTGAGCACTGTCTTCAAACTCAACCTGGCCGGTGCCGCACTGGTAGCCATCGCTTTCGTGTGGGACTTCGCTTTCCCGATCAACAAGCCCATCTGGACAAGTTCTTACGTGCTGCACTCTGTGGGTTTAAGCGTGATGCTGATTGGTGGACTAATGCTGATTATCGAAGTGCTGGGCTTTGTGAAGTGGTCCTACTTCTTTGAAGCCTTTGGTAAGAACCCGCTTTTCATCTTCGCTTTTGCCACGCTGGTGATCAAGCTGCTCAACTTCATCCGGATTGACGACATGAGTTTGCAGAAGTGGCTCTACACCCATCTATTCCTGAGTTGGTCTGAAGGGAAAACAGCATCACTCCTGTTCGCACTAGCCTATATGCTAACCATGTGGGTAATCGGCTTCTGGATGGATAAGAAGAAGATTTATGTGAAGGTCTAGGGTATAACGTGCCTGATTTTGAGAGCCTGTTCCATTAGTGGGGCAGGCTTTTCATTTTGTCTGAATCAGGATTTTCAGGATTAAACGAGGGCCTCTATCCCCACGGATTCACAGGATTTATATACCGTAGGGACAGGTCGCGACCTGTCCGCGCGATGACTGTGCAATGAAACAGGGTTGATATATACAGTGAACTACAGCTGATTCGGACATCCTTGTCCGAATCCTATCCTGCTGCGGACTTTCTAGTCCGCGTTTACCAGCACATGGGGACCAGGAAGTCCCCTACAGTGGGGATAGGGCCCCTGTATAAAGCTTCGGGACATGGATGTCCCGAAGACCATTTGTAATCATCAAGTTTTTTGCTGGTGCACGATTGGACAGGTCACGACCTGTCCCTACACATTAAACATTCCATTCCATAAATCCTGTCAATCCGTGGGGATAGAGGCCCTCTTTAATCCTGAAAATCCTGATTCAGACAGTATATTTTCAGAAAAAAATCTATATTTGATTTTTACAGATTAAATACGACCAGAATGCTTAAGGAAGAACGGCAGGCTTTTATCATAAAGCAGATCAACCTGCACAACAAGGTGCTTTCATCGGATTTGAGTTTGAAGCTCAATGTATCGGAAGATACGGTTAGAAGAGACTTGAACGAACTGGCAGAAAGCGGTCAGATTTTGAAGGTACACGGAGGCGCTTTGTCGAAGTCATTTCATTACCCGTTCAGCCAATCGGAGGTATATGCCAAGGAGTCGAAGAAAGATATTGCCCGGAAGGTAATTGACCTGCTAAAAGACGGCATGAGCATACTCGTTGGCGGTGGCACGACCATGATTGAAGTCGCCCGCATGATTCCCGACACACTGCGCTGCACGTTCTTTACGGTGAGCCCGCTGGTAGCACTGGAACTGGCCGAGCGCCCGAATATCAACGTGATCCTGCTGGGCGGACAGCTTTCCAAGAACTCCCACATCATGATTGGGGCGCAGGTGGTAAACCAGCTTTCTGAGATCAAGGTGGACCTTTGTATACTCGGCACCAACTCTCTCTCCGTAGAAGACGGCCTGACAGACTCTGACTGGGAAGTAGTGCAGGTGAAAAAAGCAATGATCCGTTCTGCCAAAAAGACTGCCATCATGAGTATCGCCGAAAAACTCGGCTCCGACCAGAATATGAAGGTATGCGACCTCAACTCCATTCATTACCTGGTAACGGACCTAAATCCGGAAGACGCAAGTCTGAGAGAGTATGCAGCAGTCGTTGAGACAGTTTAAAAATTATATAGTCTAAAACAAAGAGGCCCGTTACTTGAACGGGCCTCTTTGTTTTATGGTCACACGAGCATTCTACAAACACTCATCCAGCAGATAAACGATCGACTCGTAGTTACGACCAACCGCCTCCGTCATGGCCATTTCGCAGGTCTTGCCTGAAGAATAATATCCGTCATACTCCCGCTGTTTCACCTCAGCCGCTTCAGGTGCCGTAGCAGATGCTGTTAGCTCCGGCACCAGGAATCCACGGTCGCCAGCCATACCGCAGCAACCGGCGTGCATCGGCACAATTACTTCATCAGCTAGTTGCCTTGCTATACTTACAAAACGCCCCTCCAGCCCCATTTTCTGCAGGGAGCAAACCGGGTGTAGCACCACATTCGCTTTTTTGCGCTGCACAGTGGCATTCGGCAGAATGAAGTCGGCAATGTAGTCGATGCTGTCGATGATCTTGATGCTGTCGAATTTCTGCTTGTTCTCAGCGGTGAGCACCGGACGGCAGCTTTGCAGGGTTTGGGTGCAGGATGTGATGTCGAGCACCAGTGGCAGACGGCCCTTGTCTGTCCATCGCCACACCTTCTCTATTGTTTCGTTGGCGGTGTAGGCGAAAGCCTGGCTATACCCTTTCGAGGAGAAGATCTGTCCGCAGCAGGCACCTTGCACATCCTGCGGAATTGTAAACTTCAGCCCTACCTTATCTGATACACTTTTAAACGTGTCGATGATGTTTTTCTTACCCGACTCAGCGGCACCCATGGTGCGGGAAATACAGGTCGGGAAGTAGACTACAGCGGCTTCTGCCACAGGAGCTGTCGCATGGGCAATAGACCGGGCTATACCTGGAGCCGGGGCCAGTTGCTTTGTCCAGAGTGGGAAAGAAGGAATCATATCTTTCACCTCTTCGGTAAATCTGCCCAAGGTATTCGCACCCAAAAGTTTGTTCACACCCGCTCCTGCCTGCAGGCCCAATTTAACGGCTGACGAAACAGGCCTGAAATTCTTCGCCACCATCAGCGCCACCTGGTTTGCCAGCTCACTGTGGTTCTCGCGGCGAAGGCGTTTCACCAAATCGCCGGTGTTGATGTCGACCGGGCAGGCAGTGGCGCAGAGGCCGTCGACTGCACAGGTATCCAGCCCGTCGTACTGGTACTGGTTCAGCAGTTCTTTGTGCTCTTTCTTCTTGCCTCTGCGTTGCAGGTTGAGTAGTTCCCGGCGCACCACAATACGCTGCCGTGGCGTCAGGGTGATGTTTCGGCTCGGGCATTTGTGCTCACAGAAACCACATTCCATGCAGCGATCCACTTCCTCCTCCACCTTCGGCAGGTCCTTCAGATTCTGGATGTGTGCGTTCTGGTCGTGGTTAATGATGACGCCAGGGTTGAGCAGGTTCTCCGGATCAACCACCTGTTTGAGCGCTTTCATAATGCGGTATACCTCTGGTCCCCATTCCGTCTCCACAAACGGCGCCATGTTCCGACCCGTACCGTGTTCGGCTTTCAGGGCGCCTTCGTATTTCTTCACCACCAGCTTCACCACTTCTTTCAGGAAGCGGTCGTAGCGGGTAACTTCTTCCGGTGTGTCGAAGGCCTGCGTGACAACAAAGTGGATGTTGCCGTCCTTGGCGTGTCCAAAAATAATAGCGTTTAGGTACCCGTGTTTGCGGAAAAGATTCTGCAGGTCAAGGATGGCGTCACCGAGTTTTGCAACCGGCACGGCGATGTCTTCGAGCAACACGGTGCTACCGCTGGCCCGCACAGCACCCACCGCCGGGAACATACCTTTGCGCACCTTCCACAACAGGCCCTGTTCGATCGGGTCGGTTGTGAAAACAGGTTGCTCCAGCAAAGCCAGCTCCGGTGCCAGCGCCATAAATTTCAGGATCTTCTCCTGCACCTCTTCGTGCGTGTTCGCCTGAAACTCTACCAGCAAAGCGGCTGCCGTATCAGGCAGTGTTTTGATCACAGCCGGAACACCCGCCATATGCTCAATAGAGCGCAGCGAAGCACGGTCCATCAGTTCAACTGCCTCGGCACCCGCCTCTGTGAGCGGTACAATGGCCTGGCAGGCAGCATAGATATCAGGAAAATATAGAAGTGCCGTCGACTTGGCCGGATAATCAGGCACGGTCTGCAACACGGCCTCGGCGATGAAGCCGAGTGTACCTTCTGCCCCGATCAGCAAATGCGCCATGATGTCGAGCGGGTGCTCGTAATCGATAAAGGCGTTGACGGAGTAGCCGACCGTGTTCTTAGTCTTATACTTGTGCCGGATCAGGTAATGCAGCTCCGGGTTGTTGCGAATCTGCTGCTTGATCTTTTGAAGTGTCAGGTATAGCTCAGGGCATTCCTCGCTGAAGCGCAGGTAGTCGATCTGTTTTTCGGTGGTGAAGCATTGGCCGCTGGGCAGCACAAAGCTGATGTACTTCGTGGTGTGGTAGGAGTTCTTGCTCACGCCGCAGCACATCCCGCTGGCATTATTAGAGAGGATCCCACCCATCATGGCCGAGTTGATGCTGGCCGGGTCCGGACCGATCTTGCGCTTAAACGGACGCAGGTGCGCATTCACAATGGCACCGATCACACCGGGCTGCACCCTTACCTGTGCCCCCTCCTGCTCTACCTGCACTTTGTTCCAGTACTGGCTCAGGTCAACCAGTATGCCGTCTGTAATCGACTGCCCTGAAAGGCTGGTACCAGCCGTACGAAAGGTCAGAGGCACCTTGTGCTGGTGCGAGAAAGCAAATAAATGTTTGATCTCCTCCTCCGACACCGGCTGCACCACGGCCTTCGGCCTTAGGTAGTAAAAGCCCGCGTCAGAAGCGTAGGACACGACATCGATCAGGCGTGCCCGAATGCGCGCTTTTGGTAACACACTCTCCAAAAGCAATGCTATATTCATAAGCATGAGAACAAAAGAACTTTAGATAAAGGACAAAAGACTGCCCCACTCAATGCTTCCTTAGTTAAGAAAACACTTACGATGTTTCATTATTCGCACTTACCTGAGGTATGACCGTTCACACATTACAGGTATAGGCTTAATAAGTTGTCTGTTTTACTTTAGGTCCACGTTCGGCTTCCTCCAGGGCGTCCATCATCATACCGCCGCCTGGTTTACTCGTTACCAGCAACAGGATAAATGTGATAGCGGCATTCACCACAATCAGCTCAAAGCCCATGGCATAGCCTGTCCAATCCACAGAGTTAGTATCCAGAATATAAGTCAGCACCGGCGAGATCACGCAGACATACGGCACCAGTTTGTCTGCTACGGCGCGTTTGTTGGCCATACCGAAAGCAAACAAGCCCAGCAACGGACCATAAGTATAGCCAGCTGCTTTGAAGATGGCATTCACCACCGAGTCGTCGTTGATGATCTTGAACACGAGGATCACCAGCAACATCACCACCGAGAAACCGACGTGCACCATATGGCGGGTACGGATCAGCTTAATGTCGTCGTGGTTGGCCTTTTTGGTGAAGTTCAGGAAGTCCACACAGAAAGAAGTTGTGAGCGCCGTGAGGGCAGAGTCAGTGGTAGCAAAAGTAGCCGCCGTAAGACCGAGCATGAAGATAATAGCCGGAATCATGGCCATGTGATTCAGGGCGATTTCCGGGAACAAGTGGTCAGGCGTAGCAAGCGCCGTTACGTCGATGCCATTGGCTTCTGCATAGATGTACAGCAAGGCACCCACGCTCAGGAAGAAGATGTTGATCGACACGAAAACGCCCGTAAAAGTGAGCATATTCTTCTGTGCTTCGCCGATGTTTTTGCAGCTCAGGTTCTTCTGCATCAGGTCCTGGTCCAGGCCTGTCATGGCGATGGTCACGAAAATACCGCCAATGAAATGCTTCAGGAAGTGACTCTTCGTACCCAGGAAATCTTCCCAGAAAAACATTTTGGAGTAAGAGCTGTTTTTCACCGCCTCAAAGGTCTGCACCACGTTCAGGTCGAGGCTGCTGGCGATAAAGATGATGGAGAAGATTACCGACGACACGATAAAGAGTGTCTGCAGGGTATCTGTAATTACAATCGTTTTAAGACCGCCCTTGTGGGTATAGAGCCAGATCAGAATCAAGCAAATGGCCACAGTCGCCACAAACGGTACGTTCCAGGCATCGAAAATAAAGCGCTGCAGCACGATGGCCACCAGGTATAGACGGAAAGCCGAACCAATGGTACGCGACACCAGGAAGATCATCGCACCCGATTTGTAGCTCCAGTAGCCGAAGCGTTTCTCCAGATAGGTATAAATGGAGATCAGGTTCATGCGGTAGTAGAGCGGCAGGAGCACAAAAGCGATCAGCACAAAGCCGACCGTGTTACCAAGCACAAACTGGAAATAGCCGAAACTACTGTTGACCACCGCCCCCGGCACCGAGATAAAGGTCACACCCGATAAAGCGGTACCGATCATACCAAAGGCCACGAAGTACCACTTCGAGTTGCGGTTGGCGATAAAGAAACTGGAGTTGTCTGATGATCCTTTCGAAGTGAAGTAGGATATACCTATCAGTACCGCAAAATAGCCGATCAGGAAAGACAAAAGAACGATTGGAGACATAAGGTAATTAGTTTGTCATCAGCGAAAGAAGTCAAAAGCGATGATGCCTGTAACTTATGCTTTCGCACATGATTGTAAGTTACTAAGTTTTGCCGAAATGTAGGCAATGTTAGCTGCTTTGAGAACTAAGGCTTTATTAAAGGGCTATGATAAAGATATATCGTTTCGAACGCAGCATGAAAACTGAAGAAGTAGAGACTCCGGTTTTCTCTGAGCTACGCTCGGCCTCTTCGACTCCCGTCTCGAGCATGTTCGAAACGACTCTTATATTGTTAGAAATCCTACTTCGAAACCAGCACACTGGCTACGGCCTTGCGCACACTGCCATGCTTCTCCAGCAATGCAGCCGCTGTTGCTTCGTCAGCACCAGTCTCCGCCATCACCATGCGCACGCCGCGGTTATAGAGTTTGTGGTTCGTCAGCTGCATGTCTACCATTTTGTTGCCACGCACGCGCCCCAGTTGGATCATAACGGTGGTGCTGAGCATGTTGAGCACCAGTTTCTGGGCAGTACCGGCTTTCATGCGGGTGCTGCCTGTCACAAACTCAGGGCCAACTACAACCTCTACCGGATATTGAGCCTCAGCTGCTACCGGACTGCCGGTGTTGCATACAATGCAACCGGTTGCCAAGCCATACTCGTTCGCCATGCGCAAACCGCCGATCACATAAGGTGTCGTGCCTGAGGCGGCTATACCTACGATGACATCGTGCTCGTCGAGGCCGTATTCTTTCAGGTCTTCCCAAGCCTGCTCCATGTCGTCTTCGGCAAACTCAACGGCTTTGCGGATGGCCGTGTCGCCACCGGCAATCAGACCTACCACCATGTCGAATGGCACACCAAAGGTCGGAGGGCACTCAGAGGCATCCACTACGCCCAAACGGCCGCTGGTGCCGGCGCCTATGTAGAATAACCGACCACCTTTTTTCATGCGATCCGCTACTACTTCTGCCAGTTTTTCTATTTGAGGAATTGCCTTTTCAACGGCCAGTGGTACGCTTTTGTCTTCACGGTTGATGTTCTCCAGCACTTCCCTCACCGACATCTTTTCCAGGTTGTTATAGTTCGAGTCTTTCTCGGTTGTAATCTCCATGTTGTGTTTTAAATAATTCCTTCTAAATCAATCGCTATACCTGTTCCTATACCTTACTTGGCAGGCACATACTCCAGGCAGGCGATCTTCCCATCCATTGTGCTCACGACCACTCTGTTTTTGCCGAGCGGCATCACTGGGTTCATGAGACTGTTTGAACTCTTGTATTTCCAAAGTACTTCCCCACTCTGGCGGTCCAATGCACTGACCAGACCTGAGTGCGAAGGCACCAGTACGACATTGTTGTGTTCGATTATAGCTGAAGGGGCCAGCTCGTAAGGCAGCTGCAGCGTCGACTTCCAGTCTACCTGCAGGGCATTTGCGGAAGTGGAAACGCCGTATACCTTCCCGTCCATGGTCTTCACGTATACCAGCTTACCATCATTCGAAATCCCCATCGATTCACGCACGCGGCCTTCTTTCATTTGCTCACGCCACAGCACTTCACCTGTGTTAGCGTCCAGAGAGGTCATAAAGCGGTCAGGGGCCACAATAAAGATGCGGCCATTGGCAGCTACCGGGTAGCAGGCTGCCGGTGAAAACATCCGGTTGCTGGAGCCGTTGCTCCATTTCCAGGCCAGCTGACCAGTTTTGGCGTCAAGGGCATAAAACTCATTGCCCCAGCTACCGAAATATACCTTGCCCTGGTAGAGCAGTGGCTTGGTCACTACAAAATTGTTCACCTGATCAAAATCCCACAGCAGCTTGCCTTTCTTCAGATCAAGAGCACGAAAATGCCCATCCGAAGCACCTATGTAGACTACGCCTTTCTCGATAAGCGGCGAACCCAGCACAGGCCTGTTGGCTTTAAATTTCCAAACCAATTTGCCTGTAGCGGCAGAGAGGCAGTAAATATGGTCATCCGAGGAGCCTACCACCACAAAGCCATTCGCCACAGCCGGAGTAGAGTAGATTTTGCCATTGGTGCCGTAAGTCCACCTGCGCTTTCCGGTTTTGCTATCTAATGCATATACCTGGCCCGTCGTGTTCGTGGCAATGACCAGATCTTTATAAACAGCTGTGCCCGCCCCGACATCGCTATCGTCCTGGTATTCCCAAACCAGTTTCACATTTGGGTATAATTTATTTACGGCAAATGACGGTCGGTGGTGCTTAGTCGGGTCGTTGGCGAAATCATGCTTTACCAGCGGCACTTCAATCCATTTCGGCAATGTTTCTATACCTGGCTTCCGGATTTCAAAACTGGCTTTTCCGTCGGCGAAGGTCACAATGTTATACCCTCCCACTTCTTCTTTTGCACGCAGATTAGAGCGACCCATCACGGCAGGTATACCGTCGTAGCGGTATTCGCGGTTGTTGTGGCCGTGGCCGTGCAGGATCAGCTGGGTGTTGTAGGAACGCAGCTTGTCTGTTACGTCGTACCAGTTATTCAGCGAAGAGTCCTGTGGGTAGTGGTTGAGAAAAATAACCGGCATTTCCGGATCGGGCATGTGAGTCAGCACCGAGTCCAGCCACACGATGTTCTCGCGCGGAATCTGCCCCGGCCCCATGCGCATGTTTGGTCCTGAACCAGTGCCTGCAAAGAGGTAACCTTTGTAGGTAAATGCGAAGGTCTCTGCCCCGAAAACAACCCGAAAGCTGTTGCTGCCGCTCTCTGACCAGTTGGTATCGTGATTGCCAGGCACAATGTACCAGGGCTTTTGGAGGGTGTTGAATAGCTGTTTAGCCAGCTTCAGTTCTTCATCCGAACCAAACTCGGTGATATCGCCGGTGATGACTACAAACTCAAGATTGGGGTCAGCATTGATGTCAGCGATAGTACGCTCAAGGTCTTCCTGGGCAGTGGGATTGCCGATGTGGGTATCGGATACAAAAGCGAATTGGAGAGACTGACTATAGCCAAGCCTGGCGATTAGAAACAGTGCTAACAAAGCGGCGTACTTCCGTAAATTCATCTGTTTATTTCCTCTTGAAGCAAAAAGACCGATGGCAGCACTTCGAGTAGTTGTACCCATTCTGCTCATGCCGCCTTTTGTTTGGTAAACTAGCGCAGAAACCGCACAAAAGCGCACGAGCAAAACGAATACTGTCCCTTTATTTTGTATAAAACTAAGCACTTGTTCGTAAAGTTCAAACTATTTCGCAAGTTTTTTTCTAAAACCGGCAAAAACACGCAAAAAACCTCCATTTATCAACCAATACATCCCTGTGCTTGCGCCAGGCTGTTGTTCGGCCACTGCACCCGGCATCTAATTGCCTTTCATTAATTGTCTGAATCGTGGCAGCTCCGCATATAAGCCAGCGCCCGGGCAGGTGGTTTGAGCAAAATCCTTGTGTGCTCCCAGGCTGTCGGCAGGTATACCAAAGCGCTTTGCCAGGGCCGGCACCAGTTTCTCGAGCGTTTTCAGCTGCGCCTCCGTGATTGCCTCTTTTTCAAAGTTGCCCTCTACCACCACCAGCAGATGACCGGCCGGATCGTAACTGGTGTTGGAATCGCCGGCGTAGTTGAGATCCCGCGCCTCCCCTACAGCCCCATGCACATCCACATACAGGTGATAAGGTACATCGGCCCAGGCTGGTTTCATGCGTCCGTCCGCCAGGGGACTGTCTTCCTGCGAGAACTTCTGCAGATTGCGCAGCTTGTCAGCCAGGCTGCGGTCAAACAACTGCGGCACACCGGTATGATGGATGGTCAGCCTCGTTAGTTTATGGGGCCGCATTGGCAGCACGGGTGCTTTGGCTCCCCACTCCTCCCGCGACAGGTAGGTTATACCTTCCGGTATCAGCGGTGTGTCGGAGGTGGCAGCAGGTTGCTGACAACTCACAAAGCCAGCAAGAAGGCACATCAGTATCAGTATTTTTTTCATTCAGTTTCAAATCTTTTTGAAGCGCAGGTATAGCGCTCTACTTTTATTGCTCCAGCAGCTCATCCAACCTCACAAACTGGTAGCCTTTCTTTTCCAGCCTGGTGAGCATTTCGTCCAGCCGGTGGTAAAATTTGTCTGTCCGCCTCGGGTCAGTGCCGATGTGCAGGAGTAGCATAAAGCCGTTCAGGCCGTTCCTGTCTTTCGCCTCATAGGCCATAATCGACTGCAGCACCGTCTCCGAATCCACATACCTGTTTCCCATTTCGGGGTAGGTATAGTCGGCGGCAGAGCGGGTGCCGGGCGAAAAATTCACCAGTTGCAAACCTTCCTCCGCTGTCCAGTTGCTGATGCTGCGGTTGTACCATTCGTACGGCGGCAGATAGTAAGGCGCGTCTTTTTTTTTCACACCAAAGGCTTCCATGCGCTGGTAATTCTTCCGCAGGTCTTCGCTGAACTGCTCCCGCGTCACCAGCAGACTATCCCGTTTTGTCCAGTCGCAGTAAAGCAGATGCTCGTCAGAGTGTGCTCCCAGGTAATGTCCCTCTTTTTTCAGATCCCGGATCAAGGAGCTAAAAGCAGGATTCCGGTAAAAGCGCCCCGTGAGAAAGAAGGAGGCTTTGGCCTGGTGCTTCTTGAGCACCTTACTGATCACCTCTCCTCCGTCTGCATACTCATCCCCGGTAAAGATCAGCGCGATCTGCCGGGCAGTTGTATCGCCGCGGATGATCGCTCCGTGGCTGTCAATTATTACTTTTTTACCTGACTCCCCTCCTGTGAGCTATACTCTTTGGAGGCCAGCAGGTAGATCAGCGATGCGGTACCGTCCATAGTCGGCTCATTGGTGCTGTAGTCACCGAAGTCGTCGTGGTATACCACCAACTTTGACTGGAACTCAGCATAAGGGTCTTCGCTGTAAAGCTTTATACCTTTCAGGTTGTTGAAGATGCTGCCATACACCGGACCATCCACCAGGCCACCGTCAATCGGAAACTTGTGCAGGTGCGTGAATGCCGAATGCGGATCTGTAGGGGTGTCGCCATGCGCTGGCAGACCATATACCATGCTTGTTCCCCAAGGGTTCACACCGAACAACCAGTCAAAATTAGCCTGCTCCAGCTCTGCGTAAGTCTGGTCACCGGTCAGCTGGCGGTACAGGAAGCTCTGAATAGCAAAAGAGGTGGTCAGGTTGTTGGAGCACCAGATAAACGGCACCCCACGGTAAAAGGCATTTTTCTTTGCCTTAGCATGTACCCGTTCTATACCTTCTTTGTAGAAACCGATCAGTTCAGCCTTTGTCTTTTCATCTGATTTCTTGGCCAACTCGAAGTGACCGAAGTTATGGAAAGGATACCACTGGTAGTGACGGGCTGTATCGGCACCCATCCAGGGCGTCACCTTTTCCTGCAGACCGTAGGTATAAGCCTGCTTGAAGAACTCTTGCTTGCCGGTCAGTTGGTAAAGTGCCGCAGCACCCAGTTGCATGTCGTCTACCCAATTATCTTCTTCATAGAAATAAGGAGCCAGGCAAGGAGCGGTCTGGGCAACACCCGGCTTCGCCAAACCTAGTTTGAAAGCCGACTGTGCTTTTTGAGTAAATAAATCAGATAACTCCTGGTCTTTACTGTTGTAGATCTGTGCGGCCAAACCAAAAGCGCTTGTAAACTTTCCTGCGATAGAGGCCACGCCGGTCGCCCGGTTCTTATACTTGCCAAGACCCTGTGGTTCTCCAGTGGCGAAGTATACAGGCCGCGCTCCCCCTTTGCCCATACCGTAATCAACCGGATCTTCGGTTGGCAGCCTGAATCCCTGGTGGTCGCGATCGTCAGCGAGTTGGTTGAAAAGCCAGTCTTCACGCGGGTGCATCTTCAGGAGCCAGTCCAGTCCCCACTTTGCCTCGTCGAGCACGTCGGCTACACCGTTAGTACCTTCGAGTCCGTTGGCCTGATGCTTGTCGGTGAACACGCCCGGAAAATCTCGGTAGGCAGCCAACAGGTGGTAAGTCGCATTGGCTGAAGTGGTGGCATACTGCAGGTAATCCGAGGCATCGTGCCAGCCACCCGACACGTCGATGATCGTGCTGTCGGGCATCGGGCCATACATGGTGTAGCCGTCCTGGGTATGGCAGGAGTCTTGCAGGTATGGGTTGAAGCCGCTGCGCTGCTGGCGCATGTAGCGCAGCGCAAAGTCTGCCGTGCCTTTGTACACGTCGGCGTCGATCCGGAATTCCGGCGACTTAGCATTTCCGGCCTGCAGGTAGTAAGTGCCCGGCTTGTTGAATTCGGTAAAGTTCAGACGATAAGATTCTTCAAAAGGACCGTAAGCGCCAAAAGCCTGACCAGCTTTTCCTTTGAACACCACTTTACCGGTGGCAGCGTCTACCAGCTGAAAGCGGCGAAGCTTTCCTTTCGACTTACTTCCCCACACCGCTACTTTTATACCTTGAGGGGTATAGCCTAACTGGTTGATACGGATCCAGGCAGGACCTTTGGCGGCCATACCTGCCTCCTCAAAATCAGGAGCAGCTTTGTTCGAAAATGCAATGGCGTTGGCCGCCACGATCATCGTCGTCAGCACCAGTGCCAGTATGGTCTTTTTCCTGTTCTTCATAAGTCTAGCGAAGTTTCTTTAGGTAAACATTAGAAGGCTTGCTCTCATTTTTCAACCTGTCGATGGATGTCACCACATATTTGTAGGTCTTCCCGCGCTCAGCTGTCTCGTCATGAAAGCTTAGTTCGTAATCGTTGAATTGGATGCGTCGAATATTACGGGCATGTTCCAGGTTGATCGGCTCGTTTTCGTCGAAGCGGTATACCACAAAGCCATACACATCCTCTTCCTGATCCGGGTAATCCCATTTAATAATTGCCTTGCGAAGACGCGGGAAAACGAACAAGAACTTGTCTTCGCGCAGCGCCAGAGGCTGCTTTGGTTTGGCCATACCTAACCAGGGCATGATGGGCTGCAGGGCCGGATAGCGGTACAGGTCGTGCTGTAGGGAATCGCGGAAGCCCGCCAGGTTATTTGTAAGGGAGCGGGAGCTGAAGTATACACTGCCCTGCACCCTTGGATTCTCACGCAGGTAGCGCACCTGGTTTGGCAACTGCTGCCGGTCGCGCCAGCCCTCTCGGTCTTCCATGGCACGGTAGGCCCCCTGGCCTATGTACACATGCTTACCGTTGGCGTTGGCAGCCCACCAGTCCAGTAGCTTTTCGTAAGGTGCCGGGGTATAGCCAAACGGAAAGTATAATTGCGGATTGATGTAGTCGATCCAGCCTTCCTGCACCCACTTGCGGGCATCGGCATAAAGGGCGCTATACCCTGACAGGCCATTGCTTTCTGAACCCTCCGGGTCCTGTGACTTGTTTCGCCAGATACCAAAGGGGCTGATACCGAATTTCACATGCTTCTTCTCTTTCTTGATCGCTTCTGACAGGTCTTTGATCAGCTGGTCCACGTTATTGCGGCGCCAGTCTTCTATGTTCTTTATGCCTTGCTCGTGCAGCATGTAAGTGATCGAGTCCGGCAGTGCGGCTTTGCCTGGATATGGGTAGAAGTAGTCGTCGAAATGGATGCCGTCGATGTCGTAGTTGCGCACCACATCCATGATCACATCCACGAGGTAGTGGCGCACCTCAGGTATGCCGGGGTTAAAGTACTTTTTATCGCCGTAGGTAAAGAACCAGTCCGGCTGAATGCGGGAAATGTGCTCGCTGCTCACCAGCGAATCGACCAGGCTGGTGGAGGCACGGTATGGGTTGATCCAGGCATGCAGTTCCATGCCGCGCTTGTGGGCTTCTTCGATGGCGAACTCCAGCGGATCGTAAAATGGCTCGGGCAGCGTGCCTTGCTTGCCGGTCAGAAACATACTCCACTGCTCCCGGCCTTTGGCATAGAAAGCGTCGGCTGAGGGACGCACCTGCAGCATCACAGCATTGATACCTGTCTTTTGATGGGCATCGAAGATGTCGACCAGCTCCTGCATCTGCTGTTGGGAGTCTACGCCCTGCTTTGGTTTGGAAGGCCAGTCGATGTTTTGTACGGTAGCGATCCAGACACCTCTGAACTCGCGTTTGGGAGGGTTCTTTGTTCCCTGTGCAAAAAGGCTGACTGAACTGAGCAGCAGGACGGCTAAAAGTGTAAAGTTTCTAATCATTGTTCCTTTGGGTATAGGGTGGCTAAAAAAAAGCCCTCCAATAGGTTTAGTAAAGGAGGGGCTCTTTCATGTTGATAAAACTATTCGTAAGCTAATCTATCACTATTTGTACTAGGATGCAAGCCAGGTTTAAAACCGGCTTGCCATATGCAGAAGGGCAAGGCGGGAAATAACCCGGGGCCAGCGCTGCCCCGGGTTTACCACCTTATCTCTCTCTCCAGTAATCAATGTTGCTGGTTGCAGGCTTCTCGGCGTAAGTACCTCTGATCTGGGTCGAATATACACGCCCTAAACTTGCCAATGTTACTGAGTTTTGAATGAATGCTGGTGTAGTAGACGGATCGTACTCAGTGCCCGATGGATACACCTTGAAAGTATAAACACCTCTCTTCAATTCTACATATTGGCTATAACCCTTGAAATCGATATTCTTACCTATCTCAACTATTTCCATAGGTTCAGCAGGGTAGTTATCTGTTGCTGGAATTGCCGCACGCACGGCATAGGCGTCTACTGCAAAAGGGATGTTAGCCATGGTATTTACAAACCTCCACCAAATTTTGGTGTTGTCAGCTGGTGGCAGTACATCTTCAATCACGAAGGTGTCAAAGTTAGGCTTTGTACCAACTAAATAAGCAGAGTAGAACTTATTGTTAGCCAAGTCTACAGAAGTGCTAGCTAGAACATCTGCTGTTCCTTTTCCTGTCGTAACAGTATCGATTACACTCATGGAATATGAACCTGCAGGCAGTAAAGCATAAGCATTACTTGGGTATACAGAAGCGTAAGCATTTCCTAAAACCTGTCCTGCTGTAGTAGGCGCAACCCCAGTAACTTTATTGTTGTCCAAATAAAAGTTAGATCGAGGGGCATCCTGAGCGTGAAAGAAGAACTTAACATAAGTTCCCTCTCCTACCGGCTTCGCTACTTCAGGTATTTCATTTTTCTCACAGGCAGCTAGCATCAGGCTCGCTCCTATAAATAACATTGCTCTATTTAAAATCTTTCTCATAACGTTTCAATCTAATTATTGACGTTTGCTGAACCAAGTTTCATATGTATGGTAGTCCTCCTCAAAGCCACCCATTGCACGAAGCGCTTCTTGGTTCCACATATAATCTGAATTGTATCTCGGACGAGCTCTGTAGGCAGGCTTGCCCATATTCGCTACGTTCAGTGTGTTAGGCAATACAAAATCAGTATAAACTTCTTCGTCCTGGTTGTAGTGATATCTTCTCATATCAGACCATGTTTCCAAGAAGCCCCAACCCCAGGTTGCGATATACTTCTGCAACATAATCTTAGAAAGAGTAAGACCGGCAGATGTTGTTGGCATCATAACCTCACTGGCCAAATATGCTTCCTTACGCTCATCATAAACAGCAGGATCCGGAGCATAAGTACGGGCAAAATCGATATGTGCAATCACACCATTTCTATATGCTTGGAGGGCAATGTCCTTCTTACCAGCAATCCAGGCGGCTTCAGCCTTAATGAACTGCAGCTGCGAATAGGTCATCAGCGGAAATCTAGCTGCATTTGCGAAGAAATAGATCTGAGGACCCGTTGGCACAGTAGAAACTCCTGTAGCATTCCACAGGTTTTTAGGTATGCGCGGGTCGGTTGCATTAGGGAACTCAGACAAACCCAAAGTAGGAGTAATTCCTCTGTACTCTCCATCCGGAGAAGGAGCTAACATTGCTGTAATGCGCGGGTCCTTCAAGTGCTGGCCTTCAAATATTGGGTCTGCACCCTGCAAACCACTATCGGTCAACTCAGAGTTAGTACCATCCAATAATCCAACGATATATTTTGTCTGACGATTGGAAGCTATGTTGTTCCGAAGCGGACCAAAGAAGCTTGTGTTTGCACTAACAGTTCCTTCAAAGCGAATCAAAGCATTGTCGGCATTGCTGGCAAGTGCCTGATCTACATATTCAATAACCTTGTTTGGGTCATAAGAAGGCTTGTTTGTCAGGCGGTGTGCGTTGATAGCCAACATTCCATAGGCAAACCGCTTCCACTGCTCACGATTGCCTGCATAAATCAAATCACTCTTAGCTAAACCTGAGCTGGCAGCATCAAGTCCATCTGTACGCTCCAGGTTTTTGATACCTTCTTCCAACAGGCGCTTAATTTCAGGATACACAACATCCTGCTCATCATAGTTGAATACACGCTTGTCTGGGTCAAAAGCCTCTGTCATGATCACAGGACCATGGTAATCAGTTAGGTTTTGCCATCCGTAAGCGCGCATGACATGTCCAACTCCTACAAAATCGTACTTCTTGCTGCGCTCGCCACTCTCGATCATATCCGAAAGGTTATAACCCATGCTCCAATACACGGCTCTCCAGAGCTGTGCATAAGTATCTGATAGTGGGTTACCGTGCTGATCAACAGCATTGTTTGTTACAGTTGATGCCCAGTTCTGCACATACTGTCCTGCAAAACGACCATCCCACTGCACGGCTACCGCCATTTCAGACTGTATCTGCGGCAGGAACAGCTCCGGCTGCAGCAAAGCATCCGGACCGTTCGGGTTTGTATTTACGTCTAGGTAATCTTTACAGCCAGATGCCGAAAACACGCTGGCCGCTATAAGAGAAGCAAAAATTATCTTTCTCATTTTCATCTTAATTAAAATCCTGCTCTAATTCCAAAGTTAATTCCTCTTGGCAACGGGAAGTTACCATAGTCAAGGCCGGAACCACCGGCACCACCTACTGCAGCAGAGTTACCGTTTGCAACCGGATCCAGACCAGAGTAATTTGTGATCAGGAACAGGTCTGTACCAGTTACAAACACGTTCAGGTCTTCCATGAACTTAACGCGCTGCATAATGCTGGTCGGCATGCGGTAGTTCAGTGTCACGTCACGCATACGTACCCAGTTCACATCCTTTTCGACGAAATTCTGGTGCGGGTAAATAGAAGCCCAGTAATCAGAGTTTCTGTGAAGGTCTATCGGAATGTTGTTCTGCGTTGGGTTGGCAGTGTTTTCCAAACCATCTCTGAGAACACCTGTCACGATACGCGGCGTCTCACGATCTAAAGTGCGTTTACTCAAACCTGTTACTGTCAGGTAATGCTCTGTTGCATTGTACACGTCACCACCTTTGCGAATGTCAAGCAGGAAGTTCAACGACAGGTTCTTGTAAGTGAAGGTGTTTGTCAGACCAATATTGAAGTCTGGGTTACGATCACCTACAACTACCCACTCGCTCGTGTTCAATAACGGCAAACCAGTAGATGGATTGATCAATACATCACCGTTGTCGTTGCGCTGGTAGTCATAACCAGTAAAGGTTGTAAGCGGACCATCCAAACGGGAACCTACACGCACGTTGCCATACAGCCAGGTGTCAGAGTTGTAGAACTCCTGCACGTCGCCAGGCAGCTTCGTCAGCTTACTGTTGTTCTTCGTGTAGTTCAACAACACGTCCCATGTGAAGTTGCTGTTCTGTACCGGCGTACCGTTCAACTGAAGCTCTATACCTGAGTTCTCCATCTCACCGGCGTTGAAGGTCATCAGTACGAAACCAGTTGCATAGCTCAGGCGCAGGTTCTGCACGATCTGGTCAACTGATTTCTTCTTAAAGTACGTCGCGTCGATACCGAAGCGGTCGTTGAAGAACTTCAACTCTGTACCGAATTCGTAAGAAGTCGTCATCTCCGGACGCAGGTTCAGGCTTGGGCCTGTGAAGCCATAGCGGAAACCACCACCCGTAGTCTGAGCTGATTCATAGAATGGACGCAGGCTGTATGGTCTTGCATCTTTACCTACCTGAGCGATAGAACCTCGCAACTTACCAAAAGAAAGAACATTTTTAATACCCTGGAATGGCTCCAGCTCAGTGAACACAAAGCTCAAGGCAGCTGATGGGTAGAAGAAAGAGTTGTTCTGCACAGGGAGCGTAGAGCTCCAGTCATTACGACCAGTCAACGTCAGGTAGATGATGTCGTTGTAGCTTGCGTTGAAGCTACCCCAAGCACCTACCAAACGACGCTGCGTCAGGTTATTGTAAGCACGCTGTGTTGTGAGGGCTGTGTTGTTGATCGAGTACAGATCCGGAGCCATGAACTGCTCTCCGGTAGCGGCTGCACTGAAAGTGTTCCAGTCGTATACTGTGCTACCCAGTTTCAGGTCAGTACGCAGCTTGTCATTGAACAACGTAGGTGCTGTGAACTGAGCATAGTATTGGAATGTCAGGTTACGGTTTGTAACTACCGCTTGGTCAAATATACCACCGAAAGAACGTCCTGCATTCGATTCTGGGTGACGCACGATCGTGTTTTTCTCAGTGTAATAATCAACACCTGCCTGACCAACAAGTTTCATCCAATCTGTCACGTCAGCAGTTAAGCTGGCATTTAGCCTGTAACGGTCTGTCAGGGAGTTGAAGATGTTCTTGTTTACGTTGAAGTATGGGTTTTCAACAGCTGTTGCGAATGGAGCATAATCTCTTCTGCCTCCACTCGGAGTCAGGTAGTTGCTGGCGTCGTCAGTAGATGGCCAACGTAGCAACTGAAGCAATGGACCACCGGCACCTCTGAAAGCCTGGTCGTTATCAGAGCGAGTATAGTCGAAAGTTAAATCTGTTGACAGATATTTGCTCAGTTTCGCAGTGATAGCTGATGAAAGTGTAATACGCTCTAGTCCTGTATTCGGAATAAAGCCCTGTGCATCTGTGAAAGAACCGGAGATGCGGTACTGCGCAGCTTCGTTGCCGCCAGTGAAGGCCAGGTTGTGCTTCTGTGTGAAAGCGTCCTGAAAGAAGTTCTTCACGTTGTCATAGAACTGCACTTCAGATGCATAAGGCGCACCGAAAAATCCGATACTCTCACCTTGCTCAACTGTATAACCGTTTATACCTCTGTCATACTTCTGCTGGATCTCAGGGTAGCGCACGATACGGTCCATACGGAAGCTGTTGCTGTAGTTGATGCGGGCTTTGCCAGCCTGACCACGCTTGGTCGTAATTACGATCGCACCAGATGCAGCCTCAATACCATAAAGAGCGGCCGCTTCAGGGCCTTTCAGTACCGTGATGCTTTCGATATCCTCAGGGTTGATGTCGGCCGCACGGTTAGTAAAGTCAACACCTCTGTTCTCGAAAGAGCGTGAACCGGCTCCGATAGAAGAGGCGAACACACCTGTAGAAGTGGTGTTGTTGCTGATAGGCAAACCGTCTACTACGAACAACGGCTGGTTGCTACCGCTCAGGGAACTGATACCACGGATCACAATAGAAGAAGAAGAACCTGGCAGACCAGAAGAAGCGTTTACTTCCACACCCGCCACACGACCGGCAAGGCCGTTCACGAAGTTTTCGCGCTGTGTCTGGGCAATGGTAGCACCTTTAACCTCTGTTACGGCGTAACCAAGCGCTTTCTTTTCCTGCTTGATACCGAGAGCTGTTACTACTACTTCGCTGAGGCTTTCGGCATTCGCTTGCAGTGCAACGTTGATCACCGTGTTGGTACCCACAGGTCTCTCAGCAGGTTTCATACCGATAAAGCTGAAAACCAGCACATCGGAAGGTGCTACCGAAATGGAGAACTTGCCATCCGTGTCGGTATTGGTACCACGCGGCTGACCTTTAACGGCTACCGTCACACCAGGCAGCGGGGTATTGTCGGAGGCGGCAGTTACCGTGCCGGTTACAGTCGTGCTCTGGGCATTGGCTGTAAAGTGAAACAGGAGGAAACATATCCCCCATAGGTAACATTGTAATTTTTTCATCATAACTACGTGGCTATTGGTTAAGATTATTGTGGGTAGATTGATTGTAGGTTATAGGTAAAACATAGAATAAACTCTCTCCAACTCTCCGGCTAAGCATCACAGCAATTCATATCTGCAAAATACAATTTAGCCAGCTACATTAATGTTCCTGTATGTCAGTATATATTAAACTCACATTAAAGCTACTAAAAAAGGAATACAGCGCACAGGTTATTGCAATGATTTTAACTAAAAAAGAAAAAAGCAGCAACATCATGCTATACACAAAAACGCAAATTCATGCATATAAAATTAGATTTATTTAATATATATTTTAACAATAAATCTAAACATGCTGGTTGCGAAACAAAAACATGCTTAATTAGCTTTTAAACCAGCACCTCCACTGATACAGCTAGTCAGGCACCCAATGCAAACACGCAAATTTCGGCAAGTCTGCCACCAACAAAACATTCGCAACATGAAGCTACAAACTGTGTTATCAAGACTGATTTCAGCAACCTGTTAACTCATAACACATTACACATGTCTTCGATCAGGCCACCAGCATCACCAATAGCGTCCAGAAATTTTTCAATCCGGCACGCATCTAACATCACGGGTACAGCAGATACTTTTTGCGCATCTCCTTGTACTGGCTCAGCCCTGGCTCCCAGCTCCGCCGGATCTCCTCTTCCGAGACACCCGCTATGATCTGCTCTTTAAACTTTTTGGTCCCCGCGAGCTTATCAATGTTCCCGATCTGATTGCTCTGCGTGTAATCGAAGAAACGCTCTTTATCCGGATAAGCCTGGTAAAGCTCGATCATCCAACTCAGATTAATTCTGCCGGTCTCCCGGAAAGTGTTGACATCGTAATTGCGCAGGTCCAGCCCATAACAGACCTTGTCCTGGTGCAAAGGCGTCTCGGCCATCCCCTTTATACCTGTTGGGGTATAGCTAAAGGAGTACTTGTCCTTCATGACCGGATGCCCGAGCACTGTGAAAGGGAACATCGTACCGCGGCCGTGGTTGAAAATCGTGCCCTCAAAGAGGCAGGTAGATGGGTATAGCAGAATGGACTGCTGTGTGTTCAGATTGGGGGAAGGCCACACAGGTAAGGCATAGGGCATGTCGTGGTCGTAGTTTTTCACCTTCACGACATTGAGCTTGCACTGCACGCCATTTGCCAGCCACTTTTCACCGTTTATCATCTGAGCAAACTCGCCCACCGTCAGACCATGTGCAATAGGTATAGGGTGTATACCGATGCCTGACTTATTCTCGGGTTCCAGAATCGGGCCGTCCACCAGGAAGCCATTTGGATTGGGTCTGTCCAGCACCATCAGCTCTACTCCGTTTTCGGCGCAGGCCTCCATCACACGGTGCAACGTAATGGTATAGGTATAGAAACGGGTACCTACATCCTGTATATCGAAGATCATCAGGTCTACATCGGCCAAGTCTTCTTTCGTAGGTTTGTTGCGCTTACCGTACAGCGACACCACCGGTATACCTGTCTTCGGATCTACGCTGTCCTCCACCTTTACACCAGCACTGGCATCGCCTCTGAAGCCATGCTCTGGCCCGAACACTTTCACGATGTTCACCCCGAGCGCATGCAAACTGTCTACACTCAGCTTATCGCCTATAATAGAAGTAGGGTTCACCACCATCCCGACGCGCTTGCCCTTGAGGTAGGGCAGGTAGGCCTCGGTTTGGTCAGCACCCGTCACGATCGGAGCCTGTGTGGCTTCAGGAGCTGCTGCTGCAGCAGCGCTTTGCGCAACTGGCGTGGTCTCGCTCTGCTGTGGCGCTTTGCAGGATGTAGCCGCCAGCACTACGGCTAGTGCGCTGTTTACCAGCACTTTTACTTTAAAGGAAGTATACATAGTAGCTCAATTACTCTGGTAGTCTGGCCTGTTCTTAAGGCCTGGCGAGAAGCAAAATGCGCGGCTTTCTGCAAGCTCTTTCGCTATTCCTGCTTTTTCCTTCACTAATTAACTCATTTTTATTTCTATATACCAAATTTTATGCTGATTATTTTATTAAATCCGCAAAAACATGCATCAAAACCATCATGTGGTTAGCAAATTGATAATCCACAAAAGCAAAGGGCAGGTATAGCCTAGCTATACCTGCCCCCGCAAAATGCTTGTCTGGAATTAGTTTACCAGAAGATGATGTAAATAGCAGCCAGAGTCAACACGATGGCAAAGGAAGCTACATTGAAGATCATATCTGTTCGGAACAGCGACCTCTCGTACTGAATCGGATTGGCTGGCACGATGCCGCGTGACTTGTTCTCATAGAGTGAGTACACAATCATAAGCGTAGACAGCAGCAGGAACACCAGTCCCATCTGATCCAGGAAAGGCATGGTCGGGAACAGCTGATCTATGATGATACTGAAAGGCACCGAAGCGATGGCCGTGGCAAGCGCTGCATTGGAGGTTGCCTTTTTCCAGAACAGGCCAAATACGAACAGTACTACTATACCCGGGCTCACATAGCCGGTGTATTTCTGAATAAATTGGAAGATCTGCTCCTCCCCTCCCAGCAATGGCTCTGCGACCAGCACCGCTATGATAATAGCCGTCAAACTCACCAGTCGTCCGATCACTACCAGCTGCTTCTCGTTGGCATCTGGCTTGAGATGGGCTTTGTAGATATCCATGGTAAAGATTGTGGCCGTGGAGTTCATCATGGAGCTGAGCGAAGAAAGGGCTGCCGCCATCAGGGCAGCAAAGGCCAGCCCTTTCAGACCGGTCGGCACCAGGTTGCTTAGCAGCCATGGATAGGCCTCGTCGTAGCGGCTGATTTCGGCATTGAGTGCAAAGGCCGCTATACCTGGAATTACCACTACCAGCGGAATAAGCAGCTTCAGGAAGGCAGCGAACACCAGCCCCCACTGCACTTCTTTCAGGCTTTTGGCTGCCAGGGCACGCTGTACAATGTACTGGTTAAAGCCCCAGTAGCTGATGTTCGCAATCCACATACCACCAAACAGCACCGTCATACCCGGTAAGTCTTTATAGAAGGGGTTCTCCTCCGACAGGATCATATCAAACTTCTCCGGCGCCTGCTCAAACAGCATGGCCATGCCGCGCATCGGGCCTTCGCCCCCGCTCACAGCATCGAGTGCCAGGAAAGTCGTTACCAAGCCACCCATAATCAGGAACACCACCTGGATCACGTCGGTCCAGGCTACCGCTTTCAGACCACCATAGATGGAGTAGGAAACTGCCACCACAGCCAGCCCAATGATGGCCCACATCGTGCTCACGCCGAACACTACGCTCAGCGCCAGGGCCGACAGGTATAGCACCGTGGTCAGGTTCACGAAAATGTAAAGCATGATCCAGAAAATAGCCAGACTGGTGCGGATGCGGTCGTCGTAGCGTAGTTTCAGGAACTGGGGCATGGTGAAGATGCCTTCTTTGATGTAGATCGGGAGGAAAAACTTGGCTACAATGATAAGCGTAGCCGCCGCCATAAACTCGTAACTGGCTATACCTAAGCCAATGGCAAAACCGGAGCCGGACATACCAATGAACTGCTCGGCTGAGATGTTGGAGGCAATGAGCGAAGCCCCGATCGCCCACCAGGGCAGGGACTTACTGGCCAGAAAGTAGTCAGTTGAGTTTTTGATGTGGCCTTTCTTTTCGCGGGACACCCAAATGCCGACCGCTATAATGAGCACACAGTAGCCAATGAAAATGGCAAAATCCAGTGTAGAAAAGTTCATTGCATGGTGATTTAGAATAGCTAATATAGAATATTAGATTTAATAAATAGTACAGACAGAAGCAGTTATTTTTGACCGGCTCCCAGTGTCTGCCTTTCAGGCAGTATTCACGAGGCTCCGCAGCAGTTTGGCAGCAGCTTCCGAGGTGATGTCGCGCTGCGGATTTCCCATCATCTCGTAGCCTACCATGAACTTTTTGACAGTAGCAGAGCGCAACAGCGGCGGGTAAAAATGCATGTGAAAGTGCCAGCCCGGGTATACCTGTCCGTCAGTAGGACTTTGGTGGATGCCCGAAGAGTAAGGGAAAGACACGCCAAACACCCGGTCGTAGGTGGCCGTGAGCGATTGGATGATCTGACTGAAGCCGTCTTTTTCGGCTTCGTCCATCTGCCCGATGTGCTGAAAATGGCGCTTGCTGATGATAATGGTTTCGAAAGGCCAGACTGCCCAGAACGGCACCAGCGCCACAAAGTGCTCGTTCTGCACTACGATGCGTTCTCCTTGCTCCAGCTCCAGTTGCAGATAGCCGCTTAGAAGACTACGGCTATGCTGCTCAAAGTATTGGGTCTGTTGCACGGTTTCCTTGGCTGGCTCTACCGGCACTGTGCTCTGCGCCCAGATCTGTCCGTGTGGGTGCGGATTGCTGCAGCCCATGATACTGCCTTTGTTCTCAAAGATCTGCACATAGTTGATAAAGCCCAGACTGCCCAGCTCGGCGTACTCCTTTTGCCAGAGGTCCACCACCTTGCGGATGTCGGTTACTTCCATCTGGGCCAGGGTAAGGTCGTGGCGTGGTGAGAAACAGATAACGCGGCAGATGCCCCGCTCACGCTCAGCCCGGATCAGGTTGCCCACTACATAAGCACCTTCAGGCACATCGGCCTGCAAAGCTCCGAAGTCGTTGTCGAATACATAGGTAGAAGTATAAGCAGGATTCTGCTCGCCGTTGGCGCGGGTATTGGCAGGGCACAGGTAGCAGGTAGGGTCGTATTCGGGGCGGGTATCGCAAGCCTGCTCCTCCTGCTGCCCCTGCCACGGACGCTTGGACCTGTGCGGCGATACCAGCACCCACTCACCGGTGAGCGGATTATACCTGCGGTGTGGATGTTCTGCCAGATCAAAAGTAGCCATGGTGTTTGTGGTTTAAGGTTAGGGGCAGTTAATTATAAGTCACCCGTTTCTGCCAGACTGCTGCCGTCGACCAGCTCGGCTACGTAGGTTTTAAGCTGAATGCCGAACTGCAGTTTGTAGGCTGTTTCCATTTCAGCTATAAACTTGTCCAATCCATCGAGCTTCACGAGGTTGACAGTGCAGCCGCCGAAGCCGCCGCCCATCATGCGGGCACCCAGCACTTCATCCAGGCCATGGGCTTGGTCTACCAGAAAATCCAGCTCCGTGCAGCTTACTTCGTAGTCGTGCTGCAGGCCCCGGTGCGAAGCGTACATTTTTTCTCCAAAGGCATGCAGATCGCCTTGTTCCAGTGCCAGGCAGGCTTCTTCTACCCGCTTGTTTTCGTGCACCACAAAGGTACAGCGTCTGTACACCACCGGGCTGAATTCTTCCTGGTGCTGCTCCAGCATGGCCACTGTGACATCGCGCAGACTTTCAACCTCTGGGTAATGACGCTGCATGAGAGCCACACCTGCTTCACACTCCTGTCGACGGGTGTTATACTCCGAAGATGCCAGGCTGTGTTTTACCTGCGTATCACAGAGCACGATGCGGTAATCGGCCATATCCAGCGGGTAGTAGTCAAACTCCAGGGAGCGGCAGTCGAGCTTGACGGCATGCTGCTGACGGCCATACATGCTGGCAAACTGGTCCATGATGCCGCAGCGCACCCCGGCATAGGTATGCTCCGCCATCTGCGCCATCTTCACCAGCTCAAACTTAGGTATACCGTAGTCGAAGATGTGATTCAGGGCGAAAGCCAGCCCACACTCCACGGCTGCAGAAGACGAAAGTCCTGCCCCGATCGGGATGTTGCCACCATACACCAGGTCGAATCCTTTCACCTCATAGCCGGCTTGCTGCAGCTGCGCAATCACGCCGAGCAGGTAATTGGCCCAACTCAGCTCAGTTCGCTGCACCTGCCGCAGATCAAACTCCGCCTCCTGCTGCAGGTCGTAGGCGTATACCCGGAAGGTGTGACTCTGGTTAGGCGCCACGGCAAAATAAATCTCTTTGTTAATAGCGGCCGGCAGCACAAATCCCTCATTGTAGTCGGTATGCTCACCAATGAGGTTCACCCGGCCGGGTGAGCGGACAATAATTGGATCCCCACCGTAACGGGTTTGAAAGGCTTGTTTTATTTCGTTTAGCATCATTTCTTCTCTGTTTTCAAGGTATAGCTCTCCGCTTCCAAACCCTGGCTCTGCGCCTGCACTTTTATACTTCCTCCCTGCTTACCAGCTTTCACTAAGATAGTCGCTATACCTGCTTCGGCGGCTATGGTGGCTTCGCCTACTATTTCAGCATCGCCCTCCAGAGTGAAAGCCACCTGGTTCGTTGCATCTGACACGACCACACCATCGGCGTCGGTGATGCTGGCGTAGACGAACACCACATCGTTAGCGCCCGCTTGCAGGGGCTTGCCACTGTAGTCGGCGTGGATCTGCAATTTGGCAGCCTTGCCGGCTGTTTGCCGGGTGTGCTCTGCCACTTTTTTGTTTCCAATGTAGCCAATTGCGGTGAGCTTGCCAGCTTCGTATTTGGGTACTTCAAATGTAAACGGCGGATGGGGCAGATGGGTGGTGTTGGCGTCCTGGTCGGGCTGCTGACGGGCGATGGTTTTGCCGTTGAGTTGCAGCTCCACTTCCTCGCAATTGCTGAATATCCGCACAGTTTTCAGGTCAGGATCGGTCCAGTAATTGGCGATGAACACCATCGGCTTGTGGAAGACAGCTTCTTTGCTAAGATCAGGTCCGGCCTGGCTTTGGTAGAAGTAGTACGCGAACTTGGGCAGGCGCACGATGTCCATGATGCCGGAGGATTCGATATCGTCGGCATAGCCGCGCTTGTAGTCGAACATCAGCCAGTTAGCGTCGCCCACGGCCGGGCCCTGCAGGTTGCTGTTGTGTGCCTCCTGGTAGTTGAGGGCCTGCTGCAACAGTCGCTTTTGCCCAAAGCCGCGCAACTGCCGGGAGGTGCGCTCCTCTTCTTTCAGATTCTTAAACTCTTTTTGATTGAAACCGGCGTTCTGGGCGTAGTACTCCCAGTCGCCGTATTCGGCAATGAAGATAGGCTTGTCCTTCGCGTACTTGTTCCAGTAGTCGGGTGCTTTGCCGTGCTGGCGGGCAGGTATAAATACATCATATACTTCGTCGAGCCAGCCGCAGGTATAGACCTCCTCAAAAGGCAATTCCTCGTGCACCGCATCGTGTGCCCGCTGCATAAACTCCTTCGTCATACCTGACTCGTTGAGCGAAGCTTCCCAGAGCACCACCGAGGTATGGTTACGGTCGCGGCGCACCATGTCGCGCACATCCTGTATGGCATTGTCCTGAAATTCCTTGTTCCCGAAAAACTGCCAGCCAGGTATAGCATCCATCACGAGCAGGCCCAGTTCGTCGCAGGCCCGCATAAAAGCCGGCGACTGCGGGTAGTGCGACAGGCGCACAAAGTTAAAACCAGCTTCTTTTATCTTGTAGGCATCACGGTAATTCGCATTATCAGAGAGGGCATAGCCAAGCCAAGGATATTCCTGGTGCCGGTTGGTGCCGCGCAGGTATAGCTTTTCGCCGTTCAGGTAAAAACCCTCTTTGGCAAACCGGAAAGTCCGGATGCCGGTTTTAAGCTGCGTTTGTTCCAATACTTTTCCGTCCTGCTGCAGCTCCACCGTCAAGGTATAGAGGTAGGGATTGTCGGGTGACCAGAGCTGCGGATTTTGGATGCTGATCTGCTGCCGGAAAGTGCCGTACTGCCCTGCTGCTACCTCTGCAGCATTCCCAATCGCTTTACCAACAGTGTTGCCATTGGCATCCGTGAGCTGCAGTCTGATCAGGGCGCTGCGGCTCTCTGCATAGTCGTTTTTTACCTCGGTCTGCACGTGCAGGGTGGCCTGACCGGTGCTCACGTTTTTGTAATGCAGCAACACACCGCCGCCTGCCACGCGGTTAGCTGCCACAGCGTCCGATATGTGCAGTTTGTCTTTCGTTACCAGGTATACGTTACGGTTAAGCCCGCTGTAGTAGTTGAAGTCGAGGTCGGCCAGCGGCTTACCGGGCGGGAAATCCGAATTGTCTTCGTTGTTGACACGTACCAGCAGGATGTTCTCCTCCCCGAATCGCACATGCTCACTGATATCGACATAGAAAGGCAGGTAACCGCCCAGGTGGCGCTGCAAATGCTTGCCGTTCAGGTATACATCGGCCACCTGCATGGCTGCCTCAAAATGCAGGGCAACATGCCGGCCTTTGTCGCTGTCGGGCAGGCGGAAAATCTTGCGGTATAGCGCCGTCCCCTGCCACTGCTGTTCAGTTTTGTGGATAGGCTCAATGCGTGCCGTATGCGGCAACGTCACACGCTCCCAACTGGTTTGCCCGGAAGCAAATTCCGGTAGCCTTTTCACGAAATTGCTGGTGTCGAGATCCCGCACAAAGTCCCAGTTGTCGTTGAACAGCTGATTGGTTTCTATACTCGAAGCAGTTGCATCAGGTATAGCCTGTTTTGAGGGTGAAGAGCAGCCTACTACCAGCCAGCCCAGGACCAGGGGCAACAGGTATAGCAGATGTCTGAGCTTGAGCATAGGGGAACTTTTAGATTGATCGGCGAACCAGTGTGCCGGTACCGCACATCAGCTTTACAGGCCTGACTTCAAACGTAAAAAACTTTCAGGTGTTTAGCATGGCTGATGATAATAAGCTCCTAAAGATACAAACTCTGAGGATACACTTCATCAGGATGCGGACTTACACCGCACATCTTAACACCTGGTATAGTACAATCATGTATGCTATTTTTCCCTATCAGTATTCAGAACAAGGCAGCGTAAAATTTTAGGACAGAGCCTGCTTTGATAAACGCAGAAGTCTTTGTTAACTTAGAGGCTTCTAAAAGAGCATGTTCAAACTTCTTCTTACATATAGCACCCACTTTGCAGCGGAGGCCACCATTCGCTACCTCAGGACGCGCTGCGCTGCTATGCGGCTTTAGTACCATTCTGAAGCCTTGCTCCTGCCCGCTCTCAAGGGCCGAATAAAAGTTTAAACATTCTCTACGCACCTTATTGCACAATTCACCTTATATGAAAAAGAGTCTACTTCTTTTTTCTCTACTGATACTACTTGTCAGCCAAGCAATTGCCCAGGACGCACCCTCCGGCAAATCTTCCAGGTCATCGGCTATTAAGCTACAGTTCCCGACTGAGCCCGGCTGGAACGTGCTTAAAGAAGGACAAAAGCTCGAATTTGATGTGCAGGCCAGCGGTGGCACGGGCACCGATTTCAGGTATAGCATCAAGCAAGGCAAGGTAGACGGCATGATCTTCGACTCAACCGGCTATTTCTCCTGGACGCCCAGCTACGATTTTGTGGACCGCCTGAGCGGAGGCCGTGTGTTGCAGGTGATCTTTGAAGCCCGCAACGAGAAAGACGAAAGTACCAGCCAGGTCGTGGATTTTAAGGTGGAGCACGTGAACCGCCCGCCCGTGGTGGGCGAACTGAAACCACTCTATGTGCGCTACAATACCCAGAATACTTATACCATTGAGTCAGCGGCAGTGCAGGATGAGGACGAGGACCCGATTGTGTTTGTGGCCATTGCAGATGGCATGCCCGAGGGAGCTAAACTGTCGGCGCAAGGAGAGTTTACCTGGAAACCTTCGCTCACGCAGTTCAACCGCCTGCGCAACAACCCGATCAAAGTAGAATTCTATGTGGAGGATCAGCCAGCCAAGGCCCGTACCCGTGGTTCTTTCAAAGTGGAGGTAACGCAGCAGGACCTGCCCCCTACCCTACAAATGATCCCGTCGCAAAAGCGCTTTGTGTATAAGGAAGATGCCACCCTGAACATCAAGTTCCAGATTTATGATCCGAACGGGGAGGCCGATATTGCTTCTTTCAGCTTTATTTCAACTGACCCTAAGGTTCCGGCTACTGCCCTCGTGAAGAACACGCCCTCGCAGTACGAGTTCATCTGGCGCCCGGGCTACGACTTCGTGCGCGATCCGCTCGACTCTGTTGCTTTTGAGATGACCTTTTTTGTGCTGGACAAATCCAATAAGCGCGACGAGCGCACCGTGTCGATCACCATCATCAATGCCGTAAACGAGGGTGAAAAAGATCAGAAGCTATACAACGAATATCGTGCTGCCCTGGTGCGTGCCTGGGACCTGATGGAGCAGCTCAAAGAGACTGAAAAAGACCTGAAGAAGAAGTATAACCGCGCCCGCAAAGGTAAGAAAGGGCGCTCCCTGGCTAACGCCTCCATGGGTGCTGTAACTGGTGTGGCCCCTGTCATCATAGACGAACCGGCCACCAGCAAAAAGATCACCACCATCGGCGGCACGACTGTCATGACCATCGGTACGCTGGAAGCGACGGAGGTGATCGGCCGCTCCACCAAAGACCTGGTAGAGCGCCTGAATTACATCATCGAGAAGCGCAACGAATTGCAGACCAAAGGCGATGTCTTCGCCCGTAAGTATGCCCTCAAGTCATCCCGCCGCAGGCCGGATTTTCTCAAAGATGTGGATGATTTTGTCGCGGTGATGAATCTGAAAGGCATGGTCGCCCTGGAGTTGGACGCCGGCTGGAAGAACAAGAGCAAAGCCAGTGATGAGAACATCGCTAAGACGTTTAAGGACTTTGGTTACGAGAGTCAGAATTAATACACCTTATAAAACGAGAGAGCCGGAAGCTGACGCCTCCGGCTCTCTCGTTTACAGCTAAACAATTAAACTATCCTTTAGAAGCCAGTATCTTTCTGGCTAGCTCCAGCTCTTCCTGCAAGATGGTGTGTGGTCGGCCCGGGTATACCTTGCGGGTTACTTTCGCGCCCATCCCTTCCATTTGCTTCACGGTTTCATCTACTCTGCTTACCGGCACATGCGGATCCGGGTCTCCTGTAGAAATGAACACCGGTGTACCTTCGAAATCCCCTTTGTAGTTACGCGTGTTCAATTCCTGACCGATGAGCCCGCCCGTGAAGATCAGCAGACCACCGAAGCGCTGTGCGTGCCGGGTTGCGTACTCCGCCGTAAGGCAGGCGCCCTGCGAGAAGCCGAGCAGGTAAATGTCTTTACTGGCTATACCTTGCGCCTTTATACTCTGCACGGTTTCGTTGATCAGTTCCAGGGCCGAGTCCAATGCAGGCTGGTTCTGATCGGCCGGCGCCATGAAGCTGTAAGGATACCAGGTGTTGTTGGTAGCCTGCGGTGCGAACAACGTGAAATCATCAGCTCCCAGCTCCTGTGCCAGCGGCAGTATACTTGCCGCTGTGGCCCCTCTCCCATGGATCAGGATCAGCGCCTTGCCCGTTTCCGTCAAGGGTTTGCCTTGCGTACGTACTTGCTTTTCATGTGTGTACATGCTATACCTTTCGTTCAGTTTTAAATGTTAGCCTTAGTCCAGACTAGGCAGAACAGCTTCAATTTTGGCTCTGTGCGGTTCGTACTGCGGCGGCAGCAAGAGTTTCTGGCCCAGTTCCTCCACCGGCTCGTCTATCGCAAAACCTGGGTTGTCGGTCGCGATCTCGAATAGCACGCCGCCCGGTTCACGGAAGTAGAGCGAGTAGAAGTAGTTGCGGTCTATTTTCTCAGTAATATTGAAGCCTTTGCCGGCCACTTTTTCACGGAATCGCATCAGCACCTCCTCGTCTTTCACCCGGAAAGCGATGTGATGGTTCGTACCCGCACCGCCTTCGCCACGCCCGATATTCGGATTTTCCACAATGTCGATGATGCTGGCGCCTTCTACCGCGTCGGTGCTATACCTGTAGCTGCTACCAGTCTGTTCCTGCAAGGTATAGCCAAAGATATCGGTGAGGATCGCTGCCGTCTTTTCGGCCTTATCCAATGTCAGCGTCACGCTGTGGAAACCTTTGGTTGCTACTTCGGCATTCACCTCGTCGGTTTCCCAGGGCTTGCGGTTGTCAGTATTCTTCGGAATTACCAGTTCCAGCAACAGTCCGTCCGGGTCCTGAAAAGGCAGGTACTGCTCCCCGAATTTCTCAGATGGGCGACCATAGCTGACCCCGTGTTCCTCAAAGCGTTTCATCCAGAAATCAAAGCTGCCTTCGGGCACGGCGTAGCCAATGTGCGTGGCCATACCTGTACCAGCCTTGCCACGACGGGCACCTGCATAAGGGAAGAAGGTCAGGATGGTTCCCGGACTGCC
Source organism: Pontibacter sp. LHS1 (assembly GCF_058932855.1). Classification (NCBI taxonomy): domain Bacteria; kingdom Pseudomonadati; phylum Bacteroidota; class Cytophagia; order Cytophagales; family Hymenobacteraceae; genus Pontibacter; species Pontibacter sp. LHS1. The sequence goes on from NZ_JBZYWF010000001.1 coordinate 848,630, forward strand.
CGCCTCATTGCCATAATAGAGGTGATAGGTGCCGGGGTCGTCGAAGTTAACCGTCTTTTTGAGCAGCCTCAGCCCCAGCACTTTGGTATAAAAGTCCAGGTTGCTTTTTGCTGAATCAGCAATGGCTGTGATATGGTGAAGTCCTAAGATTCTGTCTTCCATGATAATAAAATTTAGCTGTTAAAAGGTATACGCGAAGCCAGTGGTATTTGTCTTTTCAGAACACTCGTGATGCGAGAACCGATTGAGTTTACGAAGCTGTAAGAAACCTAAGGCTTATTTGCCTGGCAGATCTCTTTGAACTACGCTTGTCACACTCAGCTCTTGTCACGGGTGTGTTCTGATTGACAAAAAACTTAAGCCTGCTTTACCAACTGCACTTCAGCCTGCAGCTTGATCTCGTCGCTCACGACTACGCTACCGGCTTCAGTTACAGCGTTCCAGGTCAGGCCGAACTCTTTGCGGCTGATCTTACCTGTCACGGTAAAGCCTGCCTTGTGCTGGCCGTATGGGTCTACTACCGTACCGCCAAACTCTACATCCACTGTCACAGGCTTCGTCGTGTTGCGGATGGTCAGGTCACCGTGCAATTTGTAGTCGTTTCCGCCCACGTTCTCGTAGCGTGTACCTACAAAGCGTACTTCGCCATGATTATCCGCATCAAAGAAATCAGCTGACTTCAGGTGCGTGTCACGCTGCTCATTGTTGGTGCTGATCGAGTTCACATCGGCAGTGAACACAATGTTGCTGGCACCGTTAAAGTTCTCGTCTTCGCTCTCGGCCTCCACCGTGAATTTTTCAAAATAACCTGTCACAGTCGTGATCATCAGGTGCTTTACTTTAAACTGTACTTCGCTGTGCATTGGGTCTGCTGACCATCTTACGTTTGCCATAATCTTATCTTATTATTTAGGTTAAAATGTTTTTCTGCTACAAATCTACAATAAATGTATAGACTTTAAATGTATATACATCAGTTATTTTAAAAAGGTTTCCTCTCTGTGAAGTTCGGGTTTTGTAAGACGTTCAATTTAGTACTTGTGAGCAGTATATATATGCTGCAGGAGCAATCGGGAAATAGCGCATTTAGAGAGCAAATAAGGGTAACTCGAAATAATTGATGTCTGCATAAGTGATACAGATTTCTCCCGAGTAGAGGCCCCTACCCACTACTGTTCGAAACCTGTCAACCAGCCTCTACCAAGTCCATAAAGCCTGTTTGAGTAAACTAGGACTGTCCCCTTGAGGACAAGTGAGAACGGGAGTTCGAAACTTGCGAGCGCAGCTCAACAGGGGTGTCCAGTTGAGCAGCTTCCCCCGATATAGCACCTACATGGCACAGGCCAGGTCATCTACACCCCTACGGTCCCCTCAAGGGGCACTTTCTTCTACTGTAAAATCAGCTTTGCTCGTGCAGGAACGCTTAGTCAGCAGGTTCCGAACAGTAGTGGCCCCTACCCCAGGTCGAAATGACATAAAGATGCCTGCGCAGTGGCTTTAGCTTCCTGCTCCTGGAAAAGGAACATCCATTTGTGAAGACGAAACACCTACTCTCAATTTTCAGCGAAACTTCTGCCTTAAAATTTTTCATTTTACAAAAAACTTCTGTATACTTGTTTTAGTGCGCAATCGATTGCACAAAAGAGCATTTTAGAAACATGGCAAATAATACTTTAAAGATTCACCCGGAAGATAATGTGCTGGTCGCCTTGACTGACTTGCAGGCAGGTGATGTGGTAGAATTCAATGGCAGACAAATCGGAATTGTGGCGAACATTCCTGCCAAGCATAAGTTTGCCGAACAGCCGCTTAACCCGGGGCAGGAAATCATCATGTATGGCTCTCTGGTAGGCAAGGCCGTGGAGGCTATACCTGCCGGCGGCATCCTGACCACCGGTAATGTGAAGCACCAGGTAGCAGGTTTTACGGGCAAGACGAAGACCATTGGCTGGCAGGCACCTGACGTGTCGAAGTGGGTGGACAAGACTTTCCTGGGCTATCACCGCGAAGACGGACAGGTGGGCACAGGTAATTACTGGCTGGTGATCCCGCTGGTATTCTGCGAAAACCGCAATGTGGAAACCATCAAGCAGGCTTTTATGGAGAACCTGGGCTTTGGCCAACAGGACCTGTACAAGAGCTATGTGCAGCAGATGGTGGAGCTCTACCAGGCGGGCAAGACAGAGGAAATTGCCCAGTTGCCACTCAACTCGGCCACATCTAAGGGACAGCAACGCATTTTTGAAAATATCGACGGCATTAAGTTTCTGACACACGAGGGCGGCTGCGGCGGCATTCGCCAGGACTCGGATATGCTGTGCGCACTTTTGGCTGGCTACATTCACAACCCCAATGTGGCGGGTGCCACTATTTTGAGTCTGGGCTGCCAGAATGCGCAGGTGCCTATTCTTGAAGAGCGCATCAAGGCGCTGAACCAGAATTTCTCAAAGCCACTTATCATACTGGAGCAGCAAAAAGAGGGCACAGAGCAGGAGTTGCTGACGCTGGCCATCCGACGCACGTTCCTGGGATTGGTAGAAGCCAATAAACAGAAACGGCAGCCTGCACCGCTAAGCAAGCTGGTGATCGGGCTGGAGTGTGGAGGTTCTGATGGGTTCTCCGGCATTTCGGCCAACCCAGCCGTGGGCCACGTGTCGGACCTGGTGGTAGCACTGGGCGGCAAGTCTATGCTGTCGGAGTTTCCGGAGCTGTGCGGGGTGGAGCAGGAACTCATCAACCGCTGCGTGAACGAAGAGACCGCCGACCGCTTTGTGCACCTGATGCGAGCTTATGCCCGTGCAGCAGAAGCGGTAGGCTCCGGCTTCGACATGAATCCAAGTCCGGGCAATATCAAGGACGGCCTGATCACAGATGCTATCAAGTCGGCAGGTGCGGCCAAGAAAGGCGGCACCTCCCCTGTAGTAGATGTGCTGGACTATGGCGAATATGCTACCCGTCCGGGTTTGAACCTGCTCTGCACACCAGGCAACGACGTGGAAAGCACGACCGCCATGGCCGGTTCAGGCGCCAATATCATCCTTTTCACAACAGGTCTCGGCACCCCAACCGGCAACCCGATTGCGCCGGTTATCAAAGTGTCGTCCAACACCAAGCTGGCCCAGCGTATGCCAGATATTATTGATGTGGACACAGGCCCGGTGATCGCTGGTGAGAAGACTATCGAAGAGATGGGCGAGGCAATGCTGGACTACATTATTGAAGTCGCCAGCGGCAACATCCAGTCCAAAGCTCAAGTGCTGGGGCAGGATGACTTTATACCTTGGAAACGTGGCGTATCGCTGTAATACGCCAGCTTAATAGATTGTTTTAGATTGTTGTTGCGTTTGTTAAATGGGTGAAAGCCGGCTCTTCATTGGAGGAGCCGGCTTTCTTTTTAGGGTTATACCTGCTGGTTGTCTTTACTTCTTCACCAACCTTTCAGCCAGGCTCAGCTTCTGGGCTTTGATTTCGGCCAGCACCAGCTGCGCCATCAGGCGGGCACCGTACTCGTTAAAGTGGGTGTTATCTTCTTTGCCGTCCGGGTAGTTGGGGTGCGCTCCCGGCTCCAGGTGCAGGAACAGATGCTTCGAGCCTTCCACACCGAATTGCTGTAGCAGGTCCTGGCTTTTTCGGTCCAGGTCAATCAGGGCTACTTTCCGCTGGCTGGCCACGTCCCGTACAATGGTTGCATACTCCTCATGCGTTCCCACTATTTTGCCTGCCTCGTCAAACTGACGGCGGGCAGCTGGTGTGAGCAGCACAGGTATAGCTTTTTTCTTTTGCGCCTCCGTGATAAAGCGATTCAGATTGGCCCGGTACTGATCCTTTGGTGTATAGCTCTTCTTGGTTTCGACCTCATCATTGTGGCCGAACTGGATAAACACATAGTCACCGGCCTGCAACTGATCTGACACGGGTTGCCAAAGCCCCTCCTCAATAAAAGTGCGGGTGCTGCGGCCGTTTTTGGCACGGTTGTCTACTGTCACACTCGAGTCGAAGAAATATACGAAGGGCATTCCCCAACCTGTCTCCGGATAGGCTTTCGTTTCCTTGATGGAGATGGTGGAGTCGCCGATCAGGTATACCTTGATGGGCTTCTGCTGCTGGGCAGGAAATAAAGACATCAGCAAAGTAGTCGCTAGTAATAAGAATATCTTCATATGAACTCTCTCTGTTGTTTTACATCTATCTCACTAAAAACAGGCCAACTATTCAGGTGATGCGCTGCATTGATTCTTACGCTAGATTCAAAAACAGCTGCACTCTACTGAGCCTGTTTGCCTATACCCTTGCCTCCGCTCTCTCTATCTCAGCCAGCATGGGAACACCTCTTTTACAAAGCTGCAGAGCCAGGCCCCAAGGGTCGCGCAGCATCACCAGATGTGAACCATCCTCCAGGTGCTGCTCTGTTACCAGACTTGCTCCTGCAGCTACTAAGCGCTCCTTATCGGCAGTCGGATTATCTGACACAAAGGCCAGGTGCACCAGCAGCGGGTTCATGTCGCGGTAAGGCGGTACTTCGTCTGCAGGGTTCAGGTATACCTCTACCATGATCCGGCCGCTATCATCGGCTATAAAGGTGGTAAAAGGTGCCTGCTCCATTTGCCGCACTACCTGCATTCCCAAATGCCCCACATACCAGGCTGCCATGGCAACGGGATCTTCTACGTTCAGGGCAAAGTGTTCTAATTTCATATCAGTAATCTCTAATTATTTCAGCCACTTCTCCAGCCAGGCAAAGGCATCTTCCTGCATGGCGATGGTCATGGAGTGGGGCACATCGTAATAATTCGTCTTAAATTTATCAGACGCTTTCATTTTATTGTAGATAGCCGCCAGTTTATGCTCAGCCGCTTCCATACCTGCCGGATTGAAAAGTTTGTCCTGCCTGCAGTTCATAACCAGGAGTGGCCGCGGTGCATTGAGCGAAGCCACGTCCGGCAGATCCAGGTATAGGTTTTGACGGGGCACGTACATCATCCAGGTATGGCGGGTGTGGTTGCGCAGCATATGCCCGAAGGTAGTGGAAAAAGCGGCCACTATACCTGTCTTCACCCGGGCATCAAGTCCGAAAAGATACGTGCTGCGCAGTCCGCCCAGTGAAAGTCCGATACAGCCGATCCTGTTTGGATCCACTTCGGGCCGCGACAGTAAATAGTCAATCGCTACCCTGTCGCTCTGCACGATCATGCCCAGCCAGGTAGTACCCGCTGCCAGCACCGTTTTGTTAATAGCCGCCTCGTGTCCGTTGGCGAACTTGTTATAGGCGACGATATCAGCGTTCTGGTCACCGGTCAGCTGATTGCGGTAGTTCTTGGTGAGGTTCTCACTCACCTGCTCCGGGCCCAGCTTCTGAGAGCCGAAGTAGGGTGCGTCCGGCGATAACACGATAAAGCCCCTTTTGGCCAGCTCGTCGGCATAGGTTCTGCCTTCGTACAGGTTCTGGATGTATTCCTTGAGTACCTCTGGCTGGTCATTGGTCAGGCTATGCTTTTCCTTTCCAAAAAAGTAAAAGCCGCCGTGGTCGTGCAGGGCGATGACAGCAGGCGCCGGCGTGGTCAGGTTGTCAGGTATAAGCAGGAAGGCTTCGGTTTTTTGATGCGCATTCACGCTGTAGCGCACGAGATATTGGGTATAGCCATCGCGTTTGGTCGTGCTGAGGACCTCACTCTGCAAAGGCACGGGCGCTGGGTTATAGGCCAGCAGTTCCTGCAGTTTCCCCTTGGCCTCTTTGCGCCACTTTTCTGTATTGCGGTGTTTGGTGTTCAGGAATGAGAGGCTGCTATTTTGCTGATCTGCATGCTCGCGCAGTACCGGGTAAAAGTTGCCTACATCAGACGTCTGGTTTTGGCCCTGAACAGGTAACCAGCATGCTGTGAAGAAGATGATCAGGTATAAGCTGAATATTCTCATCATAAACTTTACTTCCGCCCAACCGCTGTACCCGCCTTCAGGTTCTGCATACCTTTGAAAACCAGTTGCGCAACTGCAGTCGCCCCCTCCGGCTGGAAGTGCGTGTTATCCTTCAGGCCATCCGGGTAGGCGGCATATTTGCCGGCTGGCAGGTTCATGAAATAGTTGTCGGTTACGTAGTCCTGACCTTTGGCAGTGAAAGCATCAATGGAAAGCTGGGTCAGGTCGATCAGCTGCACGTTCAGCTCTTTGGCTACATCCTTTACGGCTTGCGGGTAGTCACCGTGCACGTTGCTCAGTTTGCCGTCCTTCCAGGGGTAGTTGCGGTTCACGGGCGTCAGCAAGATAGGTATAGCGCCCCTTTCGCGGGTCTGGTGCACGAACAGGCGCAGGTACTCTTTGTAGGCGGTCACGTTGGTATAGCGTTCCGGCTTGTTCTCGGCGGCATCGTTGTGGCCGAACTGCATCAGCACCAGGTCGTTTTTCTGCAGCGAGCGGTATACTTCCGCCCAACGGCCCTCCTCAAAAAAGGTGCGTGTGCTGCGCCCTCCCCTGGCTTTATCGGCCACTATTACGCTATCAGCTTTGATCAGGTGCCTGATCTTGCGCAGGCTGTCAGGTTGCATGAAGGGTTGAAACACCTGCCCCCACCCAGCCACAGGGTAGCGGGTAGTCATATAATCTTTATCATCATAGTCGCCGGTATAGTCAGCCACTGTGGAGTCGCCGATCAGGTATACCGTGACAGTTTTTTTCTTGAAAGGCACAAAAGCCACCAGCACGAGGCTCAGTGCTATTGCGGCAAGTCCGAAAGCTAGCTTCTGCATAGTTAAGTTGTTTCAGGTAAAAAATACTGGTGTGAAATGATAAAAAAGCATGGCCCTAAAGTGACCATGCTTAGTGTTTCAAATGAAAGTTCTTACTACTCGATGTTGAGCGCCGTGCCGGTCAGGTCTTTGCCTTTCGAAACCTGCTTGTCGGCGTTGCTAAAGTCTTTTTTCTCCAGTCGTACCTTCTCCGTTTTCGGTCCCAGCACCTTTACCACTGGCTCTTTGCCCTCGTTGTAGCTAAAGCCGGTAATATCGATGTTTTTGCTGTTGTAGATGGTCAGGGCCGGGCCTTGTTCTGTTTCCACTTTCACGTTCTTGAGCACAATGCCGTCAGAGTCTACCGCCGTTATACCTTTCTTTGCTTTTAGCACGGCATTCTCGATGTTCACGTTCTGCAGGTTCATCTCTGGCAAACCCTGTAGCGCCAGTGCCTGGTCAGCGCCAGCCACGTTGATGTTTTTCATGTAGATGTTGCGGAAAGCAGGCGTTTCTTCAGTTACCGGAACCAGCTTTTCGTCGCGTGCCTCGGTGCCAGCTTTCTGGTCATCATCCAACACCGGAGAGTTGCCGCCATAGAACAGGTTGAAGCTGATGGCCTGTGTCGGGATGTTGATCATGTCGATGTTGGAGATCCAGATGTTCTCCACCACGCCGCCACGTCCGCGTGTGCTTTTGAAGCGAAGTCCGATGTCGGTGCCGATGAAGGTGCAGTTGGACACGTGCACGTTCTTCACGCCACCCGACATTTCGCTGCCTACCACAAAGCCGCCATGGCCATGGTATACCACATTATTCTTCACGATCACGTTCTCAGTTGGCATGCCGCGGTCACGTCCGTCTTTGTCTTTGCCGGATTTGAAGCAGATCGCATCGTCGCCTACGTCGAAGGTGTTGTTATATACCACCGCATTTTTGCAGGACTCCAGGTCCAGGCCATCGCCGTTCTGGGAGTACCAGGGGTTGCGCACAGTCAGGTTGCGGATGGTCACGTCCTCGCACATCAGCGGGTGCAGGTTCCAGGCCGGAGAGTTCTGGAAGGTCGGGCCGTCCAGCATTACTTTTTTGCTGTTCACGATGCTCAACAGCACCGGGCGCATAAAATCCTTTACCGGCTCAAACTGCTCCTTCTTCGTGAAGTGGATCGGCACGTTGAAGTTGTCTTTCGTATCGCCGCGTTTCGAGCTCTCAGAAGGGTACCACACCTTACCATCATCGCTCAACACGCCACCTGATTTCAACAGCGTCTTCCACTGTGAGTCCGTCATCTTGCCTTTCTTCACCGGACGCCAGGCGTCGCCATTGCCGTCAATCACACCCTTGCCCGTAATGGCTACGTTCTCCAGGTTGTTTCCTGAAATAGGTGATTGGCAGCGGTAAGTATTCAGCCCCTCAAAGCTGGTCTTCACAAGCGGATAATCATCGAAGTCTTTGCTGAAGAGCACCAGTGCGCCCTCCTCTACGTGCAGATTGATGTTGCTCTTAAGCACGATCGGACCGGTAAGCCACATGCCGCGCGGCACGATCACTTTGCCGCCTCCTTTGGCCGCCACGTCGGCAATGGCTTTCTCAAAGGCAGCTGTGTTTTTTGTCAGCCCGTCGCTTACAGCTCCAAAATCGGTAATGCTGACGCTGTAGTTGCCAAAAGTCGGCTCCTGCACACGTGGCATATCAAACTCGATGCCTTCGTATACCCAATCGTAGTTGGCAGTGCTGGTTGCTGCTGCCGCTGCCACAGGGGCAGTTGTGTTGGCTGTGGCTGTAGCGGCTGGCTGTTGCTGACAGCCGAACTGCAGTGCGCCGGCTATACCTGCCAGCAGGAACAAGCGGTGTTTCAAGAATCTCTTCGTAATCATATCTTCAGCTTTAGTCTCTTACAGAAATTTTAGTCGGGTTGGGGGTGATGCGGAACCAGTCTACATCAGCGTAACCGGAGTCGTTGGTTTTGCCGGGGCGGGTGGCGAACAAGCCTACTTTAGCGCCTATCCAGCGGCCCGGCACGGCTGTGAAGGGAGCACCTACCGATTTGAAAGTCGTGCCGTCCTCGCTGTAGCTGAACTGGCAGGCGGCGTCTTTGCTCACGCTCACCCGGAAGTATACCTCGTTGCCGTTCAACTTACCCAACACCTCTTCTTTCTCCGGTGTGCCTTTATCGGCTTTGGTGGCGGTGTTGTAAGTCAGGGATAGGCCATCGGGCTTGCTCACCAGCGATACATAAGCGTAGTTCTCGCCCATCACGATCAGGCCGGTGCGCTCGTCCTGCAGCTTGGGGTTGGCTGTAAATTTAAGTTTAGTGGTGGCCGTAAAGGTCTCTGCCGGGAACTTCTGCAGCAAGAGGTTTGGCACATCCCAGTAGTTTTTAAAATCCTCCGGCAACTGATCGGTGAACAGGCGTAAATGCCCTTTTGTGCCGGTTGCAAAAGCCCAGGTGGCTTTCGGGTTGGCATGCCACTGCCACTGCAGCCCCAGGGCATGTCCGTCAAACTCGTCTGACTCCAGCGGAGTGGCTATCGGGTATACCTTGCCGACGTTTGGTTTCTGGTAAGTCAGTACCGGTTCCCCTTTGCCATCACCATCTTTATCTTCTCCGATCACCGGCCAGTCGTTCACCCACTTCACCGGGTTGAGGTGCACCACACGGCCATAGGCTTCGATATCCTGAAAGTGGATGAACCAATCTTCGCCTGTTGTAGTCTCTACCCAGGCACCCTGGTGCGGACCGTTGATCGGTGTGCTGCCCTGGTCCATCACGATCTTCTCTTCGTAAGGGCCATACACATTTTTCGAACGGAGTACCAGCTGCCAGCCTGTGGACACGCCTCCTGCCGGTGCGAAAATGTAGTAATAGCCGTTGCGCTTGTAGAACTTCGGACCTTCCACGGTTGGGTGCGCATCGTGTCCGTCAAAAACCATCACGCCTTCGTCCAGTACACTGGTGCCATCCGGGTTCATTTTGTTTAGTGTGAGGATACTCTTTATACCTGCCCGGCTACCGGCCCAGCCATGCACCAGGTAGGCCTTGCCGTCTTCATCCCAAAGCGGACAAGGATCGATCAGGCCTTTGCCTTCCTTTACCAGCACCGGCTTCTCCCATTGTCCGGCAGGATCCTTGGTCTTCACCATGTAGATGCCGAAATCCGGATCGCCCCAATAGATGTAGAACTCACCGTCGTGGTGGCGGATGGCAGGTGCCCATACCCCGTTTCCGTGCTGTGGCTTGGAGAAGTGATCATAAGGCGTGTTACGATCAAGTGCGTAGCCGATAATGCTCCAGTTTACCAGGTCCCTGGAATGCAGGATCTGCAGACCAGGTATAGCATTGAAGCTGGAGGAGGTCATGTAATAGTCTTCGCCCACCTGCACTACATCCGGGTCGGAGTAGTCGGCGTGCAGGATCGGATTCTTATATCGGCCATCGCCCAAATCAGCCACCCATACCTCTGAAACAGGGGCTGGTGTTGATTGTATCGTTTCTGCTGTTGCGTTTGTATTGTCCTGCTGCGCCAGCCCTGAGCAGGAACTGAGCAGAAATGAAAAACAAACGGCAGCGTAAAGTACAGGTTTCTGAGTCATGGCAATCGTGTTTCAATGATGTAAAGATCTATTTACTGGCTGTACCGAATTTCTCTCCCGGTATCCATCCGTCGAATATCTTCTCTAAGGTATAGTCATCGAGTTGTTTCTTGCTGAGCTGATGCGACCAATCTACCCGCTTGCCAGCCCTGGCACCCGGTCCTTTGGATTTATATTCTGCGTAGAATGTCGTCTGCTCGGCCTCCGGTTTGTTCCAGTTGTGCCAGCCTTCGGGCTTGATGTGCGGACCTAGGTAACTATTGATGAACACCGTCTTGGCATGCGGTCTCCAGGGACGGCCCAGGTAGTAAGAGCCTTTCGGAGCGTTGCCGGTGAGACGGCAGTTCAGGAAAACAAAGCCGTAAGGTGCGCCTTCCAGTGTAGAAGCGGCCGTTACGTAGCTGCCGCCTTTTTTGCTGTAGATCTCACAGTTCTCAAACACAGCCGTGGACCAGCCAAAAATAAAATCGGTCGTGCCTTCGATGTAACAGTTCTTGTAATACTGGCGGCTTTTCTCGCCGTGCGGGTAGAGTGTATCCTGATTGCCCAGAAAGCGACAGTTAGTAAACATCACCCGGTCGCCGTTGATGCGTACCGCTACCGCCTGCCCTACCGGACCGGCGGAGTTCTCAAAGGTGATGTTCTCGGCTGAGAAATCATCTCCGAAAATAAAGAAGCTGGTAGAGCCGGTCGTGCCCATCTCTTCGCCGAAGCGGTTCTTTTTGGAGGCGTAATCGTCGTAAGTCAGAATGGTGTGCTGCACATCCTCCCCCACCAGTTTCACCATGGTTTTGGAAGTAGGCAGTACCAGCTTCTCTTTGTACACCCCCTTTTTGATGTAGATGGTCGTGGTGTTTTTGCGGAAATCCGGCACGGCATTGATGGCCTCCTGTACTGTTTTAAAATCACCGCTGCCGTCCTGCGCCACCACAAAATCATGCCCCTGCCCTTCTGCAAAAGCAAAAGATAACAAGAAAGGAATCAGTAACAGGTATAGCTTGTGCGTCATTGTCGTGATCAGGTTTATTTGGCGGCAGCCGCGTTTTTCAGTTCTTCGAATTCAATAGAGGCCATGATGAACGGACCGACCGCTTTGGGATCGTTGTCGCGTTTTGGTTCGGAGATGTAGTACTCGTAGGTGCCTTCTCGGTAAGGTTTGCCACCCAGACCGGCTACGGCACATACCTCCGTGATGCTGATGCCGCCGTCTGCATCCTGTCGGATGAAGTTATCCAGAATACCCTGGTAGCCTCTGGTAGCCGCCTGCATGTAGCTTTGGTCCAGGTAGCCTTTCTTGCTGGCCTTCACCAGAAAGTAAGTGAACATGCTCGAAGCAGATGATTCCAGGTAATTGCCTTCACGACCGCCCTGGTCCACCACCTGCCACCAGAGACCGGTTTTCGGATCCTGGTAACGCACTATGGCTTTGGCTAACTTTTGGGTAATCTGCAGTATTTCGGCGCGCTTCGGATGGTCCTTTGGGAAGTAGTCCAGCACATCGACCAGCGACATGGCAAACCAGCCCATGGCACGGCCCCATACCTCCGGCGAGCGGCCTGTCTGCGGGTCGGCCCACTGCTGCTCGCGACTCTCGTCCCAACCGTGGTGGTAGAGTCCTTTCTCCGGATTCCAGGTATACTTGTCGATCAGGTGGATCTGATTGGCTACGTCGTCGAACAGGGCGGGCTCGTTGTACTTGGCCGCATACTGCGCCAGGAAAGGTGAAGCCATGTACAGTCCGTCGAGCCACATCTGGTGCGGGTATACCTTCTTGTGCCAGAAGCCGCCTTCGCTGGTGCGCGGGTGCGTACGCATCTGGTCGCGCAGGTTGTCAAATGCGATCTTATACCTTTCGTCGCCCGTCTCTTCGTAAAGCTTGATCAGGAACTTGCCCGGGTTCACGCGGTCGATGTTATAATCCAGCTTCTTATAAGTGCGGATGGTGCCGTCCGCCGTGATCATGGTGTCGGCGAAGGTCTTGATGTAGGTAAAGTACTTCTCGTCGCCGGTGTGCTTCCATACCCGCTCCAGCGCGCTGGCAAACAGCCCTTGGGTATAGTCCCACTTCGGCTTCGGCTGAAAATCAATCATCCAGCCTTCCGGACTGCGCTTCATCTCGGAGTCGGCCATCTGCACCGACCAGGGTTTGGCTTCTTCCTGTGTCACGGCCTGGGTCTGTTGTACCGGCTCACCTGTTTTGCAGGCGGTGGTCAGGAGTATCAGTGCGGCCACTGTGTAGCGTATCAGTTTCATAAGCTTGTTTATTGCGTAGGCTTTTCAGCCTCCTTGTTCGTTCAGATTATTTCGTACCTGCAGCGCTTGTTGCTTTCAGCTCAGGTTTCCAATTGTCTTTTCCGGCCAGAATCGTTTCAGGCGTATAGCGTTTCGCATCATTCGGCGTCAATTGCCTGGACCATTTTACCCGTTGCGCAGGTATAGCGCCGGGGCCAAAGGAATTGTATTCGGCATAAAAAGCTGTCTGCTCCGCCTCCGGTTTGTTCCAGTTGTGCCAGCCTGCCGGACGAATATGTTTCCCGAGCTGCGTGTTCAGGAAAACCGTCTGGGCATAAGGTCGCCAGGGTCTGCCCAGATATACCTGCAGCTTTTCGTCGGCCGCAGTTACGGTGCAGTTAAGGAACACAAAACCAAAGGACTGTCCTTCGGGTGTGGAGGCCGCTGTGATGTAGGAGTTCTTTTTGCACTGGATGGTGCAGCGCTCAAACACCGAAGTAGCCGGTCCGAAAATGAAGTCAGTCGTACCCTCGATGTAGCAATCTACGAAGTACTGCCGGCTGCCGCTTACCCCAACGTAGAGCGTGTCCTGGTCTCCGATGATGCGGCAGTTTTGAAACACCGCCCGGTCGGCCTCCACGTGCAGCGCCACGGCTTGGCCTACCGGTCCGGCAGTGTTCTCAAAAGTAATGTTCTCGGCTCTGAAGCCATTGCCCTGCACCAGCACGGTATAGGACGTAAAAGTATTGATGTCGCCTTTGCCCGAGTAGTCGTCCCAGGAAATGATCGTCTTATGCTTGTCCTCTCCGATCAGGGTGATGTCGGTTTTCCAGGAAGGGATCACCACCTTTTCCCGGTAGGTGCCATTCTTCACAAAAACTTCCACGCCTCCAAGCTGGAAGGCAGGTATAGCATCGATTGCCTCCTGCACACTGCTGTAGTCACCGCTGCCGTCCTGCGCTACCACCAGTTTTTTGTGCTGTGCTTGCAGAGCCAAAAGGCTAAAAGTAAACAGTATGGTCAGAAGGTATTTCATGTACTATAGTTCAGTTGCTGGTTTCACTAAGCTGTTCAGGTATACCTCGACATTGGTGTACTGCTTGTCCAGGGTATAGCCGGCCGCATCCGCGGGATTCGTCGGGTCCAGATTGTGCTGCCGCTCCCAGGCATCCGGCATACCGTCCTGGTCCTTGTCTTCGGGTGCAGGCGCCGACTTCAGCTCCGGCCAGCCGCCCACATCCTGCTGCGAGTCAATGATGCCGTTCTTCTTTTTGCCGCTGGTTGGTTTGCCGGAGCGCACGTCGGCTACCACGCGGGCATCCACGGCGTCTCGCTTATGGCTGGCTCCGGCATGGGCCAGCACCAGTTCGTAGGCCTGGGCAGCCGTTTGTTCTTTGATGGCTGCCACCTCAAAAGGATTAACCGTCTTCACAGAATCTATATGATCGGCCTGCACACCACCCGCCCAATTATCCTGGGTGATGGCCGGATGGCCTTCCACGTGATTGCCCGCTACATAGAATTTGCCGTATGGCTGCGATGGGTTTACAATGCGATCGGTTTTGGATGAAGCTGTCGCAGGACCTGCCTTGTAATAATTGTTCACCATATTATAGCGGCCTTTCTCTCCACCGTAGGAACTGTTGTGCACCCAGTTGAAGATGACATTGTTTCGGAAATCCACCAGTTCATCCGGGCTGTTCGGAGTAGATTTGGAGCCGGAGAAACGGGGGGTGCGGCTACTGTGGTTGGCGATCAGGTTGTGGTGAAAGCTGGCGCCCTCTCCTCCCCAGATGCCGCCGTAACCATGGTCGCCTTTGGCATGTACCGACCTGTTGAGGCTTTCGGAGATGATGCTCCACTGCAGCGTAAAGTTCTTGTTCCGGTAAAAAGAAGCGCACTCGTCGGTGGCCCAGCTCATAGAGCAGTGATCGATGATGATGTTGCTGCGGCCTTTGTTCCCGCTCAAAGCGTCTTCCTGCTGCTCGGTCACGTCGCCCAAACGGAAACGCAGGTAACGCAGGATTACGTTGTCAGCTTTAACGCTCACCGGGTAGTTGCTGATGCAGATACCATCGCCCGGAGCTGACTGCCCGGAAATGGTCACATCGCCATTGTTGATATCCAGTGGCTCTTTGAGTGCAATCGTGCCTGACACGGCAAACACGATAATACGTGGCCCTTTTTTCTGTATAGCCTTGCGTAAACTGCCTTCCCCGCTATCGTCCAAGTTGGTCACATAAACGACCTCTCCGCCACGGCCGCCGGTGGTATGCTTACCAAAACCTTCTGCACCCGGAAAAGCCAGGGGCTTTGAGTCAGCAGGTATAGCTGGGGCTCTGGAAGCGGTCACTGCCTCTCCGGTAGACCCGACAGGTATACCTGTCGGGTGCGATGCGCACCCAGCCAGGCATACTACCAATAGCGCCACGCTATTTGATATCAATTTCTTCAGGTCGTTTCGGGTTGTCATGCTATTCAATTTTATGCTACAGGTATAGACGCCATTTCCAGAGCTATACCTTATTTGTCTTTAAAATTTTACCTGCACCGGATTCGCCAGCTCACGGGCTGTTCTGTCCAGGTACTGCAGGAAAGTGGCTTCGTCTTTAATACCTCCCGGCTCCAGCTCCCAGGCAGCCAGGTAGTAGTACTCCAGCTTCTGGCCGCTCGGCTTTAGCTTCACCACATGGCTGTGTTCATCTGTGGTAAACTCCATGAAATCCTGCGGGCGGAAAAGCACCGCTATACCCAGGTTGTCGCCTTCGCCGTTCAGACTCTGCTTGCCGTAGGTGGCGATGTAGCCCCACTCGTCGCTGCCGCCTTTTTTGGTATGCAGCTTGGCTCGCTTGTCTTTAATCAGACCTGTGGCCAGGTTCTGTGGTTCATCACCTGCTATACCTACCTGATGGTGCGTCAGTCGTGTACCGGCGTGTATGTTGATGTTGGAGTTAATGTTAAGGTTCATGCCGGCGATCTTCCAGCCGTAGTAGTTTGTGCGGATGGACGAGTATACTGGGCCATTCTCGGTAATCACGCTGATCATGCTGTCGGTTTCGGCCATGCGGTTGGCAGCTCCGTTGTGGAAATGCGCCAGTGTGCCTACGCCCAGCGACTTGGCTACTTTGAGCACATCCATGCCCCAGTCCTGCAGTTCGTGGTACGAGTCGTAGCCGTCCTGCCCTGCCTTTTGCAGCACCATGTCGTGGGTAGTTTTGCCGAACACGTCGGTGCCGTTGCGCCAGTCCAGGTAAAAGCGGTAGCCCACCTTATCCGACTCCCAGCCCGGACCTTCGTAGCGGATATAGTAAGAGTGGTCGGTCACTTCATCCGGCACTCGCAGTGAATCCACATTTTGGAAGGTCCCGCCAATGTATTTACGGTCTTTGAACTCACCACCTACCTTATGCGATAGTTCGGCCTGCGTGCGCTTGGTATAGTTGCGGGTAGCTTCGCCGTTTTCTTTGTAGCGCACCGTAAGGGTACGGCTAGCTTTGGGGGCCATTTTGTCGAGCACCAGGTATACACCCGGCTTGTCGCCGTCTTTGTGATTGAATTGGCTCGGCACCTCGGTCTTCCCATCCAGCACCACAAAAGCGCGGCTGTTGAAATTCGGATACTTCTTCTGCAGCTCCCGAGCGCTCAGGTATACCGGGGCACTTTCACGCTCCTGGCTAAGGGGATTCGTCACTTTCACGGTGAAAGACTTCGGGTACTCCTTGCGCAGATCCTGGGCCGAAAGGTTGAGGCTGAGCAATACAGCCGCCAACACACACGCTCCTTTTTTCCACACCTTCATTTTAGTATTCATTTTCACTGTTATCGTCTTTATTTCACCTGCTCTTTGATGATATCATGCACCAGACTGTTGATGTACACTTCGATATCGTCGTAGGCAGTGCTTAGATTTCTTTTGTCCTGTGGCTTGTTCGGGTCCAGCTTGCGGGCCGTCTCCCAGTCATCCGGTATACCGTCGCCGTCTGTGTCTTTTGCAGCCGCCTTCGATTTCAGCTCAGGCCAGCCGCCCACATCCTCCTGCGAATCGATGATGCCGTTTGTGCTGCCGCTGGAACCCGGGGCCGTGTAAGAGTTATTGCGGACATTGTCCACTACCCGTACATCCACGGCATCACGCACCAGCGAGGCACCTGCGTAGTCCAACACTCTTTCGTAAGCAGCCTCAGCCGTATGGGTCGTCACATTGCTATTGATCGGGTGCGGAGATTCCAGGCGCATGGCTGCTTTGTCGGCGGCAGATACAGTGCCGTAGCTGCCATGAAACTGGTTGTACACCCCATAGGTCCAGTTGTCATTTGTAGCGCGGCTACTGCCCTCCACCACGTTGCCGTTGATGTAGAACTTGCCCCAGATGTCGTATACCTCTGTGCCTGCTGTCTTATTTTTATCGATTGAGAAGATACGTTCCTTTTTAGTGGTGACAGGCCCTGGCTTGTAGTAGTTGTTCACGATGTTGATGTTCATCGCTTCTCCGCCATAGGCGCTGTTGTTTCCCCAGTTGAAGGTCACGTTGTTGCGCATGTCCACCAGGTTGGTGAGAGCAAATGCTTTTCCGGCCTCTTCTCCGAAGCGTGGGTTACGACTGTCGTGATGAGCTAGCAGGTTGTGGTGAAACGAAGCATTTTTGCCACCCCAGATGCCGCCGTAGCCATGTGCTCCTTTCGCATGGGCGGAGTTGCGGAGGCTTTCTGAAATAATGCACCACTGCAGGGTGAAATTCTCGTTGGCGTAGAAGGAAACACACTCATCGGTCGACCAACTCATGGAGCAGTGGTCGATGATAATGTTCTTGCGGAAGCGCCCTTCCAGCGCATCAGCTTCCTGCCCGGCCGCGTCTCCCATCCGGAAGCGCATAAAGCGGATGATCACGTTATCCGCATTCACAATTACCGGATAGTTACGGATGGTAATACCGTCGCCCGGAGCTGTTTGCCCGGCTATGGTCAGGTCTCCGTTGCTGATGGTCAGCCTCGAGTTCAGAGCGATCGTACCTGACACTTCAAACACGATGATCCTTGCACCCGGCGTCGCAACAGCAGCCCGCAGACTGCCGGTACCGGAGTCGTTCAGGTTGGTCACTTTGATCACCTTACCGCCACGGCCACCTGTTGCATCCTTACCAAAGCCTTCGGCTCCCGGAAAAGCCAGCGCTTTCTCCACAGTAGGAGTAGGTCCTCCGGTAGTCGGTTCCTCTATCTTTGGATCGGGCTCAGGCAACTCACCTTCACCTCCCTTACAGGAGGCCAGCGCAAGCAAGATCACAAAAGCTCCTATAAATTGGTTGAAACGAAACAAGCTACTGGTATTAATTATTAAGGCTTAGAAAAGGTGCGGCTTCCAGGCCGCACCTTTTTTATTGATTTTTAGAACTATTAGCGTGTCCAGCGCAGGTCACCGATGGCGCCACCCGTAGTGCTGGCCGTGCGAAGCGGAGAACCAGCGGGCAACTCAAATGTGCGGGTTGCTGTAGTCCAGCCTAGGTCTACAGTCAGGTTATTTGACTGCTGTACAAAGCTTTGGAAAGTGAGCGGAGCTGGTGTATCGCCACCAGTTGTCAAGTTAAACAAGTTGTTGTTTCGAACAATAACTTCAGAACCGTCAGCCGAAGCACGTATCAAATTGGTGCCTACGGTTTCCTGACGCGGCGCATTTGCCACTATGCTGTTCTGTAGTGTGAAATTCACTTGGTTTCCATTCGCATCCAATAGAATGTGATTTCTGGTCGCATATCCAAAGCTATTAAGGGTTACCTGATCGACTGTGATTACAGGCTTAACCGGTGCCGTAATATTAGTACCCCAGCTGATAAAGGCTCTGGCGCTGTTAAAGAAAGTTGAGTTCGTGATCTCCAGTTTCTTAAACTCCATTTTATCGAGCAAAATGTAGTTGTAAGTAGAAGAGCCTCCGTTGTCAAATCCGATAGTGTTGGTAATCACGATGCTCTCGATTTTATGTGCATTGTTACCACCTCGGTTGGCACGCATAAAGCAGTTAGCAGTGTACTCTACAATGCAATTTTCTACCAGGATAGATGTAAAGTCAGCTGCCTCCCCATCGCTGTTCATACCAGACAGATTCAGGAAGTAGGCCGCATTGGCTTTTTCACCATTGAAGTGTATACCTGACAGCTTCACGCCTGCACCTGTACCTCTCAGGTTCACTTCCTTGAACAGTAGCTTGGTATCATCAGGGTTACCAGAAATAGACTGTATAGTCAGATGCTTCTGAGCGATCACAATGTTGGCATCGGAGTAGTCGTGTATACCCGACTCCAAACCGATCAGGTCGCCACTCTCAGCAGCCTCAATCACAGCTCTTAGATCTTCTGTCGGAGATACAGTTACAGTAAACAAGCTCAGTTCTTTGGTGGCAAACTCGGCGGAGCCTTTAATTCTGTTACCTGCAAAAATCTCTACTGTGTAATTAGTGCTTGGCGTCAGACCAGTCAACTGCTTCTGGCGGGCTTCCATATCCTCGGCTGTTACCTCATACTCTATCGCAGTACCACCTACAGGTGTCACAATGATCTTGGTCAGACCAGCCGTGTTTCTCCAGCGCAGTATTACAGACTTGTCTTTAATGTCAGCACTGGTAATCGGTGAAATAATTTGCTCGCCAGTGATCTGGAATTGTGGACTCACCATCCAGTTGGATTCTCCAGAGGTCCCTGTTGCGTTTGCTTTAACACGGGCAAAGTAAGGCACATTGATTTCCAGGAACTCGTCAGTGATAATCGCACCGGCCGTATCTGATGTTACGGTATGCACGATATTGCTAAACTCAGGGGTTTCGGCTACCTGCACAGTATAAGTAATGTCTTTACCCTGCGTAAAAAGCGAAGGATTCCAGCGAATGATAGCCTGTGTCTCGCCGCTAGCTGCGGTCATGTTCACTGGTGTGAATATGCGCTTCGGCTCAAAGTCCTCCAGTTCCTTATCCTTACAGGACTGTAGCGCTCCGCCTGCCAACATGGTCAGGGCAAGCCCTCCTATTACTATCGAGTTATATCTCTTTTTCATATTTGATCTCCTTGTGCATTCAATTAATAACCGTACTCCTGGTTGATGTTCGGGTTCACGTCAACCACTGTAGTATGCAGCGGCAGCAGCTCGCTCTTGTTCGGTGTGAAGCCTTGTGCATAATAGGTGAGGATTGTACTGGTAATCCCAGTGCCAGCCCATGACACGCTTCCAACATCAGCACCGGATGGCACAGGGCTCGGAACTGGCTGATACAAGGAATTTAACCACTCCAATGAAGTAGAGTTGGTGCGGAAGTACATAGTAGCCGGCAAGTTCGCATAAGCTCCCTGGCGAGCTGCCATAGCGGCTAGCTGCTGCTTAGTCTCCTCCAGTTTCTGTCCCAGCATGTTCCATCGGATCAGGTCATACTTGCGTATACCTTCGCCGCCAAGCTCCCAAGCTCTCTCCTGCACAATGGCATTAAAGAAAGCTTCCTTACTCAGGCCTGGCTCTAGATCCACAGTCGGATCTGCACTCATAATTGGTTTCCCGAAACCTCTTCTGCGAACCTGGTTAAATGCATCATAAGCTGCCTGTGTTGGGCCACTCAGTTCATTTTCTGCTTCAGCGAACATCAGTAGCACATCGGAGTAACGGATCATTGGCCAGTTCACGCCAAAGTACTGGGCAGACGAAGTAAGCTGATTCGGAATCCAGTCGCGACGGAATTTACCATCCACCATCGTTTGCAGCGTACGCGGCTGTATAACACCAGCAGCACTAATATTGTATGGAGCAGCTGTCACATCGCGACGCGTATCGCGCTCGTCAAACGAGTAGAAATAGGTTGGCAGAATAGTAAGAGCACCATTACCTATGCTTCCATTTAGTCGCGGACCGTTGTAGTAGCCCAGCTTGCTGTCACCATTTGCACTGTTGCCACCTGCCATGGCTACTTCCCATAGCACCTCACCGTTTGGCTCTATTCTATGTGCGGCTATCGCGTCCTTGAACACAGCTTCATAACTTGGGTTTAGGCGGTGATCACCACGCTGGATAATGGTATTAGTTTCCTCACGGGCAATTCTATAGTACTCCTGGTGATTAGAGCCTCGTTCCATCTGTCTGTTCAACCGAAGCGAGTAACCGCCACGGTACAGCGCGATCCGGGCGCGAAGCGCTCTTACCGCTCCTTGTGTAATTCTTTCATTAGCAGCACCTGCTTCAGATCTCCATGGCACCAGCGACGTGGCTTCCTCCAGGTCTGCAAGCAGTTTATCGTAAATTTCATCTCGGTTAGTCCGCCCCTTGAACAGGTCCGTCTCAAAGCTGGCTGGTTGGAAATGTGCTGGCACATCGCCCCAGTTACGGATCAGCTCCAGGTAGAACTGCGCACGCAGAGTAAGCGCTTCGCCGTGCAGCCTGCGCAACTCCCGCTTTTCAGCATTGGTGCCAGTCTCATACATCGGCATACGCGGAATGTAGTAGATGCTGTTATTGGCTCTTTCTATACCTTCATAAAGCTGTCTGTATGGTCCGGCCAGCTGCGTATTACTAGGCTGCACATTGTAGTGGGCAATGTCTCTTCTTTCATTGTCAGGAAAAGGATTGCCTCCCTGCCCCATCATCTCGTCATTGTCTAGCGGGTAGTACATGCTCAGACGAATACCATAACCTTGGTCACCAGCCAGAGCGGCATACACGCCCAGCACCTGCTTCTGCACATTGCTGATATTACTGAAAACATATTCCGGACCAAAAGACGAGACAGGCTCTTGTTCCAAATAGTCTTTACAGGAGGACATCGACAAGGTCATGCCGCCCGCGAGGAGTGCACTAAGTATAAATCTGGATAGATTATTCGTTCTCATGGATAAAGACATTTTAAATTAGATAGTCAGGTTAACTCCAAAGATGAAAGCACGGCTTCTTGGGTAAGCAGCATAGTCAACGCCTGCCGTAATTGGGGAAGCACGACGTGTGTTCACTTCCGGATCGTAGCCTGAGTAATTTGTAAATACTTTCAGGTTGTTCACGGTGCCATACACGCGCAGCTTGCTGACCTTAACTCTATTAAGCAGATTGGTAGGCAAGGTATAGCCCAACGTAATGTTATTGATGCGAATAAAAGAAGCATCTTCTACTGCCCATGAGTTAACATAGAATGAAGTAGATGTAGTGAGTGGGGTCCAGAGTGTTGCATTCTGGTTTAAAGCTGCCAACTCCTCAGGAGATGTTACCACCACACCCTCGCTGTTCACATTTGTCCAGCGGTTGTTCATCATCGACAGCAGGTTAGAGTTCTGGGTATAGCCGCTGCTAAACTCTAGCTTGTTAGCATTTAGCACATCGTTACCATACTGGAAGTTCACAAACACGCTCAGGTCAAAATTCTTGAAAGTCACCTGGTTGTTCAGGCCGCCAAAGAAATCCGGGTTGGCATCGCCAATGGCTGTTCTGTCTTTGTCATCTACAATTCCGTCTCCGTTCAGGTCACGGTATTTGATAACGCCTGGCTGTGGATCAAGCGCCGTAACAGAGCGGTTGTTTGCTATTCCTTCTCTTAAGACATAAACACCATCGGTGTAGTTGAAGTCATCCAAGGTATAGAAACCATCAGACACGAGGCCCCAAATAGTACCGACAGGCTGTCCAACAATAATAGCGTAGTCATGTGGCGCATTGGAACCAGCCCATCCAGACGGGAAAGTGGCACTGTTCTGCAGACCGTAGCTTTCCACGCGGTTTCTGTTAAAAGAAAGGTTAAAGCTTGTAGTCCAGTTAACAGCAGACGTTGCAACAGGCACCCCTGTCAATTGAAGCTCCACTCCTCTATTAGATGTTGATCCTACGTTCTGTAACTGTGTGCTATACCCTGAAGAGGTAGGGATTGGAACACGTACCAGCAGGTCTTCTGTTGTATTGTAATAGGCATCGGCTGTAAACTGTACGCGGTTGTTCAGGAAGGCAAGGTCCAGACCGACGTTCTTTGAAATCGTGGTCTCCCATTTCAAGAATTCATTTCCGAGCTCAGTTGTTCTGAATGCTGTTGTCTGTGTGTTACCCAGGCCGTAGAAGGTATTGGCTTCATACAGTGTTCTGTAAAGGAAGTCATCGATGCGGTTATTGCCGGCAGTACCATAACTCACGCGCAGCTTCAGGTCGTCCAGTTTTGTTCTGAAGCCTTCCATGAAGTTCTCGTTGAGCACACGCCAGGCAACAGAAGCCGACGGGAAGTATCCCCACTTATTATTTTGGGAGAATTTTGACGAGCCGTCCGCACGCATGGTCAGTGTCACCAAATATTTATCGTCATATGCGTAGTTGGCGCGGGAAAAGAAAGAGAGAAGCGTCGATTTCACTTCATTAGAACGCGGAATTTGAGGTGTTCCTAAAGACATATTCCCTAAGGCTATATCAGCAGATGTACCCAATGGGAAAAGTCTGTTCTCAATGTAATAACCTCTGTTGGTCACTTCGTATATCTCGTGGCCTAACAAAGCATCGATACTATGACGCTGACTGAACGGTGTGTTTGCTTTGCTGTTGGTAAAAGTCAGCACATTTGAGTTGTTCAGAATATTACGTGCACGTGTGTCGATCGAAGCGATCGGCTGACCAGAACCTTGCAACCTTGAGATACTTGTAATAGAATCGTTGAAGGCGTTGATGCGATTGTTGTTCATATCGACACCTACCGTGGTTCTTAATGACAGGTACTTGTTCAAATCAAAATTGACATAACCGTTCAGGTTAATCAGATTACCTGTATTTCGCTTGTACTCAGCAGCTGTCAGCAGGATAGGGTTTACCAGAGCCAAGCTGTTTGAATTGGTTTCCTCTGCATAGTCCGCATCATAATCGTTTATACCCTGTCCCGGAGTCAGGAATGGGCGGTACTTCACGGCATGGCGCAGTCTGTTTACAGAAGAAGAGCCTTCTGTAGCTGTACCTGCTCCATTTACAGTTGTATTATTGTAGCGTACATTAAAGCCGGTTCTTACTGCCTTGCTAATGTTATGGTCAAAGCGGAAGTTGACAAGTTTTCTGTCAAAATCGGAGCCTAGCATAATACCCTCTTCTTTATTAGAAGTGAGGCTCAGACTGAATTTGGTAGTAGCTGTACCACCCGCAATGCTCACGTTATGCGTCTGCATCACAGCATCTCTTCCAAACACCTCATCCTGCCAGTCTAAAAAAGGAGCATCGCGATAGAGCTCAATATCCTGGAAAGTGCCGTACGTGTTCATAAAGCTGGTTTCGTTGGCTGAGCTGCCTCGGCTTCTTTCGTACTGGTATCTCACAAAATCATACGGATTCATTACATCCAGCTTGTTGGCCAGTTGGCGTATACCTGTGAGGCCATTATAGCTAACTGTTGTCTTCATTTCCTTACCACCCTTGGTTGTAATGATCACTACACCATTGGCTCCACGTGCACCATAGATCGCAGTGGAAGAAGCGTCTTTCAACACGTCAATAGTTTCGATATCCTGCGGAGAGAGTACTGACAAGGCATTTTCAACCTGGATACCATCCACAACATATAAAGGAGAGTTGTCTTGTGTGATAGAACCGCCGCCACGCACACGAATCTGCACCTCAGCATTAGGCGTACCTTCAGAGCCCGTTACCTGCACACCAGCCAATCGGCCGGCTAGTGCCTCAGCAGCAGAGTTGATCGGGATATCAGCCAGCTGCTTGGAACTCACAGAAGAGACTGAACCTGTCAGATCCCTGCGATTTACGGTTGCATAACCGATCACCACTACTTCTTCCAAAGCTTTATCATCAGGCATCAACGTGACATTAACTACGGATCGCCCCCCTAACGGCACCTCCTGGCGCTTGTAGCCTATATAAGTAAACACAAGCGTAGCGTTGCTCTCCGAAACTGTCAGGCTATATGTTCCTTCTACACTAGTGCCAGTGCCAGTAGCCGAGGCACCCTTTTGTAAGACGGTCACCCCGGGCAAGCCCTCTCCTTTCTCATCCACTACTTTGCCCGTAACATTAAAGCCCTGGGCAAACGCGCCGGCAAAGGCGGCGAAGATAAACGATACCGTGAGCAGGTATTTCATCTTCTTTAGTAAAACATGTTGCATAGGTATAGATTAGTTTGTTATAATAAGGACTATATTTATTCTTCAGGTTTAAGACCTTGTGCATGTATTTTCGCCGTTGTGCCGGCTGAGCTTAAATTCGTGGAGAGCAGCAGTATAATTGCACCGTATGAACCTAAACTTTCGCCTTGTTTGCACAAATAATTTGCGCAACCGATTGCATTTTAATAACTCTCCTCAAAAAAAACAATAAAAAGTTCTTTTATTTTTCAATAAATCATTTCTAAGCAACCTTGTTTAAACATTTTTAAAAATAAGCTAATAAATAAGGCATTTCATTGACATTTTAAAACCCCTCCTCTCCAAATCATCTTTCATGGCGCCAGCAATCACAGGACATAATTTTTCTAAATTATTTATTGTTGTGTAAAAAAATTTACTACTTTGCGCAAACGATTACGCAAACTGAGAGTATAAAATAGCCATGAGCATTACCTATAAAGTAAGACACGCCACCCACCCGGCCGACAGCCGGCACTATGATACCGCAAAGCTGCGCGAGCACTTCCTGATCGAGCAATTGTTTGAAGCAGACACTGTACACGCAACCTATACCTTGCACGACAGACTGGTAGTGGGCGGCGCACATCCCGTACAGCAGCCATTGAAGCTGGAAACCTTCCCGACGCTGCGTTCCGAACACTTTCTGGATCGCCGGGAGCTGGGCATTATCAATGTTGGAGCGGCAGGAAGTGTAACCGTGGATGGCGAGACCTATGAGCTGGCGCCAAAAGAAGCCTTATATATAGGAAAAGGCGCAAAAGAGATCTATTTCAACACGAGCGAAGCAGGAAAAGCACTCTACTACTTTAACTCTGCCCCTGCGCACCACGCTTACCCTACCCGCAAGGTGTCGCTGAGCGAAGCGGAGACAGTAGAACTGGGTGCTCTGGAGAACTCGAATCACCGCATCATCCGCAAAGTGCTTATTAATAGTGTGGTCGAGACCTGCCAGCTTCAGATGGGCATCACGGAGTTGCAGCCGGGCAGCGTATGGAACACCATGCCGGCACACACCCATGACCGACGCATGGAGGCGTACTTCTACTTTGAATTGCCCGAAGACCAGGCCGTATGCCACTTCATGGGCGAGCCGGAGGAGACGCGTCACCTTTGGGTGAAAAACAACCAGGCCATCATTTCGCCACCATGGTCCATTCACAGCGGTGCGGGTACTTCCAACTATACCTTTATCTGGGGTATGGCCGGGGAGAACCTGGACTACAACGATATGGACAAAGTAACACCCACTGACCTGAAGTAAGATGAGCATGAACGCATTGTTTGACCTGACCGGACAAGTTGCCCTGATCACCGGTGCTACGCATGGCTTAGGTATGGCCATGGCCAAAGCACTTGGCAAGGCTGGTGCTACGCTGGTAATCAACGGCAATACGCCGGCCAAGATGGAAGCCGCCTTGGGAAGCTATGCAGCAGATGGCCTGAGAGCCTATGGTTACCTGTTTGATGTAACAGACGCACAGCAGGTAAAGCAAAACATTGCACAGATAGAGCAGGAAGTCGGCCCGATAAACATACTGGTGAACAATGCCGGGATCATCAAACGCATACCTGCACTGGAGATGGACGAGGCAGACTTCCGACAGGTGCTCGACGTAGACCTGACCGCCCCTTTCATCGTTTCGAAGCACGTGGCAAGGTATATGGTGGAGCGCCGGCAGGGCAAGATCATCAACATCTGCTCCATGATGAGTGAGCTGGGCCGCGACACAGTTTCGGCCTACGCAGCGGCCAAAGGCGGCCTTAAAATGCTGACACGCAACCTCGCCACGGAATGGGCCAGGTATAACATACAGGTGAACGGCATCGGCCCGGGCTATTTTGCCACTGAGCAGACCGCCCCTATCCGTGTGGATGGGCATCCGTTCAACGACTTTATTGTGCGCCGCACCCCGGCCGGTCGCTGGGGCGATCCGGAAGATCTGGGCGGAACGGCAGTTTTTCTATCCAGCAGCGCAAGTGATTTTATAAATGGCCAGATTATTTATGTAGATGGTGGTATATTAGCAACCATCGGTAAACCGGCCAACGAACAGTAGGGCACCGGTATCCGGTAAAGGCCCTAAGAGACAGACATGTCAACAAAGACGAAAGTAACCATACATGATATTGCAGAGAAGCTGAACATCACGGCTTCTACGGTGTCGCGTGCGCTCAATGACAATCCGCGCATCAGCGATGCCACCAAGAAAGCGGTGCTGAAAGCAGCCAAACAGCTCAACTACCAGCCCAACAACATAGCAGCGGCCCTCCGCCACGGCAAGAGCTACATCATCGGTGTGATCGTGCCAACGGCTGACCGTTACTTCTTCGCCTCCGTGGTACGAGGTATAGAGGAGATCGCCAACAACCTGAACTATAAGGTGATCATCTGCCAGTCGTATGACAACTACGAGAAGGAGGTGCAGACGATTGAGGCACTGCTGAATGCACGGGTAGATGGCATCATCGCCTCTATCGGAAAGAACACCGAGAACTTCGACCACTTCAAGAAGGTGCAGTCGAAAGGTATACCGCTCGTGTTGTTTGACCGCACCACCGACGAACTGGAAGTCAGTCAGGTGATGATCGATGACTACCTGGGCGCCTATAAAACAGTGGAGCACCTGATCCAGCAAGGCTGCAAGCGCATTGCGCACTTCACCAGCCCGAAAAAGGTAAGCGTGTTCAAGGAACGTTTGCGCGGCTACACCGATGCCCTGCGCGATAACGATATACCGTATGACGAGCAGCTGGTGATCAAAAGCGACTTACAGCTGGAAGACGGCAGGGAGAGCATGAAAAAATTGTTGAAACTCAAGCAATTG
The DNA here is from genome assembly GCF_058932855.1 of Pontibacter sp. LHS1. Classification (NCBI taxonomy): domain Bacteria; kingdom Pseudomonadati; phylum Bacteroidota; class Cytophagia; order Cytophagales; family Hymenobacteraceae; genus Pontibacter; species Pontibacter sp. LHS1. Next base: position 876,106 of record NZ_JBZYWF010000001.1, read on the forward strand.
CCAGATGCCGTGTTCTCAGCCAGTGATTATGCCGCCATGGGCGCCATGCAGGTTCTGAAGGAGCGCGGCATCCAGATTCCACAGCAGGTAGCATTGGCCGGATTCAGTAACGAACCTTTTACCTCATTTACGGATCCGCCGCTAACCACCGTGGATCAGCGAAGCATTAAGATGGGCAATATCACGGCAGAGCTCTTTTTTGAGCACTTTAAGGCCGGCGAGAAGGGCATCGTATCGCAAAAGACGGTATTGAAACCTGAGCTGATCATCCGGAAGTCAACGCTGCGCAATTAGCTGGAGGCGCTGGAAGCTACACCTAAGCCGCTGTAAAAGGCGGCTTTAATTTAGGAGCGAAATACAATCGATTGCACAGTTTTGCTAAAAACAAGATGCCCTGGGCATAGCAGACAATAACGAGAAGTAACAAAGATTAAAAGAAGCTTATACCTATTCAAAATCAGACAATTATGAAGCAGCTCAACCGTCGTACAGCAAGTTTGCCGCAGCGGCACCCGGTGAAGGTATTGCAGTTCGGGGAAGGCAATTTCCTCCGTGGTTTTGTAGACTGGATCATCGACTTGCTCAATGAGCGCACCAGTTTCGATGGGCAGGTACAGATCGTGCAGCCGCTGGATAAAGGGATCGTGCATTTGCTCCAACACCAGGAGGGACTGTACCATGTTTTGCTGGAAGGTATACAGGGCGGCGAAACGACCCGCGAGCTGCGCCTGATTAGCTGCATCGCGGATGCGACCAACCCATACGAAAACTACAAGGCATACCTGGCCCTGGCCGAAAATCCGGAGCTGCAGTTTGTCATCTCCAACACCACAGAGGCGGGCATCGCTTTCGATGAAGCCGACACAGGTATGGAGTACATCCCCAACAGCTTCCCGGGTAAGCTTACGGCGCTGCTTTACCACCGTTTTAAGCAATTCAATGGTGCTGCAGACAAAGGCCTATACCTGATTCCCTGCGAACTGATCGAGAAAAACGGAGAAGCCCTGCGCGACTCCATTCTGGCATACGCCAAACACTGGAATCTTCCGGCCGGTTTTACAGCCTGGATCGAGCAGCACAATCACTTCTGCAACACACTGGTGGACCGCATCGTGCCGGGCTTCCCGAAAGACAACATACAAGAGATACAGCAGGAACTGGGCTACCACGATAACCTGGTTGTAAAAGCTGAGCCATTCCATCTGTGGGTGATCGAAGCTCCGGAAGTTGTTAGAGCAGCTTTCCCGGTTAATGAAGCCGATTTGCAGGTGAAGTTTGTAGAGGACCTCACCCCTTACCGCACCCGCAAGGTGCGTATCCTGAACGGAGCGCACACGGCGCTTGTGCCCGTGGCTTACCTGCAGGGACTGCGCACCGTGCGTGAAGCTGTTGAAGACAAAAAATCCGGTGATTTTATTCGTAAAGCCATCTTCGAGGAGATCATTCCGACACTGGACCTGCCGCAGGAAGAACTCGAGCAGTTTGCCAACGATGTGATTGAGCGATTCCAGAACCCGTTTATCCGCCACGAACTGATCAGCATTTCGCTTAATTCTATTTCAAAGTACAAGGTGCGCGTGCTGCCGTCGGTGCTGGAATACCACAAGCGCAAAGGGCAGTTACCAACCAGGCTGCTGCAGTCGCTGGCAGCGCTTATCCAATTCTACAAAGGGGAGTGGAACAGCGACAGCATTCCGCTGAACGATACGCCGGAAGTACTCGCTTTCTTTGCGCAGGCATGGCAGCAGGAATCAGCTGAAGAGGTGGTAACTGCTGTGCTGGCTAACAAGGACTTCTGGGAGATGGACCTCACAGAGATCCCTGGATTGAGGGACTTAGTTACAGCTAAGTTGAAAGCCTTGCAGCTAGCCGAGAAGCAGGCGAACATGGCCTAGCAACACGACAGGTATAGCCTGGCTATACCTGAACTGCCTAAGCTATACCTTCATTAAATCAGAAGACTCTAAATCAGAGTTTTCATCTATACATCAGAATTTAGTAGGCGCATTGCCTATACCGTACCCATGAGAACGATTACAGACACTTACACCGTTACCCCATTTCTGGACGAGAACTTTCTGTTGCAGACAGAGACGGCTCGCAGGCTATACCATGAGCATGCCAAAGACATGCCCATCATTGACTACCATTGCCACCTGTCGCCGCAGGACATTGCCAACGATCGCAAGTTCAAAAACCTGACGCAGATCTGGTTGGAGGGCGACCATTACAAGTGGCGCGCCATGCGCACCAACGGAATACCGGAGCGCTTCTGCACCGGTGATGCCGACGATTACGCCAAGTTTGAGAAGTGGGCCGAAACCGTGCCTTATACCATGCGCAACCCGCTTTACCACTGGACACACATGGAGCTCAAGCGTCCCTTCGGCATCGACACCATCCTGAAGCCGGAAACAGCCCGTGAGATCTATGACGCCTGCACCGACATGCTGCAAACTGACGAGTACAGCGTGCGTGGCATCCTCAAAAAGATGAACGTGGAGATCATCTGCACCACCGACGACCCGATCGACACGTTGGAGCACCACCAGAAGATAAAAGCTGACAACTGTGGCATTCAGGTACTCCCGGCCTTCCGCGCTGACAAGGTGCTGGCCATCGATGACGAAGCCGTGTTCCTGCCATACCTGCAGAAACTGGCCGAAGCAGCAGGTATAGCCATCGACAGCTACCAGGGGCTACAGGATGCCCTGCAGCAGCGCCACGACTTCTTCCACGAGAACGGCTGCCGACTTTCGGATCATGGTCTGGAAACGATCTATGCCGAAGCTTACACTGAGCAGGAAGTAAAAGCTATTTTTGAGAAGGCGCTGCAAAAGCAGTCGCTCACAAAAGAGGAAGTGCTCAAGTTCAAATCAGCCATGCTGATGCAGCTGGCCCTGATGGACCACGCTAAGAACTGGACACAGCAATTCCATCTTGGTGCGCTGCGCAACAACAACACCCGCATGATGCGTGAGCTCGGCCCGGATACCGGCTTCGATTCGATCGGAGACTTTGATGTGGCACGCCCGCTGGCTAAGTTTATGGACAAGCTCGATAACTCGAACCAACTGGCCAAGACTATCCTCTATAACCTCAACCCGAGCCAGAACGAGCTATACGCTACCATGATCGGCAACTTCAACGATGGCAGCACGCCGGGCAAGATCCAGTACGGATCGGCCTGGTGGTTCCTCGATCAGAAGGACGGTATGGAGCGCCAGCTGAACGCCCTGAGCAACATGGGCCTGCTGAGCCGCTTCGTCGGTATGCTCACCGACTCACGCAGCTTCCTGTCATACCCACGGCACGAATATTTCAGAAGGATTCTATGCAATCTGATTGGCAATGACGTGGAAAATGGCGAGCTTCCAGCTAGCGAAATGGCCTGGTTAGGCCAGATGGTAGAAGATATCTGCTATAACAACGCCAAGTCATATTTCAACTTTTAGAGCGTATGGGAAAGGTCCTTTCTTTTGGTGAGTTGCTGTTGCGAATCTGTCCGGATGAAAAGGGGCAGTGGCTTCAGGAGAATATGCTGCCATTTTATGTAGGTGGCGCAGAAGCCAACGTGGCGACAGCGCTGGCCCTTTGGGGTGTTCCTTCTGCATACCTGACCGCCCTGCCTGACAACTTTGTGGCAGAGCAACTGGTCGGCTACCTCAACAGCAAACAGGTACAGACGAATAGTATCGTGTACCAGGGCGACCGCGTCGGCCTGTATTACCTGCCCAAAGGAAAAGACCTGAAGAATACCGGCGTGATCTACGACCGGGCCGGGTCGGCTTATGCTGACCTGACGCCAGGCACGATTGACTGGGAAAAAGTATTTGAAGGCGTAAGCTGGTTCCATTTTAGTGCGATCTGCCCTGCCATCAACCAGAATGTAGCCGATGTGTGCGAAGAAGCCCTGAAAGTAGCAGTGCAGAAGAACATCACTATTTCCCTGGATCTGAACTACCGCGCCAAACTGTGGCAGTATGGCAAAGACCCGGTGGAGGTGATGCCCGCCCTGGCGCAGTATTGTGACCTGATCATGGGCAACATCTGGGCAGCCAACAAAATGCTGGGTATACCGCTCGGTGAAAACCTGATCGCAAACCTGGATAAAGAAAGCCTGCAGCAGCATGCCACCCTGACATCCAGGGCCATTCTGGAGAAATTCCCGAAGTGCCGCATGGTAGCCAATACTTTCCGATTCGACTACCAGCAGGGTATTCGGTATTTTACCACGCTTTTCGAAGCAGATAATCTGTATACCTCGCACGAATACCAGGTAGAGCAGATTCTGGACAAGGTGGGAAGTGGCGATTGTTTTATGGCAGGTCTGATCTATGGTTTCTACCACCAGCTCCCCCCTACCGAAACGGTTGAGTTTGCCACAGCCGCCGCCTTCAAGAAATTATTTATTCCGAGTGATGCCACGACCAGCACGGTTGCGGAGATCAATGATACCATCTTAGCTTATGCAAACTAAAGAAAGCGCCCTAAACGCCATTTTAGAACAAGGTCTACTGCCCTTGTTCTTCTACGAAAACCCCGAGGTAAGCCTGGAGGTTGTGAAGACGCTGTATCAGGCTGGCATCCGAACACTGGAATACACCAACAGAGGCCCGGCAGCACTCGAAAACTTCAGATTTCTTAAGAAAGAACTAACCGAGCTATACCCTGATCTGCATTTGGGCATCGGCACGATCAAAACCACCGACCAGGCTGAAGCTTTCATAGAGGCAGGCGCAGATTACATCGTGTGTCCGATCGTGAACCCGGCAGTGGGCGACCTGACACACGAAGCGGGTTTGCTTTGGATACCGGGTTGCTTTACCCCAACGGAAATACACACCGCTCAGCAGCACCAGGCGGCGCTGATCAAGATCTTCCCGGCCAATGTGCTGGGACCGGGCTATGTATCGTCTATCAAAGAGCTTTTTGCAGGACAGCTTTTCATGCCAACAGGAGGCGTAGAGATCGACCAGGACAACATCAGCACCTGGTTTAAGTCTGGCGTTTGTGCAGTAGGTATGGGCTCGAAGATGATCAGTAAGGACATTCTTGAAAACAGAGACTACACCAAACTGGATGAACTGACGAGGAAGGCAATAGAAATCGTGAAAACAGTCAGGAGGAAGTGATGAAACAGCTTTATCTATACCTCCTCCCCCGCTTCGCTTACAGGTATAAGCGCTATGCATTTTACGCTCCCCTACTGGCCATTCTGCTTGTTGCCAACTCCTGCCAGAAAATAAGCGATACCACCGAAGTTAAGCTTGCCCATACCCTCGAAACAACACACCCGGTTCACAAAGCCATGGTTTACATGGCCGAGCGTGTCAAGGAAAAGTCAGGCAGCAAGATGACTATCGATATTTACCCCAGCTCCCAACTTGGCAGCGAGCGCGAGAGCATTGAACTCCTGCAGATCGGCAGCATCGGTATGACCAAAGTGTCGGCCGCGGTGATGGAGAGTTTCTCCCCTAATTTCAAAGTACTTAGCCTGCCTTATGTTTTCCGGGATAAAGCGCATTACTACGACGTACTGGACGGCGGTATTGGTGATGATCTGCTTAAGGAAGGTGAAAAATACTGGCTGCGTGGCCTCTGCTTTTACGACGCCGGCAGCCGCAGCTTCTACAGCACAAAGAAACCTATTGACTCTCCGGCCGACCTGCGCGGCATGACGATCCGGGTACAAGCCAGCAACACCGCCTTCAGCATGATCAAGAGCTTTGGTGGAGCAGCTTCGCCGGTATCTTGGGGAGAGCTCTATACGGCCTTGCAACAGGGGGTGGTAGACGGTGCTGAGAACAACCCGCCGAGTTTCTTCCTGTCACGCCACTACGAAGTGAGCAAATACTACTCCCTGAACGAGCATACCATGATCCCGGACATCCTGTTGATCAGCACGGTGGTTTGGGACAGCCTGACGCCGCAGGAACAGCAGTGGCTGCAGGAAGCGGCTGAAGAATCGGCACAGGTGCAACGTGAACTGTGGGAAGAAGCTGAGGTAGAAGCTCTGCAGGCGATAAGAGATGCGGGCGTAACGGTAAGCACACCAGACAAAGCACCTTTCGCCAAACTGGTGGAGCCCATGTACGAGAGCTTCAAAAATGAACCTGAGGTATACAGCCTGATCCAGCGCATCCGCCAGACGGGTAACACGAAAGAAACCATAGTATCTGCAACAAAACCCTAAAATCGGGCATCTATGAAAATCAGGGAAAAGATAGACAAAGCATTATTCTGGTCACTTGTCGTGCTGATGAGTTTGATGGTATTGAACGTGCTCTGGCAGGTCGCCTCCAGGTATGTGATGAATTCGCCCAGCTCTTTTACCGACGAGCTTGCCCGCTTCATCCTGATCTGGGTTGGTTTGCTGGGCGCCAGCTACGTGACGGGCAAGAAAATGCACCTGGCCATCGACATTCTGCCTTCTAAAATGCATGGCCGGAAGGCCCGCAATCTGAGCATCTTCACGAATGTGGTAGTAGCAGCGTTCGCATTTTTAGTGTTAGTGTGGGGCGGTATCAAGCTTGTGTATATCACCCTTAAACTGGAGCAGACATCCGCAGCACTCAACATACCGCTGGGCTATGTATACACCGTACTCCCGCTCAGTGGACTGCTGATTGTGTACTATAGTCTGGTAAACCTGCGCCGGCAGGGCGAAGAGCCGGAAGAAATTGGAAAAGAGTTGGCTTAGCATCATATAATAACAGGAGCTTATGGAATTTCTTGAGATCATCGTACTGGTTGTCAGCTTTATCTTCCTACTGATCATCGGTGTACCCATTGCCTTTTCTATCGGTATTTCCGCGCTGCTGACCATGCTGGTGAGCATTGCGCCTGTACCGGCTTTCACCACCCTGGCCCAACGCCTGGCCACCGGACTTGACAGCTTCGCCCTGTTGGCTATCCCTTTCTTCATACTGGCCGGTCAATTGATGAACCGGGGCGGTATTGCGACACGACTGATAGATTTTGCCAAAAGCCTGGTCGGCACGCTACCCGGCGGACTCGCCTACGTGAACATCGTGGCCAACATGCTCTTCGGAGCTATCTCAGGTTCAGCGGTGGCGGCGGCTTCGGCCATTGGCGGCATCATGAACCCGCGCATGGTCAAAGAGGGCTACTCCAGACCGTTTAGTGCGGCCGTGAACATCACCTCGGCCACAACCGGCATGATTATTCCTCCGAGCAATATACTGATCGTGTATTCCCTTGCAAGCGGTGGCGTTTCGATTGCGGCCTTGTTTGTTGCAGGCTATGTACCTGGTTTACTGCTGGGAATGTCACTGGTGGGCGTGGCTGGTTTTATGGCTTACAAAAACAAGTACCCGGTGGGTGATCGCATTCCACTAAGCGTGGTTTTCAAAAAACTGGTCGATGCCCTGCCAAGTTTGTTTCTGCTCTTTATCGTGATTGGAGGCATCATAGCAGGTGTCTTTACAGCGACGGAGGCCTCGGCAATTGCGGTACTTTACACAGTTGTGCTGTCGATGGTGGTATACCGTGAGGTAAAAGTAAAAGATCTGCCGGATATCCTCATCACGACAGTGATCACCACTGCCATTGTGATGCTGCTGATCGGCACTTCGATGGGTATGTCCTGGGTGATGTCGTTTGAGAACATCCCGCAGGCGGTGAGTGAGGCACTGCTTTCCATCAGCGACAACAAGATCGTCATCCTCATTATCATCAACCTGATCCTGCTGTTTGTCGGCATCTTCATGGACATGACACCTGCTGTGCTCATTTTCACGCCTATCTTCCTGCCCGTTGTGACGGCCCTGGGCGTACATCCGGTACACTTCGGTATCCTGATGGTATTCAACCTCTGCATCGGCCTCTGTACTCCGCCTGTTGGTTCGGTATTATTTGTGGGCTGCGGGGTGGCTAATATCAGTATCAGCAAAGTGATCAAACCACTGGTGCCGCTCTTCGTAGCCATGTTGGTAGCACTGTTGCTGGTGACCTACATACCTTCGCTTAGCCTTTGGCTGCCAGAGGTGTTCGGTTTGTAATATTTAACTAAGTGAAGATGGGCTAAATTGCGGCGGTCGGCGTAGTTACTTCGTTACTCTATTCATCACCTTTAAGCAGTTTAATAATATTTTATGCTACTATTAGGTATAGACGTAGGCACTTCTTCGATCAAAGTTTCTGTGGTAGACGCTCAAACGCAGCAATGTCTGGCTTCGGCCCAGCACCCGGAGGAAGAGTCAGACATAATCGCTCCCAAAGCTGGTTGGGCCGAGCAGGCACCCGACATGTGGTGGGAACACGCCAAAGCCGCCATTCTGAAAGTGCACGCGACAGGCAGGTATAACTCAAAAGATATCGGCGCGATAGGTATAGCCTACCAGATGCACGGCCTGGTGGTGGTGAATAAAGCACAGGAAGCCCTACGTAACGCCATCATCTGGTGCGACAGCCGTGCCGTGGAAATTGGCAACAAGGCTTTCGAAGCGATCGGCGAAGAACGAAGCCTGTCACGATTACTCAACTCACCGGGCAACTTCACTGCCTCCAAACTGGCCTGGGTCAAAGCCAATGAACCCGAACTTTACGACAACATCGACAAAATCATGCTGCCAGGCGATTATGTGGCCATGCGGCTCACGGGTGAGGTGACCACCAGCGTCTCGGCTTTGTCGGAGGGTGTTTTCTGGGACTTCCAGGAGAACAACCTTTCCAGCGATGTGTTGGGCTACTACAAATTCAACGGCGAGCTTATACCTGTCATTCACCCTGTATTCTCAGAACATGGCAGAGTGCAGCAGCAGATAGCCGACGAACTTGGCCTGCAGGCAGGCATACCGGTTACCTATAAGTCAGGTGACCAGCCCAACAATGCCCTGTCGCTAAACGTGCTGCAGCCGGGCGAGGTAGCTGCTACGGCGGGTACCTCAGGCGTGATCTACGGCGTGAGCGACAAGCTGCTTTACGATCCGCAGTCGCGGGTGAATACCTTTGCCCACGTTAATTATTCTGACTCTCAGAAAAGGCTGGGGATGCTGCTCTGCATCAACGGCACCGGCAGCCTGAACCGCTGGATGAAGAACATAGCCGGGCCAGGTATAAGCTATGCCGATATGAACCAGATGGCTGCTACTGTACCTGTCGGCAGTAACGGTTTACGGGTGATTCCTTTCGGAAATGGCGCCGAGCGGATGCTCAACAATAAGATCGTTGGCACACACTTCCACAACATCGATCTCAACCTTCACTCCAAAGCCCATCTGTTCCGGGCGGCGCAGGAAGGTATAGCCTTTGCTTTCCGCTACGGACTGGACATCATGCGCGAGAACGGTATGAACCCCAGCATCATCCGGGCAGGCCAGGCCAACCTTTTCCTGAGCGATTGCTTTACGGAGGTTTTTGTGAACGCCACCCACGTCCCTGTCGAGTTATACCTGAACGATGGCAGCGTTGGCGCTGCGCTGGGTGCTGGCATCGGGGTAAAGGCTTTTGCATCCGAGAAGGAGGCCTTCACCAATATCGAAAGGCTGCGAGTTGTGGAGCCTAAAGCTATTGACCAGTACGAACCGGCTTACCAGGAATGGAAAGCCCTGCTCGAGAAACATCTGAACAAAGCATAACCTTAAACGCAAATAAGCTAACCCTCATACCTTATGGCAAACAAGACATTATCTCAAACAGAATATTTTAAAGGTATAAGCACCATTAAGTTTGAAGGACTCGACTCTGACAATCCACTAGCCTACCGCTGGTACGACGAAAACCGCGTAGTAGCCGGCAAGACACTAAAAGAGCACCTGCGCTTCGCCGTGGCTTACTGGCACTCATTCAACGCGGATGGTTCCGATCCTTTTGGTGGACCAACACTGAAGTATGGCTGGAACAAGAAAGAGGACGCTGTTGAAAGAGCCAAAGATAAAATGGACGCAGCCTTTGAGTTTATCACCAAACTGGGCCTACCCTACTACTGTTTCCATGATGTAGACCTGGTGGATTATGGCAACGACATCCGGGAGAACGAGCGCAGACTGCAGGCTATCGTTGAATATGCACAGCAGAAACAGAAAGAGACTGGTGTAAAGCTCCTTTGGGGTACAGCCAATGTCTTCTCGCACAGTCGCTACATGAACGGCGCAGCCACAAACCCCGACTTCCATGTGACAGCCCATGCGGGTGCCCAGGTAAAAGCGGCCCTGGATGCAACGATTGCGCTGGGGGGTGAAAACTATGTGTTCTGGGGAGGCCGTGAGGGTTATATGACGCTCCTGAACACAGACATGAAACGGGAACAGGAGCACTTTGCCAAGTTTCTGCACATGGCCCGCGACTATGCCCGCAAGCAGGGTTTCAAAGGGACATTCTTCATTGAGCCGAAACCCATGGAGCCAACCAAGCACCAGTACGACTACGACGCCGCCACTGTCATCAGCTTCCTGCGTCAGTACGACCTGCTCGACGATTTTAAGCTCAACATCGAAGTGAACCACGCGACACTGGCCGGCCATACCTTCCAGCACGAGCTGCAGGTGGCAGCCGACGCCGGACTGCTCGGCTCCATCGACGCCAACCGCGGTGATTACCAGAACGGCTGGGATACCGACCAGTTCCCGAATAACATCAATGAGCTCACAGAGGCTATGCTGGTGTTTCTGGAGGCAGGCGGCGTGCAAGGCGGCGGAATCAACTTCGACGCCAAGATCCGCAGAAACTCCACCGATCCGGCCGACCTCTTCTACGCCCATATCGGTGGTGCTGACACCTTCGCCAGAGCATTAATCACAGCCGACAATATCCTGCAGAATTCCGACTACAAGAAGCTGCGCCAGGAACGCTACGCCTCCTTCGACAGTGGCAAAGGCCAAGAGTTTGAGCAGGGCAAGCTGACACTGGAAGAGCTGCGTGACTACGCCATTGTGCATGGAGAGCCCGAAGTGAGAAGCGGCCGCCAGGAGTACCTCGAAAACCTGATCAACCGCTTCATCTAAGCGATAGCATCCTTCACCCTAACCCTGCTTCATCATGATGGAAAACGCTAAGGATTCTACCGCCGGCAATCTGCCTTATATTGCCGGCATTACCCTGATCGCCACACTAGGTGGACTGCTGTTTGGCTATGACACCGCTGTAATATCAGGTGCTGAGAAATCAGTGCAGGCATACCTGATCGACGGCCTCGGGCTCAGCACCTGGGTGCATGGCGCTACGATTTCCAGTGCCTTGATTGGCTGTATTATAGGCGGAGCAATTTCGGGGGTGCTGGCATCAGGTATAGGTCGTAAAAAGACCCTGTTGGTTGCCGCTTTATTGTTTTTCGTTTCTGCGCTGGGCTCTGCCTACCCTGAATTCTTTTTCTTTGAGCAGGGAGAACCGACCATGGGGCTGCTATACCTATTCAATTTTTACCGGATATTAGGAGGTATAGGTGTTGGGTTGGCTTCTGCCGTAAGCCCGGTATACATTGGTGAGATTGCACCCGCCCATCTTCGCGGCCGTTTGGTTTCGCTGAATCAGTTTGCCATCATTTTCGGGATGCTGGTTGTGTACTTCGTGAACTGGGGCATCGCCAGCGGTCAATCCATCGAGTGGATAAACGAAGTTGGCTGGCGCCGAATGTTTTTATCAGAGGCTATACCTGCCGGCCTGTTTGCCGCACTGCTGTTCTTCGTACCTGAAACGCCCCGCTACCTGACCATGGTTAACCGGGATGATGAAGCACTTAAAATCCTGACGAAAGTAAATGGTCCATCAGCGGCCAGGCAGATACTGGCTAACATTAAAAATACAGTGGAGCACCACTCCGGTAAGCTACTTGCCTATGGCCGCACCGTTATCGTGATCGGAATTCTGCTTTCCGTTTTCCAGCAGTTTGTAGGTATCAATGTAGCTCTTTACTATGCTCCCCGCATTTTCGAGAGCATGGGTGCCGGCAAAGATGCTTCGATGCTTCAGACCGTAGTGATGGGTGTGATCAATGTTCTTTTCACAGTCTTGGCCATTCTCACAGTAGATAAATGGGGTAGAAAGCCGCTGATGATGATTGGCTCCGTAGGTATGGCCATCGGCATGTTCGCCATCGCCGGACTCTCCTACTTCGAGATCATCGGGATCAGCACGCTGGTATTCATTATCATCTACACAGCCTCGTTTATGATGTCCTGGGGACCGATCTGCTGGGTATTAATCTCCGAAATTTTCCCGAATAAAATACGCGGAAAAGCCGTGGCAGTGGCGGTGGCAGCACAGTGGGCGGCCAACTATTTTATCTCCTCCACCTATCCGTCCATGATGGAGTTTAGCGGGGCCTTCACCTACGGCTTTTATGGTTTCATGAGTGTACTGTCGCTGCTGTTTGTCTGGAAAATGGTGCCGGAAACTAAAGGCAAGTCGCTGGAGGAAATGGAAGAGTTGTGGCACATGAAATCAGAGCAGCTAGAGGCGACTGCAGAAGTGTTTGCCGAGAAAGCAAAGGTATAGCCCAAACGTGAAGCGGAAAAAAAGCCCCGCCAGTTAATCTCCGGCGGGGCTCTATCAAATGCTCATTCACAAACTGCCCGGTTATACCCTATCACAAAAGTTTCTAGCTAACTCAGCGCATCAAAAACTGGAAACGGTCTATATTCCGCATAGCAGTGCCCGTGCCTCTCACGACAGCGCGGAGTGGGTCTTCTACCACGTGGGTCGGCAGTTTGGTTCTGGCAGAAATCCTCTTGTCGAGGCCGCGCAGTAAGGCGCCTCCACCGGTCAGGTAGATGCCCGTCTGGTGAATGTCTGCCGAGAGCTCGGGCGGTGTCATCTCCAGTGTTTTCATCACCGCCTCTTCTATTTTGGAAAGCGAGCGATCCAGAAAAAAAGCGACATCCGTGTAGGAGACGTATACCTGTTTCGGCAGACCTGTGAGCAGGTCGCGGCCTTTGATAGCCACATCAGCCGGAGGGTTCTGCAGCTCAGGCAGGGCAGACCCTACTGTCAGCTTAATCCGCTCAGCGGTGGACTGCCCTATCAACAGATTGTGGTGCTTGCGCATGTAGTGAACAATATCTGCTGTAAAACTTTCACCTGCCACTTTCAGGGATTGGTCGCAGACGATGCCACTCATGGCTATCACGGCGATCTCAGTCGTGCCTCCTCCAATGTCCACAATCATGTGCCCGTTCGGCTCCTCTACATCCAGCCCGATGCCGATGGCCGCGGCTATCGGCTCGTGCACCAGATACAGCTCCCTTGCCCCGGCTATGACAGCGGAGTCGCGTATAGCTCGCTTTTCTACTTCGGTTATACCGGATGGAACACAGATGACCATTCGGTAAGAGGCCGTCAGCTTCTTTTTGCCGCCATTGATCAGTTGCAGCATGCCCTTCATCATGTGCTCTGCTGCATGGAAGTCAGCGATCACACCGTCTTTCATCGGCCGCACAATACGGATGTCCCCATGCGCCTTCCCCTCCATCTGCATGGCCTTACGGCCAATGGCCAGCACTTTTCCTGATGAGCGGCTGTAGGCTACGATAGCAGGTTCGTCCACCACCACCTTGTCGCCTTGCATCACCAGAAAATTTGCCGTGCCCAGGTCAATGGCAATATCCTCTCTGAAAAAATCTAAAAAACCCATTCTCTATGGTAAAAATATTCTCCTCCGACAGACCAATCCGGCCAGCAAATTAAAGGGCCAGATCGCCTGCGGCTTCGGGTTGATACAAAACCTCCAGCACCTCGTACACTACCGTGCCCTTTGGCCCCGGTCGCTCCACCTTGTCGCCCACTTTACAGCCCAGTATGGCCGTGCCCACTGGTGCCAGCACCGAGATTTTGAACTTCGGCAAGTCAGCGTCTTTTGGGTATACTACCGTCAGCTCCATCTCTGCACCGCTTTTCAGCTCCTTGAGCTTCACCACCGAGTTCATGGTAACCACATTCTCCGGAATCTCCTCGGAGGCTACCACTTTAGCTCGTTTCAGTTCTCTGCTGAGGGCCTCTACAGTATGTGCACCGCTTACCTGGCGCTGCGCCTGTACCAGGTTGTGCAGGCGTTGTAGATCTTTTTCTGTTACATAAATTGGGTTCATATCATGGATATTTTAAAGCTTTGAAAAATCTTGCAGGTATAGCGCCGAGCCATGCCCCAAATGCAGGCGCTAAGCCTCCAGCACATGCAATATGGAGGCTGGTAAAAAGGCAAACACACAAAAACTCCCTTATCTGCAGCCTTTGCGCTGCGTAAAGGTGTTTTGTGAAACGATAAATGCTAGCATATTGAACAGGAATAACCTGTAAGGTATGGTGGCTTGCGCCCGGGGCCGGAGGTTTCCGGCTTACTTAATGAAGGCCTTAGGGGCTGTATAAAAGAAAAGACAATAGCCATTCAGCACATCACTTTGGGATACGTGATGCGATGCCGCAACAAAGCCTGTGAGTGGCTCTGAAAAGAAATGAATTTTTCTGTTTGGTGGCAGCACGGTTCTGATAGTATTCTTTCAAAGTAACGGATAAAGCCCCATAAAAGCAAGGAAACAACCACTTTACCGGCTATAGAGATCAACTTGCTGTCATGATGGGTCGCCTATATCTGGAGACCAGCCATTCTACCCCTTGAGAGAAAAAGAGTAAGTCTGAACAAACAAAAAAGCCCCGCCGGTTTATCGCCAGCGGGGCTTTTTAGCTTAGGATTGTGGAGATGCAGGGATTCGAACCCTGGTCCAGACAAGGAAATTGGCGGGCTTTCTACATGCTTAGACTTATTCGGATTGTCGGGAGCTTGCAAGTATAAGTCAAACTTATGCGCACTCCTTAGATGCTTTGTTTCGCCCGTGTACCGCACCCTTACACAGACTAGTAAATCGGATCGAAGCCTCGTATGTGCAAGCAGATTCACGAAACCTGCACGAGACTATGGCTAGTGCTTAATACCTAGATTAAGCAGCCATGGCGTAGTTATATTCGCCAGTTATTGTTTGAACGGATTTTTAACAGGTGGTACGTTCATCACCCGACATGCTTACACGCAATCTGCACAAGCTGTCAATTCCAGTCATCCCCATAAGTTAAAGAACGTCGTATTCCTACGCGTTATACTTCAAGAAGTATGCCACAAATGTAAGTAATTTGCGGCACACTTCTATCTGTTTTCTGTGTATAGAACACAATTAGCTACCCAGTGGTTTCATCTGCGCTTAGCTTCTTACTTCGCTGACAGAACTCCCTGCTCTGCCATTTTAGGTGCTTCGTATAGGTCAATCAGCGAATGTGTGTACTTGAGGTACTCCATTGGATACTTCACCTGGAATACTTTTGGCTGCTTGGCACCGGCAGGAACCAGCATCAGTGAAGACTTCCCGTCAATCGTTTCACGCTGCAGGGCTATACCTTCGCGGTTGTCGAACTTCACGTCGAAGTAGTACAGGTAAGGAAACACCCAGCCGATGTACTTATCTTTGGAGGCTCCTGACAGGCTTCTGATCTCCAGTGCTTCATAGTTGTTTACAATCGCATCCTGAAACTCCACTGCATTCAGCGGCACGTTGTTCAGAACCGGCATCACGTCAAACTGCCCGTCGAGCATCACCCATTTCTTCAGGTCCGGCAGGTATACCTCCAGCACCACGTGTCCTGCCCCTGATTCGATCGTTTCTACGTCTTTCATTTTCAGTCCCATGGTGCGGGCTGGTAAGCCTATCGCATTCAGGGCAGATGTAGTCACGACGCCATACTCTACGCAGCGGAACTGCTTGCCTTCTTTGACCTCTGCCAGTATGGTGAGCGCATCAGGTTTGCTCGGCACGTTCATGCCGTTGTGCTCCCATTGGTTGTGCACCCAGTTTACAATGCGCAGGGCCTTTTCCGTATCATTTTTAGCACCGGCTACAACAGCATCCAGCCGATACTGCTCGCGCAGTGTCTGCAGGAACTCGTTATTTTGATTCTGCTCATACAGGAAGGTATAGCCAGATACTTCCTGCGCTTTGTTGAATTTTATACTTTCAAAGCCAAAGCCCCGCAGCTCAGTGAGTGCGTAGTCCTTTTCGTTTAGCTGCACATAGAACTGATAGGTCTTGCCAGGCTTTACCTGAAAAGAAATGGAGTCGAGGTCGGTGCGGAAAGATACACCCACCTTTTTACCAGGTACTGGTACCAGCATGACATCTGGCACCAGTTCAGGCATAATGTTCCAGGAGCCTTTTGTCCACTCCTCCCCGATCTTGTAATCGGCCACCGGAGCAGCTGCCTTTATTACTGGAAGACCTTTGTGCTTCTGCTGTGCTAAAGCAGGTATGGCCAAAACAAACAGCACGAACAGGATTGATGATAATTTTTTCATGGTTTTAATTTGTACTTGTAGTGAATTATAGATGATAGTTGAATTTCAATTGTAACTGATGCTTTTCCTGCCAGACCAAGGTCAGTGTATGCCCTGACTGCTGAAAGAGTATAAGAAAGACAAATGCCACAAATACAAAACATTGATTATCAATAATTTAAACCATGATAAAATTTAGACCTGTCCGCTTACGATACACCCGCACCTGATACACCTGTGCGTTTTTGAGACAACTTGCTACTAGCTGTTACAGGACTGAATGGCTGCTAAAACCGACATCAACCCACAAAAAAAAGCCCTGCAAGCAGCTGGCTTGCAGGGCAATCTTTATTATGATTCGGAATTTATTTTACCTCGAAACAGTACCTGACTGATTAGGCTTTCAGGTCATGATGCTTTGGACAAACTCAACCCACTTGTGCTTGGGAATAGTGCTGTCTATGTAATAGTCCGGCTGAATTCCTTTGTCATCAATCGTGAAATCAGGTATACGCTTGCTTCTTGAGAGACTGTAGCCTAGCTCGAACTCCCCACACGGAGAATCGACGAAATACATGTTCGAGATGTCTAGCACTCCCCTCGTGGTAGTGCCATACAGCTTCACCTTCCGACTCTGCTTGGCGGCCAGCAGAAACTGCTCATCGGTGCTGCCATTGCCACTGTTAATAATGATTCCCACATTTTTAGGATATTCGTGCACCTTGTCGAGTTTTGTGATGCTCACATCGCTGCTGTTCAGGCTGACAAATTTGCCTGGTTGTTTCTCCAGTTTTTCGTACGACTCTCTGGCCCACTTCTTCTCGTCTTCACTAAACCCATACTTGGGATTGTTGATAAAATCGAGCATCCGCTGGTTGTTAAGTTTGGTGGACAGAAACTCAACACCAACTGTCCTGATCGGATTGGTATAAATGAAAGGGAGGATCTCTGCAAAACTGGCGTCGCTTCCACCTGTTCCGCTTCTGATGTCGAGGATCAGGTTTTCAGTCTGTAGTATCTTCTCTCTGTTTGCGAGCAGCAGACTGTCGATGCTCTTTTTGTGATCGTAGCTAAACGATGGTATCCGGATATAGAGCGTACTATTATCCCGTGTTTCTAGGTATGGCTTTTTGGCTGCCACCAGTTTCAAATAGTCGGCGACTTCCTTTTCCTGCTCTAGTTTGGGGAATACCCTTTCCAGGGTATTATTACCTAATTGCAGCACACTGTTTCCGAGCACTTCAACTTTATCTGACTCCACAGCGCTGTGATCACGCATATAGAAAGTTGATTTCTGCTCGTCGCCTTTTCCGCTTATCCGCAACTTCACCTGATCCTTTTTCCAGGTATCGGCGCCGGACTCTATGATAAAGCCCACATAGTCGTCCTTCACTTTTTTGATGCCAACCTTATACATTCCGGTTGTCCAGATTCCCTCGTAGTCATGCTCCTTCTTTTTTGCCAGGTATTTCTCAAACTTTGGCACATCCACTTTCAAGGTCTCCCAATCGTTATAATTCGCCACCGGGGCATTGGCCGTTGTACTGTTATTCCCGTTTTGTTTCAGCCGAATGCCCACATGCCCTGACCGGAAGAATTTCAGCCACTCATTCAGAACAGGTGCGCACTCAGAAATGGATTTGGCGGCTTTTACTTTTTCCAGTATTCGCTTGTTGTGATCCTGGTAGGCCTGCTCTCCTTTTGCATCCATTGCATAGCTGAAGCCGGCGTCATTTTCTTCGAAGGTCTTTTTCACCCATTGAAAGTTTGCTTCACAATCGCAGCTCTGCGCTTTGGCTGCAAATGCTGTCAAAAACGCCAAGGACAGTAGAAATAGTTGTTTTCTCATATTTGGTTTATAAGGTTGGAAATCTTAGGTATGGGCAACATTCTACTCCGTCCGCAGCGAACCAATTGGGTCGGCCATGGCTGTTTTGATGGCGTGGAAGCTGAGTGTGAGCATGGCGATGATGATAGTGGCAGCAAAAGCAGATGCAAAGATCCACCAGCTCAGGTCGGTACGGTGGGCGTAGTCGTTGAGCCAGTTACTCATCAGGTACCAGCTCAAAGGCAGCGCGATTACATTGGCAATGAGTACCAGCTTCAGGAAATCTTTGCTGAGCATGAACACGATCCCCGACACTGATGCACCCAGCACTTTGCGCACACCGATTTCCTTCTTGCGCTGCTCTGCTGTGAACAATGCCAGACCAAACAGTCCGAGGCAGGAAATGAAGATGGCTATGCCAGCAAAATAATTTGTTAGCTTTCCGATGATAGACTCGCTCTTGTACATGCGCTCAAACATGTCGTCCAGAAAGTGATATTCGAAAGGGAAAGCCGGGTTGTGCTTCTGCAAGACACGCTCCATGGCAGCAAGCGCAGGTGTGGTTTGCCCAGGCTCAACTCTGACATAGAGGTAATTCAGATTACCTGGGTCCAGCCTTATGATCAGCGGAGCAGGGCCCACCTGCATTTTCCTTGACTGGAAGTTCTCGATCAGGCCAATAATGCGTCCTTCAGCCCCCCAGAGTTTGAGCCGTTCTCCAACCGGTTGATCCATCTGCATGAGCTTGGCAGCTTCTTCATTTATAATGTAATTGGCTGTGTCGGCGCCGAATTCTTTAGAGAAGGTCCGTCCATCTTTCAGCTTCATTTTCATGGTTTCTACCAGGCCATAGTCAATGTGCATGTAATCTATCAGCACCGCAGCATCCGGGTCCTTTCCTGTCCACTCCACATCACTTGTGTTAGATCCCATCCGCAATGCGATCTGATCGGAGGCCGACACAGCTGCAATGCCGTTTATGTTCTGAAAGTCTTGCTTTATTACTTCATAGCGCTCTTTCATTTGCCCTTCTATCGGGATGAGCACCGTGTTTTCGCGCTGTAAACCGATGTCAGTGGTGCGGATGTAATGCAGCTGCAGGTATACTACCAGCGTGCTCACAATGAGCAGGGCCGACAGTACGAACTGAAATACCACCAGCCCTTTCCGGAAGAAGGCAACGCGATCGTTGAGCTTTACTGTGCCCTTGAGCACCACCACCGGGTCGAAAGAGGACAGAAAGAAAGCCGGGTAGCTGCCCGATACGATGCCTGTAAACAGCGCAACTCCCAGCAAAAGCAGGATAAGCTCGGGGTCTGTCAGATCAAAAACTACTGCCTTACCGGTCAGGTTATTGAATGCCGGCAGCAGCATGCCTGTCAGGTTGGCCGCTATAAAAAGCGCCAGGAAAGCAATCAATACGGACTCAATCATGAACTGCCGCACCAGCGACCCTTTGCTGGCACCGATGGCTTTGCGCACACCCACCTCCTTGGCCCGCTTGGCAGAGCGTGCAGTCGCCAGGTTCATAAAGTTGATGCAGGCGATCAGGAGCAGGAAAACGGCCACTACAGAAAACAACCTGACATACATGATCAGCCCGCTCTCCGTTCTTCCTTTCCGGAAGTCGGAGTACAGGTGAATATCCTTTACCGGCTGCACAAACAAATCGGTATCGCGGGAGCCTTTATCTCCTTTTGTCAGGAAGGGCTTGATCTTTTCGTTGAAAGCGGCGACATCGACCCCTGGCTGCAGTTGCACATAGGTGCGCAAGCCGTAGTTGCCCCACTCCTTGATCCATTCGTGCATCGCCGCGTAATCAGCGAAAGGGATGACGTACTCAAACTGAAGGGAGGAGTTCTTCGGCACCGACTGCATAACGCCTGAGATGGTATAGCTCTCGGTATTGTTCAGCTTTACAAGCCTGCCCACTGCCTCACGGGTGCCAAACAGCTTCAGAGCGAGGCTGTCGCTGATCACCACTGTTTTGGGCTGCTGCAGCACCTGTGCCGCATCGCCTTGCAGGAGCGGGAAGGAGAACACCTGAAAGAAGGTCGAGTCAGCATACACGCCATTTCCCTTGATTGCCATTTCCCCGTTGCTGAATAAGTTCTCCTGTTCCCAGGAAATACGAACGGCCTGCTGCACCTCTGGCAGTTCCCGCTGCATGGCCGGCCCCAACTGCCCTGGCCCTGACTCTGTGGTGAGGTCATCTGCCCCCGGATAGTGCTGTATGTTCATCACCCGGTATAGCTGATCCACATTCGTATGAAACCGGTCAAAACTCAGTTCATCCTTCACCCACAGCAGGATCAGGATGCTACATGTCATACCCAAGGCAAGTCCTGAGATGTTGATCAGGGAGAAACCCTTGTGCCGCAGCAGGTTGCGGTAAGCCATTTTGAGGTAGTTCTTCAGCATAAGATTCGTCATCAGATTATCAAACTCTTTTTTCAGAATACCAATCAGCATATGTGTGAGCAGTAAGTATGTAAAAGAGCAAGAAATAAAAATGCCACATTCATAAATAATTGATTTAAAGATAATTACACAAAACAGTGATATTAATGTGTCCGCTTCCGATACACATTCTGACGATACACCTGTGCGCTTTCGCAACATATGGTGCAAGGCTTAAAAAACTGACTTTACCTAAGGCAGAATTGCGAAATACTAATTATCTTCGATTTAAAATTAAAAGCATTTGGTGTATGGCTGTAGTAAAAAACGGACGGGTCTTGGTTGTCGACGACGAGGCGGATGTGCTCTTCGCCATGAAAATGCTGCTGAAGACCGAAGTGAAGGAGGTGGTGACAGAGAAGAACCCGGAGAACCTGATGAAGCTGCTGGACAAGGAGCGTTTCGACGTGATCTTCCTGGACATGAACTTCAAGAGTGCCCTCCACACCGGCAATGAAGGCATCTACTGGCTCAACCGGATACTCGAGAAAGACCGCAGCGCTACTGTCATCCTGATTACAGCCTATGGCGATGTGGAGCTGGCCGTACGCTCACTCAAAGAGGGTGCCTACGACTTTATTGTGAAGCCCTGGCACAACGACAAACTGCTCGAGACCCTGCACCACGCCCTGGAGTCCAAGCAGCTGAAACAGAAAGGGCAGTCTGCTAAGCCTAAAACAGATAATGCTATACCTATTCTGGGTGAATCGGACGCCATACGGGAGGTACTGTATAAGATTGACAAGATAGCCCCCACGGAAGCCAACGTGCTCATACTGGGCGAAAACGGCACTGGCAAAGAGCTGGTGGCACGGGCGCTGCACCAGAAGTCTTTCCGGGCCGACAAGCCATTTGTGAGTGTGGACGTAGGTGCCCTGACCGATTCGCTGTTTGAGAGCGAATTGTTCGGGTATAAAAAGGGTGCTTTCACCGATGCCAAAGAAGATCGGATGGGCCGCTTTGAAGCTGCCAACGGCGGCACGCTGTTCCTCGACGAAATCGGCAATATTTCGCTGCCCATGCAGGCCAAGCTGCTCACAGTGCTGCAAAACCGGCAGGTAACGCCGCTGGGATCTAACCAGCCTATACCTGTTGACATACGACTGATCACGGCTACCAATGCGCCTATTTATCACTTGGCTGCGCAGAACCAGTTTCGCAAAGATTTGATCTACCGCATCAACACCGTAGAGGTCGTGCTGCCGCCGCTGCGTGAACGCGGTGCCGATGTAGAACTGCTGGCACAGCATTTTGCCGCTTACTACGCACCAAAAAACCATAAGCCTATACCTGAATTTGATCCTGCTACGCTCAAAAAGTTGCGACAACACTCCTGGCCCGGCAACATCCGCGAGCTGCAGCATGCTGTGGAGCGGGCCATCATCATGGCCGAAGGCAATGTGCTGCAGCCGCAGGATTTCAGCTTTTCGGCTATGGAACTGGAGGCACCTCAGACTACGTCGGCCAATGCCCTGGTATTTGATCAGCAGCTGCCGCTCAGCGAGATTGAGCGGGAGACCATTCGTCGTGTGATCGAAAAGAACAAGGGCAATATTTCAAAATCAGCCAAAGAGCTGGGATTGACCCGTACTGCCCTGTACCGCCGCCTGAACAAGCATGAAATTTAAGCGCCTCGAGTTTGGCCTGCTGATCCGGTTCATCCTGCTGCTGAGCATGATGCTCCTGACTTCCCTCTACCTGGTGCAGTTTACCTGGCTACAGGTGGGCTCCGGCATCCTGGTGATGCTGGCACAGGTATGGGAGCTGGCCAACTATGTGACCCGGAGCAATTACGAGCTGGCAAAGTTCCTGCAGGCAGTAAGGCAGCGGGACTTTACACAGCAGTTCAACGAAAATCCCTCCAATCACTCACTGCGTCCGCTGCACCAGGCCTTTAACCAGATCAGCCATACCTTTAAACAACTGCAGATCGAGAAGGAGGCGCAGTTTCATTACATGCAAACTATCCTGCAGCTCATCGACACCGGCATCATGGCCTATGACGAAGAAGGGCAAGTGGAGTGGGTGAACGACGCCTTCAAGAAGATACTGGGTATACCGCACCTCAAGAGCCTCGACAACCTGGAGCGGCGCTACCCCCAGCTGTTAGAGGCCATTCTGGAGCTGCAGCCCGGCGAAAATAAGCTGCTGAAGCAAAAGCTGCCGCAGGGAACAACTCAACTCCTCCTTTCAGCTACGGCTTTTACCATGCAGACACACCCCCTTACACTCGTCGCGATCAAGAACGTGAGCTCTGCCGTGGACGAAACCGAAACCGAAGCCTGGCAGAAACTGCTGCGGGTAATGACGCACGAAATCATGAACTCCGTGGCTCCCATTGCCTCATTGGCTGACTCGTTGGGCAAGCACCTGCAGGCGGAGCGGGAGGAACAGGAGGCACAGGGGCAGCTCCTGCCAAACCATGAGCTGCTGCAGGACACGGAGGAGGGAATTGCCATTATCAGGAAGCGAAGCGAAGGACTACTCCGCTTTGCTCACTTCTACCGCAACCTCAACAAGTCGCAGCAGATCCTGCTGACCACTGTTTATGTGCAGGAGCTGCTCAACAGCATCGATGCCCTCATGCGCCCGCGCCTGGAAGAACAGGGTCTAGCCCTCAGCTGCCAGGCATCGTCTTCGGACCTGACCCTGAACGGCGATGTGAACCTGCTGGAGCAGGTGCTGATCAACCTCATCCTGAATGCGGCACGGGCTGTAAAGGATGTGCCGGAGCCGCATGTATGGCTTAGTGCGGGTGAGCTGGAAAATGGCAGGGTGTTCATCGAGGTGCGTGACAATGGCACTGGTATACCCGAGGCACTGATGGAAAGCATTTTCATACCCTTCTTCACCTCTCACAAGGACGGTTCAGGTATAGGCCTTAGCCTGGCCAAGCACATCATGCTGCTGCACAAAGGCACTATACAAGTGGAGTCGCAGGAGGACGTTGGCTCCGTCTTCACCCTTACCTTCTAGCGCAGACCACTCATTACTAACCATTTATTCCCGCTTTCGTTCATAGGCAAACGAGTATATACAGCACTCCAAATACTCCTGCATTATGAAAAGTGCCTCCCTACAGCAGCAGGTAACCGCCATGCTGGCTACAGCCGATGTCAAGGTTAATGGTCCCGATCCCTGGGACCTCCAGGTGCATGATGATCGCTTCTACAAACGTGTGCTCAGCCAAGGCTCCCTGGGCTTGGGTGAGGCCTACATGGACGGCTGGTGGGAGTGCGCCGAGATAGATGAATTTGTGAACAAGGTGATGCGTGCCGACCTATACAAAAGGGTGCGCTTTGGGTGGAGAACTGTGCTGGAGGTGCTGCTGGCAAAGGTGCTTAACCTGCAGGCCAGAGGCAGAGCGGCACGCAATGCTCAGCGCCACTACGATATCGGCAACGGTCTGTACCAGCGCATGCTCGACAAGCGCCTGGTATACAGCTGCGCCTACTGGAGAAACGCCGACAACCTGGATCAGGCGCAGGAGAACAAACTCGACCTTGTCTGCCGCAAGCTTCGGCTGCAGCCTGGCCAGCGGGTACTCGACATTGGCTGTGGCTGGGGAAGCTTTGCCAGGTATGCAGCCGAAAGGTATGGCGTGGAAGTGGTAGGGGTTACCGTTTCGCGGGAGCAGGCGGCGTTGGCACGGGAACTTTGCAAAGGGCTGCCCATCGAGATCCGGCTGCAGGACTACCGCGACGTGCGGGAGCAGTTTGATCATGTGGTGTCCATCGGGATGGCCGAGCATGTGGGCCTCCGCAACCACCGCACTTACATGCAAACAGCTGCCCACTGCCTTAAAGACGATGGCCTGTTCCTGCTACACACCATCGGCGTTAACTTCTCTAAAACAGCACCCGATCCATTCATAGACCGGTACATTTTCCCGAACTGCCTGATTCCTTCGCTGCGTCAACTCACTGGCGCCATGGAGCACATCTTTGTGGTGGAGGACCTGCACAACTTCGGCCCTGACTATGACAGAACCCTTATGGCCTGGCACCACAACTTCAACCAGCACTGGCCAGAGTTGCAGGGAGAGTACGGCGAAAGGTTTTACCGCATGTGGACTTACTACCTGCTTTCCAGCGCCGGCTCTTTTCGGGCCCGCAACAACCAGTTGTGGCAGTTCGTCCTCTCCAAGAAAGGTATACCGGGCGGCTACGAAGCGGTGAGTTAGGTATAGGGCTCAGGTATGGCAAGTCAAAATCTGATTTGATAAATGCCTACACAGAACAAAGGGCGGTTTGAGCCGCTGGAGGGGAGCAACTGTAGAGCCTTTTACGATTTATACCTAAAAAGCAAAGGCCGGAGAAATGAATCACCGGCCCCGCCTCGTTAGGATAGTTAAGCACGCATTATTTTTGCATCACAATTCTGATAAAGGATACGCCTTCATCTGTCACCAGTCTGGCGATGTACATGCCGCCAGCCAGTTTTCCTTTCTCAAACTGATAAGTTTTATGCTCACCCGCTCTGCCAGTACCTTGTGCCAGCACAGTCACCACAGAACCTCGCATATCCAGTACTTCCAGCTTATAGCCGCCGTCCTGCATTAGCGTAAAGCCGATGTCAGTTTTAGCACCGAATGGGTTAGGCACAGCACGCAGGGACATTCTCTCGGCGCTGATCTCGGCCTTTGCGGTTGCAGTAGATGTAGCAGTCAGTCCACAGTTCCCCAAGGTTCCATTGGCAGCTGTCAGCAGGTGTGGCACTGCGTTTGGAGCCACGCACTCAGCTACGCCGTCTACGCATACCAGCACTTTGTCTTTCTTCTTGCTGTCGCCGCAGCGTACATCTACCACCGTGATCGTGATCGACTGATGCTTGATACAGCCATCGCCGTTAACGGCACGCACCGTGAAGGTATAAGTGCCGGCTGCTTTCGGAGTGAAGATCACACTGGCACCTGTTGTTGCGCTCAGGCCTTCCGCTCCGCTCCAGGTATACTCGTTGTCAGCATCGCCACCAGCCTGCAGACGCACGTTCTGCGGACCATAACCCAGGTATAGGTTTGAAGCTACACCGCCTGTGTATACATCAGAAGTGGCAACAGCATCCAGTGTAAGCGGCGTGGTGCAAGCATAAGTCTCAGGCAGGTCAAACGCCTCTACCTGATCAAATCGGTTAAGGTTAGAGCCTTGGTCGGCGCTATAGCCCAGACCTCTTCTGGCAAACACTTTCCAGATCAGTTCCTGGTTAGCGCCCTCGTAATTCTGACGGTCAGCCAGCAGGATCGCATCGCGACCATCCACGAAGCCAGGGCGGCAGGCCTGCAGTTTCAGACCATCGATCACCAGCTGCATGGCCATGTTATTACCCCCTTTGCCATTGTAGAGGTCTGCATCGAAACCATATTTGTCGATCAGTGCCCAAGTCATATCCCATAGCATAGTAGACCATACAAAACCTACGCCGTGCGGTTGGCTGATGGCAGCGTTGTTCGTAGAAGCATAGGTATGCGGGTTTACACCGAAGTCAGTAGAGTAAGGTGCAGGTCGGATGCCGGGACCGTCCGTTGGCTGGCCTTTGGCATAGGTTCCGATGCCTCTTACTTTGGCTCCTGTGTCACCCGGCTTCATGGTCATCATCAGGCCAAACCAGTCGCTCCAGCCCTCGCCCATCTGCTCGGCGTTGCTCAGGCAGTTTGCCACAGTGCGACCACCTGTCAGACGGTTGGAGATACCGTGGCCATACTCGTGCACGATGATGCCGTTGTCGAAGTCACCGTCCAGCTCAGGTCTGCCATCATCTTTCAAACGAACAATCACTTCTTCACCAGCATCCATACGGGTTCTGAGCAGGGCGCCTGCCTCCTGGCTGATCATCACTGCAGGTATAGTGATCGGCATGGTTGGCGTTCCACCCATTGCAATCGGATCTCCGGGAGCATTATTGATCACAATCACAGCAATGGCGCCTGCCAGTTGAGCGGCTTCCACTTTCTCCGTAAATGGACAGTTTCCTCTATACGCCACGGCGATGTTACCCGCCACAGCTGTAGTATTTGTCAGTGCGCCACAGCCTTCCTGCGGTAGCCCGGCTGTGCCCTGCCCTACCACGAGTTTGCCTACTACAGGTTCAGAGTTGAGTTTTCTTGCCCATGCTGCTTCTGTTGCCGGGTAGCTACCAGCCACTGACGACGGAGAAGTTACGGAAACCATGTCAGCATCAGGCGGGCTGCTCCACAGGTACATCTGCATGCGGGGCGCGATGCCATCGACGTTGGTGGCAAAGTTTGCATTGTTTCGGGATGTGCCGTTTCGGTTATCCTGCGCCTCTGCCAGCACCGGGTCACCTTGTGAACCGCCTCTGCCATAGTTGTTGAGCTGGAAGTTTCCACTGGCCTCATCGAAACCATACTGGTACCACACATCGTGCACCACGTTGTTCCAATAGAACAGGTTTGTGATAGCGGCATCGCGGTTGGCAACTGGCTGCTTGTTGAAGTCGATCGGGAAGTCGAAGCTTAGCTCCTGACCACCATCCGGGCTATAGTTGGTGCTCCAGCTGTTATTATTGTTAGGGTCTTCATAAGCGTACACGTTATTGCCACGGGTTCTGGTTTCAGTGTGCCAGCCCTGTGGCGAAGCCAACTGGTTAGCTGCTGAAGTGCTCACAATAGAGCGTGGTCCATGGGTTGGACTTTCTACCGGCATGGCAAATACGTTGTAGGCATTGGATACCCGTACAATGCTTGCCTGTGGTACCGCTACATAAGGCGATGCCGTGCTGTGGCTGTGCTCATCATGCAGGAACTTTCCTCCAGGACCATCATTTTCAAACTGGCAGTGCACCACCATGTTGTCTTTGTCCAGCACAGCGCCTGTAGTGGCGTCTAAACGTAGATTCCACCAATTCTGGCCATCCAGTTCATAGATAGACACCTCCCAGGCCAGTCGCAGGCTGCCGTCCTCCATAGGTTGGTATACCAGCCTGGCAGGTATAGGCTCCAGCGAGATTCCTGCTTTGGAGAAGGTTACGGCTCTGCTTCGTCCATTGCCACGCTCCTGCACCGTTAGTGGTTCTTTCATGGTAATGCCCAGATACTGCGCGGCAGCGGCCACGGCTCCGGCTGCATCCAAACCCGGCTGGTTTGACTTCGCTCGTTTGCCTACCTGCTTCTGCAGTCGGTTGCCCATGGTGAGCACGCGGCCTTCTTTGCTCATGCTGATGTTTGTCACCGCACCATGCACTTCAATGCCTCTATAGAGCTGCTTG
Source organism: Pontibacter sp. LHS1 (assembly GCF_058932855.1). NCBI lineage: Bacteria > Pseudomonadati > Bacteroidota > Cytophagia > Cytophagales > Hymenobacteraceae > Pontibacter > Pontibacter sp. LHS1. The sequence continues at coordinate 903,891 of NZ_JBZYWF010000001.1, forward strand.
ATATACAGGTGCTTCATGCCACTCTTTGGACTTTCGGTCTCACTGGCTAGTTCAAGCTCAGCTACATCTTCATCTTCCAGTTCGAGTTGCTTTTTGTTTTTCTGAATGTGATTCAGAGCGGCTTGCGGGACTGGCCTTTGGTCAGACCTCCCCTGCCCGAAGGCAGTAAAAGTGCCGGATAAGAACAGGACCAGCAGCAACAGCTGCCAGTGCAATTGTACACGTGTTTTCATGCGCTAATTTTTAAGGGTTAGACAATCGAGGTTGGAAGACTCAGACTGTGGGAGCGGAATAAATAACTTCCTAAAAGTAAACAGCTTAGAGCATGAAAAACAGGAATGATTCGGAGCAGAAGTAACTATAAAATTAGCACGATAAAATTTAATTAATACAACACAGAAAGCCATAATTGCTCCAATAATCATTAGTAAGAAGTACCATTTATCTTACATAGTTTTATCTTTATATTCAAATCTTACCTTAGATTTTCTACTATTTACTTTGAACCGTCCTGACAAGAACCCATTAAACCTGACACACGGAGTACTTTGAATGGCTATCTCCCTAATAAAGAAGCTGCAAGAACAGGTATAGCATAAAGCAAGCAGGGCCGGCGAATCGCTTCACCGGCCCTGCTTCTTATTTAGTAGTTATCGTTACTTCAGCAACAGCATGGTCCCCGATCGGGTGCTGCCACCATTCACAATTCTATAAATGTACATACCGTTTTCACGACCCTTCGCATTAAAAGTCTTATTGTACGTCTCACCCTGTTTCACATTTCCTTCGAAAACAGTTTCCACTTCTCGTCCAGTGATATCATATACCTTGAGAATGGTATAGCCCGTCTCTTTCGCTTTAAAGCTAATGGTGGTGCTTTCTGAGAAAGGGTTAGGATAGTTCAACAGGATTTCTCTGTCGTTCAACTCTGAAGAACGTAGTGACTGGTTTGAGTTTGCAGTGAGTGCGAAGTTTTCAGGCAGGTCAAAGGCCTCTTCCTGGTCAAAGCGATAGTAACTCAAACCCTGGCTGGCGCTGTAGCCCACACCTCTTCTGGCAAATGCTCTCCAGATCAGTTCCTGGTTGGCGCCACCGTAGTTCAATTGGTCAGCCAGCAGGATCGCATCGCGGCCGTCTACGAAGCCAGGGTAGCAAGGCTGTAGCTTCAGACCGTCGATCACCAGTTGCATGGCCATGTTGTTACCACCGTTGCCATTGTACAGGTCTGCGTCAAAGCCGTACTGATCGATCAGGTCCCAGGTCATCTCCCAAAGAATAGTCGCAAATACAAAGCCAATGCCATGCGGCGCTGAAAGAGCAGGATTGTTGGTTGCACCATAGGTATAGTTATTCACACTGAAGTCTGTGGTATATGGAGCTGGCCTGATACCTCGGCCGGTGGTTGGTTCACCTACGGCATAGGTACCTATACCTCTGATTTTATCGCGGGTGTCGCCTTTTTTCATGGTCATCATCAGACCAAACCAGTCGCTCCATCCCTCTCCCATTTGCTCTGTTGTCAGCACCTGTCCGGCTGTAGTCAGCACTTGAGTAGGCAAGCAGGATGTGGTACCAGGCCCACCTGTCAGTCGGTTGGAGATACCGTGGCCGTACTCGTGCACAATGATGCCATTGTCGAAGTCACCGTCGATCTCGGGTCCTGAGCCATCGTCTTTCAATGCCACGACAACCTCTTGGTTTGCATCCAGCAGGGCTCTGATACTAGCACCGGTCACGTCAGTGATCATAACGGAAGGGATGGTGATAAGCGCTGGATCAGTAGCACCAACTCCCATCACCGTAGGTGTACCGGGAGCATTGTTGATCACGATCACGGCAATAGCACCGGCGTTCTGAGCATTCAGTACTTTGACACCAAACTCACAGCTTCCTCTGTATACTACTGCTATGTTCCCAGCTATTGCACCTGCATTTGCCAGTGCATCACAACCTTCAACCGGGTTGCCGCTTGAGGCCTCCCCTAACACAAGTTTACCTGTGATCGGCGTTGAACTAAGTGGCGTTCCGAATGATGACTGCACAGCCAGGTAGCTGCCCGCAATAGAGGAAGGCGAGGTCACTCTGAACATGTCAGCATCGGGCTTGCCGCTCCACAGATACATTTGCATTCTTGGTCGTCTGCCATCAATAGGTGTCGCAAAGTTGGCATTGTTTCGCGAAACACCGTTTCTGTTATCCTGGGCTTCAGCCATTACATGGTCGCCACCCAGACCGCCCTTCCCAAAGTTAAAGGTCTGGAAGTTACCGCTGGCCTCATCAAAGCCATACTTGTACCATACATCATGCACTAGGTTGTTCCAATAGAAGAGGTTAGTAATGGCTGCATCCCGGTAAGCTTCCGGCTCCTGAGAAAAATCAACCGGGAACTTGAAAACGCGCTGGGTACCACCGTCAGGACTGTGCCCGTGCACCACGTCCTCACCATTGTCATTGTTGCTGGCGATATGCCCCGTATTATTCGGATCTTCATAAGCATACACGTTATTGCCACGGGTAATGGTATAGCTCATTTTATCTGTGGTATGCCAGCCAACAGGCGATGCGGTTCTGTCTGCCACGGCAGCAGCGTTCATCGGCTTTCTGCCGCCATGGCTTGGGCTCTCAATTGGCATTGGGTATACCTCATACAGACCAGGTGATTTCCCATTGTTGACAGGTCCGGCAGCTGGTGCATAAGGCGTCATATCCAGGTCCTGCGCCACCGGAGCAGCAGCTGTGTGGCTGTGGTTGGCATGCAGAAAATCTCCACCCGCACCATCATTCTCAAACTGGCAGTGCACCACCATGTTATCCTTGTCCAGCAGTTCGCCAGTGCTGGCATCTACTCTTAGGTTCCACCAGTTCTGGGCGTCCAGTTCATAAATGGAAACCTCCCAGGCCAGACGCAGCGTGCCGTCCAGCATGGGCTGGTATACCAGCTTGGCAGGTATAGGCTCCAGTGAGATACCTCCGTTGGATAGTAACACCTCCCTGTTTTTAGCGTTGGCACTTTCAAGCACCGTCAAGGATTCGCTTACAGTTGTACCCAGATGGCGGGCTGCCGCTGCCACGGCACCGTTTGCATCAAGAGCAGGCTGCTTCCCATTGATTTTCTGGTTAATGTCCTCCTGAAAGCGATTACCAACCGTTACCACCTCGCCACGGCTGTTCACACTGATGTTTGTAATAGCACCGTGAATCTCAATGCCATCCACCTGCTGTTTGATGTAGTAGTGTTTTACACCACTTTTTTTACTTTCGGACTCGCTGCTCAATTCCAGATCAGCTACATCCTTGTCTTTTACTTTTAGCTTCGCTTTGTTTTTGTTGATGTGATCAAGCGCTACTTGGGGTACCTGCTTTTTACCGGCAGGCCTTTTCCCTTGCGCAAAAGAGACGGTGGATCCGAACAGCATAGTCACAATGAGGACTAGCTGCAAATACATGCGTAATGCTCTGGTCATAGTTAATAGTTTAAGTTAGGAATAAAAGAATAATGGATAGAATTTTACTACGCCATTCAATTACTATAGTTATATTATAATACTTTATTTTATAAAATATTTTTATTCCATAACTTATTGAAGCACAATCAATTACAAATTAAATAATCCTATATTTCTATATATGGATTGGATCAGAATTTACATATAATACAAAATATAGATACATTTTAGACATCCTGTGTTATAGGATTAACTTTGTGGATAAACCCTTGGAAAACTACTGGATAAAAAGCTCTCCCATCTGAGCGTCAGATTGATTATCTTTGTAGTAATGGAAAATTTTGTAGTATCAGCGCGTAAATACCGTCCGTCCACGTTCGATAGCGTGGTGGGACAGCACCATATCACCAATACCCTCAAAAACGCCATCAGCAGCCACCATTTGGCGCAGGCATTTCTTTTTTGTGGGCCGCGTGGTGTGGGCAAAACAACCTGTGCCCGCATCCTGGCAAAGACCATTAACTGCCAGAACATCACCCCGGAGGTAGAGGCCTGCAATGAGTGCGAATCGTGCCGCAGCTTCAACAGCAACAGCTCCTTCAATATACACGAGCTCGATGCCGCTTCCAACAACTCCGTAGAGGACATCCGGAACCTGGTGGAGCAGGTGCGCTACGCTCCTCAAACAGGCAAGTACAAAATCTACATCATAGATGAGGTGCACATGCTCTCGAACCAGGCTTTCAACGCTTTTCTGAAGACGCTGGAGGAGCCGCCTGCCTATGCCATTTTTATACTTGCGACAACTGAACGCCACAAGATCATCCCGACTATCCTGTCGCGTTGTCAGATTTTCGACTTCAATCGCATCCGGATCGAGGACATGGTGCGCCATTTGGGTAACATCGCTCAAAAGGAAAGCATACAAGCTGAGCCCGATGCCCTACACCTGATCTCGCAGAAAGCCGACGGAGCATTGCGCGATGCCTTGTCCATCTTCGATCAGATGGTGACCTTCTCGGGCAGCAACGTGACCTACAAAGCCACTGTCGAGAACCTGCACATCCTGGACTATGACTACTACTTCCGTCTGACCGACCACCTGTTGGAGCAGAACCTGTCGGGCTCGCTGTTGCTGTTTGACGAGATATTGAAGAACGGCTTTGATGCCCACAATTTCCTGATAGGTATAGGCGAACATTTCCGCAGCCTGCTGGTGTGCAAAGACCCGCAGACCGTGCAATTGCTGGAGGTGTCTGACAACATCAAGGCGAAGTATGCCGAACAGTCGCAGAAGTCCTCTGTATCGTTTTTACTTTCGGGCCTGAACCTGGTAAGCACCTGCGACACCAACTACAAGAGCAGCAAAAACCAGCGCCTGCACGTGGAGCTTTGCCTGATGAAGATGGCGCACCTGAATGCAGCCTTCAGTTTTGCTCAGGAAGGAGCTGAATTAAAAAAAGCTAAGGTAGCAGCCCCGGCACCAGCCGCTACCAAACCTGTAGGTGCCCCGGCTATACCTTCGGCGGTCATGCAGCAGCCAGCTGCCGGCACAGTGCCGTCGTCGGCCATGCAAGGCGGGGGAGTTCCTTCCGTTGGTTTGCAGCAGCCACACCAGCAGGGCCATGTGCCGTCGCAGGATCTGCAACAGCCTCCTAAGCCGCAACAGGTCACACCAGATGCTCACCTGACTCCCCCTCAGGCACAGACAGCTCCCGAACCAGTCGTGAAGCGTCCGTCTATACCTGTGCCACCACAGAAAAAGCTGGGCAAACTACCTAGTCTGAAGGACCTGCAGAATCCACCTGCAGCAGTAGCCGAGGTGGCTGTAGCGGAGGAGGAAGAGGAAACCAGCTACGGAGCTGTGATGCCAGTAGATGCAGACCGCCTCAAGACAGTTTGGCACGCCATCCTGCGACGCAAGAAGGCAGAGAACATGATGGAGTATACCCTCCTCAACCGGCAGTATCACATCGGCGAAGACAACGAGATCATCCTGCACCTGGAGAACCATGTGATGATGGACCAGTTCACCAGCCTGCGTCCTGAAATACTCCGTGAGCTAAAAGCACAGACTGGGAACCGCAGCATTAAACTGAAAGCAGAGGTGATGGAGGTGCAGGAAGGAAACAAACTCTATACTTCACAGGACAAATTCAACTACCTGGCCGAGAAATATCCGGTGCTCGTCGATTTGAAGCAACGCTTCGGCCTTGACACTGACTTCTAATTCGGGAAAAATTTTATATTTGTAAAGTTCTAATTAAAACACAAGGTGAGTCATGAGGTTTTCTTCAGGGAAACTTCGTGACTTGGCCTTTTTTGTTTTGCTGGACCCTATACTGTATCCTAACTAAAGACCCATGAAAAAAGGATTATCGTTGTTTCTGGTTGCGTCGGCACTTACGCTCACGCAATGCAAGAACGAAACCTACCAGACAACGTCAGCCACTGACAGTGCGGTAGCCTCCTCTGCGCAGAAGGAGTATAAATACGAGACCGTTCCAAACGACCCGCTCAACGCCCGCGTCTATACCCTGGACAACGGCCTGAAGGTATACCTGACGGACTATGAAGATGCGCCGCGTGTACAGACCTTTATTGCAGTGCGTGCCGGCTCTAAAAACGACCCGGCTGATGCCACCGGCCTGGCTCACTACCTGGAGCACATGGTGTTTAAGGGTACCAGTAAGCTTGGTACACAGGACTGGGAGAAAGAAAAAGCAGAACTCGACAAGATCGAGGCACTGTATGAAAAGCACCGCAACACCACCGATCCGGTGCAGCGCAAAAAGATTTACCACCAGATTGACTCCATCTCGGGCGTAGCGGCTACTTATGCCGTAGCCAACGAGTACGACAAGATCCTGGGAGCGATCGGTGCCAAAGGAACCAACGCCTATACCTCCGTGGAGCAGACAGTGTATACCAATGACGTTCCGAGTAACCAGTTAGAGCGCTGGGTGGCCCTTGAGGCACATCGTTTCGGTGAGCTGGTACCTCGCCTGTTCCATACCGAACTGGAGGCTGTATACGAAGAGAAGAACCGCACCCTTGACAATGACGGCTGGAAAGTGATGGAAACGCTGAACGCGGCTATGTTCCCGACGCACCAGTACGGCACCCAAACCACCATTGGTACTATTGAGCACTTGAAGAACCCTTCGATCACAGAGATCAAGAAATATTTTGATGCTTATTATGTGCCAAACAACATGGCCATCGCACTGAGTGGTGACATTGACTTTGACCAAACGATCCGCATGATCGACGAGCACTTCGGCAAACTGAAGCCAGGTACTGCTCCTACTTTTAACGTAGCACAGGAGCAGCCAATTGCAAAGCCGATCGTGAAAGAAGTAACAGGCCCAAGCGCTGAAAACATCTCAATTGCTTACCGCTTCCCGGGTATGAGTTCACGGGACGCGCAGGTGCTGAGCATGATCAGCAGCATCCTCTACAACGGACAGGCCGGTCTGATTGACCTGAACCTGAACCAGCAGCAGAAGGTGTTGCAGGCCTACGGCTACGACAACCAGATGAAAGACTACTCCGTTTTCCGCCTGGGTGGTTCGCCACGTCAGGGTCAGTCGCTGGACCAGGTAAAGGACTTGCTTCTGGCACAGGTGGAACTGGTAAAGCAGGGCAAGTTTGACGACGACCTGATACCGGCCATCATCAACGACAACAAAATCAGCCTGATGCGTGCTTACGAGCGCAACTCAGAGCGTGCCGATGCCTTTGTAACCGCCTTTATCTACGACATTCCGTGGGCAGACTATGTGAACCGTCCGGAGGAGTTTGCTAAGATCACGAAGCAGGATGTGATGGAGGTTGCCAACAAATACCTCAACAACAACTACGTGCAGGTATACAAGCGTACCGACAAGAACGCCGCCAGCCTGAAAGTAGAAAAGCCAAGCATCACACCGGTGCCTGTTAACCGTGAGGCACAGTCAGCTTACTACAGTGAGTTCATGGCTAAAGAAGCTTCTGAGCTTTCGCCGGTGTTTGTAGACTACAAGACCGACATCAAAGAAGCCAAACTAAAGAATAACATCCCGCTGCTGTACACCAAGAACAATGAGAACGGTTTGTTCCAGATGTACTACATCCTGGACATGGGCAGCGACAATGATCCGAAGCTAGGTATGGCCGTGAACTACCTCAAGTTCCTGGGCAATGACAAATATACAGCGGAAGAGCTCAAGAAGGAGTTCTATAAGCTGGGCACCTCTTTCAACGTGTCTGCTTCAGGCGATCAGGTATATGTGTCGCTCTCTGGCCTTGACGAGAACTTTGAGCCGGCACTAGCCCTGTTTGAGAGTGTACTGCAAAACCCGGAGGCTGACCAAAAGGCACTGGACGACATGGTACAGGGTATGCTGAAAGCCCGCAATGATGCGAAGCTGAACAAAGGCGTGATTCTTAACCAGGCACTGGTGAACTATGCGAAGTACGGACCTAAGAATCCATTTACATCGGTGCTGTCTGAGAAGGAACTGAAGGCTGTGAAGCCACAGGAGCTGGTGAACCTCATCAAGAGCATCCCGACATACGAGCACCGCGTGCTGTACTATGGCCCACGTGAAACAGACAAACTGGTAGCAACGCTCAATGCCGGCCACATTGTGCCAGCCAAACTGAAGCCGGTGCCTGCTGAGAAGGTATACGCCGAGCTGGACATCAAGCAGCCGATGGTTTACTGGGTAGACTACAACATGGTGCAGGCTGAACTGATGTTCCTGACGAAAGCCGATGCCTTTAATAAAGCCATGATACCGACCATCCGCCTGTATAACCAGTACTTCGGAGCAGGTATGAGCTCGATCGTGTTCCAGGAGCTGCGTGAATCGAAGGCCCTCGCCTACTCTGCTTATTCCAGCTACAGCACCGCTGCTAAGAAAGACCGCTCGAACTACATCATGTCTTACATCGGTACGCAATCAGATAAGTTGCCTGAGGCGATGGCAGGCATGCAGGAGCTCCTGACGAACATGCCACTGGCCGATGAGAACTTTAACCTGGCGAAGGCTTCACTGCGCAACAGCATCTCTTCGGAACGCATCACCAAGTCTTCTATCCTGTTTGACTACGAGCGTGCCAAGCGCCTTGGCCTGGACTACGATATCCGCAAAGATGTATACGAAAGCGCCAACAGCCTGACTTTCGACCAACTGCAGGCATTCCAGAAGCAGTACGTGAGTGGCCAGCCACAGGCAATCCTGGTAATTGGCTCGAAAGATCGTCTGAACTTCAAGGAGTTAGAGAAATACGGTAAGGTACAGCAGCTGACATTGGAGCAGGTGTTTGGGTACTAATTCTTAGTGCTATACCTTATAAACAAAAGCGGCAGCCCAAACAGGCTGCCGCTTTTGTTTATAACTTCTGCCTCTCCTCTCTACTGGCTACTACGACCGCTCAAATTAAGCCAATCATCCTTGGTAAGCGACTTGAAAAAACTGTTGTCGGCCGTAACCAGATCGGTAGCGAGCTTCGATTTGTTCTGCTGCAGGACCTGAATTTTCTCCTCCACCGTATTCGGACAAATCAGCCGCACGGCAATCACTTTTTTCTCCTGCCCGATTCTGTAGCTACGGTCAATGGCCTGGTTCTCCACGGCTGGGTTCCACCACGGGTCCACGATAAAGACATAATCGGCTGCAGTTAAATTAAGGCCTGTTCCGCCCGCTTTTAGGCTCACCAGAAACACGCGTATCTCCTCGTCCGTCTGAAATTGGTCCACGACCTCGCCTCTATTGCGGGTGCTGCCGGTGAGGTAGGAGAATTTGATCTTCTCTTTCACCAGTTCTGCTTTAATCAGGTCCAGCATACCTACAAACTGCGAGAACACCAGCACCTTGTGGTACCGCGCTACATTCTGAATCTGTTGCATAAGCACCTGTATCTTGGCAGAAGTATCTGAGAAAAGCTTCGCGTCGCCGATGAGCAGGGGCGAGTTGCAGATCTGGCGCAGTTTGGTGATGCCACGCAACACGTGCATCGGGTGCTTGGTCAGCTCCTCCTCCCCGCTGGCGTTGATGTAGTCTCGGAATTCTTGCTCGGCGGTGTCGTATACCTTGCGCTGCTCCTCTCCCATTTCGCAGTAAAGGATCATCTCTGTTTTATCGGGGAGCTCTTTGGCTACTTCGGCCTTTGTTCTTCTCAGTACAAATGGGCCAATCTTCTCCTGCAGGGCCTGCGCACTACGCCTGTCCTTAAACTTATCGATGGGCATGGCATAAGTATTCCGGAAGTAGGTTCTGGTGCCCAACAAATCGGGGTTGACAAAGGAAAGCTGAGCATAAATATCAAAAGTGTTGTTCTCGAACGGCGTACCTGTGAGTACGATCCTGTTGTAAGATTGCAGCAGGCAGACCGCTTTGTAGCGCTGCGAGTTCGGGTTTTTGATGTTCTGCGACTCATCCAGGATGGTATAGCCGAAGGTATATTTCTTCAGAAAGACGATGTCAGCGAGCAGGGTATTGTAGGTCGTAATCACGACGTCATATCCTTGAAATGCGTCTGTGGCTTTTGCCCTGCTCGGACCGTGGTGTATGTGCACGTGTAGCGATGGCGCAAACCGCTGCAGTTCCGTCTGCCAGTTAGGTATAAGTGACGTTGGCACAACCAGCAAATGTGTTCGACGTTCCCGCTTCTCCCGAAGCAACAGCATAAATGCGATAACCTGTACTGTTTTGCCCAGGCCCATGTCGTCGGCGAGGCAGCCGCCAAACTGCAGGTCGTCCAGAAAACTGAGCCAGCTCAGTCCCTGTAACTGGTAGGGTCGCAATGTGGTTTGTAGTCCGGCTGGTACGGGCGCGGGGGCAATGTTCTCCACGTTGTTTAATTGTGCCTGGTACCACCACAGTTCTTTATGTACCTGCTCGTCCAGCATATAGTCCTTAAACAATTCGGTGAGCACGGCAAAGTTCGTTTTGGGAATTTGCAGCAGCTCTTCCTCTACCACCCCCGTGTCGAAATAGACTTTTAGCTTCTGGAGCCACTCCTCAGGTATAATGCCCATGGTGCCATCGTCGAGCAGCACATACTTGCTTTTGTTCACGACAGCTTTTTTCAGCTGCTTGAGCGAAGCCTTCTTGCGGCCGAACTTTACGTTTACCGTCACATTAAACCAGTTCAGGCCGCTATCTACCTGAATGGCCACCGTGGCTTTGTGCTGATTGAGCTTGTTACCTTTCAGATCGTTGAAGCCAAGGATAGCAACCCCATGTGCCGCCATGTTATCGAAGGCATCGAGAAACCACGCCTCGTCCAGGAACCTGTCTTTGTGCAGGTAAAAGTAATCGAGCATATTATCCAGCTGCTCCCAGAAATGCGGGTGCTGCTGCATCAGCAATTTGGTAAAAGCCGCTTCTGCCTCGGTATTGCGCGCCACAAAGAATGGCCGGCCCATGTTGTCCTGGTCATAAATCAGCTTATTAGACAGCAAAGGAATCTCGATTTCGCCGTAGCGCATGAACGGCTGCAACAGCACATAGTTCTCCGACTCGATCAGGTATAGCAGCTTCTCCGGTGCTTGGTTAAAACCTTTGCTCCGCAGCTGGGCCTTAGTGGCTGGTTTCAGGTAGGTATACTCCACGGGTACGTGCGTGTCTATCTTGACTAGTACCTGCTGCTGAAATTGCAGGAAAGCATCGTGCGGCAAGTGCAGTTCCTGATCGTGCTTTTTAAAATACCCCACTACGGAAGGCAAGTGCGGGTTGGAGCACAGGTACCAGGCATCATCGGCCACCAGAAAATGCTCATACCGAACATGGATGCGACTGAGGGGATAGTAGGTACCATTGATAAACAAATCGCTGGTGACGCTGAACACATCGCTATTCAGGCCAATGCGCACTTTAAAATCTATCTGGGGCTGTGTCACCTGAACAGGTGTAATAGAGCGAGGGGTTATTTTCTCTGAGACCTCGCTGTCGTGCAGGTAGAAGGTATAGCGGAGCGGGTTGCGCACCAGCGCTTTAAAACTGGCTGCATCCGTAGCTGACTTTTCGTAGAAACTCTGGAAGCGGGCAATGGCGCTGTAAAACTTCAACTCCTCCGGCCTATCGGTTCGCCATACCTGTTCGAGCGGGTTCAGTACCGTAAAAGGGGCTTTCAGCTCGCCGGTGCTGCTCAGGCTGCAGGAGACCAGCTGAACACTGAACAGGTTGTAATAGCGGTGCCGGCCTATGACAATGATCGTTCTGAAATCAGAAGAAGTTCCGGTTAACTGTGGTTGAGAAGCAAGATATGCAGCAAACAGCGACTCCGGGTCGTCTGTACTGTCAAAAGGTTCGAATGGGGGGTATTGCTCTTCCATTGTTGCTTCTCAGGCCGCCGCTGTACCTATAAGATTGGCTATACCTTAGCTTCAAAGTTAATGGTTTAAAACAAAAAAGGCTGCCCGATTTCTCAGGCAGCCTTTCCTATTTACACTTTATACCTCTGACTAAAAGCTAGCCAAAGCCGCATTCAAGGTCTCACTCGGACGCATGGCTTTGCTGGTTTTCTCCTCGTTCGGGTGGTAGTAACCGCCGATGTCAACTGGCTTGCCTTGGGCAGCGATCTGCTCGTCCACGATCTTCTGCTCGTTGTCGGTCAGTTCCTGCGCCAGCTTCGAGAATCTGTCTTTCAGCTCCTGGTTTTTGCTCTGCTCAGCAAGTGCCTGTGCCCAGTACATCGCCAGGTAGAAATGGCTGCCGCGGTTGTCAATACCGCCTACTTTTCGGGATGGTGACTTGTCGTTCTCCAGGAACTTAGCGTTTGCCTGGTTCAGGGTTTCGGCCAGCACTTCGGCTTTCTCGTTCTTAGTCTTGTAAGCAAGGTCTTCGAGCGATACTGCCAGGGCCAGGAACTCACCCAGTGAATCCCAACGCAGGTAGTTTTCTTCCACGAACTGCTCCACGTGCTTCGGTGCAGATCCACCGGCACCTGTTTCGAACAGGCCACCGCCATCCAACAACGGAACGATTGAAAGCATTTTGGCGCTGGTGCCCAGCTCCAGGATCGGGAACAGGTCTGTCAGGTAGTCACGCAGTACGTTGCCGGTTACCGAGATGGTGTCTTTGCCCGCTTTGGCACGCTCGCAGGTATAGCGCATGGCTTCTACCGGCGACATGATCTTAATCTCAAGACCGTTGGTGTCGTGGTCCTGCAGGTATTGCTCTACTTTTTTGATCAGGTTGGCATCGTGTGCACGCTGCGGGTCCAGCCAGAAGATAGCCGGTGTATTTGTGATGCGGGCTCTTGTAACCGCCAACTTCACCCAATCCTGAATCGGAAGGTCTTTTGTCTGGCAGGCTCTGAAGATATCGCCTTCCTCTACTTTTTGCTCCATCAGGGTGTTACCCTCCGCATCCACTATGCGAACGGTACCTGCGGCGGCCATTTCAAAAGTCTTGTCATGGGAGCCATACTCTTCGGCTTTCTGCGCCATCAAACCAATGTTTGGTACAGTACCCATGGTGGTCGGGTCGAAAGCGCCGTTCTCTTTGTTGAACTGGATTACTTCCTGATAGATCTGGGCATAAGAGCGGTCCGGAATGATTGCCTTCGTGTCGTGCAGTTGGCCATCCGGTCCCCACATCTGACCAGACGAGCGGATAGCCGCCGGCATAGACGCGTCGATGATCACGTCGCTTGGCACGTGCAGGTTGGTAATGCCTTTGTCAGAATTTACCATCGCCAACTCAGGACGCTTCTCCATTTCTGCTTTCAAATCAGCTTCGATTTGAGCACGCTGCTCGGCTGGCAGGCTCTGGATTTTCGCGTACACGTCTCCCAAGCCGTTATTCGCGTCAACACCCAGTTCTTTGAACGTGGCGCCGTGCTTCTCAAAAGTCTCTTTGAAGAATACCGTTACGGCGTGGCCGAACATAATAGGGTCAGACACCTTCATCATGGTGGCCTTCAGGTGCAGCGACAGCAGGATGCCTTGCTCCTTCGCCTCAGCAATCTCCTTCTCCAGGAAAGAGCGCAGGGCATTGCGGCTCATCACAGAAGAGTCCATCACTTCGCCGGCTTTCAACGCTACTTTATCTTTCAGCACTTTGGTCTCGCCGTTGGCGCCTACAAACTCGATGCGCACATCCGTCGCTTTGTCCACTACCACAGACTGCTCGCTGCCGTAGAAGTCGCCACCGGTCATGTGGGCTACGTGTGTTTTAGAGTCGGAAGACCACTTGCCCATGGAGTGTGGGTGCTTTTTGGCATACTGCTTCACAGCATCAGCCACACGGCGGTCAGAGTTACCTTCACGCAGAACAGGGTTCACGGCACTACCTAGAATTTTCGCGTAACGCGCTTTTACGTCTTTCTCGGTGTCGTTTTTCGGATCAGCCGGATAGTCAGGTATGTTGTAGCCTTGTGACTGCAGTTCTTTGATTGCTGCCGTCAGCTGCGGTATAGAGGCGCTGATGTTTGGCAGTTTGATAATATTGGCTTCAGGAGTTTTCGCCAGTTCGCCCAGGTAGGCCAGGTCGTCAGACTGCTGCTGCTCCTCGCTCAGGTTCTCCGGGAATGCCGAGATAATACGGCCAGCCAAAGAAATGTCTCTGGTTTCTACCTCGATATCGGCGGCTTTTGTGAAAGCCTGCACGATCGGCAGGAAAGAGCGCGTAGCCAGGGCAGGCGCTTCATCTGTGATGGTATAGATGATTCTGGATGCTTTTGTCGTCATTTAGGTCAGTGTTTTATTAGTTAATTCCGGGGATCATAATCTGCCATCTTTTCTTAGCTGGCAAGCCACCTATTCCCCTGCGCTAGTTTAAGAAGCAAATATAAGAGTCTTTTTGATAAGGCTAAACCTTCATCCGGTGTTTCGTTTGCACCATTCTCCATGCCCTCCTTTTTTGCAAAATTGGACAATTATGAGGTCACGCACTTCGCTTAAATGCAACCGAATTTTATACTTCTCGTTTTTAGCCACTGTGCTTACCTTATTACAAATTTGTACTCCCAGATATGTTTTCGAAATTTAAGATTAACTATAGATATTTATTATTTCTTTCATTTATCCTATTTTCTACTGCCTGTACAGACGATCAGACAAAGGAAGAAATAGAACCTCAACTGGAAGAAGCACCGCTTCGAATCTTGCCTTTGGGCAATTCGATCACGCAGGGAGGCGACATTCATCCCAGTTACCGATACGAACTCTGGAAAATGCTGGTGGATGCCGGACTGGACTTTGAGTTTGTAGGCTCTATGGATACGAACTGGCACTTTGATGCAACCAACCCGGAACAGAGCGCCGATGCAGCCTCGCCTGTAATCGGGCAGGAATATAAGGGAGCTAAATTTTCTAACAAGCATGAAGGTCACTGGGGTTGGACAACCAGCGACATGCTGAACGGCTACGAAAAACCCACCCAGTACAAGCGTGACAAAGGAAAGTTAAGTGATTGGCTTAAAGGCTACACGCCTGATGTAGTACTCATGCACCTGGGTACAAATGACATGATTCATGGCAAAACGACAAAGGGCACTCTGGAGCGAATAGAGCAGATCGTTGGTCTGTTGCGTGCAGATAACGAAAACGTCGCTATCCTGCTGGCCAAGATCACACCTATACCTTCCACTTATGCCAACGTGGACTCTACACAGCACTTTGTGTCCCTTATACCTGAGCTGGCTTCACGACTTTCAACCCAGAAATCTCCAATTATAGTAGTGGACATCAATACCGGTTACAATCCTGACACCTATACCTATGATTCGCTGCACCCCAACACTGCCGGCGAGAAATTTATAGCCAGGCGCTGGTATGATGCCATCAAAGCGAATGAAGAGACATTGTACAGTTTAGCTGCACAACGCCATCGCAGAGAGTCAGGAGAGTAGCACCTGGAGCCTGTTAATAAGCGCAACTCAATAGGGTTGCGCACGTTTTATGAGCTACTTAGTACCCACCACTTAGCTTACAGTTCTATGCTCCCCTTTCTCTCCCGCTACCGAAAACATGCTTATACCCTTATCCTGCTCCTGCTCATTGGCTTAGATGCCTACCCTCAGGCCCAGCCCCTCAAGATCATGCCGCTTGGCAATTCGATTACGCAGGGGAATATGGAATTTGTCAGCTACCGGTATCCATTGTGGAAAAAACTGATTGATGCGGAAGTCAACTTTGAGTTCGTAGGCTCTCAAACAGAAAATAATGGTGGTACTCCTGGTTTTGAAGATTACGGGGGACAATCATTTAGTAACAGACATGAAGGACATTGGGGCTGGACCACCGATCAGATCCTGATCAACATAGCACAGTGGGCAGACACCTACAAACCGGACATTGTTTTGATGCACCTCGGCACAAATGACATGTTCTCTGATCAGGATATAGGTGGTACTGTAGAAGAAATTGAAGCTGTAATAAACGCCATTCATGAAAAATCTCCAGGAGTTACCATTTTCCTGGCCAAATTAATTCCAGCAGACGGGCAGGTAGTTGGACCGGATAAAGCTCAAAACATCCAGCTATTAAATCAGCAAATTGAAGCAATAGCAAATGGGCAATCTTCCGATGGCCCTCCTCTTATATTGGTCGATCAAAACACTGGTTTTGATGCAAGGGAAGGGAAAGATACTTATGACGGTGTGCATCCGAACAATAGTGGTATGGAGAAAATGGCCCAAGTCTGGTTTGAGGCCATTATGAATGAAATCATTATTCCTCTTCCAGTCGAGCTGCACAGTTTCAAAGGCAAACCGACCCAAAGCGGCGTGCAGTTGGATTGGGAAACGGCTTCGGAGCAAGACAATGCTTATTTTGAAGTGCAGCGTGGGCAGTCTGCTACCGAATTTGCTGCTATTGGTCGTGTAGAGGGGACAGGCACCACCTCCTTACCTCAGAGCTATACCTTTCAGGACAAGGAGGCTGGCAATGGGGTAAACTACTACCGCCTCCGCCAGGTGGACTACGATGGTACAGAGAGTTTCTCGCCGGTGCTGGCTGTAAGCTTAATGCAGGCCACAACCGAAGAGATGCGCGTATACCCTACCCGCACTAAAATCAATAGCCCGGTCACAGTGCAAATGCTGGCACTGCAGCCTCTGGAGAAGTTCAGTATCTCGATCTATACCCTGGAAGGGAAACTTGTAAAGGAGTTTGAGGCGGAAGCTGACAATCGGGGCAATTTCATACAACTGCTCAACACGGCAGAGCTAAGCGACGGCGTGATGTACATGGTACGGGCAACGCTACCGGGCAGAGCCTTTATTCGCCACCTGCTCGTCGACCGCTAAGCACAGCCCCTATACCTACTGATTACTATCCTGTTGTCTGAGCAGGCGAATCACCTCTTCGTCGCTTACCTGCCCGAACTCTTCATAAAACTGCCCCACCGCCTGAAAGAACGGGGGCACCAGCAGGCACACCACTTCGTCCACAATAGCCTCGAACTGCGCAATTGCAGCTTGCGGTGCCACGGGCACAGCTACAATGATCTTGCGGGGCTGCTTATGCCAGGCCATATTCACGGTAGACAGCAGCGTTTTGCCGGTTGCAATGCCATCATCCACGATGATCACGATGCGGTCGCGTAGGTCAACGGGCTGCCGGTCGCCCATGAAAAGCTTATACTTTTGGCGCAGGCTTGTTTTTATACGCTCAACCTCAGCCTGGATGTATTCTTCTGGCACATCAGACCGGTTATCCACCTCCACATCCTCCAGGCTAACAGCTCCTATCGCAAACTCCGGATTAGCAGGATGGCCGATCTTCTTGGACACGATCACATCCAGTGGCATATCCAGTCGCCTGGCGATAGGCGCTGCCACGGGCACTCCTCCGCGGGGTATAGCCAACACCACTCCTTTCTGCCCCTTGTAATGCTCCAGTCTGTCGGCCAGCATCTCCGCAGCCACCTGTCTGTTGGGTATCATTTCCATGAACTTCTTGTTATTGAGTGAATGAGGGAGTTAGTGAATGAGTGAATATTAGTTAAAGGATGAATTGACCTCTTTGATAACGTTCCTTGCGACTCTTTTTTTGAAGATTTAATTATTTAAAATCCCCCTCAATTAATCATTCACTCCTTCACTCAATCACTCATTCACTAACTTTCTCTCAGCGGGTGCTGTTTGCCAGGCTCCAGATATTTCCGGAACCAGTCGGTGGCTAGTTGGGCGGCCATTTCCAGTGCTCCCGGTTCTTCGAACAAGTGGGTGGCATCCGGCACAATCTCCAGGTCTTTGAGGCAAAGCATCTGGTCCTGCGCCCGTTTGTTCAGTTCCAGCACGTCTTCGTCTAGTCCTCCTACGATCAGCAGGGTCGGGGCTTGCACATCGGCCAGCACCTCGTTGGCCAGGTCAGGACGCCCACCACGACTTACGACAGCACCAATTATGTCTGCCCCCAGGGCAGCAGCGGCGCTTATAGCAGAGGCCGCTCCGGTACTGGCTCCAAACAGACCGATGCGCAGGTTTTGGGTATGCTCGTGATGTTGCACCCAATTCACTGCGTCGATCAGGCGCGTCGTGAGCAACTGTATATCAAACCGGTTTTCCTCTCGCTGGTCTTCCTCTTCGGTGAGCAGGTCGAACAGCAGGGTTGCAAATCGGGATCGCTGCAGATGGTCTGCCACAAAGCGGTTGCGCGAACTGAGTCGGCTACTGCCGCTGCCATGCGAAAAGATCACCAGTCCTTTTGCATTCTCCGGCACGGCCAGGTCGCCGATGAGCCGCACGTTCCCGGCCTCTATCTGTACGCTATCGTTGAATATTAAATTTGCCATTTAGTTTGTTTTCGTTTGTAAAGCTTCAGTTTGATTTACGTCTTGAAATAGCAATAGTTAAAATACGGTGTTTGTCAAAGTCCTCAGGTATAAGCCGCACGGCTCAAAACAGCGTATAGTAGCTATACCTAGAATCGAGACCTATGCGTAGCACTATTTTAACTTTAATGGCTTGCCTGCTACTGTTGCCATGTGTAACATCCTGTGGGTCCGGCGACTCAGAGCAGAGTATGGCAGAGCAGCGGGCAGATGAGCATCAGCGGCTGGAAGAGGTACAGGAAGAGCATCTCCGTAGAGGACTTGTCCCAAACCAGGATACCATGGCTTTTGCGCAGGCCTTTTCTCTCTTCATGACCTCCTTACAGACATCCGATGCTGACATTTTGAATCAGTTCATCCATCCAGACCATGGGTTTTGGGTCATCGAACAGCCTGGAGCCATGCCTAAGATGACGCGCGTCACCAACATCCGTGATTTCAAGCGGGAGTTCCAAGGCAGGTCTTTCTTCACTGTCGGGGACGAGGTAAAAACCTGTGACCTGCAGGAAGAGGCATGGCCTTCCTTCGACTGCGCAGACATGAACTACGACAAAGGCCAATCGGGCTATAGCAAAGACGGCTGCTTCGTTTCAGGTCCCTCTCAGTTTCAGCAGAGCGGCTACTGGGACTACGCCAGCCTCTCAGATACAGAGATTAAGCAGATAAAAGCCACCCTGCCTCTTTTGCAAAGATCAGTGTTGCACACGGCCACTTCCTTCGAGTTTCACTTCGGCCCTGTAGACGGTCAGTGGCGATTGCTTTTCGCTAAACTGATCCACCCCTGCAGTGCTTAAGTCATTTTTGAATGGGTGAATGAGTGATTAACACGAAATCGGCTCCTTAAAGCTAAATATGTCTGCGTTATAAGCAGAGAAGAAATAAGAGAAATAAAGAAAACTGAACAGCTAGAGCAACCAAACGTAATTTCAATCAAAAAAACATTCACACATTCACTCATCCACTCAATCACTCCTTCAGAAATTCCCCATGGCCTACTACCGACGCTTCGATCAGCCTGCTCCCGATCCTGCCCTGCTTGCCCGCCTGACCGAGCAGCAACGGGAAATGCAGGAGCGAATCATCATCCAGAAGCCTGATTTTGATCTGAAGCTGATCTCCGGCTGTGACTCTTCTTTTGTGGGGGAGGATCATATACTTTCGGTTTTTGTGCTGCTCTCGTACCCAGAGCTGGAGGTGCTGGAAAAGGTATGGCATTACGGTGAGGTGGAACTACCCTATGTCCCAGGCTTTCTGTCATTCCGCGAAGCGCCCAACCTGCTCAAGGCCTACGAGAAACTGCAGCAGAAGCCCGACCTGATTATGGTGGACGGTCACGGCATCTCCCACCCGCGCCGCTTAGGTATAGCCACTCACCTGGGTCTGCACCTCAATAAACCTACTATGGGCGTCGCCAAAAAAGTGCTCGTGGGCAGGTATAAGGAGCCGGATGTGTTCAAAGGAGCCATCTCACCACTCGAATATAAAGGGGAAGTGGTAGCCAATGTGCTCCGCACCAAAGACAATGTAAAGCCTGTTTTTGTGTCTCCCGGCCACCTGATGAACCTGGCATCAGCCACCGAGATTGCATTGGCTTGTGCGACGAAGTATAAACTGCCGGAGCCGACAAGATTGGCGGATCATTATGCGGCGGTGTTCAAAAGTGAGGTCAAATAATCTCTCCCTCCTGCTTCACTATCTGAAGGATAAGTATAGTTTTGTAATTTATACTTTACCTAATATATATGAAGCAACTTTACTCCCTTTTTATCCTATTCTTTCTTTGTACGACCAGCCTACTGGCTCAGCAGGATTCAACCGTTTCTTATATCGCTTACTGGCACAAAGGGGAAGTTCAGAAGTACAAGGTGATCAAAAAGAAACTTGAGCACCGAAACGGCAAAGAGACAAAGAACGAGGTGAAGTCGTACCTCACCAGCTTTACCGTGCTTGACTCTACTGCCACATCCTATCTGATCGAGTATAAATATGAAAATACGCTTTTCGACAGTTCACCTGATATGACCAGGCAGGCGGCATCCCTAGGCGAAAAATATCGCTACCTGACGGTTAAGTACAGAACTGATGAATACGGCACATTTGAGGGTATCGAAAACTGGAAGGAAGTCAGCAAAATGATGAATGACGCTTTCGCCCTGGTCATAAAGAACACGGAGGGCGCTAAAAAACGTGATCTTGAAAAAGCCATGCAGCCTCTAAAAGAAATGTTTTCATCAAAAGAAGGCATAGAAGGCCTTGTATTCAAGGAATTACAAAGCTTCCATGGTCCTTATGGGGGTATGTTTAGTCTGGCAGATACCATTCGGTATGAAGACGTTTTACCTAACCTAATGGGAGGCGACCCAATAAAAGCAAATGCCTCCATATACTTTCAACCTATCGACTATGAAAACGGAACTTGTACTTACATCAACGAGCTCAATCCTGACTCAGAAGATATCCGCAACATGATCACCGACATGATGGGCAAGATGTTGGCCGGAACAAGTTTTAAATCCGCTGCTGAAAAGAAAGAACGGATGGAGGAAATGCGCAAAGCATTTGCCGAAATGAAAATGGATATAAGGGATTACAACACCTATACCTATGACCTGGCCAATTCATGGCCGACTTTGGTAACATCAAAACGCACGATCGTGATGGAGCTACCCGAAGATGCTGGCACAAGAGTAGACGAGACAATCATAGAACGGGTATACTAGCCAAATCAACATGCCATTGAAGGCTTCGCTATACAAGTGAGGCTTTTTTATGCCATTGTGTCTACTTAAATCGAAATCGCCCAATTTAAACTGCCATAATTTCAGTAAAATCACATTTAAATCCCATTGGTGCATCCTTTGCTCTCTAGCTCGTAGAACTAAAACTAAGGGGAAAACACATAGGGATATGAACTTTAATAACTATACCATCAAAGCCCAGGAGGCCATTCAAAAGGCCACTGAGATAGCAGGCGGGTTTCAGCAGCAGGCTATCGAGACTGGGCACATTTTAAAAGCGATACTGGAGACGGATGAGAACGTCACCAGCTTTTTACTCAAGAAACTGAACATCAATGGCAACATCCTGCACACCAAGCTGGATGAGACGGTAGCGGCTTACCCGAAAGTGAGCGGTGGCAGTCCATACCTGGCGAACGATGCGGCGGCGGCCTTGCAGAAGGCCACGGCATACCTGAAAGAATTCGGCGACGAGTATGTGGCCATCGAGCACATGCTGCTGGGCCTGCTGGCTGGCCGCGACAAAGTGGCTGGCATTATGAAGGATGTGGGCTTCAATGAAAAAGATCTTAAAAAGGCGATCAAGGAACTGCGTGGCGGTGCCAAGGTAACGGACCAGAATGCGGAGGCGAAGTATAATTCGCTTAAGCGCTACGCCCGTGATCTGAACGAAATGGCCCGCAACGGCAAGATCGATCCGGTGATTGGTCGTGACGAAGAGATCCGTCGTGTGCTGCAGATCCTGAGCCGCCGCACCAAAAACAACCCGGTATTGCTGGGTGAGCCTGGTGTGGGTAAGACTGCCATTGTGGAAGGTCTGGCACAAAGAATTGTAGCCGGCGACGTACCTGAAAACTTGAAGAACAAGACGTTGATGAGCCTCGACATGGGTCTGCTGGTGGCAGGTGCCAAGTATAAAGGTGAGTTCGAAGAGCGTCTGAAAGCGGTGATCAAAGAAGTGGTGGACGCTGAGGGCGAGATCGTGCTTTTCATTGATGAGATCCATACCTTGATCGGTGCCGGTGCAGGCGGCGAGAGTGCCATGGATGCTGCCAACCTGCTCAAGCCAGCCTTGGCGCGTGGTGAGCTGCATGCCATCGGTGCGACTACTCTGAAGGAGTACCAAAAGTACATCGAGAAGGACAAGGCGCTTGAGCGTCGCTTCCAGGCCGTGATGGTGGACGAGCCAAGCGTGCAGGACGCTATCTCGATTCTGCGCGGTATCAAGGATAAGTATGAGGTACACCATGGGGTGCGCATCAAAGACGACGCCATCATTTCGGCTGTGGAGCTGTCGAGCCGCTACATATCCGACCGCTTCCTGCCAGACAAGGCTATTGACCTGATGGACGAGGCGGCGGCGAAACTGCGTATCGAGATTGACTCACTGCCGGTGGAGTTGGACGAGATTCAGCGCCGTATCATGCAGCTGGAGATCGAGCGGGAGGCGATTCGCCGCGAAAACGACAAAGACAAAGAAGCGGTGCTCTCCAAAGAGATCGCTGACCTGAGTGGCAAGCGCGATGACCTGAAAGCCAAGTGGCAGAACGAAAAGCAGATCATCGAGGGCATTCAGAAAGAGAAAGAGAACATCGAGAACTATAAACTGGAGGCTGAACAGGCCGAACGTGCCGGTGATTACGGCCGTGTGGCGGAGCTGCGCTATGGTAAAATACAGGAGGCTGAGGCCAAGCTAAAGCAACTACAGGAGCAGGTACGCCAGATGCAGGGTGAAAACCCGATGCTGCAGGAGGAAGTCACTTCCGAAGACATTGCCGAGGTAGTAGCCAAGTGGACCGGTATACCCGTGAGCAAGATGCTACAGAGCGACCGCGAGAAGCTACTCAACCTGGAGCGCGAACTGGGTCGCAGAGTGGCAGGCCAGGAAGAAGCCATTGAGGCCATCTCTGACGCTGTACGTCGTAGCCGTGCCGGTATGCAGGACCCCAAGCGTCCGATCGGTTCGTTCATTTTCCTGGGCACAACAGGTGTGGGTAAGACCGAGCTGGCCAAAGCGCTGGCCGACTACCTGTTCAACGACGAGAACGCGATGGTGCGTATCGATATGAGTGAGTACCAGGAGCGCCATGCCGTGAGCCGTATGATCGGTGCGCCTCCAGGATATGTGGGTTATGACGAAGGTGGTCAGCTGACCGAGGCCGTTCGCCGCAAACCATACTCGGTGGTGTTGCTCGACGAGATTGAGAAGGCACACCCGGATGTGTTCAACATCCTGTTGCAGGTGCTCGACGATGGTCGCCTGACCGACAGCAAGGGCCGTGTGGTGAACTTTAAGAACACCATCATCATCATGACCTCGAACATCGGTTCGCACATCATCCAGAGCAACTTTGAGCGCATGGACGAGTTCAACCACGATGAAGTGATCGAGCGCACCAAGGACGAAGTGTTCGAGCTGTTGAAAAAGTCGGTGAGACCGGAGTTCCTGAACCGTATCGACGAGCTGGTGATGTTCCGTCCGCTGAGCCGCCAGGATATCCGCAAGATCGTTTCGATTCAGTTCGGCCACATCCAGGACCGTCTGGAAGAGGCAGGTATAAAACTGATCGCAACCAACGAAGTGCTGGATTACCTGGGCGAACAGGGTTACGACCCGCAGTTCGGTGCCCGCCCGCTGAAGCGTGTGCTGCAGCGCCAGGTGCTCAACGAGCTGTCGAAGGAAATATTGGCCGGTACCATAAACAAAGATTCTGTAGTAGAGGCGGTACTAGAAGGCGGGCAGATTCGTTTCAATAACGTGGACATTGAGTTGCCCACCGAATAATGAATTGATTGTGTATTAAGAGTAAAGTTTAGTTGAGCAAAAGGCTTTCCCGTATGGGGAGGCCTTTTTGTTTTTATAACCACTCCCAATACTCAGCCGTACCCAAAGCACGAACAATTCACACATTTTAATAAGAGCTATACCTATGGACGAATTCATGCAACTGGCAATCGACGAGGCAAAGAAGGGCCGCAGCGAAGGCGGTATACCGATCGGCTCGGTGCTGGTAAAGGATGGCAAAGTAGTTGCCTCTGGGCACAACAAACGGGTGCAGGAGAACAACCCGATCCTGCACGGCGAGATGGACTGCCTCAACAATGCCGGCCGCATCGGCTCCTACCGCAACACCGTGATCTACTCCACCCTGATGCCTTGCTACATGTGCGCCGGCACGATCGTACAGTTCAAAATACCTAAGGTAGTCGTGGGTGAGTCCAAGACCTTCAGCGGCGCTCGCGAATTTATGGAGTCGCACGGCGTGGAGGTGGTGGACCTCAACCTACCTGAGTGCATCAACATGATGGAGGACTTTATAAAAGAAAAGCCTGAGCTCTGGAACGAGGATATTATGGAACTGGAGTAGGAGGATGTATACCTTGAAAGTAAATAGGTTTGATTGATCATAAGGCTTTCCTTATAGGGAGGGCTTTTTGTTATTACCCTCACAGGCATAAGCCCCACCAGATTTGTCTCTTTCTTAGTTTCTATACCTTCAAAGAGTACATGCTACTATCTAGGATTTTCATAAAAATTATCATTCCGGAACTGTTTTAAACAGAAGAAGCATACACTAGAGCAGGTAAGATACCATACATCAACCAGCATCTTCTTTTGTCGTATATACATGTGAAATTGTATAATATTAATTATTGGCTATGAAAAAACTAACTTATTTGTTTGCAGCAGGTGTACTGTTAGCAGGCACTGCATGTAGTGGCACAGACACAGGCACTACATCATCTCCAAACGACACAATGGGCACTACGACCGGCTCTACTACAGGAAGTACAACAGGATCAACAACGGGTGGAACTACCACAGGAGGTACAACTGCTGGAACTACCTCAGGTACTACAACGGGTGGTGGCACGACAACCGGTACGACTTCGGGAACAACTAGCGGCACTACCACAACGGGTACTACCACAGGAACCACAACCGGCACTACTGGTGGAACCACTACAGGTACAACAACTGGCAGTACAACCGGAACAACCGGTGGTACTACCACGGGTACAACGGGTGGAACTACCACAGGAGGCACTACAACCGGAGGAATGAACACTAGCGGTGGAGGCAATATGACTTCCATGACCAATATGGATGATGCCACT
Organism: Pontibacter sp. LHS1; assembly: GCF_058932855.1. Taxonomy (NCBI): domain Bacteria; kingdom Pseudomonadati; phylum Bacteroidota; class Cytophagia; order Cytophagales; family Hymenobacteraceae; genus Pontibacter; species Pontibacter sp. LHS1. The sequence goes on from NZ_JBZYWF010000001.1 coordinate 928,968, forward strand.
TTCATGATGACAGCTGCCAGCAGTAACTTGTTAGAGATTCAGGCTGGTAAGATGGCTGCAGAAAGAGCTACAAATCCTAAAGTGAAAGAATTTGGCAAAATGATGGTGGACCATCACACCAAAGCCACTCAGGAAATGAAACCTCTGGCATCGAAGATGGGGGTTACATTGCCAACAACCCTGATGCCTATGCACAAGACAATGCTTGATAAGCTCTCCGATCAAACAGGTGCTGATTTTGACGAGGCATATATGGACCTGATGGAGACGGCCCATAAAATGGACATCGCCATGTTTGAAGCTAAAAGTGAAAATGCAAGCTCACCAGCAGTGAAAGCATTTGCGGAGAAAACACTACCTATGCTTCGTTCCCATCACAAACTGGCTGACGAAACTGAATCTACAGTAGATTAATTTATTCACAAATCTGCCTTAAAAGCGTCAATGGTTATGATACTGTTGGCGCTTTTTCATTTACTATTCACTTTCTTCAGGAGCTAATCCTCCCCCCCTTCCAGCACATACCGCATGGCCTGTTCCTTATCGGCGAGGTCATAATAGCGGATGCCGTGCTTTTTCACGGTGCTGGCCAGCTTGGCTGACATTTCCTGCCACTTCTTCTCCCCTACCATGGCTACACGCCCGTAATCGAGTCCGTGAATGACATCGAATAGGCCGTTCTCGATCGCTGCCACCGGATTCAGCCAGTCCACATCCACCATCTCGTAGTAGATGTGTGTTTCTTCGTGCTTGAGCATCAGATCGCGCACCATGTTGCGGTATTGGTCGAAGTCAGGTATAGTCAGTTTGTCGCGCACGCGCACGGCCAGTATGTTGTCGCGGGTTTCAGGTAGTATTTCGAGCATCGTTCTTCTTTTTGGTTCTACCTATACATACGCACATACTTCCGAAACTTTACAGGCAGGTATAGCCGGCACAAACTGAGCAGCAGGAAAATAACGCCGCACTTCAGCATTTTGCTCCCGAATGCCTATTTTGCAGGCTCAAGCTTTCTGATCAAAAAGATGACACTTATACGCTATACCCTTGCCCTTCTCCTGACGCTTACCCTCTTTACAGCCCAGGCCAAAGTGGATACACTGGTTATCCAGAGCCCTTCGATGCAAAAGACCCTGAAGGCCGGCGTGGTGACGCCCGACAGTTACAAGAAGAAAAAGAACGGTCCCTATCCGGTGCTATACCTGTTGCATGGCTACAGCGGCAACTTCAGCAACTGGCTCAAGGTGCCGCCTCAGAAGGACCTCCTCCAGACGATGGCCGATAAGTATCAGCTCATCATCGTGACACCCGACGGGGGCTTCGGCAGCTGGTATTTCGACAGCCCGGTCGACAAAGCGAGCCAGTACGAAACATTTATCACGCAGGAACTACGACAGGAGATTGAGAACAGGTATAGAACTCTAACGGAACGCAACGGCCGTTTTATCTCCGGTCTGAGCATGGGCGGGCACGGGGCGCTATACCTGTCGGCACGGCATCCGGAGCTATACCTGGCAGCCGGCAGCATGAGTGGCTCCCTCAATGTGTCAGGTATAGATCGCCAGAATCTGATTCCCAGTATAGAGGCCGTGCTCGGCCCAAAAGCGGGAAACGAGCAGGTATACAAGGCTAACTCCATTGTGCACATGGTGCCGCAGCTCAAGCAAAGCGGCGTGCAGCTGATCATTGACTGTGGGGTGGATGATTTCCTGATCGAGGACAACCGCGAACTGCACCGCCGCCTGGTCTACGAAAAGGTGCCACACGAATACATAGAGCGCCCCGGAGCCCACAGCTGGGCCTACTGGGGCAATGCGCTGGAGTACCACCTGCTGTTTTTCCAGAAGGTGCGGGCTGCAACCGAGCAACAGGCAGCCAAATAAGTTTACCTGAACGCCTGCACCACTTTGAGGCATACGGGCTGACTTACTTCTGTCGCATGACCGGTTGGATTTAATCTGCCTGTCGCTTTGTCTACCCTGAAAGAGACGATGTTGTCTGAGCGCTGGTGTGCCACTAGCAGTATATTACCTGTCAGGTCTAAGGTAAAATCGCGGGGCCAGTCGCCACCTGATTTTTGGTGCTGCACCAGCATCAGTTTACCGGTTTCGCCATCTATGGCGTATACCACGATGCTATTGTGCCCTCGGTTGGAGCCATACAGAAACTTCCCGTCTGCGGATACCTTCACGGCGGCACAGGAGTTTTCGCCTTTGTAATCATCAGGCAGTGTGCTGATTGTTTGCAACTCAGAGAACTCGCCTCTTTCACTGTCATAAGCCAGAGCGGTCATGGTGGAGTTGAGCTCGTTAACTACATAAGCATAACGACCACTTGGGTGAAAAACCATATGCCGTGGACCAGCACCGGGCTGGGCAGCAAAAGCGGTTGTTCTGCCTGTTACAGCAGCTTTCTCGGACTCCAGGTTATACCTTAAAATTTCGTCCGTACCTAAATCCACTGAAAAAGCAAACCTGCCATCCGGACTGGGACCGATCCAGTGCGCATGGGCTGCCTCCTGGCGCTCTTTGTTTGGGCCTGAACCAGTATTCCGCCGATGTACAATGGTTGATTCCCCTATAGCGCCATCTCCCTGAACTGGGTACGCAACAACATTACCTCCTGTATAATTTGCGACCATCACGGTTTTGCCCGCTTCATCCAAAGCAATATGGCAAGGCGCTCCGCCATACGAAGACACTTTGCTAAGCAACTTTAGATCGCCCGTTTCTTGATTGATTGTAAAAGCACTCACAGCGCCGCTATTTTTGCCCTGATAGTCTCCTGTTTCGTTGACAGCGTACAAGAAACGCTGCTCTTTGTCCAACGCCAGGTAAGACGGATTCTCACCAGCCTTCACGCCCAGCACCTGTTCGAGTTCGCCTGTTTCTGTATTCAGCCTATAGAGCCAGATGCTTTCCTGATCGGGCTTCGCGTAAGTGCCCACGTATACCATGACGGCCGTTGGGTTTTCATCAGCTTGGGCAGTGGCTGTTTTGTCTGTCTCACGCTGCTCCGATTGGGAAAAATTACAGCTTGCCAGCAGGAATGCTATACCTGCCAGAAACGCTTTCCCATAGCTGTGTTGCTTGTGTACCATATACCTTTTTGCGTCTTAAATCTTAGGCTGAATGCTCTAAGAAACAGAAAAAACAAGTAACGTACACCATCGTCTCCACTTAAGGTTGATGTTTCTCCGGCCATACCTGTGAAATTGGTTATTTTCACCGACAGGCTATACCTGGAGCTATGCTCTTGCAAACTTCCCGGCTAAACATTAATTTGCACCTTAGCCGTTATTCCACCCTTTTATACTTCTATCGTGTCATCGGTTTTCTCTACCTACATTGAACTGGGCTTTCATCATATTTTTGATTTTAAAGCCTACGACCACATGCTGTTTTTACTGGCCCTTTGCGCCATCTATACCTTGAGCGACTGGCGCCAGGTGGTAGCGCTTGTGACCAGCTTCACTATCGGGCACTCCATCACGCTGGCACTGTCTACCTTCAACATCATCAAATTCGATACTGCGCTGATTGAGTTTCTGATACCGGTGACGATCCTGTTTACCTGTTTTATCAACTTCTTTAAGCTGAACGGCGCTGCATCGAAGCAGCACCCGATCTGGTCGTTCCACAACCTGCTGGCGATCACGTTCGGTCTGATTCATGGGATGGGCTTTTCGAACTTCCTGAAGTCGATGCTCGGTCGCAACGGTGATACGTGGCAGCAGCTCCTGGCCTTTAACATCGGCATTGAGCTGGGGCAGCTTCTGATCGTGAGCATCCTGCTGATAATTGGTTTCCTGATGATGAACCTGTTCCGAGCCAAAAAACGTGACTGGATTTTGGTTCTTTCCAGTGCAGCAGCCGGCATTTCGCTGATCCTGATGATCGAGACCAATATTTTTTAACCAGATATCAAATAAATATAGAACATTCCAAGTCTATACCTTCAAGCTAACCTAAACTCACCTTATACCTTACATGAAAAACCTAATCAGAGGATTGGCATTTTTCGGTTTGCTGGCCGGGCCCTTTATCGCCATGGCACAGGATACCAAATTCGGCCAGCTTGGGCAGGAACTGCCTACTCCTAACACCTACCGTACTGCCTCGGGTGCCCCTGGTCACCAGTACTGGCAGCAGCGTGCCGACTATACCATCAAGGTAGAGCTCAATGACGAGAACCAGTCAGTAACTGGCTCCGAAACCATCACCTATACTAACAACTCACCGGATGTACTCTCATACCTGTGGGTGCAGCTCGATCAGAACATCTTCGAGCCGAAGTCGATGAGCAACATGACCCAGACCGGCACCCTGCAGGACAGGATGTCGACTGCGGCCGTGGAGCACCTGACACGCGAAGCCTTTGACGGTGGCTATAAGATCAAAGCCGTGAAAGACCGCAATGGCAAGGACCTGAAGTACACCATCAACAACACGATGATGCGTATCGACCTGCCGGCGCCACTTAAGCCGAAGCAGTCCTATACCTTCAGCATCGACTGGTTCAACTACATCAACGACAACAAAGCACTCGGTGGTCGTGGTGGTTACGAATACTTCCCCGGTGACGACAACTACCTGTACGAAATGGCGCAGTGGTTCCCGCGCATGGCCGTGTACGACGACGTAAACGGCTGGCAGCACAAGCAGTTCCTGGGAGCTGGTGAGTTCGCCCTGCCTTTTGGTGACTACAAAGTGAGTATCACCGTACCTGCCGACCACATCGTAGCCTCTACCGGTGAATTGCAGAACGCCAGCCAGGTACTGACTTCCACGCAGCAGAAGCGGTTCGCTGATGCCGCAAAAGCCGATAAACCAACTCTGATCGTAACACAAGAGGAAGCCACGCAGGCTGAGAAGAACAAGGCGAAAGGCAAGAAGACCTGGGTATACAGTGCCAAAAATGTACGCGACTTCGCATGGGCCAGCTCCCGCAAGTTTATATGGGATGCCATGAACGTGAAAGTAGGCAACCAGAACATCCTGGCCATGTCCTACTACCCGAAAGAGGCGAACCCGCTTTGGGGACAGTATTCCACGGAATCGGTAGCGCATACTTTGAAGGTATACTCCAAGCACACGATTGATTATCCGTACCCGGTGGCGATCTCGGTTCACGGCCCGGTGGGTGGTATGGAATACCCGATGATCTCGTTCAACGGCTACCGTCCGGAGCCTGACGGCACTTACTCAGCCAACATCAAGTATGGCCTGATCACGGTGATCATTCACGAAGTGGGACACAACTTCTTCCCGATGATCATCAACTCCGACGAGCGCCAGTGGACCTGGATGGACGAAGGCCTGAATACCTTCATGCAATACATTGCTGAGCAGGAGTGGGAAAAAGGCTATCCGTCGCGCCGTGGTGAGCCAGCTAACATCGTAGACTATATGAAGAGCGCCAAAAACACACAGGTGCCGATCATGACCAATTCGGAGTCAGTGCTGCAGTTTGGTAACAACGCCTACGGCAAACCGGCTACAGCCCTGAATATTCTGCGCGAGACGGTAATGGGCCGTGAGCTATTTGATCATGCCTTCAAAGAGTATGCAAACCGCTGGGCCTTCAAACACCCGATGCCGGCTGACTTTTTCCGCACCATGGAAGACGCATCCGGCGTGGACCTCGACTGGTTCTGGAGAGGCTGGTTCTACACTACCGACCACACCGACATTTCTATTGAAGGTGTAAAATGGTATACCATCGACTCTCAAAATCCGGATTTTGTGAATGCCCAGAAGCGTGAACAGCAGAACAAGGCGCCACAAACCCTGTCGCAGCAGCGCAACCTGCAGGACATCAAGCGCACCCGTCTGGACGAGCGCCCTGAACTGGCTGACTTTTATAACAAGTATGACCCATTGGCTACCACTGCCACCGACAAGGAGCGCTACCAGCGTTTTTATGCTTCACTGACTGATAACGAGAAGAAAGTACTGGACTCCGGCCTGAACTTCTATGAAGTAGGCTTCAGGAACCTCGGCGGCCTGGTAATGCCGCTGATCGTGCGCATGGAGTATGAAGACGGCACTGATGAGGTGGTGAACATACCTGCCGAGATCTGGCGCTATAACAACGAGGAAGTAACCAAGGTGTTTGTAACTGAAAAGCCGGTGGTTAGCTTCACGCTGGATCCGTTCCTGCAGACTGCCGATACGGACCTGTCCAACAACAGCTACCCGCGCCGTATGGCACCTTCGCGTTTCGACCTGTTCAAGCAGAGCCGCCAGCAGCAGCTGAACCCGATGCAACAGCAGCGCCAGGAATCAAGCCGTGGAAGCAATGGCAATAGCGGATCAAACCGCTAAGTTCTAGCTGAATTAACTTAACCTGCCACTCCCAAAAGGGAAAATAAGAAAGGCCCCAGATTCAGGCGAATCCGGGGCCTTTCTTATTTCTAGTTACTGCAAGCCAACAATTAACAATCCAACAATTAGCAATTATACTCTACTCCATATTATACTTGTCCACAAACTGCCGCTTCGCCCGATCTCCTTTCCGCACGAAAGGCCGGATGATCAGACGTGTGCCGTTTTCATAAGTAAAGAACTTATAGATCCAGTTACTGAGTACGACCAGCTTGTTGCGGAAGCCGATCAGGTACATGATGTGCACAAAAAGCCAGGTAACCCAAGCTAAGAAGCCACCCAAGTGGATATCTTTCGGCAAATCAGCTACAGCGCGGTTACGGCCGATAATCGCCAGTGAGCCTTTGTCGAAGTACTCAAACTCCTCCATCTTCTCCCCTTTAATCAGGCGCTTCAGGTTTTTGGCCAACAGCTTGCCTTGCTGTATGGCAGGCTGTGCCACGCCCGGATGACCCTTTGGCCACTTATCCGTCTTCATCAAGGCTATATCACCAATTGCAAATATGTCTTCGTAACCCAGCACTTGATTATAGCGGTTCACTAGTATGCGTCCGCGCTCTACCGACTCAGCCGGAAGACCGTCTATTAGCGCACCCTGCACCCCGGCCGCCCATACCAGGGTTTGAGCGTGGATCTGTTCACCGCCTTTGATAGTGGCCACATAGCCGTCGTAGGACTCTACCAAAGCATTTAGCCGCACATTTATACCAAGCTCTTGCAGGTATTTCAGCGTCTTCTCGCTCGACTCCGGCGACATTGGCGGCAGCACGCGGTCCATACCTTCCACGAGGTAGATGTTCATTTTACTGAAGTCTACACCCGGATAGTCAGTGGGCAGGATGTGTTTGCGCATTTCAGCCAGAGCTCCAGCAGTTTCGACACCAGTCGGTCCTCCGCCCACAATCACAAAGTTGAGCAGACTTTGCTGCAGATCCGGGTCAGCGGTCATGCTAGCCTGCTCGAAGCACTGTAAAAGCTGGCTACGCAAATTCAGGGCATGTGGAATCTGTTTCAGCGGAAAGGCATTTTTCTTCACTTCTTCGTTGCCGAAGTAGTTGGTCTTGGTACCTGTCGCGATGATCAGGTAATCGTAAGGTAAATCACCCACGATGGTATGAACGGTCTTGGCAATGGGGTTCACGCCATTTACTTTAACCAGGCGGAAGTGGAAGTCCTCGAACTCGTCGCTACCGAACATCTTGCGCAGCGGCTCGGCAATGGAGTCTGGCTCCAGACCGGCAGTGGCCACTTGGTAAAGCAGCGGCCAAAAGCCATGGTAATTCTGACGGTCGAACATCACAACCTGAAAGTCTTTACACTTCAGTTTCTGTGCCACATTTATCCCCCCAAATCCACCGCCGATGATCACGACGCGGGGCTTGGTGGTGTCAGGTATATTGAGCGAAAGTTTATCTATATCCAGCATATAGTGAATTTTATTTGATGAAAGCACATAGGGCCCCGACCAATGCGAGGCCAATCTGTATACGTTTCTTTCTATATTGGAGGCTAACGAAGCCTGTTGATGTTGGTTACTTTTGGTGCAATTTGGAGCGCTGCGCAGGCTTTCCGGGCCATAAAAAAAGCCCGGCTCAGGTATAGCTATACCTGAGCCGGGCTCCTCTAAATCTTTGGGCTACTACTTCTTGTTGTTAAACTCTCCGTTCCGGAGCATGTCGAGCAGTTTGATGATTGCAAACGGGCTGACGGTCGGGAACATATTGCGTTGCTCCTGCCGCTGCACCTGCTGCATGTTCCAGGCCCGGAAGTTGGCGTTCCCGTCCATCGGCGTTACACTGAAGAGCTCTTCGAGCCGTTTGGGATCGAGATTCCGCATGGCGATGGCCATGCCGTCGTCCGGCAGCTTCACAGCCAGCACGGCCTCCCTGAAGTCACGCTCCGTTGGCCATGGAAACACCTGTACTTCAGGCAGCTGCGTCGGATCTTCCTGCATCTGCATGATAATGGAGTAGCTCTGGCTCTGGTAGTTTTTCGGTATCTTCAAGTATTGCTTTTTATAACCAATGGCACTGAACACGACACTGTCACCGGTCAGTACAGGCACCGAGAAGAAACCATAGGCATTTGTCTGGGTGCCGCGGCTTGTTTTGGGCACAAACACGTTCACGCCGGCTACGCCGTAGAGGCTGTCGCCGATGGTAACGAAGCCAGTCAGCTGCACTACCCGCTTATGGCCCTGTGCTGCCGCCTCATTGGGCGATCCCATTATCAGGAAAGCAAAAAGGGCCAGGGGCAACAGAAGGCCGAGGGCACGCTTATTTGTAAGTAGTAGTCTTTGTAATTGGGGCATCATGTAGTACAATAATACTTCATATAATTTTATTATAGCAGCTTTTGCCTAATTTTGTTCTGACACGCTTTCAATTATGAGGTTAAAACACTTCAGTCTTACCTTCGGTGAACAGATTTTAAAGGCGCTCGCAGACGACTCGCGGCTGCGCATGCTGCACCTGATCCTGCGCAACAAGGAAATGTGCACTTCAGACCTGGAGCATGTGCTGGACTTCACCCAGACCAAGACTTCACGCCACCTCGCCTACCTGCGTAATGCCGGTTTGGTAGCACCCCGTAAACTCGATCAGTGGGTGTACTACTCCTTAAAGGAAGAAGCATCCGATTTCGTTCAACAGATCTTTGCATACCTGGAGCGCGATGCCATGCTGCAGAAAGACCAGGAGACTTACCGTATCCTGTACTCTAATCGCGAGCTAGCCGTTAACCGTATGCAAACCCGCCGGTGGACAGACAGTTAACTACTATAAGACAGGTTTTTAGTTCATTGGTTTAAACTGTGACATAGAACTTTTAGTATACTTTAACCTGTTGCTTTGGCGCATATTTTTAAAACATACTGCCCGGCAAGCCGTTTCTCTTTAGCTGACACCTTTATTTATGAAACCATACAAACACATCTTCTTTGACCTCGACCATACCCTGTGGGACTTTGAGAAAAACTCCGAGGAGACCCTCTATACCCTGTACCACGAGTTTGGCCTGGCTGAGTTTGGCAAGTTCGACTGCGACTCTTTTTATAAGAAGTACAAGTTTGTGAATTACCTTCTGTGGGATCTCTATAACAAAGGCAAAATTGATCAGAAAGAGCTGCGAGAGACCCGCTTCGTCAAAACTCTAACCGGCCTGGGCCTCGAACCACATCAGGTACCGACAGGTATATCCGAGGCCTACACTGACCTGTGTCCGCAGAAGACAGCCGTATTCCCCTATACCTTTGAGGTGCTCGAGTATCTGAAACCAAAGTATGGACTCCACATCATCACTAATGGCTTTAAGGATGTGCAGTACATCAAAATGAACGGCTCCAAACTAACGGATTACTTCGGCGAGATTGTGACCTCAGAATGCTGCGGGTACAAGAAGCCCGACAAACGCATTTTCGAACATGCGCTGGACCGTATCAAAGTACATTCGGAGGAGTGCCTGATGATTGGCGACAACTTAGAATGCGACATTGACGGTGCCAGACTTGCAGGTATAGATCAGGTGTTTTTTAACCCGGAGAAGAGTAAAAGCAAGCTTTCGCCCAAACCTACCTACCACATCCACTGCCTGAGCGAACTGCAGGCTATGTTATAGCAAAGCTATACCTTCCTCAGGCCGGAAAATAAAATAATTCGCCTTACCTTTGTATAGCAGGCTGCTCTGAGCAGTCTGTCGAATGTCTTATTCTGAATCTGTAAAATATCAAAAGAGATGGCAACAGGATTTTTTAGAGTACCAACACCAATAAACGAACCTGTAAAATCGTATGCACCGGGCTCCCCGGAGCGCGAGGAACTGCAGCGCACTTATAAAGAACTCAAGTCGCAGGAGATCGATGTGCCGATGTACATTGGTGGCGACAAGGTATACACTGATAACAAGAAGCCGATGCTTCAGCCGCACGACCACCAGCACATTCTGGGTCACTTCAGTGAGGGTGATGCGTCACACGTGGAACAAGCCATCAACGCGGCACTTGCTGCGCGCGAAGACTGGGCGAACATGGGCTGGGAGCACCGCCTAAGCATTTTCCTGAAGGCAGCCGAGCTGTTGGCTGGTCCATGGAGAGCACGCATGAACGCGGCCACCATGCTGGGTCAGTCGAAGAACGCCTACCAGGCCGAGATCGACTCTGCCTGCGAACTGATCGACTTCCTTCGCTTCAACGCTCAATACGCTACTGAGATCTACCAGATGCAGCCGGAGTCTTCTCCAGGCGTATGGAACCGCATGGAGCACCGTCCGCTGGAGGGTTTTGTTTTTGCTTTGACACCTTTCAACTTCACGGCCATCGCCGGTAACCTGCCAGCTTCTGTTGCCATGATGGGTAACGTAGTGGTATGGAAGCCTGCCAACACACAAATCTATGCCGCTCAGATGATCATGGAGCTGTTCCGCGAAGCCGGTCTTCCGGATGGCGTGATCAACCTGGTATATGTAGACGGCCCTACGGCTGGTGATGTGATCTTCAAGCATGCTGACTTTGCCGGTATCCACTTCACAGGTAGCACAGGCGTGTTCCAGCATATCTGGAGAACAATCGGTGAGAACATCCACAAATACAAAACTTACCCACGCATTGTAGGTGAGACAGGTGGTAAGGACTTTATCATGGTGCACCGCTCGGCTGATGCGAAGCAGGTGGCAACAGGTATCGTGCGTGGCGCTTTTGAGTACCAGGGCCAGAAATGCTCTGCCGCCTCGCGTGCCTATGTGCCGAGCAACCTGTGGGATGAAGTAAGAGAGTACGTGATTGAAGATCTGAAGTCCTTCAAAATGGGACCGCCAGAGGATTTCTCTAACTTCATCAACGCGGTAATCGACGAAAAGTCATTCGACAAGATTGCCAAGTACATCGAGAACGCGAAGGAAAGCAACGAAGTAGAGATTATCGCAGGTGGTAACTACGACAAGTCTAAGGGCTACTTCGTAGAGCCGACCGTGCTGTTGTCGCACAACCCGCTGTATGTAACCATGTGCGAGGAGATCTTCGGACCGGTTATCTCGATCTACGTGTATGACGAGAACAACTACGAAGAGACGCTGGAGCTTGTAAACTCAACGTCGCCATACGCCCTGACAGGTGCGATCTTCGGTCGTGACCGTTATGCCGTGGAGCATGCCACAAAGAAACTCAGCGACGCTGCCGGTAACTTCTACATCAACGACAAGCCGACAGGCGCCGTGGTAGGTCAGCAGCCATTTGGTGGCTCCCGTGCTTCCGGTACCAACGACAAGGCCGGCTCTATGCTGAACCTGTTGCGCTGGGTGTCTGCCCGCTCTATCAAAGAGACGTTTGTGACGCCAGTAGACTACCGCTACCCGTTCCTGGGAGAGAATAAATAAGGTATAGCTTATACCTGAAGTATAAAGCACCACGCTCGCAAGGGCGTGGTGCTTTTGTTTTTATACCTGTAGGCGTTGTCTATCATGCATGGGCTAGCGTGGACGCTTGCGCCATAGCCCCGCCCAACCCATGTTCCAACACCTACCCCGCTATACCTGAGAATCCTTTTTAAAACCACCCGCTTTTAAACCAATCCCGTCCTCCTCAGTCCAAAAACTCAGAGAATTGCATTCACACCGACCAATAATACTTTAGAACCATTCTTAACGCTGTTTACATTGGATATAGTCTTTTGATTGTTGGCTATTTATACCTAATTTTGCTCCCAAATTTCAATAAAGCATTACAGCAATATGGAAACTACTGGTACTCAGTATCTACCGTCGGACTACCTTCCTATTTTGATACAATTTGCGGCAGCGCTTGGCTTCGTTATTTTCGCGCTGGTGGTGACCCATTTACTCGGTCCGAAAAGAAAAAGTGAGGTAAAAAACGCCTCTTGGGAAAGTGGTGTGGAGTCGGTGGGCGATGCCCGTACCCCTATCTCCTACAAGTACTTCATCACGGCCATCCTGTTCGTGCTGTTCGATATTGAAATTATCTTCATGTACCCTTGGGCAGTGAACTTCCGCGAATTCGGTCTGGAGGGCTTTTTACCCATGATGTTATTCCTTGGTGTGATCCTTGCAGGCTTCTTCTACGAGATTAAAAAAGGCATTCTCAAGTAGTTCGGCACCAGTAAACTTTTCTAGGGTAAACGGTGTTTTTGCAGGGGTAAATGGAGATTAAAACTCAGAATTTCAGAAACATGAGCGATACAAATAAAGATATAAACATGGTGGAAGCGCCAGAGGGACACAGCGGCGCTGGTTTTTTTGCTACTTCCTTTGAGAAAGTGATTGGTCTGGCGCGTGCGAACTCGCTTTGGCCATTGCCTTTTGCCACTTCTTGCTGCGGTATCGAGTTTATGGCGACCATGGGCTCTACCTACGATATTTCACGTTTCGGTTCGGAGCGCCCAAGCTTCTCGCCACGTCAGGCCGACATCCTGTTGGTAATGGGTACCATCGCCAAGAAGATGGGACCTGTTGTAAAGCAGGTATACGAGCAGATGGCAGAGCCACGCTGGGTGGTAGCTGTTGGTGCTTGCGCTACGTCAGGTGGTATTTTCGACTCGTACTCTGTACTGCAAGGTATAGACCGCGTTGTGCCGGTTGATGTATATGTACCGGGTTGCCCGCCAAGACCAGAGCAGATTCTGGACGGCTTGATGCGTGTGCAGGATTTGGCTAAGAACGAATCACTACGCCGCCGCCACTCACCTGAATATCAGGCACTTTTGGCTTCTTACAACATTAAATAAGCAGCATGGAGCTTACGAACGAAAACGTACTCGGTAAACTGATAGCGCAGTTCGGTGAAGAGAACATCGTAGATGCCTACAATCCGGATGGCATTATGACTTTCACGACAAACCGTGAGAATATCATTGCCCTGATTCAATACCTGTATGACGACAAGGACCTGCAGGTGCAGTTCCTGACGACCATGGCAGGTATACACTTCCCGGACCACAAAGGCCGTGAGTTGTGCATGATGTACCAGTTGCACAGCCTGCGTCATAATTACCGTCTGCGCATCAAGGTATTCGTGCCTGCAGAAGATCCGGTATTGCCGACGCTGACCAACATTTACGCCACCGCCAACTGGATGGAGCGTGAGGCCTATGACTTTTACGGTTTCATCTTTACCGGTCACCCGAACCTGATTCGCATCCTCAACATCGAGGAGATGGAGTACCACCCGATGCTCAAGCAGTATCCGCTGGAAGACCAGACGCGGGAAGACAAAATCGATACTTATTTCGGACGCTAAGCCAGATAAACCACTATGGCTACTGATAATAAAACAGCTGATACTGATCAGTTACAGGAATTCCGCGACAACCGCGACCTGAAACTGCAGGACAAAAAGAACGAGAACCTGACGACCCTGAACCTGGGTCCGACGCACCCGGCGACACACGGTATCTTCCAGAACATCCTACAGATGGACGGGGAGGTGATCATGGACGCCGTGCCGACGATCGGGTACATACACCGTGCTTTCGAAAAGATTGCCGAGCGACGTCCGTTCTACCAGATTACTCCGCTTACCGACCGCATGAACTACTGTTCGTCCCCTATCAATAACATGGGGTACCACATGACAGTGGAGAAGCTGCTAGGTATAGAGATTCCAAAGCGTGCCCAGTACATCCGTGTGATCATGATGGAGCTGGCCCGTATTTCCGACCACCTGATCTGTAACTCGATCCTGGGTGTGGACTCCGGCGCTTTCACCGGCTTCCTGTACGTGATGCAGGAACGTGAGCACATTTACGATATCTACGAAGAGGTTTGCGGTGCCCGTCTAACGACCAACATGGGTCGTATTGGCGGTATGGAGCGTGACCTTTCTCCAAAAGCCTTGCACCTGATTGGTGAGTTCCTGAAGCGCTTCCCGAAGGTATGGGCGGAGTTCGAGAAAATGCTGACCCGTAACCGTATCTTCATCGACAGAACGACAGGAGTTGGTGCTATTACAGCGGAGCGTGCCCTGAACTACGGTTTTACAGGTCCAAACCTGCGTGCCACTGGCGTGGATTACGACGTGCGCGTGATGAACCCTTACTCTTCTTACGAAGACTTCGAGTTTGAAATTCCGGTTGGCGAAAAAGGCGATACCTATGACCGCTTCCTGGTGCGCAACGAAGAAGTATGGCAGAGCTTGAAAATCATTGAGCAGGCTTACAAAAACCTGCCGGAGGGCTCTTACCATGCCGACGCACCGCACTACTACCTGCCACCAAAGCAGGAGGTATACACCAGCATGGAAGCGCTTATCTATCACTTTAAAATTGTGATGGGTGAGATTGACGCTCCAAAAGGCGAGGTATACCACAGTGTGGAAGGCGGTAACGGCGAGCTTGGTTTTTACCTGATAAGCGACGGTGGCAGAACGCCATACCGTCTGCACTTCAGAAGACCTTGCTTCATTTACTACCAGGCTTACACTGAGATGATTAAAGGCGGTCAGCTGGCCGACGCCATCCTGACGCTGAGTAGCCTGAACGTGATTGCCGGCGAACTGGACGCATAATACATTATTATATATCATCTAACACCGGCTCTTGTCGGTGACATTTACAAAGATGGCAGAGACTATAAACGCATTTAAGTTTTCTGATAAGGCCCTTGTTGAGATTCAGCGCTATATCAGCCATTACCCGGAAGGACGCCAGAAGTCTGCCCTGTTGCCAGCCCTGCACGTTGCGCAGGCGGAGAACAACGGTTGGGTGAGTCCTGAAGCGATGGACGCAATTGCCGAAATCCTGAACATACAACCAATTGAGGTATACGAAGTGGCTACTTTCTATACCATGTTCAACCTGAAGCCGGTTGGCAAGCACGTGCTCGAGGTATGCCGTACAGGCCCTTGCTGTCTGCGTGGTGCCGACCAGATGATTGACATGCTGAAGCAAAAGCTCAACATTGAGGAAGGCGAAACAACCGCTGACGGTATGTTTACCCTGAAGCCGGTAGAATGCCTTGCTTCTTGCGGAACAGGCCCGATGCTGCAGGTGCGCGAAACTTACTACGAGAACCTGGACAGCGAAGAAGCAGTGGACCAGTTCCTGGAGATGATGCGCAACAAAGAGGTGGAAACACCGGAGTGGGCAAAGTAATTCATTGATAAATCAGGCAGCCAGCCTTAACACAGCGACTGCCGAGCTATATATCCTGTTACAATGGGAATCAAGATATTAACCGAACATATTAACGTACCGGGTATCGAAACCTTGGAGGTGTATCGCAAGCATGGCGGCTACCGTTCGGTAGAGAAAGCCATCAAAACGATGACCCCGGATGAGGTGGTGGAAGAAGTGAAAACATCGGGCCTGCGTGGTCGTGGTGGCGCTGGCTTCCCGGCCGGTATGAAGTGGAGCTTCCTGGCAAAGCCAGAGGGTGTTCCGCGTTACTTAGTTTGCAACGCCGACGAATCGGAGCCGGGCACATTCAAGGACCGCGTGTTCATGGAGAAAAACCCGCACGCCCTGATTGAAGGTATGATTACTTCCAGCTACGCGCTGGGCGCGAATACATCTTACATCTACATCCGTGGTGAGCTGTTGTTCATCCTGCGCATTCTGGAGAAAGCAATTGCAGAAGCGTATGCAGCGGGTTTACTAGGCAAAAACATTCTGGGCTCAGGCTACGACCTGGACCTGCATGTGGCGCCGGGTGGTGGTGCGTACATCTGTGGAGAGGAAACTGCCCTGTTGGAATCATTGGAGGGCAAGCGTGGCAACCCACGTAACAAGCCGCCATTCCCAGCTGTGAAAGGTCTGTTCCAGTCGCCAACGGTGGTGAACAACGTGGAGACCATCGCGTCTGTGCCATGGATTGTGAACAACACGGGTGCAGAATACGCCAAAATAGGTGTAGGCCGTAGCACAGGCACCAAGCTAATTTCTGCCAGCGGTAACATCAACCGTCCGGGCGTTTACGAAATCGAACTGGGTGTGCCAGTAGAGGAATTTATCTACTCTGACGAGTACTGCGGTGGTATCTGGAAAGGCAAGCAACTGAAGGCCGTAGTGCCAGGAGGTTCTTCTGTTCCGATTCTGCCAGCTGACCTGATTCTGAAAACAGCTGCCGGCGAGCAACGCCTGATGACGTACGAATCGCTGTCTGACGGTGGTTTCGTGAGCGGCTCTATGCTGGGTTCAGGTGCCTTCATCGTATTCGACGAAGACCAATGCATCGTGCGTAACACGTGGAACTATGCCCGTTTCTATCACCACGAGTCATGCGGACAGTGCAGCCCTTGCCGTGAAGGTACAGGCTGGATGGAGCGCGTGTTGCACCGCATTGAGCATGGCCACGGTCACCAGCAAGACATCGACCTGTTGGTAAGCGTAGCCAAGCAAATCGAAGGTAACACCATTTGCCCGCTGGGTGACGCGGCAGCCTGGCCAGTAGCCAGCGCGATCCGTCACTTCCGTGATGAGTTCGAGTGGCACATCAAGCACCCACAGGAAGCTACGGCTCCGGGCGCGGTATACAGAGGACAGTTAGCGGCAGCTACTGTATAATTTAAGTTTAATTAAGCGCTTGCTATACCTTGGTAGGCAGGCTTTGAATAAAATAAAAGATGGCTAAAATAACATTTGACGGCATCGAGGTAGAGGTTGAAGATGGAACCACCATCCTGCAGGCCGCCCGTAAAATCGGTGGTGATGTAGTGCCCCCTGCCATGTGCTTTTATACCCCGCTGAAAGGCAGTGGCGGTAAGTGCCGTGTGTGCCTTGTGAAGGTTACGCAGGGTTCTGCCCGCGACCCACGCCCTATGCCGAAACTGGTTGCTTCGTGCATCACGCCAGTACAGGACGGTATGGTGGTGGAAAACACAACCAACGAAGAAGTACTGAACGCCCGCAAGGGTATCGTGGAGATGTTGCTGATCAACCACCCGCTGGATTGCCCTGTGTGCGACCAGGCTGGTGAGTGTGACCTGCAGAACCTGTCCTACGAGCACGGTGTGAGCGCAACCCGCTACGAGGAGCCGCGCCGTACTTTCGACAAAGTAGACCTGGGTCCTTACATCCAGCTGCACATGACGCGTTGCATTCTGTGCTACCGTTGTGTGTATACCGCTGACCAGATTACCGAAAAGCGTGTGCATGGCGTGTTGGGACGTGGCGACGCAGCTGAGATTGGTACTTACATCGAGAACGTAATCGACAACGATTTCTCCGGCAACGTGATTGACGTGTGCCCGGTGGGTGCTTTGACAGACAAGACATGGCGCTTTAAGAACCGCGTATGGTTCACGAAGCCGATGAATGCGCACCGCGATTGCCCTACTTGTAGCGGTAAAGTAACCCTGTGGGGACGTGGTGACACTGTGCTTCGCGTAACCGCTCGCAAGGACGAGTACGCCGAGGTGGAAGAGTTCATCTGCAACACCTGTCGTTTCGACAAGAAGGAGATGACTGACTGGACCATCGAAGGACCGCGCCACATCGACAGAGGTTCTGTTATCTCGGCCAACCACTACGAATTGCCTGTAGTGAACGTGCCGATCGTGCCGAACCTGCCTAAATCTACTGTTAAAAAAATGCCAACGGAATAAAGCATGGATTCTGTAGTTCTCATATACAAGGGTATTTACATTCTGGCCATTTTCGGTATTTCGTTACTGATTGCGACCTACTCAACTTACTTTGAGCGTAAGATTGCCGCTTTCATTCAGGACCGTGTAGGCCCGAACAGAGCGGGCCCGATGGGTTTGCTGCAGCCACTGGCTGACGCGGGCAAGCTGTTCTTCAAAGAGGAGTTTATACCTGCCAAAGCAAATAAAATGCTTTTCATCTTAGGCCCGGGTATAGCGATGTTAGTAGCGGCCATGTCGAGTGCGGTAATTCCGTTTGGCGATACGCTTATCATAGGCGAAACATCCTTTGACCTGATTGCCATTGACGTGAACATTGGTGTGCTCTACATCTTCGGGGTGGTGTCGCTGGGTGTGTACGGCCTGATGATTGGTGGCTGGGCTTCAAACAACAAGTTCTCCTTGCTGGGCGCTATCCGTGCAGCTTCTCAGAACATTTCTTACGAACTGGCCATGGGTCTGTCGCTGATTGCGGTGCTGATGCTGAGCGGCTCTTTGTCGCTGAAAGTGATTGCAGAGCAACAGGCGGGTTTTAACTGGAATATCTGGTACCAGCCACTAGGCTTCCTGATTTTCCTGATTTGTGCCTTTGCTGAGACCAACAGAACACCATTTGACTTACCAGAGTCGGAAGCCGAACTGATTGGCGGTTACCACACCGAGTATAGCTCCATGAAATTGGGCATGTACCTGTTTGCTGAGTACATCAACATCTTCGTGGCTTCGGCTGTGATGGCGACACTGTACTTCGGTGCTTACAACTTCCCGTTCATGGACAACCTACGCAATGCGTTTGATGACCCTGTTCTGGGTAACAACGTGGTGACCATACTGGGTGTTGGGGTAATGTTTGCGAAAATTTTCGCTTTCATCTTCTTCTTCATGTGGGTGCGCTGGACACTGCCACGTTTCCGCTACGACCAATTGATGAAACTGGGCTGGAACATCCTGATTCCGCTGGCGATTCTGAATATCCTGCTTACGGGCGGAGGTATTCTACTCTACGACTATTTTACACAAGGATAACGAAATAATGAATGCTACCATGCCAGACGTTGTTGTAGACAGACAGCATAGACAGTAATCATAATCGAGATATAATGGAACCACTATCAAATAGAAAAAAGAACGTAGCACAAAAGGAAATGACGCTTTCTGAGCGCATGTACCTGCCTGCTATCGCTCAAGGTTTGGGAATTACACTGAAGCACTTCTTCAAAAAGAAGGCGACGATAAACTACCCGGAAGAAACGCGCCAGCGCAGTGAAATCTGGCGTGGCCTGCACGTGCTGAAGCGCGACGAGAACGGTGCCGAGCGTTGCACGGCCTGTGGTCTGTGCGCTGTGGCCTGCCCTGCCGAAGCGATTACGATGACGGCTGGCGAGCGCAAGAGAGGTGAAGAGCACTTGTACCGCGAAGAGAAGTACGCCGTGACTTACGAAATCAACATGTTGCGTTGCATTTTCTGCGGCCTGTGCGAAGAAGCCTGCCCTAAGGCTGCTATCTTCCTGCAGGATGATAAACTAGCGCCAGCCCGTTACGAGCGCGACGAATTCATTTACGGCAAAGACCGCTTGGTAGAACCGTTAAAAACCACTGAAACCAAATAATCCGATGACAGAAAGTCTGTTTTTCTTCTTTGCTTCGCTAACGCTGCTTTGTGCCTTGATGGTTGTAATTTCCAAGAACCCGGTATATAGCGTTATCTTCCTGATTCTGACATTTTTCACTATATCAGCGCACTACATCCTGCTGAACGCCCAGTTTCTGGCAGCAGTTAATATAATTGTGTATGCGGGTGCCATCATGGTACTTTTCCTGTTCGTACTGATGTTCATCAACACCGGTAAAAACGTAGAAAGCACCATTAAAAAGAATGTGCTACCTAAAATTGCAGGTGCTATTGCAGGAGGTTTGTTATTTACAGTAGTTGTAGCCGCTCTGAAAGATGTAACACTCGGCCACCCGGACCCGGCGACTTTCAACTCGCAGGTAGGTATGGTAGAGAACTTGGGCAAAGTGCTTTTCACGAAGTATATGCTGCCGTTCCAGTTAGTAGCGGTGCTGTTTCTGGTGTCTATGGTAGGTGCTGTAATGATAGGTAAGCGAGAAGCGGGAGAACAGAACTTCTAATCAAGTTATAGCTTAGAAATTGAGAAAGCCAGCGCTGCAAAGTGCTGGCTTTTTTATTGCGCTTCACTCAACAACACTTCCAGCAACTCCGAACCACCTTTATCATCATCCGAAACCACTACCAGTCTATACCTGCCCTTTCCTTCGCGCTTCTGCACGACCAATGATTCTGCCTTGCCGGTATAAGGCTTGCCATCCGCTTGCAGGATAAGCGTGGCAGGAACTTCTAAAGTGTTTTGTTTTCCAATCCCACTGAAAGGAATGTAACCGATGAAACTTCCTAGCACTTCGCCGTCTCCGTAGGCATCGTTGGTGTCTTCCAGTGAAGCCGTGAAGAAAAGCTTGTCATCATAGACATAGGCCCCGGAAAAACCAGCTTGCAAATTGTTGAGGTCTGGTAAACGGAAATAGCTGAGCTCGGGCTGTGGAGGTTGAGCGCCTGGTTCTCCTAATAGGTAAGGTATAAACTCCGACAGACGGTACGAGATGAGCACATTCTGCCCTGTGCCGATGGCCCGTTGCAACAGGTATAGCTTGCCATGCCCAGCCGCCACGCCTTCGATATTCAGTAAGCTTCCGCCTAAGGTATCTGCCTCTTGCTCGAGCTGCTGGTAAAGCGGATCCATATCGACAGTTCGGGCACCGTGCGCTCCGGCCCCTTCCCGACAAATATCATCGCCGCAAATGTTGTACAGGTAAGCTTTACGACGAGTAGGCGCTGAACCAGATCCCATCATCAACAGGTAGGGTTTGCCCTGGTGCTGCAGGAGTGTCAACCCTTCTAAATCGGCTTTATCGGCTTTGGCTACACGGCCGTTCTCGAAGCCAGCCGTATCAAAAATAGCTTCCTGAGACTCTAGCTTAAAGTTTTTATCCAGACGATACAGATAAGGAGAATCGTCACCAACTACATAATAATGGTCGCCCAGCATTTCAAGTCCTGAGGCAGAAGGCAGGTTATCGTAATGTAAGGCTTGTGTGATAGTGGCTTTCATGTTAAGTTCAGGTATAGCGGAATCGCCGTTCGTTAAAGCGGCAGGCTGCTGGCACGAGAGTAATGACAGCGTGATTATAACAAGGTATAAGCATCCTAAAAATCGATTCATAGAAATTGAACGCTAAATAAGATATAGCCGACCCCAATTGCGGAATTGCTCACACAAGGTGTAGGCTGATTTAAACTCACCAAAATTGACAAAAACTAATCTATTCAGAAGAACTAATACCTACGCAAACGCTTAAGCAAGGTATGGGATATCTCGTAACACAAAACTTACCGGCTAGCTCTGCCCCAGTTTTTTTATACTAAATAAGGTATAAGAAAGGCTGCGGCTCCAAACACCCAACATCCGACAAAATATAAATCTTTCGGGACAGCCTGCTCAGGCGAAAACTACCTAAGAAGATTAGAAATATGTTATGGATTTTACAAAAATGGGGATAACTTTGCGACTTGATTTCAGAATTGTAATTTACCAGTAATACGTTCAGCACCCTAGACGATGAACCAAATGCCAGAGGTTATCCGGACCATCCCGCTTGAATTCTACCTTTACTTTAGCACAGCCCTTTTCGCCATTGGCGTAATCGGCGTTCTCACCAGACGAAATGCAATTGTCATCTTCATGTGCGTCGAGCTGATGCTCAATGCCGTGAACGTACTCATGGTCGCCTTATCATCTTATCGCTCTGACCCGAACGGACAAATCTTTGTGTTCTTTATCATGGCGGTAGCGGCGGCGGAAGTAACGGTTGGTCTGGCTATCATCGTGATGATTTACCGCAACATCCGCTCGACGAACGTGCAATTGCTTAACTACCTGAAGTGGTAGCCCATACCTTATCTAACCTGAATAGCTTAACTAAATCATACGCTAAATGCAAGAAGTAGTAATGCCCATCAACAATCAGGAAATGGCGCTGCTGTGTTTGCTTGTGCCGCTCCTGCCGTTCATAGGCTTTCTGATTAACGGACTTGGCAACCGCAAATTGCCCAAGGCCCTTGTAGGTCTGCTAGGCTCTGGCACGGTGCTGGCCTCTTTTCTGATATCAGTATACCTGTTCATCGACTTCACTTCCAATGGCAGTCGTCCTTACATCGTGGACCTTTACAACTGGTTCTCGGTAGGTAGCCTCGAGATTGGTTTCTCGTTCATGATTGACCAGCTCACCCTGCTGATGTTGCTGATGGTGACAGGTATAGGTTTCCTGATCCACGTGTACTCAGCTGGGTATATGAGCCACGACGAAGGCTACGGCAAGTTCTTTGCCTACCTCAACCTGTTCATGTTCTCGATGTTGCTGCTCGTGATGGGCTCTAACTACGTGATGATGTTCGTGGGCTGGGAAGGCGTTGGTCTTTGCTCCTACCTGCTGATCGGCTTCTGGAACAAAAACCATAACTACAACAATGCAGCCAAGAAAGCCTTTATCATGAACCGTATCGGTGACTTAGGCTTCCTGCTGGGCATTTTCCTTATCTTCATCACCTTTGGTAGCGTGAGCTACCCGGAAGTGTTCCTGTCTGCCTCGCAGATGACGGGCCTGACTGACAGTGGTGTGATGATTGCGATTACGATGCTCCTGTTTGTGGGTGCGATGGGTAAGAGTGCGCAGATTCCGTTGTTTACATGGCTTCCTGACGCGATGGCGGGTCCTACGCCAGTTTCAGCCCTGATTCACGCCGCAACCATGGTAACGGCGGGTATCTACATGGTGCTTCGCTCTAATGTGCTGTATGTGCTGGCTCCGACTACGATGGAGTTTATTGCTATCATCGGTCTGGCTACTGCCCTGTTGGCTGCTACCATCGGTCTGGCGCAGAATGACATCAAGAAAGTGCTAGCATACTCTACCGTTTCGCAGTTGGGCTTTATGTTCCTGGCACTCGGTGTGATGGCCTTCTCTTCTTCTATCTTCCACGTTCTCACACACGCATTCTTCAAAGCCCTCCTATTCCTTGGTGCTGGTTCTGTGATTCACGCGGTGAGCAACGAACAGGATATCCGCAACATGGGTGGCCTGCGCAAGTGGTTGCCGATTACGTTCATTACCTTCCTGATTGGTACACTCGCTATCTCAGGTATACCGCCGTTTGCTGGTTTCTTCTCGAAAGACGAATTGCTGGCGCACGTATTTGAGCACAACAAGCTGATGTGGGCACTTGGCCTGCTGGCTTCGTTCATGACTTCGTTCTACATGTTCCGTCTCTTGTTCCTGACCTTCTTCGGCAAGTTCCGTGGCACGGAGGAACAGCGTTCACACCTGCACGAGTCTCCTTCTTCTATGACCATTCCGCTGATTGTACTGGCTATCCTTTCCACTGTAGGTGGATTCATCGGTCTGCCAGCCGTTTTCAGCGATACGCATACCTTGGGCAACTTCCTGTCGCCTATCTATGACCTTGCCCGCCGTGCAAACGGTGCCGCACTGGAAGCGCCGCACATCGACCACGCCACGGAATACATCCTGATGGCCGTATCGGTTGTCGTGTCAGTTATCGCGATTATCATTGCCTACATCCTATATGTGAAGAAAGAAACAGTGCCAGCTCCGGAAGGAACGCGCCTGTCTCCTATCCACAACCTGATCTACAACAAATACTACATTGACGAAATCTACGACACAGTGTTCGTGCGTCCGGTAATGGCGATGTCTACCGCTTTCCACCGCTTTATTGACGTGGTGGTGGTTGACGGCATTGTGAATGGCTTCGGCAAGTTAGTTATGCTGAGCGGCCGCGTTCTGCGTCTCACCCAAAGTGGCGTGATTGGCTTCTATGTGTTTGTGATGGTGGCCAGCATTGTTCTGATTCTATTTTTAAACTTCTTTATCGCTTAAGGTTCTAAGAAGATGATTACAGCTCTATTACTTTTCTGGCCTGCCCTAGCTGCACTGCTGGTGTTGCTTATCAAAGGCGAAGGTGCCAAGAAAGTGGCTTTTATAGCAACGCTTGTTGAGTTTGCCATTGCCCTGTTTGCAATCGTAAACTTTGTTCCAGACGCCACTACACAGTTCGCCCTCAATATGCCTTGGGTGGAGCGTGCAGGTATAGGATTCAGCATCGGCATGGACGGCATCAGCCTTCTGATGGTGCTCCTGACGACCTTCCTGGTGCCACTTATCGTGCTTTCTTCTTTTAAGCACGATTACAAGAACCCACACGTATTTTATGCGCTGGTACTGTTCATGCAGACAGGTTTGATCGGTGTGTTTGTGGCAATGGATGCATTCCTGTTCTACTTCTTCTGGGAAGTGGCCCTTATTCCGATTTACTTCATCGCAGCCATTTGGGGCGGTGCACGCAGAATACCAGTTACCTTTAAGTTCTTTGTATACACGATTTTCGGTTCGCTTTTCATGCTGGCCGCGTTCGTATACCTGTACTTCCAGACGGCTGGCACAGACCTGGCAGCGCACTCTTCTAACGTGAACGCCTTCTACCAACTGTCACTGGACAGCGCGACACAGAGCTGGATTTTCTGGTTCTTGTTCCTTGCCTTCGCTATCAAAATGCCAGTGTTCCCATTCCATACCTGGCAGCCAGACACCTATACCGAGTCTCCTACGCAGGCGACAATGTTGCTAGCTGGTATCATGCTGAAAATGGGTATCTACGGTGTGCTGCGCTGGTTACTGCCAGTTGTGCCGCTAGGTGTGAGCGAGTGGTCTGATGTAGTGCTCGTACTTTCTATCATCGGTATTGTGTACGCCTCCATCATTGCTATCCGTCAGCGCGACATGAAGCGCCTGATTGCTTACTCGTCTATCGCGCACGTTGGCCTGATTGCAGCGGGTATCTTCACTCTGAACGAGCAAGGTCTGCAAGGCGGTGTTATTCAAATGCTGAGCCACGGTATCAACGTGGTAGGCTTGTTCTTCATCATCGACATCATCTTCCGCAGAACCAACACAAGAGAGATTGCCAGCCTGGGCGGCATCACGCAGACCACGCCAGCACTTTCTATCATATTCCTGATTCTGTTGATGGGCTCTGTAGCACTTCCACTTACAAACGGCTTCATTGGTGAATTCCTGTTGCTGTCGGGTGTGTTCCAGTACAACCACTACTTCGGCGCTGTGGCTGGCCTGACCATCATTTTGGGTGCGGTATACATGCTGCGCATGTTCCAGGGTGTGATGTTCGGCACGAAGTCAGAAGCCACGGAAGTATTCGCTGACCTGACATTCCACGAGAAAGCTGTGCTGATTCCGCTGGTGATTATGGTTTTCTGGATTGGTTTGTTCCCGAACACTTTCCTGAGTATTTCAGAGCCTGCGGTTGGACAACTGCTGAGCATTATCAACCGATAGTCCGCACGATAAAAGAAACGATATTAGAACGACATGATTTCGATTATACTTCTATCTGGATTTGGGATCATAAGCCTCTTCGCGGGTTTCCTGAAATCTAAAAGAGTCCTGTTACCGATGGCGCTGCTGTTTCTGGCAGTGGTGTTCGGTATTAACCTCTTCGACTGGGACCAGAACCAGAGCTACTTCAGCAACATGCTTACCATCGACAATTTCGCGGTGGCTTTCACGGGCATTATGGTACTGTCAACGCTTCTTATCATCCCTTTCACGCAGCACTTTGCTACCCGCAATGACGAGAATCTCGGCGAATATTATGCCCTGATTCTGTTCTCGTTGGTGGGGGCCATCATGATGGTGAGCTATAACAACATGCTGATGCTGTTTGTAGGTATAGAGATTCTCTCCATTGCCATGTATGTGTTTGCGGGCAGCGACAAAAGTAGCCTTCGCTCCGCAGAAGCGGCCCTGAAATACTTCCTGATGGGTTCGTTCTTCACAGGTATACTGCTCTTCGGTATCGTGATGATTTACGGTGCGACCGGCACATTTAACATCGCTGAGATTGCCGGTTCAGCTGAAGCTTTGGGTAATGGCGGTGTGAACAACGTGATGTTCATGCTGGGTGTACTGATGATTATCATCGGTATCTCCTTCAAAGTGTCAGCCGCTCCTTTCCACTTCTGGACCCCAGACGTATACGAAGGCACGCCTACGGTTTGGACGGCTTATATGTCCACGGTAGTGAAGACAGCTGGTGTTGCTGCTTTCTACAAACTGATGGACGCGGCCTTTGCCGCTTCTTACCCAGCTTGGATGCCAACACTGGTTGCCATCATCGTGCTGACGCTCCTGATTGGTAACGTAGGCGCTGTGGTGCAGCAAAGCATGAAGCGTATGCTGGCTTACTCCAGTATCTCGCACGCAGGCTACCTGCTGATGACACTGCTTGCATTCAACGAATTCTCCACTTCCGCTATCCTGTTCTACTCGTTCGCTTACTCCACTGCTTCTATCGCCGCTTTCGGTGTGCTGCAACTCGTAGCGAAACAGCGTGGTAGCGAAAACTACGAAGCGTTCAACGGCTTAGGCAAAACCAACCCGCTGCTGGCTTTTGCTGTAGCGGTGTCGATGCTGTCGCTGGCAGGTATTCCACTGACGGCTGGCTTCTTCGGTAAGTTCTTTGTGTTCTCTGCCCTGATAGAAAACCCTGATATGATGTGGCTTATTGTAGTAGCGGTTATTCTGGCTGCTGTAGGTATATACTACTACTTCCGCGTGGTTATCGCGATGTACCTGCACCCTGTAAATGAAGAGCACACAGCAATTAGGTCTACCAGCTTTATGAATTTGATGCTGATTATCATTACAGCGCTGACGATTCTGCTAGGTATAGCGCCTGCGCTGTTGAGTGATGTGCTGTAAGGTATAGCAAGATGATATAGGAAGCGGCTGCTCTGTAGAAGAGCAGCCGCTTTTGTTTTATGTCTATACCTTGCTGGCGTAGCTGCGCTATTCCCATTGGCAAATAATATTATTCCATTGCTTCACCTGTGCGGTGGGTAGGTTATACCGCAAGTTTAGCGTCAGCGCAAATGTGGTTACACATGACGACCAGTTTGTAACTGGCGTAGCGGCTGCAGTTTATAGGGCGACTGGCCTTGTATTATAGCTTGCCCTGGCCGGCCCTACTTTTTTCTTGATAAAAAAATAGAGGGCCCCTACCCCCAGTAGGCAAAAAAATCAAGACGCTCCAGATCGAGGGGCCCTACCCCCACTCGCTGAACGCTCTTGACAGGGGGACCCCTTCACCCCCAACAGTGGAGCGCCACAAGGTACACCTGGCTAATGCTATACCTTCGTTGCTTCCGTGCAAGGTTAGTCTTCCTATACCTGCCAGGGGTTTGAGATGGGCGAAATGAAACTGATACCTGTTGAATGGCAACGGCAGAAAAGCCCCCCTCCTGTTTTTAGGAGGGGGGCTGGGGGGAGGTAATCGTGCACGAAAATCCTGTCAATCATTAAATCCTGAAAATCCTGATTCAGACAACAAGAAAAAAGGCTGTCCGATTAGGGCAGCCTTTTCTATAACTCTGTATACCTATACCTTACGACGGCAGGTTCTTCATTTTGATATGCAGTTCATCCAGCTGCGCATTCGCAATTGGCGAAGGTGCGTCGATCATGACATCGCGGCCTGAGTTGTTTTTCGGGAAAGCGATATAGTCGCGAATGGAGTCGGAGCCGCCGAAAAGCGAGCACAGGCGATCGAAACCGAAGGCGATGCCACCGTGTGGCGGTGCTCCGTACTCGAAGGCGTCCATCAGGAAGCCGAACTGCGCTTTGGCCTCGTCGTTGCTGAAGCCCAGCAAGCGGAACATCTGCTCCTGCAGACGGCGGTCGTGGATACGGATAGAGCCACCACCTACTTCCACACCGTTGATCACCATGTCGTAGGCATTGGCACGAATATCGCCCGGGCGGTCATCGATCAGTTCGAGGTCTTCTGGCTTAGGCGACGTGAACGGATGGTGCATTGCATGGAAACGGTTGCTGTCTTCGTCCCACTCCAATAGAGGGAAATCCACTACCCACAGTGGTGAGAATACATTCTTGTCACGCAAACCAAGACGCTCGCCCATCTCCAGACGTAGTTCATTCAGGGCTTTGCGGGTTTTGTCTCTTCCACCAGCCAATACCAGAATCAGGTCACCCGGCTCAGCGTTGAAGGCCGTAGCCCAAGCCTGCAAATCTTCAGTGGTATAGAACTTATCAACAGATGACTTCACCGTGCCGTCTTCCTGCACACGGGCGTATACCAAGCCAGTTGCCCCGATTTGCGGACGCTTCACAAAATCTGTCAGTTCGTCGAGTTGCTTGCGGGTATAGCTGGCGGCACCTTTGGCGTTTATACCTACTACGAGTTCAGCATCGTCGAATACTTTGAAGCCTTTGTTCTTCACCAGTGGATTCAGCTCCACGAACCGCATCTCGAAACGGGTGTCCGGCTTATCGGAGCCGTAAAACTTCATGGCGTCGGCATAGGTCATGCGCGGCAAATTCTGGATATGCACCCCTTTCACTTTCAGGAACAGATGACGGATCAGGCCTTCAAACGTATTCAGGATATCCTCTTGGGTCACGAATGAAAGCTCGCAATCTATCTGAGTAAACTCCGGCTGGCGGTCGGCACGCAGGTCTTCGTCGCGGAAGCACTTTACGATCTGGTAGTACTTATCAAAACCCGACACCATCAGCAATTGCTTGAAGGTCTGCGGAGACTGTGGCAGCGCGTAGAACTCGCCTGGATTCATGCGGCTTGGCACCACGAAGTCGCGGGCACCCTCTGGGGTAGACTTAATCAGCACCGGAGTTTCTACCTCAATAAAATAATGCTCGTCCAGGTAAGCGCGTACGGCACGCATCATTTGGTGGCGCAGCTCCAGGTTGCGGCGCACAGGCGTACGGCGCAGGTCGAGGTAGCGGTACTTCATGCGCAGGTCGTCGCCACCATCTGTCTCGTCCTCGATCATGAACGGAGGCAACTTGGCAGCGTTGAGCACTTCTATTTTAGAGGCGTGAATCTCGATATCGCCAGTCGGGATCTTGTCGTTTTTAGAGTAGCGTTCAATCACTTTGCCTACTACCCTGATTACGTACTCGCGGCCAAGGCCTCGGGCTTCTTCAAACAGGTGAGCAGGCGTTACGCCGTCTTCAAATGTGAGCTGTGTGATGCCATAGCGGTCGCGCAGGTCAATCCAGAGCATGCCGCCCTTGTCGCGCAGGCGCTGTACCCAACCAGTCAGTACAACCTCTTCGCCTACATTGTCTATTCTTAGTTCACCGCAAGTATGTGTCCGGAGCATAAATGTCGTTTTGTTATGATATAGTGCAAAAGTAATAATTGTTTCACTGTTGTGCCGCGAAAAACAAGGCTTCAGAAGGTATAATCTTGTAGAGTTAATCTCAGGTATTATCAATCACGTTATTATACCCAAGGTCGTTTCATACAAGGAAAACATGTGTGAAGTCACCTGTCATTCTGGAAAGAAACTTGGTTGAGAAAGAGGACCCCTGCCCCCGGAGGTTAAGCCTATGGCTACTTGTGGGAGTAGGGGCCCTCTTCTCCAAGATCCTTTCAGGATGACAAACAGTGTAAAATGAAATATCTCTAAGTTATTATACCTTAACTGAAATTACCCAAAATTAGGAACTTAATCATGAAACGCAGTTTGTTTACCTTCCGCAACATCGCCCTGGCGTTTATCCTGCTGGCGCTTCTGCTCATGCTGGTAGGATAACCCAAGTGATTATTTGCCATCCAGCAGCGAGCGCATGCGCTTCACGTTATTGACCTGTATGGCGTCGGGCTCCATCTCCAGCATTTTGGCGATACTCCCTTTCGATTTGCCTCCGAAAAGCACTACCTGTAAACCCTGTGCTCTCGCCCTAAGCAGTTGCTCCCGGCTCACATGTTTTCCATTGGCAGTCACACCATGCAGCTTGTTGTCCAAGGCTTCCTGCGCCGAAAGATCGAAATCCTCGCCTGCATCCAGCATCAGCACTGCTTCCGGCTCCAGTTCCTGCACCGTGTGCAATATAGCAGGCTGATTGAAAATGAATGCCAGTTTCTCAACAGGGTAATTGTATTTACGAAGCAAACCCAGGACTGACTCAGCATAAAAGGCATTGCGGCTGTCGTCGTGGTTGCGGATATCGATGTGCAGGTAGGGCAGTTCCGGATAGGTCTGGAAGCGCTGCAGCATGGCTTCCATTGTGATGATCTCTTCACTGTGAAAAAAGTCATATAAAACACCTCCCTTATATCTAAGACCTACTACATCAGCAGCCGATAGGTCTGCGATGATACCTGCACCTTCGCTCATCGTCTCCAATGTGTTGTCATGGTAGAGTATCGGCACGCCGTCCTGGCTTACGTGCACATCCACCTCCACTCCATCGGCGCCGTCTTCTTCCATAGCCTTTACAATAGAAGCCATGCTGTTGGCAGGCAGCGGATTGTAAGGGTTAATAGGAGAGAAAAAGCCGGAACCGGCATGGCCCATCACCAAAATATTGCGGGAGTAAATACCTGATTCAGGCTGCAGAATGTTGTACACACTCAGTGCCAGCGTAATTATACCAAGTACTAGAATCAAAAGGGTGGTGCTTTTCCGCGTTAGAAAAGTGGGCTTGTCCTTCGGCTCAGTCAAATTCATACACAAACTTAAGTGTATATCTTTTAACTTTGGAACGGATTTTCTTAAAAAATCATAGGTCAATCCATATTATCTAATATTACCCTATGTCATTCTCTCCTCAAACCGCTCCTGAAAAGCTGACTACGGCTGATCAAGTTGGCGTCCATAACCGGCTCATGGTGCCGCTGTCGCTGATTATGCTGATCGCCTTTGTCATCCGCATGGTGGCCGCCTTCTTTTCAAAGGGCTTTGCCTTTCACGACGATCACTTTGACGTGATCACGATCGCACAGCACTGGCTCTATGGCTTACCTTCGTGGCTGCACGAGCCCATGCCGCCGCGCCACAGTATGTTTTATGCAGGTATACACTATGGTTTGTTTTACCTGATGGAGAGTATAGGTATCACGAATCCGGATACCAAAATGACGATCGTGCGGGTGCTGCACGGCCTGTACTCGCTGCTGATCGTGTACTATGGCTACAAGATAACGGAACGGCTTTCGAACCAGGCCAATGCCCGCATTGTGGGCCTGATGCTGGCGCTGATGTGGTTTATGCCTTTTATGAGTGTGCGTAACCTGGTCGAGATGGTGTGCATACCACCCTACCTGGCAGCCTTCTATTACATGCTGAAGCAGGATGAACGTAAGCGAAACCTGCACTACCTGTGGGCAGGAGCGCTGTTTGCGCTGGCTTTTGTGTTTCGTTACCATGCGGCACTGTTTTTAGCCGGCGCTGGACTGGTGCTGCTTTACCGTCGTCAGTGGAAAGATATCTTTTGGTTAGCGCTGGGCTTTATACTCATGGCCACACTGATCCAGGGCACCATCGACCTGATTTTCTTCGACTATCCTTTTCACTCGGTCGTTACTTATTTCTTCTACAACGCCGACAATGCCTATAACTACAGCACCGGACCGGTATACCGTTTCCTGCTGACCATACTTGGCTTCATGGTTCCCCCCATCAGCGTATACCTGCTGCTGGGCTACAGCCGCACGGCCAGACTGGCACCCATGCTCTTTTGGGCTGGGTTATTGTTCTTTGTCGTACACTCACTTTTCCCGAACAAGCAGGAGCGTTTCATTTTGCCGCTCTTCCCGCTTATCATGATCCTGGGAGTGATCGGCTGGCAGGATTTTGTGCGTACAGCTAAGTTCTGGCAGGGCCGCAAAAAACTGCTGGCTGCCAGTTGGGCCTTCTTCTGGATCATCAACATTGTGGTGGCCGTGGCGATGTCTTTCACCTATACCAAAAAGAGCCGTATAGCGCCGCTGGTATACCTGTCGGAGAAGCAGGATATGGACGCGGTACTGCTCGAGTTTGGCAACTCTTCCATGAAACAGCCGCCGCTCTATTACCTCAACCGCCTGGCGGCAGAGTTTCACGAGTACCACTTCAACCACAAGCGCGACTGGGACGAGTATAAGGCTGGTAAGCCGCTGCCACAGGATTTTGTAATGGCCTTTAGCCTGAACGGAGAAAAGTCGCTGGACAGCCTGCAAACCGAGCTAAGCCTATACCCTTACCAACCTGACTATGTCGTGGTGGTGGGCCAGAAAGACATGGAAGAACGCATGCAGCGGATCAACAGCCTGTATCCTGCGCTGGAGTTGGAAACGACTATCACGCCTTCGCTCTACGACCGTGTGCTGCACTTCCTCAACCCACGTGTACACAAAGATGAGCATGTGCGCATCTACCGCATTCAGGGCCAGAACTAGCGGGTGAAGGTATAGAGGTAGTTGAGCAGGAAGTTCCAGATGAAAACGATAACGATCGCAAAGAATTTGGAGACGTAGAAGTTGAGCTTCACTTTTTCGGTGAGCAGGTATACGATCAGGTTGTTGATAATCAACCCGGCCACGGCCACGAGCAGGAACTTGGAAAACTGCCAGCCGATTTCAGGGTCAATGCTGTGGAAGGTCCAGAGGCGGTTGAGGATGTAGTTGTTGATGCTAGCCAGGATAAAACCCAGGCTGTTGGCCACATACTTGTTCCAGCGCAGCCTTTCCTTTACCAGAAAAGTCACGCCAAAATCAATCATGAGACCGGTAAAGCCTACCAAGCCAAACTTCAGGAATTTAAGAAAGAAAGCGCCTATACCTTCGGACATGCCGGCAGTTGGAGTGTGCAACTGATTTAACCTACGATTTAGCAGGTAAAATTAAGGACTTTAGCACACAGTGGCAACTTCTATTAAGCGAAGCATAGGCAGGTTTGGTCGATAAAATATATTTATTTGTATAGTATATTTTGATATATCTGGCTAAGCAGCTTACTTAGTGTCGCCTAGGTATAGCCCTGCGAAACCTTGGCCTAGAATACCACTCCCCTAGTACCTGACTTGGTTTTCTGATAGAATTTTTATGCTATATTCGCGCCGCGTTCAAAATCGCCGTGCGACTGTTGTATACCTGAGCTGTTCGTACCGGAGGTGCTTCCTGACTTTTCTTTTATCTACTGTTAAACTTTTTAGTACACAGCACGGTTAAGAAGTCAAGATTGAAAACACGGCTCAGTTTTTGACAACTGATTTAAAGACATTGCTTTGGAGCTCCCCGCTCCGGCAATTATAGGCATACTTGTTTAAGGTGAGATGTAAGTAAGTTGCCGACTTGCAACCAAAAAACACAACGACACAACCAAAGAGAAGCCATACCTGCTAGGTATGGCTTCTCTTATTTTAGGCTATCTTTCAGCTTATTTAAAAAGCCCTCCGAGCTTGTCTCCCATACCTTTCGGCAGTTTATCGGTCAATCCGCCGCCCAGCATGCCCATCAGATCCGACTGGCTGTTCACGTTGCCGCCTATCTTGTTCATCAGAAACGACACAACGAAAGGCCCCACTTGCTTTGCCACAGACTCGGGTATACCTACTTTAGAAGTTAGATCCCCTATATAATTTTGGATGGTACTGTTCATGGCCGGGCTGTCCTGAGGCGCTTTCTGGCCTTTTAGCATGTTCATGATTCCCCCGGTATCTCCACCCGAAGCCTCCTTCTTCAGCCCCTCCGTCACATGTTCTTTGGCCAGGTCCACCGACTGGTTGGCTTGTCCCGAGTCAAGGTTGAACTTGTCCTGCAGCTCCCCGGTCAGCTGCCCTTTTACGCTGTTGATGATGTTTCCTAACATAGCTTTTACGTTTACATGTTATTTAATTTCAGGCAGCTGGAATTATACCGCTAAGTCCAGCTGTTTCATTTTTAACGTCATTCACCTACAGAAGATATAAAACCACAGGGCATACGCTCTGATCAGGCACTGCTGCGGCTTTGGCAAAATAATTGCTACTGTCTATCACAGTCCTTAATATTTGATACCTTTGCCCGAACAATCCTATGAACATGCGCTACTTAGCCTTTTTAGCTATTATCCTGATTGCCGGCGTAGCCCTGGCCGACACCAAACTCAAGAAGATCCAGATCACTAAGGAGGTCAGCATTATGCTGCCCCGCGATTTCACACCGCTACCAGATGATGGCATTGCCCGTAAGTACCCGGCTGCCAACCGACCAGTGGCCGTTTACTCCAGCCCCAATGGTCAGGTGGACTTCAGCATGACGCAGAAGCGGTCGCAGTTTGGCGCACAGGATCTGAACATGCTTCGTGACGTGTACAAGGCTAACCTGCTGGAGCGCTTCACGAAGGTGGATTTTATCAGAGACGAAGTAGCTACCATCAATGGCCGCGATTACATTGTGTTTGAGTTTGTATCAGTGATGGCCGACGAGCGCTCTGGCAGTCATCTGTCGCCGGTGCAGAAGTATAGCGTCATGCAGTACACCGTGCAGGGCAATCAGTTGATGGTATTCTCCATGCACATGCCGTTTATGATGAAAAACAACTGGCAGGACACAGCCCGTGAGATCATGGGCTCAGTTAGAATAAAAAATTAAAAGCGACTAAACCTATACCTGGTTACTGAGGCCTCTCCTTTCCCGGAGGGGCTTTTTTGTGTATCTTGTGCAAAAGCGAACAATTATACCTATACCTGTGGACTTACTATCTATACACAGCGACGACCATTTTATGCAGGAAGCCTACCGGCAGGCGACCTATGCCTTTGAGGAGGGGGAGATTCCGATCGGGGCTGTGGTTGTGAGCAACAACCGCATCATTGCCAAAGCCTATAATCAAACTGAAAAGCTGAATGACGTAACCGCCCATGCCGAGATGCTGGCCCTCACCGCTGCTGCCGAGTACCTGGGAAATAAGTACCTGCACGACTGCACCCTGTACGTGACCGTAGAACCCTGTGTGATGTGCGCAGGAGCCAGCTATTGGGCACAGCTCAAGCGGGTAGTATTTGGAACACCTGAACCGAAGCGCGGTTATAGAAGAGTCGGGAATCTGCTGCACCCCAAAACCGAAATGGTGAGTGGCGTGATGGCACAGGAGTGTGCCGAACTGATGGCTTCGTTCTTTGCAGCCAAAAGAAAATAACTATCTTTGAAACTCACATTTCAAATGCATACGTACACCTATAAATCTGTACGCATGCTATTTTTTCACACATAAAACCACATAAAACTATGGCTTTCGAATTACCGAAACTACCTTACGCCTATGACGCGCTTGAACCACATATTGATGCGCGCACGATGGAAATCCACCATACTAAACACCACCAGGCCTATACCGACAACCTGAACAAGGCGATCGCGGGCACTGAGATGGAAAACATGAGCATCGAGGAGATCATGCGCAATGTGAAAGAAGACAACAAAGCAGTTCGCAACAACGGCGGTGGTTACTATAACCACAACCTGTTCTGGACAATCCTTTCTCCAAACGGCGGCGGTCAGCCTTCAGGTGAGATAGCTGATGCTATCAACTCTGCCTTTGGCTCATTTGATCAGATGAAAGAGAAGTTCAATGCGGCTGCGGCTACACGCTTCGGTTCTGGCTGGGCCTGGCTTTGCGTGAAAGACGGGAAGCTGGAGATCTGCTCTACACCAAACCAGGACAACACCCTGATGCCATTCGCAGAAGGATGCGGCGGTCAGCCGATCCTGGGCCTTGATGTATGGGAGCATGCTTACTACCTGAACTATCAGAACCGTCGTCCGGACTACATCAATGCTTTCTGGAACGTGGTGAACTGGGAAGAAGTAACCCGTCGCTACAACGAGACGAAGTAAAAGACGCGGGATATCAGCTATCCCTTCAAAACAAGAAAGCCCCACCTCTACAGGTGGGGCTTTCTTGTTTTTGACCTCACAGTGTGCGTAGCTCCTGTGAGAGTCTGTATTTTCCCGTATCGGGCAAGGCATTCACAGGTCTGAAGACACTGTGAGGTCTACCGTTACTTCTTCGCGACCTGCTTCTGCTTGTTATAAGCCTCTACGCCCGCATCGAGAAACTTCACGAAGTTTTCTACGCTTCGGTCATAAGCAACTGGCTCTACCAGCATATTCTCTTTTTCGTCCATCAGCACGTAGTAGGGCTGTGCGTTCACATTGAACTTCGTGATCTGGTAGTCGGCGTATTTCTTGCCAATGGTCTTCTTCTCTTTCCCGTCGTGTTCACTCACATACCATTCGCTCTCAGGCAGCTCTGTTCTGTCATCCACATACAGGGCTGCTATCACATAGTTTTCCTGCAGGCGTTTCAGCACCTCCGGGTGCGACCATACGTTGGCTTCCATCTCGCGGCAGTTCACGCAGCCATGGCCGGTGAAGTCAATGAAGATAGGTTTGCCCTGCTCGGCAGCACAGCGTTTGGCCTGCTCCAGGTCAAAATAGCCTTGCAAGCCATGCGGCAAGTGCAGGAAATCGCCGTATTTAGGCGTCTCGCACAGTTGATTGCCAGCCAGTGTTGCTGTGGTAGTACTTCCTCCCCCACTCTGGCGCACAATAGCATTGAGGTCGAAGTCGTGGGTGGACTGCGGAGGCAGGTAACCAGACAGCGCCTTCAATGGAGCACCAAACAGTCCCGGTATCAGGTATACAACAAAGCCAAACGTGGCAATAGCCAGGAAAAGGCGCGGCACACCAATATGCTTCAGGTCAGAGTCGTGTGAGAACTTCAGCTTACCCAGCAGATAGAAGCCCATCAGTGTGAAGATAACGATCCAGAGGGCCAGGTATACCTCGCGATCCAGGATGCCCCAGTGGTATACCTGGTCGGCAATGCTCAAAAACTTAAGCGCCAGCGCCAGCTCGATAAAGCCCAGCACTACCTTCACGGAGTTCAGCCAGCCACCGGATTTAGGCAGGCTGTTGAGCCACGAAGGGAAAACAGCGAAGAGCGTGAAAGGCAACGCGAAAGCGAGTGAAAAACCCAGCATACCCACCACTGGGCGTACCGTTTCGCCGCCAGCAGATGCGACCAGAATACTGCCCACGATAGGCCCCGTGCAGGAGAAAGATACCAGCACCAGCGTGAAAGCCATGAAGAACACCCCAATGATACCTCCTTTGTCTGCCTGCGCGTCTACCTTCGTCAGGAAGGAGCTGGGCAGCGTGATTTCGAACATGCCGAAGAAGGACATCGCAAAAATGATGAACACAGCGAAGAAGATCAGGTTAGGCAGCCAGTGTGTGCTGATGAAGTTGGCGCCGTCGGCTCCAAACAATTTGGCCACAATAGTACCCACCAGGGTATAGATAGCAATAATGGAGAAGCCATAGAGAAGGGCTTTGAAAATA
Organism: Pontibacter sp. LHS1; assembly: GCF_058932855.1. NCBI lineage: Bacteria > Pseudomonadati > Bacteroidota > Cytophagia > Cytophagales > Hymenobacteraceae > Pontibacter > Pontibacter sp. LHS1. The sequence continues at coordinate 966,241 of NZ_JBZYWF010000001.1, forward strand.
GCCTGCCCGCGATTGGCGCTGCCATTGGTGAAGAAGCTCACCGTCATCGGAATCATTGGGAATACGCAGGGCGTCAACAAGGCACCAAGACCAAAGACAAAAGCAACCAGCATGAATTTCCACAGGCTTTCTGCACCCTCTGCCTCACCGGTTTCACCGGTAAGAGCCGGCGTTACCACATCACCCGCTCCGGTCGAAGCAGTATCGCTGAATGGGGCTACTTCAAGAGACTCTGTTTCCATAAGCGCCGTATCCTCTCGCACCGTCTCCGGGAGAGAAGTATCGAGTCCATCTGGGGCTGTGGCTTGGGTGGTAGCTTCTTTCGGGGACTTCTCCAGCGCTGCAGCCGATGTCTCCACCGGCACCGTAGCAGGCGTAGCGGCTCCACTGGCTGCTGGTACTTTTATCTGGGCATTGGTAAAGGCAAAGTCATCATCAAACGGAATACACTTGCCATCGACATCAGTACATACCTGATACTCGTAAGAGCCTTTTACAACCAGGTCAGGCTGCAGCACCTTGATCTTCTGTCTAAACTGGGCCGTGCCGACAAAGTAGGTATACTCCCCCTCCCACAGGTCATCGTATTTCTTCTTCGGATTGATGGGCTTGATCTTACCTATCAGCTGGTAAGAAGGATGCTTAGTGAACTTAAACTCCGTCACCATCGGCCCCAGGTCAGGGTCGAAATCAGAAGAGTAGAGATACCAATCCTTGTCTATCCTGACATTAAAAATGAGCTCGACTTCCTCGCCCACTTTTACTTCCTTTTTGGAAACATCGTAGCTCCAGGAAGCAGGCTTCAGCACCTGTGCCTGCACCATTTGTGCTGCAAAGGTCAACAGGACCACAAACAGCCAGTGAAGGCGAAGCGTCAGCCTCAAGTTATTTCTCATAAGGGTATGTCTAGTTAATTCATTAAGATCAAAGAAGCCCGAAAGCCTCACTACAAAAGTAGAGATTTTGATCGAAAGCCCCATCTGTCTGGCAGCATCGATCCAACCTCAAAGACAGATGACAAGCTATTGCCCTCAAATGCCGCTCCTGGTGCTATGAATAACAGAAAGTAATAGCAGGTAGTTTCTAAACGCACTGCCAGGCTGTTAGTTCACTTATACACCCACAGACTACAATTGTATGCTTGCATACTAAAGCTCTGGTAATCAATACCCTTACACTCACCCTGTAATTCATACCGTTCACGGATATAAAGAGCTTCATTGGCCAGACGGGGAATTTTAAGAGTCCTCAAAACGTATATTTTATATCGGATTATTTACAAAACTTACATTCAAAACTATGAATACAAACTTTCAGCCACAGGAATTCACCACCATCAAAACTGTTTGCGGCAAAGAACTTAATTTCACTTTCAAGGCGATCAAGCTTGCACGCGACGAGAAGCACAACTTTCATATTGTGTACCGCACTTTCTCAGACGAATTTATTTACTCCTTCTGCAATCCCTTCCTCGATACTTCTTCAGAGCATGTTTACAGAATGATCTCCGAAGCAGAGGCTAAGGCTATCTTCATGCCCCTCCTTTCGCCGGAAAATGCCCGCGAGTTGTTCAGCACCGCCCAGGCACCCGCCATGCAGGTTCAATACTAACCACCTGAAGATGTATCAACAAGAAAAGGTGCCCTGTGGCACCTTTTCTTGTTTTAAGACAAAGCCCTGCAAGACTATGCTACGATGCCAGCTGCATGTAATCTTGCCAATAGCACATACATATATAGTAAAACCACGTATTTTAGCTTAATTTTACGCAGCCGGAAGCAAACCGCGCCGTAACACGCTATGATTTTAAACATCCTACTCACTATATTTCTGGTATTGCTTAACGGCTTTTTTGTGGCGGCGGAGTTTGCGATCGTGAAGGTGCGTGCTTCACAAATTGAGCTTCGGGCGCAGGCCGGCAGTTCTATGGCCAGGCTGGCCCAGCACATGCTCACCCACCTCGACGCCTATCTGTCGGCTACTCAGCTCGGCATCACCCTGGCATCGCTCGGTCTGGGTTGGATCGGCGAAAGCGTAGTGTCACAGATCGTGATCAATGTGATTAATTTCTTTGGCTTCCAGGGCAGTGAGGCACTGGCCCACAAAATAGCTCTTCCGATCTCTTTCGCCATCATCACGGTGTTGCACATTGTGTTTGGTGAGTTGGCGCCCAAGTCGCTGGCTATTCAGCGGTCTGAAGCCACGACGCTGGCCATTACGCTGCCGCTTCGCTTTTTCTACTACCTCTTCCGACCTTTCATCTGGGTTCTCAACGGCTTTGCCAACCTGGTGCTTCGCTCTATGGGTATTCGTCCCGTGCATGGCTCGGAGGTACACTCCCCTGAAGAACTGCGCCTGCTCTTTGAACAAAGTGCGGAGGGCGGATTACTAGTCGACTCTCAGCACGAGCTGCTCGAGAACGTGTTTGAGTTTAACGAGCGCATGGTGAAGCAGATCATGGTACCGCGCACACGCATGGTGGCCATTGATGTGAACATTCCCGAGCCGGAACTGATGGAGCTTATTTTTGAGGAAGGCTACTCGCGTCTGCCTGTCTACGACGGCTCCATTGATAATATTGTAGGGGTACTCTATGTCAAAGACATCCTGAGCCTGATGCGCCTGGGTGAGCCGATCATCATTGAAAAGCTGATGCGCCCGGCCTATTTCGTGCCGGAGACGAAGAAGATCCCACGCCTCTTGCAACAGTTCCAGCGTCGCCACATGCACATGGCCATCGTGACTGATGAGTTTGGCGGTGTGTCGGGCATCGTGACAATAGAAGACATCATTGAAGAACTGGTAGGCGAGATACAGGATGAATACGATGAGGAGGTTCCGATTGTGGAGCGCCTGAGCGACTTTGAATACCGTGTCAATGGCGCCGCCCCTGTGTCAGACGCGAACGACTACCTGCCTTTTGCGCTGCCTGAAGGTGAGGACTATGAAACAGTAGGCGGCTTTGTGACCATGATCTACGGCCACATACCAGAAGATGCAAATGAGGTAGCGGAGTTCAATGAGTACGCGATCCGGGTGCTGGAAAAATCTGACCGCCGTGTGGAGTGGGTGCTCTTTACGATCAGGGACGACTTCCGATCCCAAATAGAACCGCAAACCGAGGAACCAAACTATTAAAAACGAAGTCTATACTGCACAGGTATAGCCTTCGTTTTTTTATACCTCCGGATTGGTAAACCAGCCGCTGTACATCACATAGTTATTGGCCACTTTATCCAGGCCATCGATCTGCTCCTGACTCAGCTGTTTTACCTTTTTGGCAGGTATACCGGCATATATAAATCCCGACTCGCACACGGTGTTCTCCAGCACAATAGCACCCGCCGCTACGATGCAGTTCTTCTGCACCAGCGCATTGTCCATCACAATAGCTCCCATCCCGATCAGCACATTGTCCTCCACGGTACAGCCATGCACAATAGCATTATGCCCGATCGACACGTTGCTGCCGACGGTGGTGGCGGCTTTTTGGTAAGTGCAGTGAATCACGGCACCGTCCTGGATGTTGGTTTTATCACCAATCCGGATCGCATTCACATCGCCCCGGATCACGGCATTAAACCACACAGAGCACTCACGGCCCATCACCACATCGCCCACGATCGTAGCATTTTCGGCCACAAAGCAGTCCTCGCCCATCTGCGGACTTATTCCTTTTACAGGTAATATAACTGGCATATTCTAAATTAGAAAGTTTAAGAGTTTGAGAGTAGAGAAGTTGAAAGGTTAAGCATTTCGTAGGGACAGGTCGCGACCTGTCCGAATCGTGCATCGGCTACACCTGTTTGAATCGTACCTGAACAACAATTTAACAACCCAACCATTTAACAATTTAACCTTCCAGCAATTTAACCATTCAACAATTTATCAATTTAACAGCCTCTTCCACGTTCCTTTGCTCAGGTTGTATTTGAGGGTGCTTGGCAGGGCTTTCCAGAAGTACTTGTTTATTTCTACGGCGAAGCTGGGTTGCATGTAGCAGTTGATGGTGCAGCCCTCGCAAGCCGGCAATCGTCCCTCTAACTGCTTCAGTTCCTCCACCTCCTGGCTCAGGTATAGCTCGCCCAGATTACCTTGAATCGGAAAGCTTTTAGTGCCCAGGTGGTAGCAAGGCAATACCAGCTCGTTTTCAGGAGAGATGACCAGCGTGGTGCTGGCTGCTTTGCAAACCGGATCTGCTACCTTGTTTCCTCCGTCGCGGCGCAGCTGCACAAAGCCCTCGTTCAGGTATACGCCCTTGCGCTTCCCAAAAGCTGTCAGGTAGTCTAGTTCATCATCCGTGAGCTGCTCCCCTACTGCCACGTCATTATACTCAAAGGCAGGGTTGATGATCAGCATCAGTTTGTTGGGCTGCGTGATGCTCCGGTATACCTCTTCGAGTTGGTCCAGATTGTGACGGAACACCGTGAAAAGAATATCCGGTCGCTCACCCAGCCGCTTTGCCACTTGTATTGACTCCATCACAAAATCATAGCAGGCCACGCCACGTCCGGTATCGTGCTCCTCCTTGTGAGCAGAGTCCAGTGAAAAGTGCAGCATATCTATCTTGCCTTTCAGTCGCTCCGCCAGCTTAGGGTAAAGCATTCCGTTGGTGGTGAGCGTGGTGATGAAGCCCATGTTGTGCGCCATACCCAGCATCTGATCGATCTGGCGGTGCAGCAAGGGCTCGCCGCCCGTGAAGTCGATCACCTGCACCCCAAGCCGCTTCAGGTCCTGCAGGTTCTGCTCCACATCCTCCAGCGTAATGTAGGGCGAAGGCTTCTCCCAAATGTCACAAAACGAGCACTTTGCGTTACAGCGGTACGTAACGTAGTAGTTGCAAAGCACAGGTTTCGATCTCAGGCGCATCTGGTAGAGAGTTGTTCACTCAAAATTAAGGATTCTGCCGGAGTATCAGGTATACAAGTAGGCTGGATACTGAAATACCTGATTATAAAAATAGCTAAATTGTCTGAATCCGGACAGGTCGCTAACTATCCCTACGAAGGCATACCTATCCAATTCCTAAACTCTCAAACTATTTAACTTTCTAACTTATGAAAAGACAAAACATTTCTTCTGGCGCTGTATGGGAAGATATCATTGGGTATAGCCGTGCTGTGCGTGTCGGCAGTGTAGTGGAGGTGGCGGGCACTACGGCTACTGAGGGCGATCAGGTAATTGGTGTAGGCGATGCCTACGAGCAGACCCGGCACATTCTACAGAAGATAGAGAAGGCGCTGCAAGAAGCCGGCGTCACGATGCGGCAGGTGGTGCGTACCCGTATCTATGTGACTGACATCAGCCAATGGGAGGCTGTCGGTCGTGCTCATGGTGAGTTCTTCAGCGACATCAAACCAGCCTCAACCATGGTAGAAGTGCGGGCACTTATCAGGCCGGAGCAACTCGTAGAAATTGAGGCTACAGCTATACTGAGTGCAGAAGGATAAACCGATTAACCGAAGTGCTATACCTGATGTAGTGACTGGAGCACGCGATAAAAGCCCACATTAACAGCCAGCAAAACAAAGGAATAGTACCATAATTTAATACTGAATACCCTATATTTACACGGTTACGTACTAAAAGGCTGTTGATTATTCGTTATACCTGTGCCGATTTGGCTTCGGTATAAAATCTAGAAACTAATCTTATAGCTATGAAAAATTTAGTGCTAACTATATTTGCGCTGGTCGCCCTGAGTACGGCGGCACAGGCGCAGTTTTTAACCGGAGGTCTGAAGGCTGGTGTGGGCTCCTCCAGTGTAAGTGTACACGATGTGACCAGTAACCCTGCTGAGTACGCAAAAAAAGAATCTGTGACCAGTTACCATGCCGGTGCTTTTGCCCGCGTCAATATCCTGGGCTTTTTTATACAGCCTGAAGCTATTTTCACGCAGACCGGCGGACGACTGGAGTCTAATCCCAATACCTCCATTACAAACCGTGTATCCGACATCAAATTTAACCGGCTCGATGTGCCCATTATGGCTGGTATAAGCATCGCCAACCTGGTTCGTATACAGGCGGGACCGGTCGCCTCCAGTCTATTGAGTGCACGCCAGGAGGGACAGAGCATCAAGAGCTTTATGGAAGGCTCTGACTGGGGCTATCAGGCAGGTATAGGTCTTGATATACAGCGCCTGACCGTAGATGTGCGTTACGAGCGCATCAGCCGCAATTATTCAGATCCGTCCATGCAGAGCAACTATGACCTGGCTAACGAGCAGATCTTATTGAGTTTGGGGCTGAAGCTGTTTTAGGTATAGCCATCAGTTTGAGAACAAAACTATTTCAAACAGAACAGCCGGTGCAGGATATACCTGCACCGGCTGCTCTGTTTAGCAGCATACCTGTTAAGGCTGCGTTATGTACATTTCGGCGCCCGGACCAATTGGCAGACCAATCATGATCCAGATGATCAGCAGCACTACCCAACCGATAAAGAACACGATCGAGTAAGGAAGCATCGTTGAGATCACGGTGCCTATACCTGCGTTCTTGTCGTAGCGCTGTATGAAGGCTACGATCAAGGCGAAGTATGACATCATTGGCGAGATAATGTTGGTTACGCTATCGCCGATGCGGTAGGCCACCTGCGTGAACTCCGGCGAATAACCCAGCAGCATAAACATCGGGATGAACACCGGTGCCATGATCGCCCACTTGGCCGAGGCCGAACCCATCACGAGGTTGATCACAGCCGCCACCAGGATGAACATGATCATCAGCGGAATCTCGCTCAGGCCCATCGTCTGCAGCACATCGGCTCCGTTGATCGCCAGGATCAGGCCCAGGTTGGTCCAGTTGAAGTAAGCTACGAACTGCGCCGCGAAGAACACGAGCACAATGTAAGATCCCAGCGTCTCCATGGATTTAGACATACCACGCATCACGTCGCTGTCGTTTTTGATAGTTTTGGCGCCTATACCGTAAGCGATACCGCCAATAGCAGAAAGCAGGAAGATAAAGGCTACGATACCGGACATGAACGGCGAGTTCAGTACCTCACCTGTTTCAGGATTGCGCAGGTAGCCATCTTCGGGCAGCAAACCGCCCAGTACAAAGGCAATAGAAGCCAGAATAGCCAGTGAAGCGTAGAGCAGGCCGCGCTTTTCCTGTTTGTTCAGGCGGTCGATGCTCTGGGGCTTTTCGTCGCCGTTGTACTCCCCTAACCGCGGTATCACGATTTTTTCGGTTACCCAGGTACCCAAACCCGCCACCAGGAAGGTAGAAACGAACATGAAGTAATAGTTCGCCGCCGGGTTTACGGTATAGTCGGCATCAATAATACGGGCCGCCTCTGTAGATAGACCGGCCAGCAGCGGGTCGATGGTACCCAGCAGCAGGTTGGCACTGTAGCCACCTGACACACCGGCAAAAGCAGCCGCCAGACCTGCCAACGGATTACGGCCGGCCGCCAGGAAGATCACCGCCGCCAGCGGCACCAGCAGCACGTAACCCACTTCAGAAGCTGTATTGGAGATAACGCCTGCAAAAACGATCACGAAAGTGAGCAAACGCTTCGGCGATGACAGCACCACCAGACGCAGCACCGCACCAATCAGACCTGTGCCCTCGGCTATACCTATACCCAGCAAGGAAACGAGCACCGTGCCCAGCGGAGCGAAGTCGGTAAAGTTGGTCACCATGCGGGTCAGGATCATGTGCAGTCCTTCTGTGGAGAGCAGGTTAACCGGTGTTATGGTATTGCCTGTGCCCGGGTGCGTTACCGCCAGGTCGAACAAACTGGCTACCCACGACAGGATGATCACGAGCAGCGCAAAGCCTGCAAAGAGCGTGGCAGGGTGCGGCAGGGCATTACCGATGCGCTCCACGATTGACAGGAACTTGTCAATCCCTGACTTTTTTTTCTTGATTTGCGTCATATAAAGGTTTTTTAGATTCCCGCCAATGCAGCACTTGTTCAGGTACAGGTGCCGGGCAGTCAAGGCCATAGCAAACGGGGTTCCGAAATTGCCCAAAATTTTGCAGCCTCGCAAATTTTAGCAAAAAGCCATACCTTCGTTTATCATCAAAAATTGCTTTACCCATGATCACACCACTACAGCCCGGCGACAAAATCGCTATCATCGCTACCGCCCGTCTTATCAGCCACGAAGAAATTGCCGCCGCCATCGACATACTGAAGGGCTGGGGGCTGGAAGTGGAAGTTGGCCCTACAGTGGGAGCACAGTATGGTGTGTTTGCCGGCGATGATGCCCTGCGTCTGCAGGACCTGCAGCAGGCTCTCGACCGCCCCGACATCAAAGCGATCATTTGTGCCCGCGGCGGCTACGGCACCACCCGCATCCTCGATCAGATAGACTTCAGCCAATTCCAGAAACACCCGAAGTGGATCGTTGGCTTCAGCGACATCACCTCCCTCCTTTGCCACATCCACAGCCTGGGTATAGAAAGCGTGCACGGCATCATGCCTCTGCTCTTCCCGAAAGGTACAGAAGAGGCACTGGACAGCCTGCGTCGTGTGCTCTTCGGCGAGGAACTCAGCTATAGCACCGTCCCTCATGCCTTTAACCGCACAGGTATAGCCGAAGGCCAACTGATAGGCGGTAACCTAGCGCTCCTGCACAACGTTTCGGGCACCAGCTCCGACTTCACGACCAAAGGCAAGATCCTGTTTCTGGAAGACGTGGACGAGTACCTCTACAGCATCGACCGCATGATGGTGCACCTTGACCGCGCCGGTAAGCTCAAGGACCTGGCAGGTCTTATCGTCGGCCACTTCAGCGACATGAAAGACAATGCCATTCCTTTTGGCAAAGACGCTTACGAGATCATCGCCGAACACACCGGCAAGTATGATTACCCCGTTTGCTACGGCTTCCCGACCGGCCACGAGCCGGATAATCTGGCGCTGGTTTGCGGGAGAAGAGCAAGGCTGGAAGTTGAGGAGAATGGGGTGAGGTTGGAGTATGTTCATTCTGTCTAACTGCATAGTCCAGCCAATCACACTTTATGTATAGGATAATCTTACTTTTTTTAGCTCTCTTTAGCTTAGGCTGCAGCACAGGCAGAATTGCGTCAACCGCTAATACGAAACCCAATGAAACGATCGTATTTGGAAAACTTGCGCTCGATAGTAGCCGGCCGCTGGCGAACGAAAAAATAGTGCTGCACTTTAATGAACGGCTTTGGGGAAAGCATACCGTTTGGCTGGACGAAAACGGCTATTTTTACATGAAACTCCCGTTAGGCAATCATTTTATTTCGCTGCTTGAATACCGAGATAATATTGGGTTCTATAAAAATTTACCTCCCAACTATATCTCAGTCAATCTCACTGAGCCTGAAAAGGTCTATTACATTGGCGACATCCACTTGACCTGGACACCTGTTGAATTGGCTGATATGCGCCAGAACAAAGGGGTAGTTGGCGCAATAGCAGAAGCAGAAAAGAAGGGTGAATATGTACCCGCTTTGGTTGAATCGTCACAGCAAACAGTCAATTTCTTTAAGCAGAAGTTTATTGGCAACCAGAAGGAGATCGTGACTGAACTCGTAACAATAGAATAGCTTTGCTTAAAGCAAGGCCAAAGTAAATTATACTGATAAGTAAGCAGCTTATATTATAGACCAAAACATGCCTACCTGGGTTGTAGCTTTTATTACGCCGCCTTATCAACCCCCTTGGCCCGCACCTGGTTGTAGTAATTGCAGATCCCGTTCAGCACACACTTCTCGCACCTCGGGTACGACCAGGTACAGATCTTCTGTCCGTGCTTGAGCAGGTGTTTATGGAAGTTAAAAAGCACCACGGCATCTTTGGGCAGCATGTCCAGCAGGATGTCATGGGCTTTATTAGCGGTTACTTTGGCTCCGATCAAGCCTACCCGCTGGCTCACCCGAAACACGTGCGTGTCGACGGGGAGCACCGGCTTTTTGAAGTTGAACAGCAGTACCAGCGTAGCTGTTTTCAGTCCCACACCCGGCAGGCGTGTCAGCCAGGCCAGCGCCTCCTCCACAGGCATCTCCTCCAGAAAATCGATACTGAACTCCCCCCGCTCCTCTTTGATGATGTGCAGCGTCTGCTGTATCTGCGGCACCTTCTGTCCCGGGTAGCGGGTCGTGCTGATGGCATCGGCCAGATCATCAAAGGGGGCATTCATCACCCCTTCCCAATCACCGAAGCGCTCCATCATGGTATAGAAGGCCTTCTCCTCGTCTCTGTGGTTGGTGCGGTGCGAGAGCATCGTCGAGATGAGCTCGTGCATGTGGCTGCGACGCGGATCGAGCTTCAGGGGTTTGTACTCCTGGTTCAGCAGCTCGTGGGTGATCATTATTTTGTCTTCAGCGGGTAGTTCATATCCTTCCATTGCTCACTTGGGTTAGCCGGTTCTTAATAAACGGCTTTATGCAAATGGCGTTTCCCATCAAATAAGCTGAACAGGGCTAACGTACATGTCCGAACATTTATGCAGGAAAATTGTAATATCTTACAACAATTTATTTCAATTACCGCTATACCTGTAGTCTTAGCCCAAAACGGCATTAACTTTCATTCTATGCAAATTAAATTCTTAGGAACAGGAGGTGCCTTTGACATCGATTACCTGAACTCTGCCGCTTTGGTGACGGTGCGGGAAAAGTGTGTATTGATAGATTGTGGCTTTACGGTATACCAGACGCTGGTGCATAAAAACCTGCTGCATCGGGTGGATCATATCCTGCTCACCCACCTGCACAACGACCACTGTGGTAGCCTGGCCAATCTGCTGCTGCACAAGCATGTGGTAGAAAAAGCTCCAAAGCCAACCATCCTGTACCCAACAGACCAGTTCAAGGCGCAGGTATACGAGTTCCTGAAAATCCAGGTGAAGGACCCGGACAAGTACGTTGAGTTCGTTCCGCTTGATCGCTTTGAGGGTATAAAGGTCGTTGATACCTATGGTCTGCACTCAGAGGGCTTGCAGTCATTTGCTTACATTTTTGAAGAGGAAGACAACCGCATCGTATACTCAGGCGATCTCGGCAAGCCCGATGTGCTGTTTGACAAACTGAGCCGCATGCCTTCGCTGCCCACCTGCGTGTACCACGACATAACCTTCAACCCCGAAAACACGGGCCATACCTTTTACAAAAAGCTGCTCCCCTACATGAACGGCGTTGAGATGTTTGGCTACCACTGTGACCCTACTCAGAACCCGGGGGACAACCCGATCAGGCTGGTGTTTTACCAAAAAGACCTTTTGGCTTAGAGCATTTAATAAAAGCTTGTATCCAATTAGGCAAAACATGTGTATCAATTTAAGGTTAATGCTGCAGTACTGCACAAAACCAGTTGGCACATGACGTTTACAATGACTTTTCGCTCTAAGCATAAGCTGCCTTTCATGCGCAGGCCACTGCACATGACTTACATGGGTGTTTTCATGGCTTTCCTGGCGTACACAGGCTTTACCACGCCCGATCTGCTCAATTGGCTCCTCGAAAACTCCCTCACACTCTCTGTAGTAATCATACTGGCTGCTTTTTACAATATCTTCCGCTTCACCGACACCAGCTATACCTTAATTTTTTTGTTCATGATGCTGCACGTGTACGGCAGCTATTACCAGTATGCTGACAACCCCTTTGGTGAGTGGATGAAAGAGCAGCTTGACTTCCGGCGTAACCACTACGACCGCATCGTGCACTTTGGCTTTGGCTTGCTGCTCACATACCCCATTTATGAAATTGCAAGACGCGGTTTTAGTCTGAGTGTGTTCCTGAGCAGTGTGCTCACGCTGTCACTCGTTCTGTCACTGAGTGCCGTGTATGAAATTGTGGAGTGGATCGTGGCAGACCTCGTGTACGATGGAGACGAGCAAGGCATGGCCTACCTGGGCATGCAGGGCGATATCTGGGACGCACAAAAGGACATGGTACTCGCCTTTCTGGGAGCCAGCATAGCCATCGGGTTTGCTATTGTGCTCCGCAAGCGCCCAACTCCGTCAGCTACCGGAAACTAGCCGCACAAAAAAAGCCAGCTATACCTGAGGTATAGCTGGCTTCTCTATAAATTCTCAAATGATTATAGTTCACCGCGTTCTGCAGCTTTCTTCATTTTCTCGTTTGCAAAGATCGCGATCTCTACACGACGGTTTGCCTGACGGCCAGATGCTGTGGAGTTGTCGGCTACCGGGTGGTCAAATGCCCAGCCCTGCGTTGTGATACGGTTACGGGCAACTCCCTGCTGGGTAGCATAGCTCGCTACGGACTCAGCACGACGCTCCGACAGACGTTGGTTTAGCTCACGGCTACCGGTGTTGTCTGTATGACCCTCGATGATCACATTGGTGTCTTCGTACTTCTGCAATGTAGTGGCCAGTTTCTGAATGTCAGCCTGTGCATTTGGGCGAAGTTCAGCAGAGTTCACATCGAAAAGGATGCCTGAGTCGAAGGTGATTTTGATACCCTCACCTACACGCTCAACCTTCGCATTTTCCAGGTCACGACGCAGCTCTTCAGCCTGCTTATCCATACGGCGACCAATCAGGGCACCGGCCGTACCGCCCACGGCAGCACCTATAATGGCACCCGCCGCTGTGTTACCAGCTACTTTACCAATTACACCACCTACTACAGCACCGCCACCAGCACCGATGGCACCGCCTTTGGCCGTACGACTGGCATTACAGGATGTGAATAAGAAACCGAATACGGCCAGCACTAAAAAATAAATTCTGATATGTTTCATGTTCTTGTTTTTTAATTTTCAATTATAGTTGTCAGATTAAGCCCTTAATACTCAATATGTGTTAAAATGTTGTATCCGGATATAGCAGTTGAACGGGCTATCTATTACAAGACACTACAGATCAACACGTTGCTAACGCCTCTTAACTAACTACATTAGACAAACTATATACGTAAACCAACCGGAGAATATTCAAAAGTCGCCTGCAGGTGGCGCTGGCAACCTGCATAGCGTGTTTTTAGTTAAAACATACTGCACAAAAAAGCGCCTGTCAGGTATACCCGACAGGCGCTTCAGTACAGGTACTATATCTTATACCTTATTTTATTTCACCGCTTTCGGCAGCTTTCTTCAGCTCCTCGCTGGCAATGATGATGATCTCTACACGGCGGTTCTGCGCACGGCCTTCAGCTGTCGTGTTGTCAGCAATCGGCTGGTCAAAGGCATAGCCTTTTGCCTGCATGCGCGATGCGTCTACTCCACGGGTGCGGGCATAGTTGGCAACAGCCTGCGCACGACGCTCTGACAGTCCCTGGTTCAGCTCACGGCTACCGGTGTTGTCTGTGTGGCCTTCGATGATGATGTTGGTGCCTTCGTATTTCTGCAATGTGTTTACCAGGCCGTCAATGTCTTTCTTAGCACTGGCGCTCAGTTCAGCAGAGTTCACGGCGAACAGGATGCCCGAGTCAAAGTTGATACGGATAGCCTCGCCCACACGCTCGATCTTGGCGTTTTCCATACTCTTCTCCAGTTCCTCGGCCTGCTTATCCATACGGCGACCGATAACGGCGCCTGTGGCTCCACCCACGGCAGCACCTATAATGGCACCCGCCGCTGTGTTACCCATGCGGTTACCAATAATACCACCTACTACAGCGCCGGAGCCAGCTCCGATGATACCGCCCTTAGTGGTTTTATTCATACCTGTCTTCTCTTCGCCGGTAGTGGAAGTTTCGGTTCTGTTACCTGTCGTAGTTGAAGTGTCGCCTGTACCAGAAGTAGTCGGACGCGTAGTCTGGCAGGAAGTGAACAGCATGGTTACAGCCAGCATAGATGTCAACGATAGTTTTACTAGTTTCATAGTCTTAATAAATTTGAAAAATGGTTTTTGGTTGATAGTAGTATTAATTATACTTAGTATTTGTGCTTTCGCAATACTAATGCCAAACTTAGGCACAATATTGTGCTTTACCCAAACTATTACTTTCCTGAGCTGAAAAAGTTTGTTTGCACCCGCTCAGCTTATATTTTGTCGTGTTTGAGTGCCACCAAAAAAGCCTGTCAGCGACACTAACAGGCTTTTCTGCTCTATTATTTTAGTCCAATCCGCTTATGCCGATTTGGCTGCTTTCTGCGTTTTGGTTGTTCCGTTTTTTTCCTCTGTGGCAGGCATGATCATACCCAGCAGGTCTACCAGGCGCTGCTTCAGTTCCTTGCGGTCCACGATGAAGTCCAGGAAGCCATGCTCCAGTACGAACTCCGCACTCTGGAAGCCTTTCGGCAGGTCCTTCCCGATCGTTTCTTTGATTACACGCGGTCCGGCAAAACCAATCAGTGCTCCCGGCTCGGCAATGTTGAAGTCGCCCAGCATGGCATAAGATGCCGTTACACCACCCGTTGTAGGGTCAGTGAGCATCGAAATATAAGGTAGCTTTTCCTCCGAAAGAAGTGCCAGTTTAGCAGAAGTTTTGGCCATCTGCATCAGCGAGAAGCCAGCCTCCATCATACGGGCACCACCTGACTTAGAGATCATCATGAAAGGCGTGCGTGTCTTGCGGGCATGGTCGATAGCGCGGGCAATCTTCTCGCCCACCACAGAACCCATAGAGCCACCAATGTAGGCAAAGTCCATACAGGCGATGGTGATGTCCCTGCCACCTGACTTACCATAGGCAGTGCGCACGGCGTCCTTGAGACCGGTCTTGCGCTGTGTCTCAGCAGTGCGCTGCGGGTATGGCTTGGAGTCCACGAAGTTGAGCGGATCGCCCGAGGTCATATCCTCGTCCATCTCCGTAAACTTGTTGTCGTCGAACAGGATGGCGAAATATTCCTTTGAACCAACACGGTCGTGGTAGTTGCACTTCACGCAGGTCTTCAGGTTTTTGCGGTGCTCGGACATGCTAGTCACTGTCTTGCAATCCGGGCACTTAAACCACAAGCCGTCAGGAGTTTCTTTTTTCTCCTCTGTCGGTGTGATAATTCCTTTTTCTACTCGTTTAAACCAAGGCATCATAATCGTATCGGTCGTGCGTACCGCACATTAAATGGTTGTTCTGCCATACTCTTCTTTACCAACTCTGGGCAGATTTGAGCACAAATATAGCCTGCTTCGGATTACTCACAAAGGAGCGACTCCAAAGCAGGCTGTAAAATTAGTTAATAATCAGCAGTTCTGCTACAGATTAGGCAAGTGTAATATCGTTGGCCAGGTATACGTCCTGAATCGCGTTCAGCAGCTCCACACCAACTTTCATGTCTTTCTGGAACGCTTTACGGCCAGAGATCAGGCCCATACCGCCTGCACGCTTGTTAATTACGGCTGTGCGCACGGCATCCGCCAGATCCGACTCACCCTTAGACTCGCCTCCGGAGTTGATCAAACCGGCACGGCCCATGTAGCAGTTTGCCACCTGGTAGCGGGCCAGGTCAATTGGGTTGTCAGAAGAAAGCTCAGAATACATCTTCTCGTGTGTCTTGCCGAAGCCGATCGCTTTGAAGCCACCGTTGTTCTCAGGAAGTTTCTGCTTGATGATGTCCGCTTGAATCGTTACGCCCAGGTGGTTCGCCTGTGCTGTCAGGTCAGCTGCTACGTGGTAGTCAGTACCGTCCTTCTTAAAGGCGTTGTTGCGGGTATAGCACCACAGGATCGTGGCCATACCAAGCTGGTGCGCTCTTTCGAAAGCCTCGGCCACCTCAATGATCTGGCGCGAAGACTCCTCTGAGCCGAAGTAGATGGTAGCCCCCACGGCAGTAGCGCCCAGGTTCCAGGCTTCGTCCACAGAGCCGAACATGATCTGGTCATATTTGTTCGGGTAGGTCATCAGCTCGTTGTGGTTGATCTTCACCACAAACGGAATCTTGTGCGCATACTTTCTGGACATCATCGCCAGGTTACCAAAGGTTGTCGCCACAGCGTTGCAGCCACCTTCGATTGCCAGCTTGATGATGTTCTCAGGGTCAAAGTAAATAGGGTTTGGAGCAAAAGAAGCACCTGCGGTGTGCTCGATGCCCTGGTCAACAGGCAGAATGGACAGGTAACCCGTACCTGCCAGGCGGCCATGATTGAAAAGCTGCTGCAGGCTGCGCAATACCTGCGGGTTACGGTTTGACTGGGAGAACACACGGTCTACAAAGTCAGGGCCCGGTGCATGGATCAGGTCCTTAGAGATTGTTTTGCTTTCATACTGAAGCAGATTTTCCGCTTCAGAACCAAGTAAGGAAACGATGTTATCGTACGACATTTTTTAAATAGTTTTTAATAAAAGGGACGTATTGAATTGCAGGACAAATATATAATGCTTTTTGAATACTTCAGAAAATATCATGGCTGCTCATGCAAGTGGTGCGTTGCTGCCTCCACATACCGTTTCCGCCCTCAAAATGTTGCTCTAATTTCAGCACTAAATTCACCTGCCTTATACCTCCAAACTACCCCTGCACCAGCTGCTCCAGGTATAGATGAGATCTTAAACCTAACCGAGGCCGCTACTCGTTATACAATAAACTAGGTATAAGCAGATTAAGCATCAAGAACATGGAACACAAACTTATTAGGAACGCCTGGCTGCCACTCCTGCTACTGTTGGCAGGTATAGCGGCATGCTCGTCTTCCACTCAGATCATGGGGTCCTGGAAGAGCCCCGAAATTGAAGCGCAGAATTATCAGCGGGTAGTGGTGGCTGCCCTTACCGATAACGTCCTGGCCCGGCAGGAAGTGGAGAACGACCTGCAGACGCAGTTGCAGATGAGAGGTATTCAGGCAACCCGCAGTATCGATTTGTTCCCGCCATCTGCTACCGCTAAAGCTGGACCGGATGTAAACCTGCTCATAGAGCGCATCAGGGAAGATGGCCATGACGCCATCCTGACAGCCACTCTGGTAGACGAGCAAACTGAAACCCGCTACGTGCCAGGCAATATGGGGTACCGCCCGATGTCGCGCTTTGTATGGTATGGCAGCTTCAGGGGTTATTACAACTACTGGTACCCTACATTATACGACCCCGGCTACTACACCGAAGACAAAGTATACTACCTCGAAACAAATCTATACGACGTCAACTCTGACCGACTGGTATGGTCAGCTCAGTCTAAGTCGCACAGCCCCCGCAGCCTGCGCAAAGCCGCCAGCCAGTTTGCTGAGCTCACCGTCCAAAAGATGGCTGAAGACAATGTACTTCCCTCTGTTGTAAGGCAATAAAAAAGGCGCTTCATGGAGCGCCTTTTTTATGTCAGCCAGGTATAGCTTTATTCGTTGTACAGCACGTGTAGCACCGTTTGGCCCACGGCCTTCAGGGTGTTCTTGCTGATGATGTCCATTGTGTCGGTGTGGCGGTGGTGATACGGACCGAAGTAATCATCCTGATCTGCCAAGTTGTACTCGATGATGTCGATCATGCGGATGCCGGCCACTGTGTTCACGTAATAGTGGTCGTCGGTAATGGCCGGGGCGTTCACATACTTAAAGTAATCGGAGTAGCCGAGGCGATTGCCGGCACGCCATACCTTGTCCACGATGTTGCGGGCATACTGCATGGAGGTGCCTTCGCGGGCAAACTTGGCGTTCTCGGCTCCCACCATGTCGAGCAGTATACCGTAGTTCGCCTTGTAATTCGGCTTATGTTTGTTCTTGCTCCAATACTGTGACCCCAGACACCAGTCGTCCTGCATGTATGGATGCTCACTGTCATCAGGACGGCCATAATCTTCTCCGTCAAAGAAAATGATGTCAATGCCTACATCTGGCTTCTGCTCTGCCGCCTGTATGGCACGGGCGATCTCGAGCAGCACGCCTACACCGCTGGCTCCATCGTTGGCACCGTCAATCGGCTTGTTCTGATTTTGCTCGTCTTTGTCGGCAAAGGGGCGCGTATCCCAATGCGCAGCCAGCAGTACACGCTTAGTTGCATTCGGGTTGATGGTACCGATGATGTTGCGCAGGTTCAGCATCGTACCGTCAAAGGCACGCATCTGAAAGGCCTGCACCTGCACCTCGGCGCCATAGCTGCGCAGCGTTTCAATCAGCCACTCCCCCGTTTTGTAATGCGCTGCCGTGTTCGGCACACGCGGTCCGAAAGCCACCTGACGATCCACAAAATAGTAAGCAGAATCCGCGTTGAACTCAGGTGCCTGCACCACAGCTTCTTCCACCTCTGTCGTTTCTACACGATCGGTATTGCTTCCGTTTTCAGAAGAGTCGCAGCTGTTAAGCCCCATGGCGCTCAGCAACAAGACGGCCAGTAGCTTCATATTATTCTTCATAAGCCCAGTCAATTCCGGTTTTCAGGTCCTTGATCACGATACCCTGCTTCTTCAGCTCGGCACGGATGGCATCTACCTTATCATAAGCCTTATTCTCTTTTGCCTCTTTGTAAAAGCCGAGCACCAGCTCCAGCATCTTTTCCATGTCAGCAGTCGGTTCATCTTTCAGCCCAAGCACGTCGCTCACCAGTTCGGTATAGGTCGTGCGGATGGTATCGAAGGTGCCACGTGTCAGCGCCCCGATCTGCAGCTGCCCCAGGTATAGACTGTTGATCTTCTTGAGCAGGTTGAAGAGCGAAGCGATCGTGCGGGCCGTGTTCAGGTCGTCGTTCAGGCCGCGGAAGCAATCCTCTGTCAGCTTCAGCAGGTCCTCGTTCAGCTTTTCGTCCGGTGTAGCCGGTTGCTCTGGGTATACCAGTTTCTCGAGCACGCGCATCCCGTTCATCAGCTTTCTATACCCTTTCTGGGCGGCCTGTAGCGCCTCGTTGCTAAAGTCGAGGGTACTGCGGTAGTGCGCCTGCAAGATAAAAAAGCGGATGGTCATCGGGCTGTAAGCCTGCTCCAGCATTTTGTGCTTGCCGCTGAAGAGCTCGCTCAGGTTGATGAAGTTGCCCAGTGACTTGCCCATCTTCTGCCCGTTCACGGTAATCATGTTATTATGCACCCAATAGCGGGCGGCGTCGCTGTGGCTGTGGCTGGCCTGGCTCTGCGCAATCTCGCACTCGTGGTGCGGGAACATCAGGTCAAGTCCGCCACCGTGAATGTCGAAGGTCTCCCCCAGGTACTTGCGGCTCATGGCCGAGCACTCGAGGTGCCAGCCCGGGAAGCCGTCGCTCCAGGGCGAAGGCCAGCGCATGATGTGCTGTGGTGATGCTTTCTTCCAAAGCGCAAAGTCGAGCGGCGAACGCTTTTCCTCCTGCCCTTCAGTGTCGCGGGTATTACTCAACAGGTCCTCAATGATGCGACCCGACAGCTTGCCGTAGTTGTTGTTTTTGTGATACGCCGGCACATCAAAGTATACCGATCCGTTCACCTCATAGGCCATGCCGTTCTCGAGTATCTCCTGTATCATCTGAATCTGCTCGATGATGTGGCCCGAAGCACGCGGCTCTATATCCGGCGACTTGGCATTGAGCGTAGCCATGTCCTGCTGGTACACATTGGTATAGTGCTGCACTACTTCCATCGGCTCCAGGTGCTCCAGCTTTGCTCTTTTCTGGATTTTGTCTTCGCCTTCGTCGGCATCGTTTTCAAGGTGGCCCACGTCGGTGATGTTCCGCACGTAGCGTACTTTATACCCCAGGTATTTCAGGTAGCGGTACAGTACATCGAAGGTAACGGCACTGCGGGCATGGCCCAGGTGCGGCTCGCCGTATACGGTCGGCCCGCAGACATACATCCCCACAAAGGGTGCGTGCAGCGGTTCGAACAGTTCTCTTTTGCGCGTGAGCGTGTTATACAGGTTCAGTTTGTGTTGCATGGTATCGGTATGCATAGCATGCGCAAAGGGCATGCCTTCTGTTTATACTTGATTATCCTGGTGAGCCCTAAGGCCAACCAAAGTTCAAAACTAAAAAATTATACCTTCAGTCTCTTACTCCTCTTTCGGCTTGATGACATAGGTTGCCGAGATCGGAAAGTGGTCGGAGAGCGGCATTTCGTAATGTGTTTTAAAATCGTAAGCCTCCAGCCCTTCGCTGAAGAACTGATTATCAATACGCAGGAATGGCAAAGGCCCGTTGTAAGTGGCGCCTACTCCATTACCGGCTTTCTCAAATGAATTATTCAATTCGCCCACCAGTTGACTGTAGGTATAGCTGAACGGAATGTCGTTGAAGTCACCTGTGACAATAACCGGATAAGGCGAAGTCTTCACATGGTCGAGCAGCTGCTGTACCTGCATGGCCCTGGCCCTAAAGCCCATTCGCAAACGGCGGGCCAGGTTGCGGCTTTCCTTCCGGAAGCTTTCTTCATCGCCAATTGCCGAATACGTATTTTCAATATCCTCCGCCTTAATACTCATTGATTGAAGATGTACGGCGTATACCCTGACAGTATCTCCTTTCACATTGATATCGACCCAGGCGGCCCGGTTGGCGCTGCGCTCCGGCGTGTTCGGGAAGCGGATGGTGTTGCCCCTGACGATCGGGTATTTTGAGAAAATGGCTATACCTAAATCGGCTTTCACACGATCGCCCTGGTAAGTAGAGGCAAACATATGCCGGTTGTAGCGCTTCCCGATCCGGTTGAAATTGTTATATTCTGTCGAGTTGACCCGGCTGTAAAACTCCTGCAGACAGAACACATCGGCAGGGTGTGTGGCTACCCAGTCTACCATCTCTTCCGACACGCGCGGCACGCCTTCCACTATCTTTTCGTAGGCGTTAAAAATATGCACGTTGAAGCTGAGCACCTCCAAAGTCTTGGCTCCTGTAGGTGGCTCTTTGTCCCAGGTGATAGATACAAGCCGGCCATAGTGATTCCAGCCAAGGCCGATGACGGCAAGCGGCAGAAACACATACCAAGAGCGCTTCAACAGCCAGTAGATAAAGAACAGAAAATTAAGCACCAGTGCGCCGGGAAGTGAAAAGGCAACAAAGCCGGCAGGCCAGAATTCGTAGGGTGGCACACGCATGCTCAGCACCCCCAGCAGTAGCCAAAGCACCACCAGGATGTTCAGGATCAGCCAGATTCTCCGGCGTATTTGTTTGAATGTACCTGCCACGGTGGCAAACTTACAAATTATGCTTGTAGGAATATCAAGCCACGGTTCAGAATATATTCAGTGCGGTGGCAATAATGATTTTAATCTGCAGAACTTTTCCAGCACTTGTGCTTGTTACAGAACCGAAGCCCCTCCGGCAGCTGGCATTGGCCACAAAAATGCCGCCCGAAATCTCCAGAAACCATATAATTACAGCGCACTTAAACACATATTGTTGTTTATATAATGTTTTTATAGTAAATTTGTGACATTATTTCCAAGGAGATGAGGGGACGCGAGGTCCCCTTCTTTATTTTCTTTAAATAAATATGGCAATAACGGCACAAAGTATTCGCGCTATGGCGGAAGCCAGCCTTCCGGAAAATGATCTGTTCATCGTGGATGTGGCAGTGTCTGATTCGGCAGTGCGCCCTAAGATAACCGTGCTGGCTGACGGCGAGCAGGGCATCACCATTGACCAGTGCGCTACCATCAGCCGCCGCGTCAATTCAAAGATCGCAGAGACGTATGGCGAGGAAGTATCTTATGTGCTGGAGGTAAGTTCACCGGGAGTGGATTTTCCGCTCACGCAGCCGCAGCAGTTTAAGAGAAATATCGGCCGTAACCTGAAGCTGAAAATGCAGGACGGTACTGAGAGAACCGGTAAGCTGGAAGAGGTAACCGAGACAGGTATAAACCTGACAGAAGAAATCAAACAAAAAGGCAAAAAGGCAACGTATGAGCCTGTGCAAATACCTTTCGGGGAGATTGTAAAAGCAAATGTTGTAATATCTTTTAAATGATAAAATAATGAACAGTTCAGTCCTGATCGAGTCGTTCGCTGAATTTGCGAAATTCAAGAACATAGACCGCCCGACGATGATGCGCATCCTGGAGGATGTATTCCGCACTATGATCCGCAAAAAGTGGGGTACCGACGAGAACTTTGACATCATCCTGAACGTGGAGAAGGGTGACCTGGAGATCTGGCGCAACCGCGAAATCGTGGACGACAACTCGGAGGACATCTGGGACCATGACAAGATCAGCCTTACGGAGGCCCGCAAGATAGAGCCTGACTTTGAAGTAGGCGAAGAGGTATCAGAAGAAATACAGCTCGAGGACTTCGGTCGCCGCGCCGTGTTGACTGCCCGCCAGACCCTGATCCAGCGTATCAAAGACATGGAGAAAGAACTCCTGTTCCAGAAGTACAAGGACCTTGTTGGCGAGATCATCTCAGGTGAGGTATACCAGGTATGGAACCGCGAAGTACTGTTGCTTGATCAGGAAGAAAACGAACTGCTGATCCCGAAAGGCGAGCAGATCCCGAAAGATCGCTACCGCAAAGGCGACGTAGTGCGTGCTGTGGTACAGCGTGTTGAGATCGTGAATGGTAATCCGAAGATCATTCTTTCCCGTACATCTCCAGCATTCCTGGAGCGTTTGTTTGAGAACGAAGTTCCGGAAATATACGATGGCCTGATCGCGATCAAAAAAATCGTGCGTGAGCCCGGCGAGCGTGCTAAAGTAGCCGTAGAATCGTTTGACGACCGTATTGACCCGGTAGGTGCCTGTGTGGGCATGAAAGGTTCCCGTATCCACAGCATCGTGCGCGAGCTGGAGAACGAAAACATTGACGTGATCAACTACACCGACAACCTGGAGCTATACATCCAGCGTGCCCTTAGCCCGGCTAAGATCACGAGCATGAAAATAGACAACGAAAACGGTAGAGTATCGGTGTTCCTGAAGCCAGACCAGGTGTCGCTTGCGATCGGTAAAGGCGGCCAGAACATCAAGCTTGCCAGCAAACTGGTTGACATGGAGATCGACGTGTTCAGAGAGTCTGAGGTATACGAAGAAGACATCAGCCTGGAAGAATTTACAGACGAAATCGAAGACTGGGTGATCGCAGAACTGCGCCGCATCGGCTTGGATACAGCCAAGAGCGTACTGGCAGTTTCGAAAGAAGACCTGCTTCGCAGAACAGAGCTGGAAGAGGAAACGATCGAAAGCGTACTCTCTATCCTGCGCGAAGAGTTGGAAGAAGAAGACAATCAATAGTTGTGAGTTGAGCTTCGTTCCTGTAATTTTGAAAGAAATTCGGAACGAAGCTCAGTTCTATACCTTGCAAGGCAACTATAGCATATTAACAGAATAAATTAAAGACAGCATATCAGAACATGGCAGAAGACAAAATCAGGAGGCTCAAACAGGTTGCAACTACTTTAAACATTGGTACAGCTACCATTGTGGATTACCTCTCTGCTAAAGGCTTTGACGTGGAAAACAAACCCACTACCAAAATCACGGCAGAGCAGTTCAGTATGCTGGCTAAGGAGTTCGCTTCTTCAATGCAAGACAAGATTGAAGCGGAAGAACTCAACATCGGCAAGAAACCACAAAGCAACCAAGTAGTGGAATCGGAGCCGCACCACGAGCCCAAGAAAACAACAGAGCCTGAGCAGGAAATCCTGATCAAGAGCGTGCACCAGCCGAAAGCTGAAACACCTGAGGCCAAGCCTAAAACAGAAGAGCCAAAAGCGCCTGCACAGCCAGCCGCGGCACCAGTTGAGGCAAAGCTGCCAGGTATAAAAGTGCTCGGTAAAATAGACCTGGACGCAAAAGGCCGCCCTATACCAAAGGCAGCACCTAAAGCTGAAGAGCCGAAGGCACCTGCAGCAGAGCAGCCAAAAGCTCCGGAAGCGAAAGCACCAGAGCAACCTGCCGCTCCAGCCCCTGCACCTACTCCTGCGCCAGTTGAGCAACCAGCTGCTGAGCAGAAGCCTGCAGCAGCTGAACAAGCACCTGCGACGCCAAAAGCAGAAGCTCCGAAACCGGAGACTCCTAAAACTGAAGAAAAGCCACAGCAGCCGGCAACGCCTCCTGCCCCTGCTGCGGAACAAAAGACAATAGAAACAGAAAAAGCTCCTGCGCAAGCAGCGGCACCACAGGCTCCGGATCAACCGGCTGCAACGCCTGTCGAAAAAGGAACAGAACCAATAGAAACAATTACAGCAAAAGCCGACCAGCTGAAAGGCCTTACGGTACTGGGCAAGATTGAACTGCCAGACAGCACACGTAGAAAAGGTACTAAGCCGGTAGCGTCTTCCGATGACAGGAAGGCCGGTAAAAAGAAAAAGCGCAAGCGCATTATTGTGGCCGGCACTGAACAAGGCGGCGGCACACAGGGACAACAACAAGGCACTACTGCTAACCCGCAGTCACGCCCGATCCAGCACACTGGCGGCACAGGTGGTGGCTACCAGGGCAATCGTCCGGGACAACGTCCTGGCGGCGGACCTGGAGGTCGTGGGCCACGCAATGCTCCATCTCCTCGCGCAGAAAAAGCAGAGGTAACTGATAAGGAAATTCAGGAGCAGATCAAGGCTACGCTGGCGAAGCTAAGCGGCGGCAAAGGTGGTGGTGGTAACCGCGCCAAGTACCGTCGTGAAAAACGCTCTGCTATTGCTGATGCAACAGAAGAGCGCCGTCTGATGGAGCAGGCAGAGTCTAAGACTCTGCGTGTGACAGAATTCGTGTCAGCCAATGACCTGGCAGCACTTATGAATGTGAGCGTGAACGAAGTCATCAAGGTATGTATGCAGTTGGGTATGTTCGTATCCATCAACCAGCGCCTTGACGCCGAAGCGATCACCATCATAGCGGACGAATTTGGCTACGCAGTTGAGTTCATCACATCCGAAGACGAGCAGGCGCTTGAGGTAACCATTGAAGAAAACGAAGAGGACCTGGTAGATCGTGCTCCGATTGTGACAATCATGGGTCACGTTGACCACGGTAAAACCTCCCTCCTTGACTATATCCGAAACGCCAATGTAACAGCTGGCGAGGCGGGTGGTATCACGCAGCACATTGGTGCCTACAGCGTGAAAACTGAAGGCGGACGTACCGTTACCTTCCTCGATACTCCTGGTCACGAAGCCTTTACGGCCATGCGTGCCCGTGGTGCCAAGGTAACAGACGTTGTTATCATCGTGGTAGCAGCCGACGACTCAGTGATGCCACAGACAAAAGAAGCGATCAACCACGCACAAGCTGCTGGCTCGCCGATCATCATCGCTCTGAACAAAATTGACAAGCCAGGAGCTAACCCGGACAAGGTACGTGAGGAACTTGCCCAGATGAACATCCTGGTGGAAGAGTGGGGTGGTAAATACCAGTCACAGGAAGTATCAGCCAAAACTGGCCAAGGTATACCTGAACTGCTGGAGAAAGTATTGCTGGAAGCAGAACTACTTGAGCTGAAGGCCAATCCAGACAGAAAAGCGGTAGGTACGGTGATCGAAGCCTCTCTTGACAAAGGCCGTGGCTACGTAGCCACTGTACTGGTTCAGACAGGTACACTGAATATTGGAGATGTTGTGCTAGCCGGCTCTCACTATGGTAGAGTAAAGGCTATGACAGACCACCGCGGTCGCAAGATGAAAGAAGCAGGCCCTTCTACTCCGGTACAGCTGCTCGGTCTTGACGGTGCACCACAGGCTGGTGACAAGTTCCAGGTAATGGAATCTGAGCGTGAAGCACGTGAGATCGCAAGCAACCGCGCTCAGCTGCAGCGTGAGCAAAGCCTGCGCACACGTAAGCACATCACCCTGGACGAGATTGGTCGTCGACTGGCGATCGGTACATTCAAGGAGCTTAACGTGATTGTGAAAGGTGACGTGGACGGTTCAGTAGAAGCACTTTCTGACTCCCTGTTGAAGCTGTCAACTGCCGAAGTGCAGGTGAACATCATCAGCAAAGGCGTAGGCGCTATCTCCGAATCCGATGTATTGCTTGCTTCGGCTTCTGATGCAATCATCATCGGCTTCCAGGTGCGTCCTTCTCAGAATGCACGCAGACTGGCAGAGCAGGAGCAGATCGACGTTCGTCTGTACTCTATCATCTACGATGCGATCAACGAGGTGAAAGATGCGATGGAAGGTATGCTTGCTCCTACCCTGAAGGAGGAGATCACAGGTAATGCTGAAGTTCGCGATGTATTTAAGATCACAAAGGTTGGTACGATTGCTGGCTGTATGATCACAGACGGCTCTATCCAGCGTAACTCTAAAGTACGCCTGGTACGCGACGGCATCGTAGTGCACGACGGCGAGATCCTGGCACTCAAGCGTTTCAAAGACGATGTGTCAGAAGTACGCCAGGGCTACGAGTGCGGTATCAGCCTCAGAGGATACAACGAAATACAGGTTGGAGACGTGATCGAAGCTTACGTAGAAAAAGAAGTGAAACGCACGCTGTAATACAGCTGAATTACCCATCATAAGAAAGGCTCCTGCGAAAGCGGGAGCCTTTTGTTTTGCACCAATAGGAGGCGCGAAGATTTACCTGTCTGACAGGCGCTATACCTGATACAGTATACCTGTAACTACCAGTGTAGATTGGTCCTGGAGGAAAACTATACCTGCTAAACTGAAAGCCTGAAAGCAGCATAGCCTTTCAACTATTTCAGGAAATCCTGTACCTCCGGACTAATAAGCTGCTCCAGATTTGTGGGATACAAAAAAGCCCTGTCAAGTATATACCGGACAGGGCTTTTAAATGCTTTTGCAGTGACCAATTACAATGACATGCGGGCCAAGCGACGCTTATCGCGCTTATGCTTGCGATGCATCTCTTTCTCTTTTTTCAGAATGGCTTGCATGCGTTTGCTTCCTTTGATGCGGTCTTTGGTGAAGCGGGAACGGTTCGTGTTTTCATAGGCATTCCAACGTGTATCCATACCTGAAGCACGTGTCCCCACAGCATCAACGGTAGTACCTTTTTCCTGTACTTTGGCAGTACCCCAGAACTCATCTTTACCCGAGCTCAGGGAAGTGCTCGATGAACTTGAAGTCTGTGCCATCGCATCGGACACAAACAGGAAGAAAGCTAGAGAGAATAGTAACGATATGACTTTTTTCATAAATCCACTTTTGATAATGTATCTATACAACGTACATTATACGCTAAAGTATACATTTTTAGTGAATAACAAGAAGTGCAGGGCAAAAGTTTACTATTCAAATTTGTAAGAAAATCCTATTCCCATGGTTTCTTTGAGCTGTAAACGGGGCCCTTTTCCATCCAATGTACCATCCCCACTGCGGTCTACATCGATCATAATATCATCGTCATAAATCATGTGCAAAAAGAGGCTGGCTGACAGAAATTTGTTCACCTTAAAGTTCACCAGGTTCTCCCAGTTTACATCAATATTCTTGGCATTGCGCAGGTAGTTCGAAAACAGATCGGCTTTCGACTGCAGCGTTACATTTTTAAATATTTCGTTGCGAAAGCGGACATTCACAAAACCACCGAACTCTTCACGCAGACGCTCCCCTGTACCAGGTATGAGACGTCCCTCCAAGTCGCGCTGGGCAGGCTCTACACCAAACGCGCCATAGTCGGCCATGCGCTGGTTGAGCACCGCCGTGAACTTACCTGTAAAAGGTGAAATAAAAACTGAAAGCTTGGGATTAGGCTTGTAGTCCATACCAATGGAAGCCAGCACAAAAGCGGGCGCCATGAAGTTAGACATGACAGAGTCTCGCTCCGGGGTATAGGTTGGACTGATCTGTGTGCGGGTGTTAAGCTGCGCCGTGTAGAACCACTTGCTGGAGGCCTGCCGGCCATACTTCAGGTTAAGCTCAAGCCGGTCGTCGCTCTTGCGGAGGCGCTGTTCCTGCAGCTTTACAGTGCCATAAGTGATGTCCAGGGTATTGTTCCAGGTATGCTTCCCATTCTTGTAGTTGCCGTAGAGGTTCAGGATGCCCAGTGCTGACAGCGAGTTCTGTCCGCCGGCCGCCCAGTTGCTGAGGCTTACCTGGCTGAAGTTGACTGTGCCGGTTCCTCCGAAGTCCCAGATATTGCGAACGGCTACTGTATCGACGAGGGTGTCCTGTGCAGTGGCAGAAAATATGGAGATGTTAAGAATGAAAAGCGGAAGTAATAGAGTGCGCAATAAAGCCTTAAGCATGAAAATAAGGTGTAAAGTGAGCAGTATGCTAATTAAACCCCACAAAGATAACAAAACGATGTTGGAGCACCGAAACTATAAGGAAAGTTTAGCACAAGGCAAGTTGAACTGGGCCATTGCCAGATTGCATTTTAGGGATTTAAGCAAATCACTGCTATATTTGCTGCTGGTATCTATACATCTACTCAGAGATAAAAACTATGTCTATATACGAAAACCTGCTACTTAACCTTGAGAACGGAATCCTGGTGATCACCATCAACCGTGCCGACAAGCTTAATGCGCTCAACATCGATACGATCAAGGAGATTAAGGCTGCCATCCAGCAAGTTTACGACGACCCGGCTGTAAAGGGAGCTATCTTTACAGGTGCCGGAGAGAAAGCTTTTGTAGCGGGGGCTGATATCTCCGAGATCTCTGAACTGAGTGAAGTGAACGCCCGTGGTTTTGCAGAGCGCGGCCA
This sequence comes from Pontibacter sp. LHS1, assembly GCF_058932855.1. Classification (NCBI taxonomy): domain Bacteria; kingdom Pseudomonadati; phylum Bacteroidota; class Cytophagia; order Cytophagales; family Hymenobacteraceae; genus Pontibacter; species Pontibacter sp. LHS1. The sequence continues at coordinate 994,570 of NZ_JBZYWF010000001.1, forward strand.
GGAAGTTTTCAGCATGATTGAGCGTTGCACCAAACCTGTCATAGCAGCCGTAAATGGCTTTGCACTGGGCGGTGGTTGCGAACTGGCAATGGCCTGCCACATGCGTGTTGCCAGCGAAGGAGCCCGCTTTGGTCAGCCGGAAGTGAACCTGGGTCTTATCCCTGGTTACGGCGGCACACAGCGCCTGACGCAGCTGGTCGGCAAAGGCAAAGCGATGGAGCTGATGATGACCGCTGATATGATCGGTGCCGGAGAAGCCAAGGCACTTGGTCTGGTGAACCATGTGGTGCCTGCCGTAGAGCTAATACCGAAGGCAATGGAGATCATGAACAAGATCTTATCGAAAGCACCACTTGCCATTGGCCTGGTGATCGACTGCGTGAACGCCGTGTATGACAAAGACGAAGATGGCTACCAGACAGAGGCGAACTCTTTTGCCCGCTGCTGCTCTTCACAGGACTTTGTGGAAGGCACCAACGCTTTCCTGGAGAAGCGTAAGCCTGTATTCAAAGGCGCATAAGCCTATACCTCCAGAACGCGCTATACCTATCATAAAAAGCAGGTATAGCGCGTTCTGTGTTTTTCAGCTGATACCCATACCTACCTGCCCCAAAACAAACACATGAGCATAGCCAAGAAACTGGTCGGGCAAACCGCTGCCTACGGACTGAGCAGCATTGTGGGCCGCGCCCTCAACTACTTGCTCGTCCCGGTCTATACCCGTGTGTTCCTTCCTGAAGAGTATGGGGTGGTGTCGTACCTGTATGCTTTTGTGGCCTTCTTCAACATCGTGTATACCTATGGTATGGAGACGGCCTTCTTCCGCTTTGCCAACAAGCCTGAGCAAGACCCGAAGGCAGTTTATAACCGGGTATTAAGTGCTATTCTGGTCAGCAGCACAGCTCTTACGGGCATCCTGCTCCTCTTTTCTCAGGAAATTGCCAACTACATTGGCTACCCAGAGCACCGTGAGTACATCGTTTGGCTGGCGCTGGTACTGGCGATCGATGCGCTGGTGGCTATACCTTTCGCCTGGCTCCGGCATCAGAACAAAGCCATTAAGTTTGCGTCCATCAAACTGGCTAACATCCTGCTCACGGTTGGCGCAAATCTGTTCTTTCTGGTTCTGCTGCGGCATATTTATGAAGGTCAATACCTGCAAAGCCTGCAGCCGCTCGCCACATACCTGTATAATCCGGACTTTGGCGTAGGCTACATCTTCCTGATCAACCTGGTGGCCAATGCCTTGCTTATACCTATGCTGTGGAAAGAGCTGCGCATCTTCCGCTTCAAACTAGATGTGGAGCAGCTTAAGCCTATGCTGCGCTACGCCTGGCCGCTCCTGTTTATGGGCCTGGCAGGTATGGTAAATGAGGTGATCGACCGTATTCTGCTGGAGCGTTATCTCCCCGAAGGCTTTTATCCGGGTACCAGCAACATGGCGGCTGTAGGTATATACAGTGCCTGCTACAAGCTGGCCATTTTCATGACGCTCACCATACAGGCTTTCCGCTATGCCGCTGAGCCATTCTTTTTCTCGCAAGCTAAAGAAAAGGAATCCCCACAAGCCTTTGCCTTGGTCATGAAATGGTTTGTGATCGCCTGCGCCTTCATCTACCTGTTTATCTCCACTAACCTCGAAGACTTTGCCCTGCTCATAGGACCTGAGTACCATGATGGCCTGATGGTCGTGCCGGTGCTCCTGCTGGCTAACCTGTTCCTGGGCATTTATTACAACCTGACCGTGTGGTTTAAGCTGACAGACAAAACGCACTTCGGCACTTACATCAGTTTTGGTGGTGCGGCTATTACTATTGCCTTCAACCTGCTGCTTATACCTGTGCTGGGCTATATGGGCTCTGCCATTGCCACGCTCATCTGCTATGTAGGTATGGCCCTGGCTACTTACCTGCTCGGCAATGTGCACTACCCGATCCCCTACCCTGTCAAGACCATTTTAGGGTACATCTTGTTTGCCACGGCACTTGTGCTGGCCGCCTTCCTGGTGCCTATCGAGAACTTCTGGCTGCGCCACGCATACCACCTGTCGCTTTCGGGCGTTTTCCTGGTGGTGGTTTGGCTCAGGGAGCGGGCCTACTTCCTATCTAAAAAATAATCTTTATCTTTAATAGATGAACACGACGAACTTACCGGTTAAAGTCATTAACCAATCGAAGCATGCGCTCCCTTCTTACCAGACGGAGCACTCGGCAGGTATGGACCTGCGCGCGAACCTGGAAGCACCTGTTACGCTAAAGCCACTGCAGCGTGCGCTTATACCTACCGGCCTGTTTATTGAGCTGCCCGAAGGACACGAGGCGCAGATCAGACCCCGCAGCGGACTTGCCTACAAATATGGCATCTCTATCGTGAACAGCCCTGGCACTATCGACGCAGACTATCGCGGCGAGATCAAAGTGCTGCTGGTAAATTTGTCGGATCAGGACTTTGTGGTGGAAGACGGGGAACGTGTAGCCCAGATGATCGTTGCCCGATACGAGCGTGTGGCATGGGCCGAAGCTGAGGTCCTGACAGATACTGAGCGCGGCGCCGGTGGCTATGGCAGCACGGGTACCAAGTAGCCTGCCCACCACAGGTATAGCTCGCCTTTTTCTTCTTTTTGAAGCGCGCTAAAACCAAACATTCAAAATACAGTATTAATCAAAACCAATAGTGGCCAGGCAACACGTCTGGCTACATTTTTCAATCCATAAACTAATAGCTATGAGGATTATTGTACCTATGGCAGGTATGGGCAAGCGTATGCGCCCACACACACTTACTGTTCCTAAACCACTTATACCTATCGCAGGCAAGCCGATCGTGCAGCGCCTGGTAGAAGATATCGCTAAAGTATGTCACGAGCCGATCGAGGAAGTGGCATTTATTATCGGTCATTTCGGCGAAGAGGTAGAGCGCGACCTGAAGGCCATTGCCACCTCAGTGGGTGCTAAGGGCAGTATTTATTACCAGGAAGAAGCCTTGGGCACTGCGCATGCCATCCTGTGCGCGCAGGACTCGCTGGAGGGCAAGGTAGTCGTGGCCTTTGCCGATACCCTGTTCAAAGCAGACTTCCAGCTCGACACGAACGCCGACGGCACTATCTGGGTGCAGCGCGTAGAGGACCCGCGTCCTTACGGAGTGATCAAACTCAATGAAAACAACGAAATCACCGACTTTGTAGAGAAGCCGCAGGAGTTTGTATCGGACATGGCCATCATCGGCATCTACTACTTCAAAGACGGTGCATACCTGCGCAACGAGCTACAGTACCTGCTTGACAACGACATCAAAGACAAGGGAGAATACCAGCTGACGAATGCGTTGGAGAACATGAAGAACAAAGGCACGAAATTTATTCCTGCCGTTATCTCAGAATGGCTCGATTGTGGCAATAAAAATGCAACAGTTTTCACCAATCAACGCTATTTAGAATATATCAAGGATGAGAAGGGTTTGGTAGCCGCGTCGGCTGATATCCAGAATTCTGTGATCATCCCCCCCGTGTATATCGGAGAGAATGCCGTGATCCACAATTCAGTGGTAGGCCCGCACGTTTCTATTGGAGACAACACCAGCGTATTGGAGTCTGTACTGAGTAATTCCATCGTTCAGAAGGAGTCAACCATCAAAAACGGGAACATAGCAAACTCAATGATAGGTAATTTTGTTTCCTATGAAGGACGCCAGTCAGACCTGAGTATTGGCGACTACAATACGCTTAAAGATTAGCATACCCATTTTATGACCCGATTCAGAAACATTGTGCTCGCTACTTGCTGCCTTGCACTGGTCGCGACCGGCGAAAGCCAGGCCCAGTCTAAGAAAAAAAAGAAGGGTAAGGAGAAGAGCGAAACAGCACAGGTAGCCATACCTGCGCCGCAGCCCGAACCCAGCGAGCAGGAAAAGCTGCTGAGCGAGGCATTGTTTCTGGAGGGCATGAAATATTTTATGCTGGAGGACTACAAGCAGGCGCTGAGTCAGTTTCAGAAGGCATATGCCGTAACGCCAAGCAATGCGGCGCTCAATTATAAGCTGGCCGAAACCTACATGTTGATGGAAAACCCGAAAGCGGGCGTTTCATTTGCTCAGGCCGCCATCGCCAACGATAATCAAAACCCTTACTACTACCTGTTGCTCGCCCAGCTGTATACCGAACAGAAGCAATACACCGAGGCAGCTCAGGCTTACAACGACCTGCTGCGCAATGTGCCTGACCAGGAACAGTATCTCTTCAGCTTAGCTGAGCTATACCTGGCTCAGTCCAAGTATGACGATGCGCTTAAGACCTATGACCGCATAGAGAAAAAGTACGGTGCGCTGGAGCAGCTTTCCATGAACCGCCAGCAGATATACCTACGCCAGAAAAACATTGGGAAGGCCTTAGCTGAAGGTGAAAAACTAATTGCGGCCAACCCAACTGAAATCCGGTACCTGCTGGCACAGGCTGAGCTTTACAATGCCAGCAAAAAGCCGGACATAGCCATCGAGACGCTCAACCGTGCCCTACGCATCGAGCCGAACAACCCCTTTGCGCACCTGATGCTCTCTGACCTGCACCGCCAGAAAGGAGATTTACAGGAGTCTGAGAACCAGGTGAAGATCGCATTCGCCAGCACTGACCTCGACATTGACACCAAAGTACGCATCCTGGTAGATTTCATCAGACAACTGCCTAATCCAGCTATTGAAGGTATAGCCCTGGAGTTGGCTGACCTCACCATAGAGTCGCATCCTGAGGAGGCGAAAGCTTATGCTGTGGCGGGTGACCTGCAGACGATCATCGGCAAAAAAGAATCTGCCCGGGGCAATTATATCAAGGCTGTAAAGCTGGATGACTCCCACTTTAAGATTTGGCAACAGATCGTATTGCTTGATGCTGAGTTGGGCGAATCAGGAGAATTGGTGCAGCACTCCGAACAGGCACTGGAGCTATTCCCGAATCAGGCTGTGTTCTGGTTCTACAACGGCACCGGCCACCTGATTGAGAAAAACTTTGACCGTGCTGCTAAGTCCCTGGAACATGGCAAGCGCCTTTCAGCGAGCGAGCCTGAGCTGGTGGCGCAGTTCAATGCCCAGTTAGGGGATGCCTACAACTCCATGAAAGCCTACAAGAAGTCAGACGAGGCGTATGAGGCTGTTCTTTCGCACGATCCTGACAATGAGCATGTGCTCAATAACTACAGTTACTTTTTGTCGCTGCGCGGGGAGCAACTGCCCAAAGCCAAAGCCATGGCTGGCCGGCTGGTAGAGAAACATCCCGCTAATCCCACCTACCTGGATACCTACGCCTGGGTGCTGTACAAGATGGAAGACTATGAGGGCGCCCTGAAATACCTGGAGCAGGCCATCGCCTATTCCGAGGACGCTACCATTGTAGAGCATTACGGCGATGTGCTGTTCAAACTCGGCAAGCGTGACGAGGCTGTCAGGCAGTGGGAAAAAGCCAAGCTAAAGGGAGAAGCCTCCGCTTTCCTTGACAGAAAGATAAAAGAAAAGAAACTCTATGAATAAACAGCTCCTGCTATGCCTGCTGAGCATAGTCCTGTTTTCCGCCTGCAAAAAAGAAACGATCCCTTCTGCCGCAACCGTCGCCACTGAAACAGTTGGCAATGTCACTGTCCAAAATCTGGAATTCACTTACCTGAATGCCCGTGGCCAGCTTAAGTTTGATGACAAAGGCCAGAGTACTTCGTCAGGTTATGCCCTGCGTATGCAGAAAGACAGCGTGATCTGGATCTCGGTGCTGCCGGGGCTAGGTATAGAAGCTGCCCGCATCAAGCTGACACCTGACTCCGTGTACATGATGAACCGCATCCAGCGCGAGTACGCCGCCACTGATTATGCTTTCCTTAGCAAGCGCTTTAACGTAGCACTCGACTTTCAGGTAGTGCAGGCCATCCTGCTGGGCAACTACCAGGCCAACGGCTCCGAAAAAGCCACCAATCAGGGGCAGATGCAGCATGTGCAGCAGCTGCGCCAGAACCTGCTCTTTGATTACTTCATTAGTTCCGAAAATCTGAAGCTGCAGCAGCTTAACGTAAAAGACCAGCTTTCCGGCAATAGCATTGTGGTACAGTATGAGGGCTTTCAGCCTTTGGGTAAAGTCCCTTTTGCATACAATATGCTGGCCCAGATCCTGCAGTCAGGGCAAATTTCCGATTTCAATATGAACCACAGCAAAGTCACCGTTTCTGACGAAGTGCTGGAGTTTCCCTTTAGCGTTCCTTCTGGTTACAAGCGCCTTTAGCCGAATAAAATCTTCGGGGTTCTGGTTCGGGCCATTTAGTTTTGCCATATTTGTAAGCTAAGTGTAGTATACCCCTATTTCTGATGAAGGCCCTTTACAAATCAGCCTTTTTCTTTCTTGTCCTGCTGTTGCCGCTGATTACCCAAGCCCAGAAACAAAAGTCGAAGGCGCAGCTCGAAAAAGAGAAAAAGGAAAACCTAAACCGTATTAAAGAAGCGAACCGCATTCTGCAGCAGACCAAGGTGCAGAAGGAAGCTTCTATTGGCCAGCTTAATGCCATTCAGGAAAAAATCTCTGTACAGAAGGGAGTTATCAATACCATTTCACGCGAAATAAAACTGCTGGAATCGGGTATGAAGGAAACGGAAGGTATAGTAGGTGAACTTCAGGCCGACCTCGAAAGCCTGAAGGCCGAGTATGCCACCATGGTATACGCTGCCTCTAAAACTGCCAACAGCTACAACAAGCTCATGTTTGTGTTTGCCGCCGACTCTTTTAACCAAATGGTACGCCGACTGCGTTATCTGCAGCAGTACTCTAAGGCCCGCAAGAAACAGGTAGAGCAAATCAACAAGGTACAGATTGCCCTCACCGGCCAGTTGCGCACACTGGAATCACAGCGCGAAGAGAAACGCAGTCTGCTTGACAAGCAGATGGTAGAAAATAAGAATCTACTGTCGCTACGCACACAGCAGGATGGCATGATCCAGAAGCTCAGCAAGCAGGAAGAGCAACTCAAGAAAGAGGTAGCCCAGCGCCAGCAGGCAGTTAAAAAGCTCGATAACCTGATCGCTGATATTGTGAAGGAAGAAATGGCGCGTGCCGCCAGAGCCGCCCGTGAAGAAGGACGTGCCACCAGCGGAAGTGCCAGCAAGATCACGCTCACCCCGGAAGCGGCGCTTATCTCATCATCGTTCGCTGGCAACAAGGGACGTCTCGCATGGCCAGTAGACCGAGGTTTTATATCCCAGAAATTCGGTCGCCACAACCACCCGGTGCTGAAGGGTGTGGTCACTCAAAACAATGGCATCGACATACAAACCAGCCAGGGAGAACCTGCGCGTGCTATATTTGAAGGCAAAGTATTAACAGTAGCCAGCGTACCAGGCATGAACAACATTGTGATGGTGCAGCACGGAGAGTACTTTGTGGTATATGCCAAGCTACGTACAGTCAGTGTTAAAGAGGGACAGGATGTCAAGCCGAAAGATGTAATCGGCACGGTGTACACGGATGCCAATGGCACAACTGAACTTCAATTCCAGCTTTGGAAAAACAACACCAATCTGAACCCTGAAAGCTGGATCAGACCAAAGTAGACCTCCTGTTATACCTGACACAAAAAAAGCGCAGCGGATTACCATTTAAGGTGTCCGCTGCGCTTTTTTGCTTCTAATTACTTTGCAAGTTCACTTTCTATACCCCCTATAAAGAAAAAACACCCTACAAAGCAGGGTGCCTTTCCAAGCTATGAAAACAAACTTAAAATTATATTTAGACACTTTCTCCCAGTATGGAAGTACGGTGTTAAATTTCTAGGATTAATTTACAACCTTTAAATTACACTTGCAAACAGAAGATTAAAAAAACTTAATATTTTGTTTTTTTCTTAGATTGCGGCTTCATTTCTACCCCGGTTGGGTGATTCAGTGCAATTCGGCTGCGTAAGGCATATTACAAGTAGCTTGCCAAAAATACCAAAAGCACCAACTAATTGATTATCAGCCTTAAGATCTGTGTCACAGGATCACATTTTTCCCTCTACAGGAAATCATTTTTCCATTTTGGGAAAAAGACATGCCAAAATAGCTCAAGAACATTGTTCCTGCAGAAAAATCTGAAATTTATTTGCCAATCTATACGCCTCCTGCTGTGTGAAGTTGCAACCTACCTGCAAAGAGCCCGATAACATTATTATTGTCCCCGTTAATGCACCTCCATCGCGAATTTCAAGATATTGACATGCTGGTAAACTAATGTAGCCAAATGTGGGTTTAATTAAAATATAAGCTTTATTTTTGCAGCAATTCATCTTAAAATTTTAAGACTATGGTACTTACCAACACACTAGCATTTATCCAGAACATTGGGGGCGGTTCGCTGATCCTGATCCTTGTGGTGATTCTGCTTCTTTTTGGAGCAAAGCGCATTCCAGAGCTTGCAAGAGGTCTGGGCCGTGGTATCCGCGAGTTTAGAGATGCGACCAAAGAGATCAAAGACGATCTGGAAAACTCAACAAAGGATACTCCTGTAAAGTAATTTCCGGCATAACGCTTTATGATACTTAGTGCAATTCTCCTCTTCCTGGCAGACCTGGGAGGAGGAGAAATACTTGTTGTACTAACCGCAGTACTCCTGCTTTTTGGCGCCGATAAACTTCCAGGCATGGCACGTTCTGCCGGCCGCGGTCTCCGTAGCTTTAACGATGCCAAAAACGAAATCCAGAACGAGCTTGAACGCTCCATCAAGGACATAAAAAAGCCTGAATAGTTTGAAACCATACCACTCACTTCGTGACATTCGCAGCGACATTGCCAACGGGCAAATTTCGTGCAGACAGCTGGTAGAGCACTACCTTCATAATATTAAGCAGAAGCCTGAGCTAAACGCCTTCCTGGAGATATTCGAGGAGGAGGCGTTTGCCCAGGCTGACGCCGTAGACAAGAAAATCGCTTCAGGCCATGCCGGCAAGCTGGCAGGTATGGTAATCGGCCTAAAGGACGTACTGGCTTACGAAGGTCACTCCCTGCAGGCATCCAGCCAGATTCTCGACGGCTTTAAGTCACTCTACACGGCTACGGCTGTGCAGCGCCTGCTTGCAGAAGATGCCATTATCATCGGTCGCCAGAACTGTGACGAATTCGCGATGGGGGCCTCTAACGAGAACTCTTCATTCGGCCCTGCCCTGAATGCCGACGATACAACCCGCGTACCGGGTGGCTCGTCCGGTGGATCAGCCGTAGCGGTGCAGGCAGACCTATGCCTGGCTTCGATCGGTTCTGACACAGGTGGCTCTGTTCGCCAGCCAGCTTCTTTCTGCGGCGTGGTGGGCCTAAAACCTACTTACTCGCGCATTTCCCGCTATGGCCTGATCGCCTATGCCTCTTCGTTCGACCAGATCGGTATCATTTCGAAGAGTGTAGAAGACGCTGCTTTGCTACTGGAAGTAATGGCTGGTAGCGACGAGTATGACAGCACAGTAAGCCACCGCCCGGTGCCGGCTTACAGCCAGATGCTGGATTCAGACAAAAAGTACAAGATTGGCTATATCCGCGACTGCTTCGAAAGCGAAGGTCTGGACGCCGAGGTAAAAGAAAGCATCCTGGGCGTGAAAGATATGCTCAAAGACGCAGGTCACCAGGTAGAAGCCGTAGAGTTCCCATACCTGGACTTCATGGTGCCAACTTACTATATCCTCACCACAGCAGAAGCCAGCTCAAACCTGGGTCGCTTTGATGGGGTAAAGTATGGCTACCGCAGCGAGAACGCAACCGATCTTACCTCCCTTTACAAAAAAACGCGTGCCGAGGGCTTTGGTCCGGAGGTACAGCGCCGCATCATGCTGGGCACCTTTGTGCTGAGCGCCGACTACTACGACGCCTACTATACCAAGGCACAGCGTGTGCGTCGTCTCATAAAAGAGAAGACGGACGAGTTGCTGCAAAATTATGATTTTCTTATATTGCCTACCGCTCCTACTACAGCCTTCAGGCTAGAGGAGAATACGGCGAATCCGTTGGCCATGTATTTGGCTGACATCTTTACGGTTCAGGCCTCGCTAGCTGGTGTTCCTGCCATTTCTATTCCGGTAGGTCGCGATGCCAATGGCCTTTCCATCGGGTTGCAATTAATGACCCGCTCATTTGAGGAGCCGCAACTGCTTGCTTTCTCGAATTACATACTGGACAAGCTAACCGTTGAAGCATAAAATATAATGATGCAGTTTAGACTCTTTACAGTACTTGCAGCACTGGCTGGAAGTATATGGGCTCTCCATGCCCAGGCTTCTGGCTATACGATCAGGTTCGAAAGGCACACAGCAGAGGATTCTTTAAGAAAACTAAAAGCAGATACCACCTTCCTTTCTGAAGAGGAAATGGCCCTGCTCGTGGAGTACATCCCGTATGAGCCCGACGAAGTGATACAGGACAGGCTGAGCTGTATTGAGGCTGACATTCCGCTGGTGTTTAATAAATTTGTGCGCAACCACATCGACTACTTCACTGTCCGTAACAGAAAGTATACGCGCACCATGATTTCCCGCGAAAATGTGTATTTCCCTATCTATGAGAAGTACCTGAAGAAGTACAACATGCCGCAGGACATCAAGTACCTTTCTATTGTAGAGTCTGGTCTGAACCCGAAAGCCGCCTCATGGGCAGGTGCGGTTGGCCCCTGGCAGTTCATTAAATCTACCGGTAAAGAGTACGGTCTGGACCAGGACCAGTACATTGACGAGCGCATGGACATAGAGAAGTCTACGGATGCGGCGATGCGTTTCCTGAGCAGACTCTACCGCACGTATGGAGACTGGGAACTAGCCATGGCTGCCTACAACTGTGGTCAAGGCAATGTAAACAAAGCGATCAGAAGAGCAGGCGGTGGTAAAAAGACGTTCTGGGAAATCTTCCCATACCTGCCAAAGGAAACACGCAGCTACGTACCTTCCATGACAGCCGTGATCTACGCCATGAAGTATGCGCCGGAGCATAATATCTTCTCTGACTCCATCCTCTATGCACCTGACTACACCTACCTGGAAGTAAACCAGGCGCTGGACTTGAAAAAACTGGCTACCGAACTTCATGTAGACTCAATGGCTTTGGTGGCTTTAAACCCCGAGCTAAAGCAGACGACGCTTCCTGCCTCTATGCGCAATTACAAGTTGCGTATTCCTGCACAGGCTGCCAAGTTACTGGCTGCTGAACAAAGCTGTATTTTAATGGCTGCAGCCCCAACGCCTCCTCCTGCAAGGCAGACCATGCCAACTGAAGCTCCAGTGATGCTCGCCGCAGCAATCCCGGTAGCGCAAAAGGATAGCCTGGTACAAGCTACCTATGTTGTGCAGCGTGGCGACAACCTGTATGCTATTGCCCGCAAACATGGTGTCACGATAGAAGACCTGAAGGAGTGGAACCAATTGGATGGCACAGCTATCAGAGTGCAGGACAAGCTACTGGTATGGAAGCCTGCTCCGGAAGCAACTCCAGCTTTGTTAGCATCTGCCGGAGACAATACTAACAAGGCAACCAGCGCACCAGCTAAAGCTAAGCCAGCTCAAAGTAAAACTCAACAAGAGCGCGTTTATCATGTACAGCCAGGCGACACACTCTGGACTATTTCCCAACGTCACGAAGGGGTGACGGTCGAAAAAATAAAGAAACTGAATAAACTCAAAAACAGCGCAATCAAGCCTGGGCAACAACTGATTCTTGGTTAAGTTGACAGGTATAAATCCAACGAGACACTCTTCCAACTGAAGGGTGTTTCGTCGTTTATAGCCTGCCTGTATTATCAATTTATTGCAATATGCCACAGTTGCCAGCTTCCGATTCTCAGCTGTCTGATAAAAAACACAATATTCTGCTAGATGAAGATTTTTCAGGACGTATCTTTGTCGATTACAGCTTTGATAAACCATAAAATCTTATCAAATTGGCTTTTAGCTCCAGCCTCATTGGCATAAGCTAAAAGTGTGAGGGAACAAAACACGAGATAACACAACAACGCATACCATGATCAAAGTAAACAAAGAGGACGCGCTAAACTATCACATGCAGGGGCAGCCCGGCAAAATAGAAGTAGTGCCGACTAAAATGCTGAGCACGCAGCATGACCTGGCTCTGGCTTACTCTCCTGGGGTAGCTGAGCCCTGTAAAGAAATAGCCGCTGACAAAGAGAACGTTTATAAATATACCGCCAAAGGAAACCTGGTAGGGGTAATCTCGAACGGTACTGCAGTACTGGGCCTGGGAAATATTGGTCCCGATGCCTCTAAGCCCGTAATGGAAGGAAAAGGCGTATTGTTCAAAAAATTTGCAGGTATAGATGTATTCGACATTGAGATCGACTGCACCGACCCTGAGGAATTCATCCGCATCGTAAAGTCACTGGAGCCAACCTTCGGCGGCATTAACCTGGAGGATATCAAAGCGCCAGAGAGCTTCAAGATTGAGAATGCACTGAAGGAGCAGATGAACATTCCGCTCATGCACGATGACCAGCATGGTACGGCCATCATTTCGGCGGCTGCTTTGCTGAACGCACTGGAGCTGGCTGGCAAAAGAATCGAAGAGGTACAGATTGTGATGAACGGAGCGGGTGCCGCCGCCATTGCCTGTGCCAAGCTATACGTAGCCCTGGGCGCTAAGCTCGATAACATCGTAATGTTTGACAAGGACGGCATCATCCGTCCGGAGCGTAACGACCTGGATATTTACCGTGCCCAGTTCGTGACGCTGCGCAAGATCAACACCCTGGCCGAGGCCATGGAAGGTGCTGACGTGTTTATCGGTCTTTCTGCTGGTAATGTGCTGGCTCCTGAGCTGGTGAAACTGATGGCGGAGGACCCGATCATATTCGCACTGGCTAACCCGGATCCGGAGATTCCCTACGCCGTGGCCATGGAAACCCGCGAAGACCTGATCATGGCAACTGGTCGTTCAGACCATCCGAACCAGGTAAACAACGTACTTGGTTTCCCATACATCTTTAGAGGCGCCCTGGATGTACGTGCCACTGAGATCAATGAAGCCATGAAACTGGCCGCTGTGCGCGCCCTGGCAGACCTCGCCAAAGAGCCTGTCCCGGAATTAGTGCACAAGGCCTATGGTGACAACACGATTTCTTTTGGTCGTACTTACCTTATACCTAAGCCGCTCGACCCACGCCTGATTACCACGGTATCGCCGGCGGTGGCAAAGGCCGCCATAGAAAGTGGTGTAGCCAAGCACCCGATCACCAATTGGGAGGCATACGAGACAGAACTGCAGGAGCGCATCGGCATCGACCAGAAGCTGATGACCCGTATTACGAACCAGGCGAAGAAAGATCCGAAGACGGTGGTATTTGCGGAAGCAGACCACTACAAGATCCTGAAGGCAGCCCAGATCGTAAAGGAGCAGCGCATTGCCAACCCGATCCTGCTGGGCAACAAAGCCCGCATCGCTGCTATCATAGAGGAAACCAACCTAGACCTGCACGACTGTGTGATCATCGACCCTTATGAGGAAGACGAGAAACGTGAGGAGTTTGCCCAGTTGTTGTACCAGAAGCGGCAGCGCAAAGGCCTAACCTTGTTTGACAGCCGTCGCCAGATGCGTGACCGCAACTACTTCGGCAGTATGATGCTGGAGACAGGCGAAGCGGATGCACTTATCTCTGGTCTCACCCGGGACTACTCTAAGACTATTCTCCCTTCGCTGCAGATCATTGGAGTGGAAGAAGGCATTAACAAGGTAGCGGGCATGTACATCATCCTGAACAAAAAAGAGCCGTACTTCTTCGCCGACACCACCGTGAACGTGAACCCAACTGCCGACGAACTGGTGGACATCATTGGCCTGACTGCCCGTGCTGTTCGTTTCTTCGACACCGAGCCGCGTATGGCTGTCTTGTCATACTCTAACTTCGGTTCGGTACAGGGTGATATACCTAACAAAGGCGCCGAGGCGGTGCGCAAAGCAAAGCAGCGCTACCCGGACCTGCTGATAGATGGTGAAATGCAGGCGAACACGGCTATGAACCGCCACCTGCTAAAAGAGCATTATCCATTTAGCGAACTGGCTGATAAAGGAGCGAATACACTTATTTTCCCGACCCTGACATCAGGCAACATTGCCTATAAACTGCTACAGGAAATAGGTGGTGCTGAGGCAATTGGACCAGTGCTGATGGGTATGCGCAAACCTGTGCATATTCTACAATTGGGCAGCTCCATCCGTGAAATCGTTAACATGGTGTCCATTGCTGTCGTAGATGCTCAAAACTATAATAATAAACATATATAGATGATTGCGTACATTGACGGTAAGCTTGCTGTGAAAGATCCGACCTATGTCATCGTAGATGTCAATGGCATAGGCTACCAGATCAAGATCTCCCTTAGCACGTACTCTTCACTGCCTGAGGGAGAGCGCTGCAAGCTGCATACCTACCTGCACATCAAAGAGGATGCCCATACCTTGTATGGCTTCACGACGGCTGCCGAAAAGGATACTTTCCTGCACCTGATCTCTATTTCGGGTGTAGGTCCCAACACAGGCCTGATGATTTTGTCCTCACTTTCGGTAGACGAGGTGCAGCAGGCCATTGTGCGGGAGGATGTGCGCACGATCCAGCATGTGAAGGGTATCGGGGCTAAAACCGCGCAGCGCATCATATTGGAATTAAAAGATAAAATAAAGAAAGAAACCATGCTGGCTGGTAGCACAGCAGTTCCGGCTTCTGCACACAATACAGTACGTGCAGAAGCGTTATCAGCTTTAGTTACACTAGGCTTTGCCAAAAACGTGGCAGAGAAAACGCTCGATGCAATCATCAAGCGCGAAGACAGAAGCCTGAGCGTAGAGGAACTAATAAAATTTGCCTTAAAGTCTTCTTAATCGGTAGAGCCCAACTTGATCTGGAAAAGTAAAAAAAACAGCCTGCTGTTTGCTACGGTTGCTGCTATCACTATGCTGGCATGGTGGTCGCAGGCCGCAGCATTGCGCTCACACAGCAGGTTTCAAACCCTTATTTTTTCAGATTTTTTCCAACAGGATACCATTCCGCAGGACTCTGCCCGGCTCCAACCTTACATCCCAAGCCGCCGCCCGACTTTTACGCCGAGCGATCGGCTTGGGAATCCTTTTGGTACCCGACCAAGCTCCTCGCCCCTGCTGCTGGGCCAGCCGTCCAACATTGAGCTTGAGATACAGCTTGACGATAGCCTGCAGCAGTACAACATCAACGAGCGCATGGGCGAACTGGATTACCGTCTGCCCTCCACCATGTCGTGGGAGGAGTACTCACGCTACCAGCGCCAACAGGCCATCCGCGACTACTGGCGCAGCAAGTCCGCTGGGCTGGATGGTGAAAGCGTAGTAAGCGGTCGCCGCCTGGTACCCAAGATCTACATCAGCCCGGTGTTTGACCGTGTGTTCGGAGGCAATTTTGTGGACATTCAGCCGAACGGTAACGTCAACCTGAAGTTTGGAGCACGCTTTAACCGCAACGAGAACCCGTCTATACCCCTTCGTCAGCAGCGTACCGGTGACTTTGATTTCGACCAGAACATCTCGCTCAACCTGGTGGGTAAGATCGGTGAGAAAATGCGCCTGAACTTCAACTGGGATAACAACGCCAACTTCGAGTTTGAGAACAACATGAAGCTGGACTATACCGGTTTTGAGGAGGAGATCATCCGCAAGATAGAGGCCGGTAACGTGAGTCTGCCGCTCAACAACTCGCTGATCACCGGTGCCCAGAACCTGTTCGGTCTAAAAACACAGCTGCAGTTCGGCCGATTGGGCGTAACCACCATCGCCGCCAACGTGCGCGGACGCAACGACGAGGTGGTGATTCAGAACGGAGCGCAAAATAAGCCATTCGAGATCAGGGCAGACAATTACGACCGTGATCGTCACTTCTTCCTGTCACAGTTCTTCCGGGGCCGCTACGACCGCACGTTGCAGAACCTGCCATTGGTGAACTCCGGCATTGTGATCCGCCGCCTGGAGCTGTACGTGACCAACAACAACCGCAGCACCGAAAACCTGCGTAACATGGTCGCTTACATGGACCTGGGCGAGGCTGACCCTTTCAGAGATCAGTTTGAACGAAACCCACTGGCTCCGGCCGCTAACAATGCGAACGCCCTGTATGGCCTGATCTCCAACAACCCCAGCGCCCGTAACAACGACCAGGTAGACGCATACCTGAGGAGCCTGGGTCTGCAGAAAGCCATTGACTTTGAGCATGTGCGTGCCCGCAGGCTGGACCCGCGAGAGTACAAGTTCAACCCGCAGTTAGGTTACATCTCGCTTACCACCGCCCTACTGCCTGACCAGGTGCTGGGTGTAGCCTTTGAGTATACCTACAACGGCCAGACCTACAAGGTAGGTGAGTTGATGGAAGACTACCAGAACCTGCGCGATGACCAGGTGATCCACATGAAGTTGCTGAAGGCGACCAACCCGGCGCTGGAGTATCCGACCTGGGACCTGATGATGAAGAACGTCTACAGCCTGGATGCGACACAGGTGAACCGCCAGAACTTCCAGCTACAGATCGTTTACAAAGATGACGAGACGGGCGTTGATATCACCAGCTTAAAAGAGCCGAGCCCGATCCAGAACACACCGCTGATCGAGGTGTTCAACCTCGACAATGTGAACACGAACAATGACAAACCCCGCGACGGCAATTTTGACTTCCTGGAAGGTATAACGATTGACCCCGAGACAGGGCGCATCATCTTCCCTGTCGTGGAGCCGTTTGGCTCATACCTGGCCAGCCAATTTGAAGGGCGGCAGGATCTGATCGAACGTTACGTATTCCAGGAACTCTATGAACAAACCC
Organism: Pontibacter sp. LHS1; assembly: GCF_058932855.1. Lineage (NCBI taxonomy): Bacteria > Pseudomonadati > Bacteroidota > Cytophagia > Cytophagales > Hymenobacteraceae > Pontibacter > Pontibacter sp. LHS1. Next base: position 1,011,380 of record NZ_JBZYWF010000001.1, read on the forward strand.
AAACTGATGCGCAGCAGAACACACTGAAGGCGAAGTTCTTCCTCAAAGGTCGTTTCCAGGCCAGCTCTACAGATGAGATCATGCTGCCAGGCTTCCGCATTGCCGAGGGTTCGGTGGCGGTATACTCGGGTGGTACACGCCTCGAGGAAGGCACCGATTACCAGGTGTTCTATGACCTGGGCCGCATCAAGATCCTGAACCCAAGCTACATGGCATCGGCCAGTGACCTGCGCGTGACTTACGAGAAGGCCGAACTGCTCAACATACAACCCCGCACCTTGCTGGGCGCCCGCTTCGACTACCGCGTGAACAACGACCTGAACCTGGGTGGTACGGTGCTACACCTGAACGAAAGGCCTTACATCAACCGCGTAAGCATCGGCGACGAGCCAACCAACAACACGATCTATGGTCTGGATGTGAACTTCAACAGAGAGTCACGCTTCCTGACAAAGATGACGGACATGATACCGTTCATCCAGACCAAAGTGCCGTCGAGCGTGACCTTCAGCGGTGAGTTTGCGCACCTGGTGCCATCTCCGTCCAAGTCGCCGGTGAACGAGGACGGCACCTCATACCTGGATGACTTTGAAGGAGCCGAAACGCCATTCAGTTTGGGCGGCTTCAACAACACAACCTGGCGATTAGCAGCCACTCCTGCCCCCTTGGCGCAAGGCGACGACCTGAGCTACGGCTACAACCGTGCCCGTGTGGCCTGGTATACCATCGACCAGATTTTTTACCGCGACAGCGAAGGCCTGCGGCCAAGTAATATCAACGACGAGGAACTAAGGAACCATTACGTGCGCCCTGTGCCTCGCTATGAGGTATTCCCGGGCCGTGACCGTGAGATTGCCAACGCCTACGAGTATACCTTCGACATGGCCTACTACCCACGGGAACGCGGGCAGTACAACTACAACCCGAACCTGGACGCACAGGGCAGGCTGCAGGGCGACCCACGCAAAAACTGGGGCGGTATAAGCCGTGAGATCACATTCGACACAGACTTTGACAATGCCAACGTGGAGTATGTGGAGTTCTGGTTGATGGATCCCTTCCTGACAGGACCGAACGGACGAAAAGATGCGAACGGCAACCCGATCGTGAGCAACGAAGGCGGTGAACTTGTCATCAACTTAGGTAATGTGTCGGAGGATATCCTGAAAGACAACCGCTACTCCTTTGAAAACGGCCTGCCAACCTCCGCTACCGATAACCAAAACCTGCAAACCACCGAATGGGGTCGTGTAACAACGCAGCAGTTCCTGACAGATGCATTTTCGGCTGTGCCTGGAGCCCGTGCCTTCCAGGATATAGGGCTGGATGGTTTAGGTGATAACGCAGAGCGTGAATTTTTTCAGAACACTTTCCTGGGTCGTATACCTGGCGGAGCACCGCAGAATGTCCTCTCCGACCCTTCTGCCGACAACTTCCTGCATCACCTTGATGAAAGCTACGACCAGCAGAACGCCGGCATTCTGGAGCGTTACAAGCGCTTTAACGGCATGGAGGGCAACTCACCGGAGCAGAGTCGCTTCTCTAACTATGCTTTCCCGGACAAGGAAGACCTGAACCGCGACAACGTGATCAGCGACCTGGAGCAGTACTACGAGTATAAGATCCGACTGCAGCCGGGTGAAATGAACGTGGGCCAGAACTACATCGTGGACAAGATCGTGGAGCCCAGAACGGGTGACAATGTAACCTGGTACCAGTTCCGCGTGCCGGTACGTCAGCCAACGGGCAATGTGGGTAATATCAGCGGCTTTAAGTCGATCCGCTTCATGCGTATGTACATGACCGAGTTTGCCGACCCGGTGGTGCTTCGCTTTGTGCAGTTCCAGTTTGTGGCGAACCAGTGGCGTACCTTCCTGCAGCCGATCACCGATGGTAATCCTTGCCTGAATTGTACGGACGATGCCCGCTCGTTTACAGTATCGACAGTGAACGTGGAGGAGAATGGTGAAACCGCAAATGACGAAACGATCATCCCTTATGTGATGCCGCCAGGCATAGAGCGTCTGCGCGACTATGCCGCGACCAACAACCGCCGCCAGAATGAGCAGGCCATGCAATTATGCGTGGAGGACCTGAAAGACTCTTTCTCCAAGGCCGTGTACAAGAACCTGTCCATCGACATGTTGATCTACAAGCGCCTCAAGCTGTTCCTGCATGCCCAGACCCGCGACCCGAATACCCGTGATGATGATGTGCAGGCCTTTGTGCGAATTGGTACAGACTATACTCAGAACTACTACGAGTACGTGGTGCCGCTTAAGCTCACGCCGCTTGGCACCACCAGTCGCGAAGGTATTTGGCTTGCTGAAAATGAGATTGATGTTGCCCTGGAAGACTTTGTAAACGCAAAGGTAGAGCGCAACAGAACTATCGGTGGCTGGGACAACCGACGTCCTTTCGAAGTAATGCTCGAAGGCGGCAAGATGATCCGTGTGGTAGGTAACCCGGATTTCAGTGAAGTGCAGAGTGTGATGATCGGTGTGCGTAACCCTACTGTACCGGGCGAAGATGCGCGTCCGCAATCGGTCTGCATTTGGGTGAACGAGCTGCGTGTGACGGACTTCCGGAACAACTCAGGCTGGGCTGCGAACGCCCGCCTCAACACCAAACTGGCCGACTTTGCCAACATCACGGCAACCGGTAGCTACACCACCATCGGTTTTGGAGCCCTGCAGCAGAAGATCGCCCAGCGAGCCCGCGAAAACACCGCCGTATTTGACGTAAGTGCCAACATTGTGGCAGACAAATTCCTGCCAGAAAAGCTGGGTATAAAAGTACCGGTATCGGTGCAGTACGGCACTATGAACAGTGCCCCGCAGTTTGACCCGCTCGACAAAGATGTGCCGCTGGAGCAGTCGCTGACCAGGTATGAGACAGACGAAGCGCAGCGCGAGTACAGGCGGGAAGTGAGCACCAGAGAGACCCGGAAAAGTGTGAGCTTGCTGAATGTCCGAAAAGAACGGACGAATCCGGAGGCCAAGGTGCGTCCGTACGACGTGGAGAACCTGTCCTTCTCCTACTCCTACGCTGAGCGCTTGTTCACCAACATTGAGACGGATCGCGACTTTACCCGCACCTATACAGGAGCGGTGGCCTATACCTATACCAACACACCGCGCAACTACGAGTTCTTCGCCAAAAGCGAACGACTGAAATCGCCGTACATGCGCCTGATCAAAGACCTGAACTTTACGCCGCTACCAAGCCGCTTTGCCTTCCGCGCCGACCTCGACCGTAGGTATAACGAGACCTTCCTGCAGCGCCGCGATCCGGGTTCCGGCCTGATCACCTCCAGAGGTATAGAGCCAGTGTTCCAGAAATACTTCTTCTTCAACCGCATCTACGACCTGAAGTGGGACATCAGCAAGAGCCTGTCACTGGACTACACTGCTACCAACCGTGCCGTGGTAGACGAACCGGATTATCGTATCAACCGCGATGTGGACTCGCTGCGCTACAAGAACAAAGTGATTTGGGACAACCTGCGCAACTTCGGCCGTAACACGAACTTCAACCAGCTGGTAGCCGCCAACTACAAGGTGCCTTTCGAGAAATTCCCGCTCACCGATTGGCTGGGTGCCGAAACCCGCTATGCCGTTACGTACATCTGGACGGCAGGCTCTACAGCCCTGAACCAGGACGCGCCTTTCCGACTGGGTAACACGGCTGAGAACAACACCGAGTTTAGCGTGAACGGCCGCTTTGATATGGTGAAGCTCTACAACAAGGTGAAGTTCCTGAAAGACGTAAACAGCCCGACGCCGCAGCAAGGCAGACCACCTGTACCGGCACCAGGCGATACAGCTGTCCGTAAGCAATCGGAGATGAAGTTTGCTAAGGGACTGGCCCGCTTCCTGATGATGACCCGCTCGGTGAACTTCACATACCTGCAAAACCAGGGCACCATGATGCCCGGCTATCTGCCGCGTACCAAAATGTTTGGCTTTGACGATGGCTTTGATGCGCCAGGCCTACCGTTTGTACTCGGTCGCCAGTATGACCTGGATGAATTGTATAACCGTGCCTTCACTAACGGTTGGTATACCGACAGTAGTCAGTACCTGAACACGCCTTTCAGCGGCATCAATACTGAGACGCTGACGGCCAGAGCTAACATGGAGCCGTTCCGCAACTTTAACCTGCAGCTCGACGCACGGCGCAACATGTCCGAAATACAGGAGGTGTTTTACCGCAAGCAGTTTGATGATTTCGGCAACATTGGCACTGTGAACGAGCGCCAGAACCCGATCAACACCGGTTCATTCAGTACTTCCTTCTTAGCACTGGGCACTATGTTCGAGTCTACTGCGGGGGGCACTTCGGCTGCTTTTGACAACTTTATCCGTAACCGCTACGAGATACGTGAGCGCCTCACCAATGCCAATGCGGCAGCCGGTGACTCAGGCTATACCCTGAACTCGCAGGACGTGCTCCTGCAGTCGTTCCTGTACGCTTACCAGGGGCGTGATGCCAGTGGTTTCCAGGCCAAAGGCGGCAATCCTGTCAAGCGGATGCCTATACCTAACTGGCGCATCGATTACAATGGCCTGTCGCAGCTTGCCTTCTTCAAACGCTGGTTCAGCCAGGTCAACCTGACGCACTCGTATAACTCCACTTACAACGTGACCAGCTTCACCACTTCGCTGGCTTACGAGAACAGTCCGGGTGACTACCCAACCCGTACCAACGAGTTTGGGCAGCTGATTCCGTACTATATCGTAAACCAACTCACAGTACAGGAGCGACTGGAGTTGCTAGGCGTGAACTTCCGTACCAACACCAACCTGACCGGTCGCATCGGGTATAGACTGGAGCGTAACCTGTCGCTTAACCTCACCAACGCCCAGGTAACCGAGACTAACGTGAAGGACTATACCTTCGGCTTCGGGTATAGCACCACGAACTTCCGTATACCTTTCCGGATCGGTGGTGAGCGACGCACGCTGGAGAATGAACTAACCGTGCGCATGGACATGTCGGTGCGTGACAACCAGACCGTACAGCGGGCCATTGCGCAGGACGATCAGGGCAACGAGATCAGCCAGAACCAGATCACAAATGGTACCCGCCAGGTGCAGCTGCGGCCAACCGTGGATTATGTCCTGAGCCAGCGCGTGAACATCCAGTTCTACCTGCTGCGCACCGTGTCCGACCCTAAAATTTCTACTTCGTTCCGTAACAGTGTGTCGGAAGGTGGAGTACAGCTACGTGTTAGTCTGCAATAATTTTTGGCATTGCGAAAAAGACCGTATTTTTGGACATCATTAACCCAAAGCGATAAAAATGAATTTACCTGACAACCTAAAGTATACCAAAGACCACGAGTGGGTGCGCGTAGAAGGCGACGTAGCTTACGTAGGCATCACGGATTTCGCACAGAGCGAGCTGGGCGACATCGTTTATGTTGACATCGACACGGTGGACAAGCAGATTGGTCAGAACGATGTGTTCGGTACAGTTGAGGCCGTGAAGACGGTATCTGACCTGTTCAGCCCACTGAGCGGCACTGTGCTGGAGTTCAACGACAAGTTGGACGGTAGCCCTGAACTGGTGAACTCTGACCCTTACGGCGACGGCTGGATCATCAAAATGTCTATCGACGACGCTAGCGAAGTAGAAGGCCTGTTGACGGTTGAAGGCTACCGCGAAGTAATCGGTCAGTAATCTTGAACGTATAGAAGCAGGTTTGATCCTAAGGTATAATTTCTTTACCATTATTTGGGCAGCAGTGATCATGGTTTTGACGCTGCTGCCCTCCTCTTCTATGCCCTCCCTTTCGATCTGGGAGATCTTTTCTTTTGATTCATTTGCGCACGCCTTCATGTTTGCCGTACTCACTTACCTGATGACAGTGGGTCTGAAAAAACAGTTTACTTTCCCGCGTGTGCAGCACTATGCCATCCGCACAGCCTTTTTTGTGAGCTCCATGTTCGGCATCGCGATCGAGCTGCTGCAGCACTTCCTTATACCTGGCCGCCAGGGCGACATCATCGACGTACTCAGTAACACCATCGGCTGCATAATCGGCATCCTGCTCTTCAAGTGGATCTACAAAATGTAGATTACGCCAGTATATTCTCCCTGCGTCCCCCTTCCCAGCCAAGAGTGTTAAGTTCTACTTTGTAGTATTCCCTTGAGGGGATTATAGGGGTGTGAGTTCGGTGCTAAAATGCTAATCATGGCCAATTTGAAATTTACCTGCTCCAATTAACACCCCTCTGAGAGCTACGCTCGCTACCTTCGAACTCACGTTCTCGGTAGTCCTCAAGGGGAGAATTTGCTAGAACTTAACAGCCCTGCCTCTTCCCTGGTATAGTCCTGATTTTCAACAAATCCAGCTTTATTAGCTATTGCCTATATGGCAGCTATTGATTAGCTTTAGTGCTACTCTACCAAGATAGAAACTGAGCTTTACTCTTACGTCTGCTCTATGCCACCACGCTACAAACTTAAACAAACATTTTGGGTACCAGTGCTTTGCCTGCTGGCGCTTCTCCCGCTCCACCTCCAGGCACAACAAGCAGAACCATCACTTCCCATACAGGCAGTCCGCAAACTGGCGCCTCACCTGCAACAGCTCTCCAGAGAACTTCCAAGTGCTTCTTACCGCATCAGAGTATCGGACAAAGAGCGGTTCTATACCTGGCTGAAGCAGCAGCGACTAGACGCAACGGTATCCGAGCAAGGCGAGCGCCCCAACACTTTGCTGATAAGCGGCCTCAACCCAGCTCAATTACTGCAGCTGGCTGACTCCCCTGAAGTACTGTACATAGACAAGCCCAACCGCCAGGCCATAGAGGAGCTGGAGCTGCGAGACGCTGACTTCGTGGTGAACAACATCTATGCGGCTCAGGCCGAATTTCCAGAGCTGACCGGGCAAGGCATGGCGGTGTCGGTAAAGGAATACGCCTTTGATCCGGACGACATTGATCTGCAAGGTCGTGTTATTGACCCAGAGTCAATGGAGGGCAACCGCAGTCCGCACGCTACGACTATGGCCACCCTGATAGCAGGCGCCGGCAATACCGGTCCGAATGGTAAAGGTGTGACGCAGCATACCCTTATCGCGCACTCAAGCTTCGAGGAGCTGTTCCCTGACGAGAGCGAGACACTGCTGACTCAAGGTATAAGCGTGCAAAATCACTCCTATGGTGTGGGTGTGGAGAACTACTATGGCCTGGAGGCGCAGGCCTATGACCAACTGAGCTATCAGCATCCTGAGTTGCTTCACGTATTTTCGTCGGGCAACAGTGGTGACAAATCTGAAACAAGCGGTACCTATGCCAACCTACCAGGTATAGCCAACCTGACAGGGCAGTTCAAGACCTCCAAAAACACGCTGAGCGTAGGAGCATTAGACCCGGATGGGCAGGTCGGTATGCTCAGTTCCAGAGGTCCTGCTTATGACGGCCGCATCAAACCTGAACTGGTAGCGCATGGTGCCGGGGGCACTTCACAGGCCGCCGCTGTGGTTTCAGGTATAGCCTTGCTAGTGCAGCAGTCTTACAAGGCACAGTATGGCAGTCTGCCACCAGCCTCACTGGTGAAAGCAGCTTTGATCAACAGTGCCGATGAAGTAGGCAGCCCAGGACCTGATTTTGTATCAGGATTTGGCAATGCCGATGCACTCGGGGCGCTTCGAACCATACAAGCGCAGCATTTCAAATTGGATGCTGTAGCAACAGGTCAATCCCGCAGCATACAGCTGAAAGTACCCGCAGGGGTACGCCAGCTGAAGGCAACCCTGGTATGGCACGACCCTGAAGCGGATCCTAATGCCGAACGTGCGCTTATAAACGACCTGGATCTGGTGCTGCGCCATACCTCCTCGGGCAAGAACTGGCGGCCCTGGGTACTGAGCACTTACCCACATCCCGACTCGCTGCACCGACCAGCACGGCGAAGCATCGACCGCCTGAACAACGTAGAACAGATCACACTGGAAGCACCAGCAGCCGGCACCTATACCTTGCAAGTGACCGGCTATAAAGTACCACTGGGACCGCAGGAGTTCAGCCTGGTGTATGAACTGGAGCAGGGCATGGAATGGCTATACCCTGTTACCGCCTCTACCCTCACAGCCGGACACCCCAACCGCCTTGCCTGGCATGCTGGCACAACTACTGCTGGAACAGGCACACTGCAGTACCGCCTACAGGCTTCTGATACCTGGTATACTATAGCCGAAGGTGTAGATCTGGGGCAGGGCAGCTATACCTGGCAAACCCCGGACACAGCAGCATTAGCACAGCTCCGCATGCTCAGCAAAGGTATAGACCTGCAAACAGATGAGTTCATCCTGGCCCGGCCAGCAGATCTACGGATCGGCTTTAACTGCGAGGAACAGGTGATGCTGCACTGGTCCAGACAATCCAATGCCCAGGAGTATCAGCTATTCCAGTTAGGTGCTACCCATCTGGAACCGCTTCTGAAGACAACTGACACCCTTGCTATAGTAGACAGAAGCTTACTCCAAGGCAGTTACCTGGCAATGGCACCGCTCATTCAGGGCATCCAGGCCACCTACAGCCGAAGCATCACTGCCGAGGCTGAGACATCCCCCTGCTACATCAGTAACTTTCAGCCCCGCCAGTTAGTGACTCCTGATGTGGCACGCTTCTCCCTAAGCCTCAGCACCACGCACCAGTTGGCATACCTGCGCCTGGAGCGCTTAGAAAAAGACGGATTTAAGACTATTCACGCCGGTACCCCGTCATCCAGCCTACGCTACCAGTTCATAGACGAAAGTCCTATCCCTGGCCGCAATGTGTACCGGGCAAGTGTCACCACAACCGATGGCAAAATGATATATAGCCAGGAGGAGAAGGTAATTCATACTCCGAAGAACTTTGTACAGGTATACCCTAATCCGGCAACAGCAGGCGAGACTGTGTTTGTAGCTGTGGAAAGCGAAACGGTAAAAGTTCAGGTCTTTGATCGCCTGGGCAGATTTGTACAGGAATCGCAGGAAACAGGGATGCTGAAGGAATTGCAGACGAAAGGCCTTCCCCCCGGGCTCTACATCATCCGCCTTACCAATGAAAAAGGGAAAGTCCTGTCGAGTAAAATGGTGTTGCAGTAAGCTCTGAAATTGCAGGGCTTAACAGTCCTGATCAGGTAAATCCCAGCATCGACCGGATTCCCAGCCATCCTTATCAAACCGCATACCTATACCTATACCTATACCTATACCTATACCTCGCTGCTGTGCTTGAGAATAGGCACAAAAAAAGCACAGCTCCCTGCCGGGAACTGTGCTTCTCAGACCATAGTTGAACGCTCCGGATTACTGATACAGGTATCTCAGAGCTGTTCTGTCGTTGGAGTTGAAGTAGCGGTTCACGCCAGTGCCGATGCAGGCCAGCATCCAGGAGTTAGGATCAGCTCCTGTCGGTGTGCCCGGGATGTGCACAGCACCCACTGTAGAGGCACCCTCGTTGTAGTACGAACCGCCGCAGCTGTAGGCTCTGTTCATGTAGTCGGTGTGGCGGAAGCCGATCGTGTGGCCTATCTCGTGCGCGAGGATCGTGGCCAGGTAGTTGGTGCCCGGATTAGAGCCCAGGTAGTCGGAGTTCACGCGGATGGCGTTGTAGGGGTTGCCACCGGAAGGGAAACCGGCAGAGGCTAGGTAAGAAGAGCCGCTTGGCGCCTTCGACACCAGGATGTTGTAGCCCGAGGACACGCGGCGGAACTTCAGTCGCAGGTTCTCAGCGTTGAAGCGGCGGATGGCCTCGTCGAGCGCCGTCACATAGGAAGAAGGCAGGCTGGTGGTGATCGCCACGTTGATGGTGCGACTGGAGCCCACGCTTACCAGGTTGTTGGTGCGGTACTGCTCCTCCTCACCCACGCGCAGGGCAGTGGTTTCAGGAGAGGTCTGCAGGTCGCTGTCAGAGAAGAAGATGTCACCCTCCACAATGTAGCCGCCCTCGGTGCGCTGCACATTGTCGGTGTTGAAACCCATCTCTGAGATTTTAGCCATGGTGAGGGGTGAGATCTCATTGGCTGTTACTTCTGCCTCTTCTTTCTGGCAAGAGGAGAAACCAAACATGACCGCTAGGGCCAGGAGCGAAAGTAAGCGTGTTGTTTTCATTAAAATATATTTTTATAGTTAAACATGACGAAATATAGATGAAAACAACCAGCCATGCAACAGGCTAATCATTCTGAAAATCAGCGTTTTAACAGCATTTTTAACCCTCTGGAAAAGTTTCGGAAATAATAAACATTAAATATAAATTATATAAGAATTTAAGGATGCTTATGAAACTGGGTTGCAATAACAATGTGTATCCGGAACTGAAAAAAATTTCAAAAAAATTATCCGCCGCTTCTTTTTGTTAGCGAGTGTTCAAACACTAACCCTCTGCCAAGCTACCTCAACTACTGATCACAAAAAAGCAGCTACCTGTGTGGGCAGCTGCTTTAAGTTAGCTCGGTAGCAGGTTTGCTACAGAATATTGTTGATTTGCTCTTTTATCTTTTCCAGTTCTTCTTTCATTTCCACGACTTGGTGCTGTATGGCCGCGTCGTTGGCTTTGGAACCGATCGTATTGATTTCCCGGCCGATCTCCTGCGAAATGAAACCTAGCTTCTTGCCAGTAGGCTCCGGCAGGTAAACCGTTTCCGTGAAGTAATGCAGGTGGTTGATCAGGCGAACTTTCTCTTCCGCTATATCAAGCTTTTCCATGTAGTAGATCATCTCCTGCTCGTAGCGGTTCTGGTCGTAGTGGTCTGAGGTTGATATTTCAGTGATATGGTTTTTGATGCGGTTGCGGATGTGCTCCATGCGCACCGGGTCTTGTTTTTCGACCTCAGCCAGCAGTATCCGGATGCGATCGATGTAGGACATGATCTCCGCAGTGAGTGCCTTGCCTTCATCAGCCCGGAATGCGTTGATGCTCTCGATCGCCTGCTGCACCAGCGGCTGTACTGTATCCCAGTCGGCTTCGCCTTCCTCGTCTTCGCCCTGGTCCTGTTGCAGCACATCTGGCATGTGCAGGGCTAACCGGAAAAGGTCGTTTTTAGATCCGCCCACCATATCGGCAGCCGCATTCAGCTCCTCGTAGTATGCTTTGAGCAGGTCTTTATTGATGTTGCTCTTGGCTTTCTGCGCTTTGTTTCTGGCGTAGTCAACACAGATGCTCACTTTGCCTCGCACAAGTGCTTTTGTAAGCATGGTGCGGATCTCGTACTCACGCTCCGACAGGAAGCGTGGCAGGCGCACGGACAGGTCCATACCCTTGGAGTTGAGCGATCTGATTTCGACGTTAATGGAATACTGGTCAGTATCGAGGCGGGCACTGCCATAGCCTGTCATGGACTGCAACATAAGCACTATATAAGATGATGTTCCGGCAAATTAGCTATAATTCCTCACTTATACGCAGACGGAAAGTTAAAAGCTCAAAACCGGTCAGGCAGCGGGGTCCTGACATGGCGATGGAATTCCGGTCCTAGCCTTCTCTTTTTTGAGTGGATTTTATACTTAAGGTACCATTTGATTTACCGCATCGATCATACCCATGACCTCAGCAGGATGCCGGTCGATGCGCTCGCCCCTTTTCTTGCCAAGTCGCACAATCACAAGCTCTTTCTCAGGTATAACGATAATGTACTGCCCCAGTATGCCTCGTGCGTAGAAGATGGATTGGCCTTTGTAGTCTGGCAGTAACCACCACTGGTAGCCATAGTGCCTGGTAGGATCACCGGTATTGGCATCCGTCAGGCCGCTTGGGGTAAGCGAAGCCTGCACGTACTCCGGCGATACAAGGGTATCACCTTGCCAGCCCCCCTTTTGCAGGTATAGCTGCCCGATGCGGGCGAAATCGCGGGCATTGGAAAAGAAGCAGCAATAGGCTTTCTCGTTTCCAAGGGGATGGTCGATGCTCCACTCGGCCTTCTGCTCGGCTCCAAGTGGACGCCACAGTTTCTCTTCGGCATAGTCTGCCAGCCTTTGGCCGGTGGCCGCTTCCAGCACGAAAGCCAGTATCTGGGTATCACCGCTTTTATAAGAGAAGGCCTGCCCGGGTTCCTCCACCGCTTCCAGCCTTCGGATCACTTTCTTCAAGTCAGACCCATAGTAGGCCTCTGTAGTAACCGAAAAGGGGTTGCCATAAGACTCATCCCAGTTCAGACCGGAGCTCATCCAGAGCAGGTGCCGGAGCGTGATCTTCGCCTTAGCTCCTTCTCTGAACTCCGGCAAAAAGTCCCCTACCGGCTGGTCTATACTTTGGATCGCTCCCTCCTGCAGGGCTATACCTACCAGGATGCTCACGATACTTTTGGCCACCGAAAACGAGTTGCTCAGCGACTCTTCTGAATAGCCATCCCAGTACTGTTCATACAGAAGTGAGTCGCGGTGCACAACTACGAAGGCAACTGACTCTAGCTCCTTGTGAAGCTGCTGCAACTCCTGCGGCAGCGTAAGCTGATTGTAGTTAGTCGCAAGCGGCCAGGGCTGGGGCTCATCAGCAGCCTTGATCTTACGCTGGTGGAAGATCAGGTGATCATCAATATCAGCAAAGTTGTGGTACAAAGCTTTGTACACATAGTTTTTGTCGGCCATGTGCAGCCAGGCGGCTGCCAGACCGATCACCAGAATAAAGCCAATACCAAATCGTTTGGTTTTCCGGTTCATGCCTCTGTTAGAAGTCGTAACCTAAGGTGATGTAAAACTTAGGTCCTCTGCGGGAATTGTCCTCCTGGCTCCAGGCCATGTCAACCTTGCCGTATACCCCAAACAAAGTAGTTCGTGCGCCAACGCCATAGCCCAACAAGAACGGGTTACGGTAGTTGATCACCGTGATCTCGAACGGACTCGTGTTGGTCTGGTCTATACGGCCACCTATCACGCGGGTATTAATGGAGTTATTGCCCGTGAATGGGTTGGTTCCGTTGTAAGCTGAGCCAGCGTCACCAAATGCGATGAACTGCAGGTTGCGGAAGAAGCCCGATGGTATAGGTCCATCATAGAGATACTGCACAATAGGTACACGCAATTCCAGATTGGCCAGCAGCACTTTAGAACCCCGGCGCGCATTAAAATTGAAGCCACGAAGCGGAGTTGTGTAATCGAGGTAAAACAGGTCGGCTGGCGTTCTCACCACAACCGCATCACGTGGGTTGCCGTCGTCTTCTGATGCGAAGAGCCAGTTGTCCATGCCCCCGATCAGGAAGTTTTTGGGTGCATTGCCGAAGAAAGTGCCATAGTTGATGCGCCCTGCCAGCGTGATTTGCCGGTGAATTTTCTGGTAGTGGCGCACATCCAGGTAAAACTTACTGAAGTTCTCAGAACTGTGCTCAAAGTTTTTCAGGCTCATAATGCCTGCTTTCATGCGGGTGCCTTCCAGCATGTTCACACCCCGCACCACGGAGTTGTCAAATACCAGCTCCACACTACCGCCACCGAAGTAATCGATCCTGTCTGGTGTCACAAAACTGTTGATGTAGGTAAAGCGCGTGTTCACAAACCTGGGCTGCATGCGGATGCTGGTGCTGTAGCTGAGCGGGTATACCAGGGTAGGAGAGAACTCGTGTTTGCCGAAGCGCACCACAGAGCCCGGAAACTCCGGAGCCTGCCCCACGATCACATCACGTCGGTACTGTAAGCCGATGTCGAAACGGTTTTTGAGGTTCATGTACTCGGCAAACATGCGGCTGGTCTCGAGGTCGGTGCGGATAAAAGCGCTGCCCCGGATATGGTGATTCTCAAACAGGTCGCTCATGTTCACGCCAGCCACTATACCAAAGCCCAGCTGCGGATCAGCGTATACCGACGTAATCACTTCCTGCACACTAAAGCGCAAGTCATAATTTACAGGGCCTGCAATTGGTACGCCACCATCAGTTGTACGGGCACGCTGCGGTGCTGCGGCCTGTGTTTTGGCCTTTGCTTCGGTTTCCTGCTGCTCTTTGGCATCGCTCTCAAACTGGTAGTTTTCAATGTCTACCTCCCCCTGGCGTGGCGTTCTCTTCCGCGTAGTAGCGCCTTCCACTATTTTGCGTGTGGTAGCAGTTGTTGCCGCGGCGGCGCTTCGGGCGCGGGTTTCCAGTATGATCTGCCGTGAGGTCTTAGGGAGCGAGTCCTGGGTGGTAGGACTGAATGTCGGGAAAGCGTAAACAAAGCTACGGGCATTGTCTCTGGCCGTCAGCACCAGTGTATTTGCACTTCCTCCTACGTCATAGCTCTCGATATCCTGCAGGAAGTTGGTGATAGGACGGCTAGTACCCGTGGCAATATCATATCTATACAGGCTACGCACACCGGTCTCTTCGCTCAGGTATACCAGGTTGCCGTCATCTGTGGCGCGCGGACGAAGCTCACTTGCAATGGAGAAAGTGATTTGCCGGGCATTGCCCCCGTCACGCGACATCAGGAAGATGTCGTAATTGTTTACCACACTCGCAAAACTACCTGTGGCTGTCTGCCCTGTTGTGTCCACGAAGCGGTTAGAGCTGAAAGCGATGTTGTTGCTTCCTCCCTTCAGGAAGACCGGCTGTATGTCGTCGTAAATGTCGTTGGTGAGCTGCTGCTGCATACGCCCGCCGCTGGAGAGCAGGTATAGGTCTGTCTGTCCATCACGCACAGCGCTTATTAACAGGGTGCTGCCGTCTTCGGAGTAGCTCATGTCACGCACCTGCGAAAACTGGTTAAGCGTTACGGCAGGGGTGCGTATGTCGTCAAACACCGGAATACGGGAGCGCCGGCGGGTAGAGTTGATCTGCCGCAACACCATCTGGCCTCTCCTTGCTTCCACAAAACCAAGCTGGGTATTGGTACGCCAGGCCAGCACAGGCAACTTGTAGTCGATGCGCTGGTCAACGGTCTTATACCCGCTCTTCCACACCACACGGCTGCGGTTGCTTCCCACCTCCTTCACGATAATCTGATAGCTGCCATTCTCGTTTTCGGCATAAGCCATCAGCGTTCCGGCCGGGTTCAGCACAGGTTGGGTATAATGATTGTCTTTTTTGTTCTTCTGGAATACTTTATTCTCGGCAGGCAGGCTCACCAGCGGATTCTCGCCGCGGGTGTTGATCTGCATGTAGTAGTTGTGGCAGTCCTGCAGGAAACGCTTGTATGGAATGTTCAGGCTGCTGGTAATGCCCACCTCGGTATCGCGGGTAATGCGTGTCAGGTTCAGGATATTTTGAATGGAGGTATAGCCATAGCGTTCGGCAATGTAATTCCAGACAGCCTGGCCGCCCAACTCCTGGTCGCGGGCCAGTACGTCTTCCATGCGGGCTTTGCTGTTGACCATCAGCATGTCGCGCACATAGTTGTCCATGCGCAGGCTCCAGCCCTCGGCAGTATAAGCTGCTACGCCACTGATAAACCAGTCAGGCAGGCGCAGCAGGTAGCTGCTCTGCAGCGCCTCTTTCAGGCTGCCGCCATACATCATGTCGTTGAGCAGGAGCTCGGTCAGTTGATAACTCAGGTCACGCTTGAAGTCTGTTTGCGTACCATCGTAGGCCAGCTCCAGCTTGTTTTTGATAAAGAGCGTTTCGCCACCGGTCTGGAACTGGTCGCGCTGCATACCAATGTTGCTTTGCTTCAGGTCCGTCATCGAGTTATACACGATGAGTGTGATCTTGGAGTAAGGATAATAACCAATAAAACTGGTGATGCGCTTTAGTTCGCGCTCAGCATATTCCGCCGCATTGCGCGCCGACTGGTCGCCGCCGGCATAGAAGTATATGTTAAAGTTCTGGGTGCTGTAGAGCTTCCAGTCGAAGTTCTTATACTGAATTCGGCTCCGGCCAAAGGTCTGCACATTAGGCTGGGCCATAGCCACTTCGCCTGCAGCAACGCAGCACAGGAACAGTAACAATAACCTTATGGAGAAACGCATGCGCTTAGAGTTCTTGGTTATGGTGTTTTATGTAGTCGTAATATAACGAATAATATCTCGAAATGTGTACGTCTGGCAGTATTTCTACCCCTCCAATCAATGCCTTGGCAAATACATCAGCCAGGTAAGGCGCCATCAGCACACCTTTGGAGCCCATCCCATTGAACACGCTCAGCTGCGCATGTTCCGGGTGCCGGCCCATAAGCGGACGGCGGTCGCGCACGGCAGGTCTTATACCGGCCCAGTGCCTGCTCACCTGGTAAGATTGTGTGGTAATCTGCTCAAAGCGCTCGCTCAGTTCTTCCCTGCCTTCCGGGGTTGGCAGTTCGTCGGGTTGACGCCAGTTGTAGGTGGCCCCTATCTTGAAGCGGCCCTCTCCTACCGGAACAACGTAAACGGCTTTATTATAGATGCATTCCGGATTAAAATCCTGTGTTTGCACCTCCAGCACTTCGCCTTTAGTAGGCTGCAGCGGCAGCCATTTAAAGTACGGGTTCTGCACCACCTGCCAGCCTTCACAGAAAACCAGGTGCCTGGCCGTTATGTTTTTGTAAGCTACTCCCTGCTCTGTCAGTTGCAACTGATTCATTTTAAAACGCTCCTGCAACAGCGCATTCTCCTGCTGCAGCTCTTGAAGCAACAGGTCAAGCGTATCGGCTATGCGCAGGTAGCCGCCTTTCCTGATCATAATACCGCCAAATTGGTCCTGAACAGAAGACTCCTGGCCGGTGCTTTGGGTATAGGTGGCGCCAATGTATTCGCTCCAGTTTCCTTCGGCGCTTTTGGCCATCCAGTTGTTCTGCTCTTCTATGGTAGAGAATACTTTGTAGATGGGTTTGTGAATGTAGAGTTGCTGCTTGAATCGGGTCTCCAACTCACCGTAAAAGCTATCGGCATAAGGCAGCAGTGTGTCAACAAGCCAGGACTTGGCAAAGCGCTTACCAGCCACTGGGTTTACCAGGCCAGCGGCTACACGGGAGGCGGAGTTTGCTTTAGGTTCGTCGATCACCAGCACCTGCTGGCCCTGTTTGCGTAAGGTATAGGCAAGTGCGGCGCCGGCAATGCCATGCCCCACTACTATATAGTCATAATTCATACAGGCAATTTACGACTTACGCCTGAAGTTCGTAACTTAGAAGCCGAATTTGTGGGCTATGCGCCCTCTGAACGAGAACAACATGAACATCACCTGTCTTACATTTAACCCCTTCCAGGAAAACACTTACCTGCTGCACGACGACACCAAGGAATGCGTGGTAGTAGATCCTGGCTGCTATGAGCAAGCTGAACAGCAGGAACTGAAGCGCTACATTGAAGCAAACGACCTGAAAGTGGTGCGCCTGCTCAACACCCACTGCCACATCGACCATGTGCTGGGCAACAAGTTTGTAGCTGATACTTACAAGGTAGAGTTGGAGATAAACGAAAAAGAGCTGGAGATTCTGCGTGCTGTGCCGGTATATGCTCCGAACTACGGTTTTCAGATGTACAGCGGCATGGAAGCCTCGACTAATTACCTCAAGGAAGGCGACACGGTCAAATTTGGCAATACCGAGCTGCAGATTATTTTTGCGCCCGGCCACGCACCCGGCCATGTGGTGTTTTACAGTGAACCCGACAAGGTATGCATCGGAGGCGACGTATTGTTCAAAGGCAGCATTGGCCGTACCGACTTGCCTGGTGGTGACTTCGATACCTTGATCAACAGCATCAGAACAAAACTATTTACGCTGCCGGACGAAACAGTGGTATACCCAGGCCACGGACCTGAAACTACCATCGGTTACGAAAAAAAGTATAACCCATTCCTGCGCTAAGCCTTCCGGATGAAGAACTACATACCTAACGCCATCACCTGTCTTAACCTGTTTTGTGGGTGCCTGGCGCTGTACTTTGCGTTTAACTTTCGCCTGGAATATGCGGCCTACCTGATTGGTATAGCTGCTATTTTTGATTTTATGGATGGCATGCTGGCCCGCGTGCTCAAGGCTTACTCTGAGATAGGCAAGCAGCTGGACTCGCTGGCTGACATGGTTTCGTTTGGAGCCGTACCGGGTGCTATCATGTTTGCGCTGCTTTCACAAGCGGAGGCTACTGTGTTAGGTATACCTGCCGACATTCTGCCATTCTTCGGCTTCCTGATCACGATCTTCTCGGCACTGCGCCTGGCCAAGTTCAACATCGACACGCGGCAGGCGGAGTCTTTTATTGGCGTACCCACGCCGGCCTGCTCTATGTTTATCGGTTCGCTGCCGCTGATACTGGCCACCTCCGGCAACTTGTACCATAACGTTATCCTGAATCCTTACTTCCTGCTGGTGGTAACGGTGGTATTCTCATACCTACTGGTAGCGGAACTGCCGCTGTTTGCGCTCAAATTCAAGAACCTGACCTGGAAAGACAATGCTATCCGCTTCGTTTTCCTGGGTATCTCTGTCATCTTGCTGGCACTCGCCAAATTCGCAGCTATACCGCTGATCATCGTGCTGTATGTCGTGTTGTCCATCTTCAAGAAAGCCCCTACCACCTGAACCTTTCGCTGGGAACAATAGCGTGCTGCGTATGGGATTAAAGTCACCACAAGCTTAGCGCAAGGTATAGCGGTACCAGAAGATTAAGCTTTATGCAAATAAGGCAAACTTGCTGCGTAGTCGCAATTATCGATTATCTATTTAGCTGGAAGGATAATCTTCTGTAAATTTATACAGCTTCTTATCCATTCATTTACCTAAGTCTGCCATGCGGATTTCGTTGCTGCTGTATACCTGTCTGCTGTTTGGCCCCAGCCTGCTAGCGCCCCATGCAAGGGCACAGGAAAATACAGCGGCTACGCAGCAAGGGAAAACATATCGCAACGCCACCCAAAGCATTGAAGGTACCCAAGGCCAATTCGCCACTTCATCGGTGCTTAGCACAGGCAACTGGTATAAGATTGGCGTAACCGAGTCAGGTATACACCGCATCGACAGAGCGCTGCTGCAGTCACTTGGCATTAATGCACAGCAGCTGGACCCACGCACATTGCAGCTCTTTGGAAATGGAGGCGGTATGCTCCCGCAGCCCAACAGCGCACCTCGCCCTGACGATCTTGTGGAGAATGCCATCTGGATAGCAGGAGAAGCCGACGGCCGCTTCGACGAGGCAGACTATGTACTGTTTTATGCACACGGCCCTCATACCTGGCAAGCTACAGGTGTCAACCCCGCCTTTCACCACAGCCACAACATCTACTCCGATACTGCTTATTATTTTATTCGGGTGGGTGCAGGCAAAGGCCTCCGGGTAAGCGAGCGTGGTCAGGCAAGTGGTTCAGGCCAGACTATCACGAGCTATAACGAGCGCCTTTACCACGAGCGTGATCTGAAGAATATGGTGTACTCCGGCAGGGAATGGTATGGGGAGGACTTCAGCGCCTTTACAACCTCCCGCGAGATCAGCCTGCCTGTATCGGGTCTGGTGCCGGGATCTGAGGTAAGGCTCACGGCTTTCCTGATGGCAAACTCATCGGCTGAGAGCTCCTATACCTTGCGTCTGAACGGCCATACCCTGGGCACACAGACTATCAGTGGCCGCGGCACGTTTCCTTACCATCCGGAAGGCGTCAACAGCATCAGCACCTATACCTTAAACCAGCAGCTACTCGGGCAACCGACAGAGCTCAAGGTAGGGATCAATTTCAGCACAGGCAGCAACTCTACTGCCCTTGGTTTCCTGAATTACCTGACACTTAACTACGAACGCCAGCTCAGGCTTTACGGAGACCAAACCACTTTCCGCTCCGTGGCTAGTCTAACCAGCCCAGTGAGTACGTTCCGTCTGGCAGGTACGCCTGCTACCACCCAGGTATGGGATGTGACAGATCCGCTGCGGCCTATCGTGCAGCAAACAAACGTTTCCGGCTCAGACTTAACTTTTAGTGCTCCAACTGATGTGCTCAGGGAGTTTGTGGCATTCAGGAACAACACAGGCTTGAAACCAGCAGCTTTTGGGAGGGTGACCAACCAGGATCTGCACAGCCACAACCTCGATGGCAACCTCGATCTGGTTATCCTGACCCATCCCCGTTTTTTGCAGGAGGCTAATCGCCTGGCAGCGCACCGTCGGCAGCATAGTAACATGCAGGTTGCAGTTGTTACCACTACACAGGTATACAACGAGTTTTCCTCAGGAGCTCAGGATGTGACGGCCATACGCGACTACATGCGCATGCTCTACAACCGCAGCAGCAAGCAGGGCGACGATGTAATTTACCTGCTGCTCTTTGGAGATACGTCTTACGATTATAAAAACCGACTGACCAACAACACTAACTTTGTACCTGTATATCAGTCAAGGCAATCGCTGCACCCGATCAGCAGCTACTCTTCCGAAGACTATTATGGCTTTCTGGATGAGGACGAGGGCGAATGGGCCGAGAACAGCACCGGTGACCACCTGCTTGATATAGGTATAGGGCGACTACCTGTGAAGACCACGACAGAAGCTGCGACAATAGTTGACAAAATTATTGCTTACGACAGCCCGGGACACTTTGGGAAATGGCGCAGTCAGGTAACTTTTGTGGCTGACGACGGAGACTACAACGAGCACCTGAACGACGCCGAGTTCCTGAGCAGCTACCTGGAGCGCCAGCACATCAGTTACAATCCCAACAAGGTATACCTGGATTTATACCCGCAGGAAGCCGTTGCCAACGGCCAGCGTTCGCCCGAAGCCGTTGCTGCCATTGACAAAGCTGTAGAACAAGGCTCCCTGATCCTAAATTATACCGGACATGGCAACGAAGTCAGCTGGGCCTGGGAGCAGATCCTGACGGTGCCGCAAATAAACAACTGGAGAAACAAAGACCGATTGACTTTTCTGCTTACCGCCACCTGCGAATTCGGCCGCTACGATGACCCGAGGCGCTCCTCTGGTGCTGAACTTGCTTTGCTAAATTCACAAGGTGGTGCCATTGGCCTCCTTACCACAACGCGTCCCGTTTTCTCCAGCGACAACCGGGTACTCAATCGCAACTTCTATAGAGCGGCTTTCAGCCCGGTAAACGGTCGTATGCCTCGATTGGGTGATGTCATGCGCCTGACCAAAAACAGCAGCCTGACAGAAACAGGTGGATCAAGAGGTGTAAATAACCGAAACTTTACGCTGCTGGCTGATCCTTCGCAACAACTGGCCTATCCGCACTTGCAGGCACAAATCACACAGATCAATGGTAGGCAAGCCGTTTCTGATACGCTTGGGGCCCTGGGAAAGGTGAACATGAAAGGCGTGGTAACGGCTGCAGACGGCAGCATTGATACTGATTTTGATGGCTCTTTGCACATCACTGTTTTTGAGAAACCGATTACCCGCCGCACTCTGGGCGACAACACACCCGAACGCACAGGCGAACCAGCTATACCTGGCGGCAACCAGCCTTTACCAGTTCAGCTGCGCGAGAACATTGTGTATGACGGACAGGCCTCTGTTAAGTCAGGCGCTTTTGAGCTGAGCTTTGTTGTTCCCAAAGACATCGACTACCGTTATGGTACCGGCAAGATCAGCCTCTACGCCAGCAGTGCTGTCCACGACGCCATGGGAGCTGACACTGCAGTGGTCATTGGAGGCACTGCCTCAGGTATAGCCATGGACAACACGCCTCCGGTTATCAAGCTGTTCATGGATGACGAGTCTTTCGTATTTGGCGGCACGACAGGCCAGAACCCGGTACTACTGGCAAAGCTATTCGACGAGAACGGGCTGAACACGGCAGGTATAGGATCGGGCCACGAGATGATCGCCATATTGGATGAAGGCACCGACCAAGCCATTGTGCTCAATGACTACTACACCTCCGACCGCGACAGCTATCAGTCCGGCTCTATACGCTATCCATTCAAAGAACTGAAAGAAGGTCCGCATACCTTGTCGCTGAAAGCCTGGGACACGCATAACAATTCAGCAGAGGAGCGTCTGGAGTTTATCGTATCAAATAACGAAAAACTAACGATCACGCAGTTACTAAATTACCCGAACCCATTCTCCACGAATACAACTTTTCATTTTGACCATAACAGGGCGGGTGAAAATTTAGATATCCATATACAGATATTTACCGTATCAGGAAAACTGGTAAAAACGCTCCAAGGAACCAGTTACGCCAGCAAGTCGCACTTATCTGAAATAAACTGGAACGGTAGAGACGAATTTAACGACACATTAGCACGCGGCGTATACGTTTACCGAATCACTGTACGTTCTCTATATGATGGAGCTATGGCCACTAGATTTGAGAAACTTGTGCTCTTGAATTAGTAAAATCCTATAATATTTCTATATTTGATTTTGCAACAATACCCTCTATATGTATAAGAAAAATCTACTTGTAAAAGCCACTGCATTTGTGGCTGCATTCTTTTCAGTGCACTTTGCATCAGCACAAACATCTACTATTGGCCAGGACTCACGCACGGTAACTACTGCCGTTCCGATTTTGACCGTAGCTCCGGATGCACGCTCTGCTGCTTTAGGCGATGCGGGTGTTGCCATCAGCCCTGATGCGAACACACCACACTGGAATCCTGCCAAGCTGGGCTTTGTGCAGAACGACATGAGTGTAAGTTTTTCTTATTCTCCATGGCTGCGAAATATCGTGGACGACATGTCACTCAGCTACCTCTCGGGTTATAAGAAGCTCTCTGAAACATCCGCTATCTCTGCCTCGCTTCTGTATTTTGACCTTGGTGATATTCAGTTTATCGATGCCAACGGAAACGACATCACAGAATTCTCTCCTAAGGAGTATGCGCTATCAGTTGCTTACGGACAAGCTTTGAGTGAATACTTCAGCTTAGGTATAGGTGCCCGCTTTATTCGTTCGAACCTGGCTGGCAACGTGACAATTGGTGGTGGCGCTACGCCTTTTGAATCGCAGCCAGGCAACACTGCTGCTGTGGACGTGGGCGTATACTATAATCGCGATCTTTCTCAGAACCTGAACCTGGGCCTGGGAGCTAACATCTCCAACATCGGTGGTAAGATTGCCTATACCAATGGCGACCAAAAAGATTTTCTGCCTACTAACCTGAAACTAGGTACCGCTATTACGTATAACCTTGACCAGTACAACTCATTAACTTTTGTGCTTGATGCCAACAAACTGCTGGTACCATCACCAGGTGCTGACAGCACACAGACAGTGATCAGCGGTATCTTTACTTCGTTCGGTGATGCACCAGGTGGATTCAGTGAAGAACTAAAAGAAATCAACTTCTCCGGTGGTGTAGAGTATTGGTATAACAACCTGTTCGCTGCTCGTCTTGGTTATTTTTATGAAAACCCGGAGAAAGGTAACAGAAAATATATCTCAACTGGTGTAGGTTTGCGTTACCAGAAATTTGGCATTGACGCGGCTTACCTGATCCCAAGCGAAAGAGGTAATCCTCTTGCTGAAACCATACGCTTCAGCTTGTCGCTAAACTTAGATTAAAAAACTAATTACAGAATGCTTGATAGAACAAAAGCACCAGAAATACATGAAATAGAAGCAGTCACGCTACAAATCGCTGAGGTAAGTCACCTAAGCAACGGAGCGAGACTGCATTATATAAAAAGCGAAACCCAGCCTGTTATCAGGCTGGATTTTGTTTTTAAGGCGGGTAAGTGGTACGAAGACCAGCCCGGCCTAGCTGACCTGACGGGCAAGATGCTCTTTGAAGGCAGTATGAATTACACTGCCAAGCAGATTGCTGAGAAGGTAGCCTATTACGGAGCCTCTTTTGAAAATAACCATGGCTACGACCGATCGGAGTTCACGCTTTATTGCCTGAGCAAATATGTACCAGAGCTGCTGCCATTAGTGCTTGATGTCCTGCAAAACCCAATTTTCCCGACAGAGGAGTTTGAACTCCTTCGCAAGCGAAATCAGCAAAACCTGAAAGTGCAGCGCCAGAAGAATAACTATCTGGCAACCCACAGCTTCACAAAACTGGTTTATGGTGAAAAGCACCCCTATGTGTTTGGCCTCGATGAAAATGCATTAGATACTATAGCCAAAGAAGAGATAGCAAACTTCTATAAGAGCAGGTACAGCACGGACCAGCTAGAAGTATTTGCTTGCGGCGCTATCGATGAAGACCTGGAAAAACTGCTGGAAAAGGAGATATCAACTCTGCAGTTAGCAAAAGCAGCAAGTGACATAACTTCACCTACAATTGTGACTAACAAGCCTGAAGATTTTGTCTTGATGCCAGAAAGCCTACAGTCTTCTATACGCTTAGGCAAACAGTTTCCAATTATCGGGCATGAGGACTATCATAAGCTCGTAGTGCTCAATGAAATATTAGGTGGATATTTTGGATCAAGGCTAATGCGCAATATTCGGGAAGATAAAGGCTATACCTATGGTATCTATTCAGCCATATCGCCGAAAGAATATGACAGCTTATTTTTCATAGGCACCGACGTCAACTATCAAGTAACTGACAAAACAATAGAAGAAATCCGTAAAGAGGTTAAGCTACTGCAGGAAGAGTTGGTGCCTGAGGATGAGTTACAAACAGTAAAGAGCTACATGCTCGGCAAGTTCCTAAATGACATAGCTACTATATTTGAGCAATGTGACCGGTATAAGCGCATAGTACTGCATAAACTACCTTATGAGCATTACAATAACTACATCAGCACTATAAGAGGCGTAACAGCTGAGGAACTTCGAGATCTAGCAAACCAATACATTGCTTTAGATGGACTGAAGACTGCTATCGCCGGTAAAAGACCTGATTAGGCTAACTTGATAGTCCTTATCACATATAGATAAACAAAGAAGGCTGCCTTGTTGGGCAGCCTTCTTTGTTTATATTAAAAGCAATGACATTTAGAATAAAACTCTATGATAGAATCGAGTTCATACCTCTTCTAGAGGTCCTCCTATTCAATTCTGGCAAAGCAAAATATCAATACCAGAC